>NZ_JBVILA010000001.1:1117190-1138030 GCF_055580625.1 Amycolatopsis sp. NPDC031561 | reverse complement strand
ATCACAACGAACACCCTGGTCACCACGCCGACAGGCCGGTCAGTGTTCACGATGTCCTGAAACATCGACTGTTCACGATGTCCTGAACTCAGACAGACGGTTCTAACCGCGCTTACCACTCACGACGTCACCTACCGAACGACCCGACCAGCGCTTCGGGAGCCTCACGCGTCGCGTACAGCTTCCAGAAAGCGTCGGCGAAGACATCCGGGTGGATCACCTCGGGTTCGAAGTCCAGCGGGCTCGAGGTGAGCACCCGATGCGGGACGCTGCCCTCGATCAGCGCCCCGATATTGACGGCTCCGGCGTAGACGCCCTTCTCGGCGAGCACCGCGTTCAGGTTGTGGAAGTAGTTCCGCAGCGCCGCCTGCGCCATGCCCGCGTTGCCGAGGAACGGCGCCGGGTGCAGGCCGGATTGGCCCGCGGTGAACAGGATCGCGCCGTCGCCGCGCTCGGTCATGGCGGGCAGGACCGCCCGCACCAGCGCCACCGCCGACACCAGGAACCGGTCCAGGATCAGCCGCAGGTTCTCCGGGTCGACGTCGAGCACCGGCGCGATGCCCTCGCCCATGCCCCCGCCGCCGGGGTTGAACGCGACCGCGTCGATCCGGCCGATGGCGGTGACGGCGGCCGCGATCTGGGCCGGTTCGTAGACGTCGGCGACGTGTCCGCTCGCTTCGATGCCGTCGCCGTCCAGTTCGGCGACGAGCGCGTCGAGGTTCTCGGTGGTGCGCGCGACGAGGGCGATCCGGAAGCCCTCGCGGCCGAAGCGCCGCGCGAGCGACAGTCCCAGCACCGGTCCGGCGCCGAAGATCGCGAGCGTCTTGGTCATATGTCCTCCCAGAAGCTTAAGTTGAGGATGCCCTCAACTTCTCCGAAGGTACACACAACTCGAGGCCACCTTCAACTTGACTACGATGCCGTCATGAGGAAGGACGCCCAGCGCAACCGCGACCTGCTGATCGAGGCCGCCAGGGGGCTCTACGCGGCGCGCGGCCTCGACGTCGCGCTCGAAGAGATCGCCAAGACCGCCGGCGTCAGCATCGGCACGTTGTACAACCACTTCCCCCAGCGCGCGGATCTGGTGAACGCCGTGTTCGCCGACCGGACCGAAACCGTCGCGAAACTGGCCGAGCACGCGCTGTCCCTCGAAGACGCCTGGGCCGGGCTGACGTCCTTCTTCGAACGGATCTGCGAACTGCAGGCCGCCGATCGCGGCTACAACGAACTGGCCTCGACGCGGCCGCCACTGGCCGAGGATCTCGAACGCGGATACGACCTCATGACCCGCGTCGTCGAGCGCGCCAAGGAGAGCGGAGCCCTGCGCGCCGATCTCACCCTCGAGGACATGGCCTTCGTGACCTGGGGGATCGCGCGCACCGTGGAGGCGACCGCGGCCGTCCGGCCGGAGGTCTGGCGACGCCATCTCGCCCTGCTGTTCGACGGGATGCGGGCGCCCGCCGCGACCCCGCTGCCGGAACCGCCGATGCTGCCCGGGGAACTGGCGCGGATCATGGGCGACTGCGGCTGAAGCCGTCAGGCAACCCCCGGCCCCTCCGGAACGTGTTCACCCCGGAGGGGAGATCCGATGAAAACGAAACTTCTGCTCGTTTCCCTGGTGGGAGCCCTGTTCGCGACGGCGGCGTGTTCCGGGGAGCCGCCACCGGCGCCCGTGACGGTCACCGCCACCCCGTCGTCCACGGTGCCCGCGCCGCCCGCCGGGCCGGACGCCAAGACCGTCGCGTGGCTCGACGGGGTGTGCGGCGCGGTGTACGGCTTCATGAAGGCCCACGACGAATACTCGCGCAAGCAACAGTCCGGGGTCGAAGTGACCCGTAACGCGCTGAAGGAAGAACTCGGGATCCGTGCGGGATTCGCGGGCAAGGCGGTCGACGACCTGAACGCGCTGCCCGCATCGCCGATCCCCGGCGGTGACGCGGTGAGGAAGTCCCTTGTGGACCAGTACACCGCGGCGAGGGACGCGGCGGCCGCCGGAAAGCAGCGTTTGGAGAAGTCCGGGAACGAAGCCGCCATGGACGCGGCGATCAAGGCGATGGACGCCGTCCAGAAACCGGTCACGGACACGCCAGACCTCATGCCCGCGCTCAAGATCGAGACGCCCGAGCTGATGGCCGCGGCGGCCGAGGCCAAGAGCTGCGCGTCTCCCCACTGACCGGAGCGTCACCCGCGAACGGAGTCCCATGAAGCCGAAAACCCTGCTTGTTCCACTGGTAGGGGCCCTGTTCGCGGTGACAGCCTGTTCGGGAGAGGCACCGTTCGCTCCGCCGACGGTCACCGTCACGCCGACGTCCACCGCGCCCGAACCGGACGTCCGGACGGTGGCCTGGCTGGACGGGATGTGCGGCGCGATCTACGGCTTCGTGAAGGGCAGCAACGAGCACGCGAGCAGGCAGGGTTCCGGCGTCGAGGTGACGCGGCCCTGGCTCAGTGACAACCTCGGGGTCCGCGCCCAGCTGGCGGGCAAGGTCGTCGAGGAACTGAACGCGCTGCCCGCGTCACCGATACCCGGCGGGGACACCGCGAGGAAGTCCCTTGTGGACAGTTACACGACGGCGCGGGACGCGGCGGCGGAAGGGAAACGGAAGCTGGACTCCTCCCAGAGCCAGACCGCGCTGGACGCCGCGCTCAAGGCCCTGGAGTCGGCCCAGAAGCCACTCTTGGAGACCACCGATCCGTTCGCGTCGGTCAAGATGGCGACACCGGATCTGCTGGCCGCCGTGGCCGCCGCCAAGAAGTGCGTGCCCGGCGGCTCGTGAGCTGCTCCGCCTCCGCTCGATTGTCGCGCGACTGCTCCGCGACCGCGAGGTTCCCAATGTCGCATTTGAGTCGCTGAGCGTCTCGAATGCGACATTGGGAACCTCAGCCGGGCGAACCTCAGCTGGGCGGAGTGGCTCCGGGCGGCATGACCATCCGGGATGCCCGGCGGGCGTACCAGCCGGGTGTCGGTCGTGCCCGGGTCGATCGAAAGCACCCCGATCCCCTTCGCGCCGTAGTCCAGCGCGGCCGCGCGCACCAGACCCTGCACGGCGCGTTTGCTCGAGGTGTAGGCGGCGTGCCCCGGACGGGTCTGCTCGGCCTGCGCCGACGCGGTACAGACGATCACCCCGCCGCCCGCTTTCAGCAGGTGCGGAACCTCGTACTTGATCGAGAGGAACACGCCGCGCGCGTTGGTGCGCTGCACGTCCTCCCACTCGTCGACGGAGATCTCGTGCAACGGTTTGCCGAGGTGTATTCCGGCGTTGTTGAACGCGATGTCGAGCCTGCCGTACCGGCGGACGACACCGTCCACGAACGCCTGGACCTGTTCGGGGACCCGGACGTCCACCCGGAGATAGGTCGCCTCCCCGCCCGCGCGCCGGATCTCCCGTTCGACCTCGCGGCCGAGTTCTTCCCGCCTGCCACAGAAACCGACCTTGGCACCGGCCGCGGCGATGGCCGCCGCCCTGCCGATGCCCGACGTCGCCCCCGTGACGATCACGACCTTGCCCGAGAACCGCCGGCGGCTCTCCTGTGCCGTGGCGGTGTTCCCGGCCAGCATCGCGACACCGGCCGCCGCCGCGCCCCCGAGCACGGCGCGCCTGCCCACTGCTTCGCCCATAGCCCTCCAGATGGATAGCTCTACTTCCCAAAACAGAAAGTAGAGCTATCCATCTGAGAGGATTCTCAAGAAGTGATCTCCGGCGTGACCCCACCCGCCGCCGCGAGGGCGCGATGCAGCGCGAGTTCCGCCGTCGGCCCTTCGGCCAGCACGATCCCGGTACAGGATCGCTGATCCGCGAGGTGCCGGATCTCGTCACCGGGGCTCGCCGTCGGGTACCACTCCGGCGCGCCGGGAAGGCCGGGTAACCGGTCGAGTCCGGACCAGCCTGTCAGCACGCCTTCCGCGGTCGGGTACGCCAGGACGAACGCGATGCCCGGTCCCCCGCCGATCTTCTGCGTGAGCAGGGCGGGTTCCTCGCCCAGCGCCATCGAGATCATCGCGGAATAGACGTTGGTGTCCAGCGACCGGCACAAGGCCTCGCCGAGCATCGCCCCGCCGATCCGGATGTTGATCTCGACGACCTCCGGCCCATCGGCGGTGAGGACGAACTCGGTGTGCGCGAAGCCCTGTTCGTGTCCGGCGGCTTTGAGCACCTGGCCGATCCAGTCGGTCAACCCGGCGTACTCGGCCTCCGGGAAGGCCACCGGGAACGCGGCGGCTTCCTCGCGCCGCACGGGCTCGGGCGACATCTGCCGGGAGAGGATCCCGAGCAGCCGGGTCCTTCCTTGCCAGGTGACGGTTTCCGCGCTGTAGAGCGGACCGGCGAAATACGGTTCGGCGATCAGGTGCCCCTTGAGCGGCGTGTCCTTCGCCTCCCGCCTGGCCCGCTCGAGTTCGGCCGCGTCACGGACGAGCCACACCCCGCGTGACGACGTCCCCGAGGAATCTTTGACCACCAAAGGGAATCCGAGTTCCTCGGCGACCATGACGGGTACCGGGCGGCCGCGGGTGAGCCCGTGGTCGTACAGCAGGTCACGCACCGCGCCCTTGTCCCGCAGCACGCGGACGGCCGCCGCGTCCGGACCGGGCAGGCCGAGCCGGGCGGTGAGTTCAGCGCCCGGCAATGCCCAGGTGTCGGTCGAGTTGATGATCCCGGCGAGGTCCGGGATGGCGCGCAACGCCGTTTCGCAGGCCGCGATGTCGGTGGTGTCGATGTCGACGACCTCGACCCTGTCCGGCCCGAGGGTACCGAGTTCGTAACGGTAGATGTCGCGGTTTCCGGTGAACAGCACCAGTTTCCGCCCGGCTTCCGCCGCCGCGTCGGCCAGCCTGCCGAGGCCGAAGGTGAGTGCTTCCAACAGGACGACGGTCATGACACCCGTTCCTTCCGGTACGACGGCTGTGCGGGTATCCCGAACTTGCGGCGCCGCCACTCCATCGCCGCCCACGGCAGGGCGAGGTCGTCGAGTGAGGCGATCTCCCGTGGCGCGAGCCCCGCCGGGTCGACGGCTTCCCGGTGCCGGGCGAAGACCCTTGTCGTGTAACGGTGTCCGGTGTCGGCGCCGATGACGACATGCGTCCGATCCGGATTCCGCGCCGCCTCCCAGCCCGCGACGAGGTACGCGGCGCCGGTGGAAAGCCCGGCGAAGACGGCGTGGTCACGCATCAGGCCGACGGTCGCGGCCATGGCGTGCACGAAGTCCAGCCAGTGGATCCGGTCGTACAGCTCGTGATCGACGTTGCCGAACGGAATGGCGGAGCCGATGCCCGCGATGATCGCGTCCGGATCGGTGAACCGCTCGCTGCCGAAGGTGACGCTCCCGAACGGCTGGACCCCGGTCAGGCGGACGTCCGGATCGCGTTCGCGCAGCGACCGGGCGATCCCGCCGGTCGACGCGCCGGTGCCCACGCTGCCGACGACGGTCAGCGGCCCGGACGGCAGCGCGCGGGCGACGAGATCGGCGACCTCGCCGTAGCCGAGGTAGTGGACGGGATCGTGATACTGGCGCATCCAGTGCATGTCCGGATGGCACTCCAGCAGCTCGTGCACGCGCGCGACCCGGCGCCGCTGGTCGAGGCGGAGGTCCTCGGACGGCGGCATCTGGTCCACCGTCGCGCCCAGGATCTCCAGTTGCGAACGCATGGTGAGATCGACGGTGGTGGACGCGACGATATGGCAGCGCAGCCCGTAGCGGTGACAGGCCATCGCCAGCGCGAGCGCGTAGATCCCGCTGGAGCTGTCGATCAGCGTCTGTCCTTTTCGGACGGTTCCGTCGGCGAGCAGCGACCGGACGGCGCCGAGTGCCGCGTAGACTTTCAGGGTTTCGAAGCGGATCAGCACGACGTTCGGCGTGAGCCGGATCAGCGCCGGCGTCTTGATCGCGTCGGTGACGTGCTCGTGGACCAGAGGGGCGGTCTCGACGGGCATCGCGCTCACCGGCCGATCGAGCGCAGGTATGCGGCCAAGGATTCGGCGCCCGCGGCGTTACGCGGTCCGCTGACGAGGTCCCCGTAGGAGACGACGTGGAACCGGTTGTCGCGCACGGCGGGCGTGTTCTTCAGCTGTGGCGCGGATTTGATGAACGCGATCTTGTCCTGCGCGGGCTGGTCTGCGTAGTCCACCACGACGATCACCTCGGGTTCGGTCTTCACCACCGATTCCCAGCCGACACTGCCCCAGCCGTCCTGGAGGTCGCGGAAGACGTTGGTCCCGCCCGCGGCGTCGATGATGTCGTTGGGAGCTGCGTGTTTCCCGGAGGTGAAGGGCTGGTCGGTGCCGGAGTCGTAGACGAACACCTTGGCGGGCGGGGTTTTCGGCGCTCCGGCGCGGACCTTGTCGAAGCGTCCCTTGAGTTCCGTGACCAGTTCGTCGGCCCGCTGGCGGACGCCGAAGATGTCGCCGAGGTTGCGCAGGTCGGTGTAGAGCGCCTCCAGCGGTGTCACCTCGGCCTTCGCGGTGGGGTACTCCCAGCAGGTCTCGGTGTGCAGATAGCTGCGGATGCCGACCTGGTCGAGCAGCTTCGGGGTGATCCCGCGCTCCTCGCTGAAGCCCGAGTTCCACCCCGCGATCACCCAGTCCGCCTTGGCGTTGACCAGGATCTCGCGGGTGACCCGGGAGGTGCCGAGCCGTTCGACCTTGGCGTAGTCGTCCTTCCACGGCGAACCGGCGATCGACGGGTCGCCGAGCGAGTTCATGACGTAGCCGCGCATCCGGCCGGCGAGCCCGAGCGCGAACATCTTCTCCGCGCCGGAGACGTCGTAGGCCACCGGACGCTGCGGCGCCGGGAAGGTGACCTGCGCGCCGCAGTTGGTCACCGTGGCCTGTGCCGGTGCGGCCGGTCCGGCCTCGACCTGGGCACCACAGGCGCTCAGGAGCAGCGCCGCGGTGAAGAGCGCGATCACCCTGGACGGCTTCATCGTGAGATCCCCTCGGTTTCTTCGGCGGGAAGGTCGTAGAGCAACTGGAGAGCGCCGGTCACGGGATGGGTCACCCTGGTGACCTCCACGCCGAACACCGCGCGGACCGTTTCGGGCGTGAGCACTTCGGCCGGGGCACCGCAGGCGGCGAGCGATCCGCCGCGCAGCAAAGCGATCCGGTGGCAGACGGCGGCGGCGAGGTTGAGATCGTGCAAAGCGACGAGCACGGTGAGCCCGCAGTCGCGCAGGAACTTCAGCAGTTCCACCTGGTGACGGACGTCGAGGTGGTTGGTCGGCTCGTCGAGGACCAGCACCTCGGGTTCCTGCACGAGCGCCCTCGCCACCAGGACCCGCTGCCGTTCGCCGCCCGAGAGTGTCAGCACACTGCGCTGGGCGAGATGGGTGATGTCCAAGCGCCGCAACGCTTCCCGGCACAACGCGCGTTCGCGGGCCGAGAGCCGGAGGTTGCCGCGCTGATGCGGCGACCGGCCGAGCGCGACGACCTCCTCGACGGTGAAGTCCAGATCCGCGCGGCTGTCCTGGGTGAGCGCGGCGATCCGGCGGGCGGTGTCGCGCAGGCTCTGCTCCGCGAGATCGGTGCCGTCGAGCAGGACAGCGCCGCCGGACGGCGTCAGCGCCCGGTAGACGCAGCGCAACGCTGTCGACTTACCGCTTCCGTTGGGACCGAGGAGGCCGACGACCTCGCCCGCGCCGACGTCCAGCCGCAGCTCGCGGATCAGCGTCGATCCGGCGACCTCGACGGAAAGTTCCTTCAGGGACAGCATCAGCGGCCCCCGAACGCATAGCCGCGGCGCCGCATCACCACGAGGAACACCGGCACGCCGATCAGCGCGGTGATCACGCCGAGCGGCAGTTCCTCGGGCGCGACGAGGGTGCGGGCGAGCAGGTCGACCCACACCAGGAAGACCGCGCCCACCAGCGGCGCGAGCGCCAGCACACGGCGATGTCCCGAACCGGCGACCATCCGCACCACATGCGGCAGGACCAGTCCGACGAACCCGATCGAGCCGCTCACCGCCACCAGCAGGCCGGTGACGACAGCGGTGAGCAGGAAGAGCCAGCGGCGCAACGCGGCCGCGTCGGTGCCGAGGCTCATCGCGGTTTCGTCACCCATGGACAGGACGTCGAGCGCGGTGCCGTAGCGCAGCAGGACCACGATCGCGACGGCCACCCCGAGCGCGGCCAGCGGCAGGGACGCCCAGGTCGCCGCGCCGAGGCTGCCGAGCAGCCAGAACAGCACGGTCTGCGCGGCCTGGCCGTTCGGCGAGAGATAGACGAGCACGCTCATCACGGCCTGGAAGGCGTAGGTGAGCGCGACCCCGGTGAGCACCAGGCGCAACGGCGTCAGGCCGAACTTGCTGCGGGCGGCCAGATAGACCAGCCCCGTCGCGCCCAGCGCCCCGAGGAAAGCGGCGGTCGACAAGGCCAGCACGCCGAGCCCGGCGAACAGGCCGAACACCACGACGGCGGCGGCGCCGACCGAGGCGCCCGAGGAGATCCCGAGGACGAACGGATCGGCGAGGGCGTTGCGGACCAGGGCCTGTACCGCGACCCCGACCACCGCGAGTCCCGCGCCGACCACGGCCGCGAGCAGCACGCGCGGGGTGCGGACCTGCCAGACGATCGAGTACCCGGTGACCTCGTCGCCGGTGATGGTCCCGCCGGTGATCGCCTTCCCCAAGTAGCGCAGGACATCCGGGAGGGCGACCGTGGTCGGGCCGAGCGCGATGCCCGCGATCAGCGAGATCAGGAGCGCCGCCGACAGCAGGATCACCGGCCCGGTGAGCCGCAGCGGCCGGGCGGTTCCTTCGTCGGGTTCCGCGAACAGGCGGAGCGTTTCAGCCGGCACGTTCACCGCGCACGATCAGGCGGCGCGCGTGGTTGTCGTAAGGCGAGCCGTCGAAATCGCCGAAGCACTCGACGTCGGTGAAGCCCGCCGTCTCGAACAGCGCCTTCAGTTCCGCCGCGCTGTACAGGAAGGACAGGATCGACGCCTGCTTCGCTTCACCACCGCGGACCAGGGTCCATTCGGTCTTGAGCCGGGACCAGTCGTCGAGGATGGTGTCGCGCATGAACACCGTGCCGCCGTCGATATCGACCGCCTTGGGGCGGCCGACCCACCCGGCCAGCACCTCCTTGCCGAGCACGTCGATCAGCAGCCTGCCACCGGGCGCGAGGCTGGCGTGGGCGTTGCGCAGCACGGTGAGGTTGTCGCCGGGCTCGGTGAAGTAGCCGAACGACGTGTACATGTTGACGATCAGGTCGTACGCGCCGGGCTCGACGTACTCGAGCATGTCGGCCTGGATCAGTTTCGCGGCGACACCCGCGTTTTCGCAGGCCTCGCGCGCGCGTTCGAGCATGGCCGGGCTGAGGTCGACGCCGGTCACGTCGGCGCCTTTCCTGGCCAGCGGCACGACGTGGATCGCCGGGCCGCAGGCCAGGTCCAGCACCTTCGTCTCTTCGGTGACCGCGAGCAGCGGCGACGTGGCCGTCAAGTGTTCGGCCTCTTCGGACCGGCTGGGCGGGAACATCACGTCCGCGAAGCCGACCCACAGGTCGTCGTCCTCGTACCAGTGCATCTCTCTCCGCTCGCCGGGCCGCACGATTCAGCCCCACAAGTCGTCGGGAGGCCGTCCCTGGTTCCCGGCTTTCCCAGCTTTCTCGTGGAGTGATCACGGAGGTACGGATCGGCACGCTTGGTTAGGATGCGAGTGGTCTGGACCGGTCAAGGGGGCGGGATCAGGTCGATGAGGAACAACTGGTCGGGCGCGCCGGAGCAGCGTTCCCGGACGACTTCGGTCCCCGCGGCGGTGTCCTGGTCACGCAGGCCGAGGCACTGGCTGGTCCCGACGGGACTGATGACGTATTGCGCCGCTTCGGGCGGGCCTGCCGGTCCGATGGTGAACAACTGGTCCGCACTGTCGTCGCCACAGTCGTCGCGGGGTTCGATCAGGTCGTGTCCCATTCCCTCGTTGACGACCGTGAGGCAGCCGACCCCGGTGTCCGGATGGTGCCACTGGATCTGCACGGCGTTCACGTCCCCGACGGGGTCGATGAACACGCGGGGCGAGGTGGCCTCCCCACAGGGTTGCTGGGCGACGACGGTTCCCGAGTAGAGCTGGGTCCGGTCCTTTCCCTCGGCGAGACAGAACTCGGGCGAGCGGGCGGGGCGGATCTGCGCCCAGCTGCCTATCTCGCGGAGGGCGAGCCCCGGCACCGTGGCCTCGGCGACCTTGTTCTTCGAGGACGTGGTGAAGGGCCAGGTCAGATATCCCAGCGCGCCGACGAGGACGATGCCCACGATCGCGACCACGATCAACGGCGCGCGCCAGCGTTGCCAGCGCCGCGGTTCCGGCAGCGCGACGGCGCTCACCACCTCGTCGACGGCGATCCGTTCCTCGACACGCGGCGGGCTTCCCAGCGCGATGCGCGTCCTGGCGTCGAGCCACCGCCGCACCTGCTCGTCACTGAGTCCGCACGCGCGCGTGAACGCTTCGACGAAGGACTCGCGAGGCAATGTGGTGCGGCCGAGAGTGGTCGCGATCGTGCTCGCCGGAAGCGCTCCCCCGAGTTCTGTCGCCTTTCCGGACAACTGTCGATAAGTCAGTCCGGACCATGTTCTCAATACGCGCAGTGCCGCTGTGAACTCAGCCGGTGAAGTGGCCGGGTCCGGTGGCGGAACTTCTGTCGGCGACTCCCCGTCGTCGCCCCCCTCTTCAACGATCATCGCTCTAGATTGACTGAGGCCATCTCGGCCGCGATACCGCCAATCAGCGGCGCCGGAATCTGCTGTTCGGGCGCGCTCGAACGGTTTCGAACAAGCCCGAACTGGCCGAAGGTTGCCCACGCGCTGGTCAGGAAGTCAGGCTGACCACTGTTGGTCCCACATCGACCGCACCGGGGGAGGCGCGGAAATGGCTGGGCTCCGAAAGTGAGCAATCGAAAAGAACCGGCGGGATCATCGTCAGTGCCGACGGGAAACTCGACGGAAACACCAGGGTTACCTCGGAAGGCATCCACGGGAATTCCCGCTTTGAAGACCGGGTGACGCTCGTCGCCGCCCGCACGGGGGAAGCGATCAGGCCTGCTCGGAGGGTGAACGAGCGCTCGTCCGCTCGATCCCGGCGGCGGATCGACAGTTCACAGACAACGGTGTCCCGAATAACTACGCCGAATCGGTGACAGTGAGCCGATAGCGGTGAGTGCGGACACCGTCACCCAGCATGCCTGCCGGCGGCCCGGCTCGAAATCAGTCGATCAAAATAACGAACACCGGATTACCTGGAGCGTTGTTGATGCACAGCGGGCAAAGTGATGTGACCGAGAGGCAGGTCGTCATTGTCGGAGCGGGTAATGCCGGTCTCTGTGCGGGTATAGCCGCACTACAGGCGGGCGTCACCTCCGTCACTGTCCTCGAAGCCGCACCGAAGGAACTGCGCGGCGGGAACAGTTCCTTGACCAGGACCATGCGTTTCTCTTGGCAAGGAAGATCATTCATCTCCAGCCTGCTCCGGGAGGCCGACAAAGGCCGGGCCGAAGAGATACTGGCCGGCCGATCGGAATACACGGACGAGCAGTATCTCGGCGACTGGTTGCGGGTATCCGGAAGTCAGGTGGACGTCGCGCTGATCGAATCGATCATTCGCCGTTCGACGGAAACGATCACCTGGATGCGCGATTTCGGCCAGCGTTGGGCGCCGAGACCGACTCCCCTTCCCGGCGATGTGCCGATCGTTCTCGACGGTGGCGGCCAGAGCCTGCAGGACCGGAACTTCGCCCGATTCGACCAGCTCGGCGGAACGGTCTTGTACGACAGCGCCGTCACCGGCTTCGAGAAGACCGACGGCGACCGGTATCTGCTCCACGGATCGGGGCCCGCGTTCCCGATACTCGCCGACGCGCTGATCCTGGCGTCGGCCGGCTTCGAGGCGAACACGCGGTTGCGTGAACTCCACCTCGGAGAGGACTGGCGGGACGTCAAGCTGCGAGGCGTCCCGTTCAACGAAGGCGCTCCGCTGGCGGCGGCCGTCGAACTCGGCGCCGACACCGCGGGCAACTGGGAAAAGTGCCACACCACGCCGCAGGGCGTGCAGTTGCCCGACTACATGCTGCCGGGGCAGATGCACAAATCCCACGGCCTGGCCAGGTACGCCTTCCCGCTGGGCGTCGTGGTCAACCGGGAAGGGCACCGGTTCTTCGACGAGTCCGGCTACAGCAACCTCACCTACGTCACGCTGGGGCAGAAGATCCAGGAGCAGCCGGGGAAGATCGCGTTCCAGATCTTCGACGACCAGGTCGTCGCGGCGGGTGCACTCCCGGACGGCTACCTCGGCGACCCGGCGGCGGTGAGCGTCTCCTCGATCGAGGAAGGCGCCCGGCGGCTCGGTATCGACGCCGCGACCCTGACCGCCGAAATCCGGTGCCTGAATTCCGATCGAACGCCGAAACGCCTCGACACGCCTCCGTTCCTGTTCGTTCCGGTGGTCTGCGGCCTGACCTTCACCTACGGCGGGCTGTCGGTGACCACCGACGCCGAAGTCCGTGGCGGCGGCGGCGGCGAACCGATCAGCGGCCTCTACGCGGCGGGCGTGATCGCCGGTGGCCTTTACGACCAGGGATATCCGGGCGGCACCGGATTGATGGCGGGAGCCGTGCTGGGCCGGGCGGCCGGTACGTCCGCCGCGGGACACGCCCTTCGGTCGAGGGGAGGCAAAGCCCATGCGGTCACCATCGCCGAATGAACTGGAGATCGTGATCGTCGGGCTCGGCAAGATCGGGTCGCTGTATGCCGAGTGTTACGGCGAAGCGGGCCACCGGATCCGCACCGTCGACACCGGGAACGGCGCCGATTGGGACCGGGTGGCCCGCGTGCCCGATCCCTCGGGCGTCGATGCCTGGGTGGTCGCCACACCGACCGCCACACATCTTTCCGTCGTCGGGGAAATCCTGCGCATTCGGCCGGATGCCCGCATCCTGCTCGAGAAACCGGCCTGCTACCCGGAAGACCTCGCCGGTCTCCAGCGCATGATCCGGCGGAATCCCCGTGCCCGGATCATCGTCAACGACGTCTACTCCCACAGCGAGGCCGTGCGGCACTTCGCGGAGTCGGTGCGGCAAGTCGGCGAAGCCGATCCGATCAAGAAGATCACCGTGGAGTTCACCAAGAACCGGGAGCTCGACGTCGCGAACGGCAGGTTCGTCGACACCCAGTACGGCGAAGCCGGCTACGAGGGTTTCCACATGTTGAGCATTCTGCGCGCGATCCTTCCGGCCGAGCAGTATCGGACCTATCTGCGCACGGTGCCGATGTCGGTGACCGCCGAAATGCGGGTGCGGACCTTGGCCGCGGGCCTGCCGGAAATCGAGCTCTACACGTCGTCGACCGGCGCCATCGCCTTCGCCGATCTGGCGGGGTTCGCGTTCTCCGAGGGTGTTTCGAGGAGTTACCTCGCCCCCGCCGTCATTCCGTACGGGTCCGAGTTCCGGTATCGCTTCGCCGACGTGGAACTCGCTTCCGGCGAACACGTCACCCTGGTTTTCGAACCGTTCTTCGATTCGGAGCCCGACTACAAGAACCTGCACCTCGTCCACGTCCGGAACGCCGCGCGGCGCTCCGTGATCGCCGTCAACCATTTCAAGGAGGCATTGCTGGCCCAGCTGGAACTCTTGCACCGCATCGACGAGGGCACCACGGCGATACGGCCTGCCGAGCACCGGTTCCTCGCGGCGCTGGGTTCGGCCATGTTCACCGGGACCTTCCCCCGCACCACGGAAACCGATCACCGGGAAAACGAAGAGAAGTTCGCACGAATTGGGAGCGAAGCATGACACAGATCATCGAAGACCTTTCGACGCTGTTGCGACCGGCCAAGGACATGCTGGCCGAAGTATCGGACAGGGAAGCGGCCGTGGCTCAGGTGACGAGCCAGATCAAGAACGACGACGCGGCCCGCGCGTTGTTCGCGCAGGTGTGCCGTTTCGAAGCTCCCTTCACCGCGAGCTGGGTCCACGGACCCGGTGACGATTCCCCTTACCTGTCCTTGGAACTGGCCGCGGCGTCCCTGGACGACGACCGGTATCGCGCCCAGCTCGCCGACATCGTGCTGTCGACGTCGACCTCCATCCCCTTCGACTACCGGGCTCTGGCGGCGGAGAAGCTCGCCCAGGTCGGAGCGGGCGAGTTCACCGGCGCCCTCGAGGAGGTCGTGGACTCGTACGAGCCGCTGCCCGTCCGCGGCCTGCAGGCGAAGATCGCCGTCCCCACCGACGGCATCGATCACCTTTTCGACATCCCGGACACGGTGACCGGCAGGCTCAACATCCTGATCGCGGCCAGCAGGGCGAAAACGCTGGAGAGCCGGTACCTCCTCGCCGGGCGCGTCCTCGGAAACGGGGTCGCGGAGACGGCGCCGGCGGGTGAGCCGGAACGGCTGATCCTCGAGGACGTCGGGACGACCATGGTGTCCCCTTCGGACTATCTGGTGCCGTGGGACCAGGAGTTCCCCGGCGAGAACGGCAGCAACCTCACGCTCGCGGAGTTGATGCGCATCACGCTGATGTGCGGGGAATTCCAGCTTCCGGACACGACCGTGCGGCCGATCCTGGTCGACTTCTACCGCTCGGTGCTGCGGACCGGCGGCCGCTCGATCATCGGTCTCGCGGCCGGTGTGTTCCATGTGGAGCACGGCACCCTCGCCACGCCCTCCTACTACTACCAGGGCCGTGACGCGATCCTCGGAAAGGGCTGCGTGATCGACTGCGTCGGTGGGGCGGTCCTGCAGGCCGGTTCGTTCCTCGGCGGGGGCTACATGCCCATCCTGATCCACACCCACAAGCACATCCGCAAGAGCAACCAGGCCGCCGCCTCGGAGCGGAAGCAGATCCTTCCGTGCATCTTCGCGGCCGAGGCGGGCGCTCGCTATCCGATGGACGCGATCGGGTTGTTCGAAACGGTGGACTACCTCGGCAGAGAAACCCCCTACGAAGGCATCCGCGCGATCCCGCACGCGAAGTAACGCATCCGAACACGAAGTCCGCATCTCTCGATGCCACCGGGCAGGACGGCTCCGTCCTGCCCGGTGGCATCGAAAACAGGAGGGTCAAAGGGAATGAGTGCAATGTTCGGGACCAAGGTCGCCGTGATCGGCGCGGGTTATGTCGGGTTGACCACGGCCGCTTGCCTTTCGTCACTGGGACATCAGGTCGTGTGCGCGGATGTCGACCGGGAAAAGGTCGACGCCTTGAGCCGCGGTGAGGCGACCATCCGGGAGCCGGGTATCTGCGAGCTGGTGGTGGACGGGCTGGCGTCCGGCAGGCTGGGATTCGTCCTCGGCGCGAGCGCGGCGGTGTCCGAGGCGAGCATCGTGATCCTGTGCGTGCCGACACCGATGAGCGCCACCGGTGCGGCGGATCTGACGACGCTGGAGTTCGTCGTGGCCGAGGTGCGGGAGCTGCTGGCGCCCGGATGCGTCGTGGTGAACAAGTCGACGGTTCCCGTCGGCACCGCGTCCCGTGTCGCGGAACTGATCGATCGGGCGGACGTGGCCGTCGTGTCCAATCCCGAGTTCCTGCGCGAAGGGTCCGCGGTCCACGACTTCCTGAATCCCGACCGGATCGTGGTCGGTTCGGCCGATCGTGACCCGGTCTCCGCCCAGCGCGTCGCCGACCTGTACGGGAAGCTCGACACTTCCGTGCTGGTGACCGATTCCGCGAGCGCCGAGATGATCAAGTACGCGTCCAACTGCTACCTGGCGACCCGTCTGTCCTTTGTGAACACCGTCGCCGAGTTGTGCGAGTACCTCGACGCGAATATCGACGACGTGACACTGGGAATGGGGTACGACGAACGGATCGGCAAGTCCTTCCTGCGGCCGGGTCCGGGCTGGGGTGGTTCCTGCCTGCCGAAGGACACTTTCGCCCTCCTGCACACCGCGGAGTCGGCCGGCAGCGATTTCGCCCTGCTGCGGGCGGCGATCGAAACCAACCTGAAGCAGCAGGAACTGGTGGTCGACAAGGTGCGCAAGGCCGTCGGAGGCGATCTGGCCGGCGCCCGGATCGGCCTGCTGGGCTTGACGTTCAAGGCCGGGACGGACGATTTGCGGGACTCCCCGGCGCTGGCGGTCGCCGGGCGGCTGGCCGCCGAAGGCGCGGAACTGTTCGGCTACGACCCCAGCGTCCACGCCCCGGTGCCGGGAGTGACGGACGGTGTGCGGATCACGGGAACCGCCTATCACGCGGCGAACGGCGCGGCGGCGATCGTGCTGCTGACCGAGTGGCCGGAGTTTCGCGCCCTCGACTGGGCGCGGATCGCCGACCGGCTCGACGGCAGGGCCGTCATCGACACCCGGAACCTCCTCGACCCGCTCATCGTGGCCGGGACGGGCCTTTCCTATCAGGGCATCGGCCGCCCGGCGGTCGTGCCACGCGCCGGTGACATGGTCCGGCAGGCAGGCTGACCGGGGGTGGACGGCGAGCGACCCGCCCCCGGGCCTCACTCGTCGTCCCCTCGCCGTCGAGGACGGGACGACCGATGACGAAGCGAGTCAAGCCCTGGTCCGCGCTTTTCGCGCTGTGCCTGGGTTTCTTCATGGTCATGCTGGACATGACCATCGTGAACACCGCGGTGCCGTCGATGGTGCGCGAACTCGGTACCGAACTGACCGCGGTGATCTGGGTGACCAGCGTGTACCTGCTCGCCTACGCCGTTCCGATCCTGCCCGCCAGCAGGCTGGGTGACCGGCTCGGCCCGAAACGCGTCTTCGTCGCCGGGCTCGTGGTGTTCACCGGGGCGTCCTTGTGGTGCGGGCTTTCCGGTGACATGGAAACCCTGATCGCCGCCCGCGCGGTGCAGGGTCTCGGCGCCGCGCTGATGACGCCGCAGACGACGGCCTTCATCACGCATCTGTTCCCGCCGGACGAACGCGGCCCGGCGCTGGGGGCCTGGGGCAGTGTCGCGGGCGTCGCCATGATCACCGGTCCGGTGCTCGGCGGGGTGCTCGTCGACCGGTTCGGCTGGGAATGGATCTTCTTCGCGAACGTTCCGATCGGGCTGATCGCCCTAGCGCTCACCGCCGTCCACGTGCCCGACTGGAGACCGGGGAACTCGCACCGCTTCGACGTTCCCGGCATCCTGCTCTTCGGCGCGGGTCTCGTCTGCCTCGTCTTCGGAATCCAAAATGGACGGACCCACGGATGGGGGTACGCCGGAGCGGGAGTGCTGCTGCTGGGCGGTTTCGTCCTGTGGCAACGGGTCAACCGCCGCGAACCGCTGCTGCCGTTGCGGATCTTCCGCAACCGCGACTTCTCCCTGGGGGCCGCGACAGCGGTGCTGGTCGGGTTCGCGATGACCAGCACGCTCCTGGTGCTGGCCATCTACCTGCAGTCGGTGCTCGGAATGTCCCCGACCGACGCCGGCCTGCTCACCGCGCCGCTGGCCCTGATGTCCGGCGCCGTCGCGCCGTTCGCGGGACGGTTGTCGGACCGGACGCACCCCAAGTACCCGCTGATGTTCGGCCTGTTCTCGCTGTGTGGCGGCCTGTGCGTCCTCTCGCTGGTGATCATCCCGGCGAGTTCGCCCGCGGCCTTGATCCCCGGGCTGCTGTGGTGCGGTCTCGGTGTCGGGTTCATCTTCTCCCCGATGAGCAACGTGACCATCAACTCGGTCGAGCGGTCGCTGGTCGGCAGCGCTTCTGGCATCTTCAACACGGCGCGGCAGATCGGCGGGGTCCTCGGCGGCGCGGCCGTCGGTTTGGTGCTGCAGGGACGGACCAGCGCCTCGATGGCGGGCAGGGCGAACGAGGCCGCGGCCGCGGTCAAGACCGCCTTCCTGCTCCCGATGGGCGTGCTGGTCCTCGGGCTGCTGTGCTCGGCCGCCCTGCGCCGTTCCCGGCGGGAAGCGCGGCCGATCGGGCAGGACGGATCGCCCGATCGGATGACCGCGGCCCCGTGATCACCGGCTCCGTCCTGGCTACCGTCGTCTCATGACCCTCATACCGACGATCGACCTGAGCGGCTGGGACGACGGCGACCGCGCGCGGCTCGCGCACACCGTCGACGAGGCTTTGACGCGTGTCGGATTCCTGCAGCTCGTCGGGCACGGCATCCCGCGGGCGACGATCGACGGGATGCGCGAAGCGACAGCCGCCTTCTTCGCTCTCCCTGTCGAGGAGAAGCTCCGCTCCGCGCCCGCCGACCGCGCCTCGGATCGCGGGTACGCGGCCGAAGGCACCGAAGGACTGGCGTACAGCCTCGGCGAGACGACGCCGCCCGACCTGTCGGAGTCGTTCGTGATCGGCGCGGAGGACATCGACGGTGACGATCCGTACGGCTTCTTCGTGCCCAACATCTGGCCCGGTCTGCCGGAACGCCTGCGGCCGGCGCTCACCGCCTACGAGGCGGAAGCGCACCGCGTCGCGAAGGTCCTGCTGGAGATCTTCGAGCAGGCGCTCGGACTCCCCGGCGGCTACCTGGGGGCGTATACCCGGCATCCGACGCGCACCTTGCGGGTGAATCACTTCGAATGCCGCGCCGGGGCGCCCGAACCGCTTCCCGGGCAGATGCGGCTCGGCGCGCACACCGACTACGGCATCGTCACCGTCCTGTACGCCGATGCCGTCCCCGGCCTGCAGATCCACGGTCCCGACGGTGCCTGGCACGACGTCGTCCCCGCCGAAGACGCGCTGGTGGTGAACCTCGGCGACCTCACCGCGCAGTGGACCAACGACCGCTGGCGCTCCACGCTGCACCGGGTCGTGCCGCCGTCCGGGCCCGGGCCCTCGCGGCGCCGGAGCGTGGCGTTCTTCTTCGACGGTGATCACGACGCGCTGTTCGAATGCCTCCCGACCTGCCACTCTCCCGGGAATCCGCCGAAATATCCGCCGGTCCTCGGCGGTGCGCACCTCTACGCCAAGATCACCGGCGGGCGGACCCTCGAACCGGCCGACGCGATGAACACCGCCGCCGACCGCGGCTGAGGGAGAATTCCCGGCGAACGATGTCCGGTCCTGTCCGGCGGCTCCGACGTCTCCGGCAGAAGGCACCGAAGCGGTGCCTGCCGAGAGGAGACAACCGTGAAGTACATGATCATGATGTTCGGGTCGCAGCAGGAGCTCGACGGCATCGGCGGCAAGTGGAGCGCGGACGAGGTCACCGCCCTGCACGAGTTCATGGCCAAGTGGAACAACGACCTGGTCGAGTCCGGGGAGTTCGTCGACGCGCAGGGCCTTTCCCAGCCGGCGCACGCCCGCCGCGTCTCCCTGCGTGACGGCGCGCCCGTCGTGACCGACGGGCCGTACGCCGAAACGCAGGAGGTCCTGGTCGGCTACACGACCGTCGACTGCGCGAGCTACGACCGCGCGACCGAGATCGCGGCCAAACTGGCGGCCACCCCGCATCCGGAAGGCACCGACTTCGGCCACGAGTGGTACGTCGACATCCGGCCGTGCGCCGACAGCTTCGAAGAACTGGAGCTCTAGGTGCCGGACAGCGGTGTCGAGGACCTGCTGCGCACGCTTTCGCCGCAGGTCCTCGGCGCCGTCGTCCGCCGCTATGGTCACTTCGACCTGGCGGAGGACGCGACACAGGAGGCGCTTCTCGCGGCCGCGACGCAATGGCCCGCCGAAGGACGGCCCGACGATCCGCGCGCGTGGCTCATCACGGTCGCCTCGCGGCGGCTGACCGATCTGCTCCGCGCCGAGCAGGCGCGGCGCCGTCGCGAGGACACCGTCGTCCAGCGGACGTTGCCGGAGGAACACCTCGCGCCCGCGGCGGACCGGCGGGCGGCTGATTCCGACGACACGCTCATCCTGCTTTTCCTGTGCTGCCACCCGTCCCTGTCACCGGCGTCGCAGATCGCGCTGACACTCCGCGCCGTCGGCGGCCTCACCACGGCGGAGATCGCCCGCGCGTTCCTGGTCCCCGAAGCGACGATGACCCGGCGGATCAGCCGCGCGAAGACGAGCGTCAAGACCAGCGGCGTCCCGTTCGGCATGCCACCGGAAGCCGCACGGGCGGCGCGGCTGGACGCCGTCCTCCATGTGCTGTACCTGATCTTCAACGAGGGTTACGCCAGCACGTCCGGCCCTGACCTGACGCGGAGCGAGCTGTCCACCGAAGCCATCCGGCTGACCAGGGTCGTCCACCGGCTCCTGCCGGAGGACAGCGAGATCACCGGACTGCTGGCGCTGATGCTGCTCACGGATGCCCGCCGCCCGGCGAGGACGGCACCGGACGGTACGCCGATCCCAATGTCCGAACAGGACCGGAGCCGCTGGAACACCGAGTACGTCACCGAAGGGATCGCGCTGCTGTCCGAGGCGCTGCCGCACGGGCCGACCGGGCAGTTCCAGATCCAGGCCGCGATCGCCGCGCTGCACGACGAAGCACCGAGTGCGGACGAGACCGATTGGCCGCAGATCGAGGCCCTCTACGAACTTTTGCTGCGGTTCTCCGACAATCCCGTGGTGACGCTGAACCACGCCGTCGCCGTCGGGATGGCCCAAGGCCCGCGAGAAGGGTTGGCGGCCTTGGAAAAACTCGGCGACCGGGTCTCCGGCGACCATCGGTTCCACGCCGCCCGCGCGCATCTGCTCGAACTGGCCGGGGACACCGCGGGCGCCATCGAGTCCTATGTGGAGGCAGCGCGGCGTGCGACGAACCTGCCGCATCAGCGCTATCTCCACGCTCGCGCCGCCCGCCTGCGCTGAGGAGGGCAAGGCGAACGTGGCGTGTTACGAAAGCCACCTTCACAACGCTGAAGGTTGGGAACGAGGCTTTCGCAACACCGTCGCCCCGAACGACCCCCACGCCCGACTGCCCCGTGGTGGGGGGGGGGGGGGGGGGGGGGAGGGGGGGGAGGGGGGGGGGGGGGGGGGGGGGGGGGGGGGGGGGGGGGGGGAGGAGA
>NZ_JBVILA010000001.1:1104518-1117180 GCF_055580625.1 Amycolatopsis sp. NPDC031561 | reverse complement strand
CTTCCTAACCCTTCCCTCCCACATCCCCCCCCCCCTCTCCTTTCATTGTGTCACGAGACCCTGCTTGGGTGCGTTGCCCTGTCGGGTTTTTCCTTTCCCGACACCAGGGACAGCGGCCGCGCACACCGCCCGAGTCCGGTCGGGTTGGTCGTAAGTGGCGTTCGGGTTCTCTTGAGGGCAACCCAAAGGCGGCGTCGTGTCTGCACCCAACGTGATCGAGGGCGTGACTCGCGTGATCGGAGCCGGATCTCACGTGATCAGAAGCCGAAATCCGTGAACGTCGCCCAATCACCAGAGATCCGGCTCCAATCACACGCGATCGCTACCCGATCACGCGTGAACGCCCATCCCGCCCGAACCCGCCACCCCTCGACTAGCAGCTGAGCAGGAGCCCGGTGACCGCGGTGCAGGTCGACGACGCGGTGTTGTTGGCCGCGTTCGGGTCGGCGACGGAACTCTGCGTGATCTTCGCGGTCGTCTTGACCGGTCCGATGGTCAGCAGTCCGGCGGCCACCGTGAACTTGGCCGTGCCGCTGGCTCCGGTCGCGAGCGACGAGAGGTCGCAGTTGACGACCTTCGTGCCGCTCGGGTTCGAGCAGGTGGACGAGCCGGTGAAGCGCAGCCCGTTGCCCAGTGTCGACGCCACCCGGATACCGGACGCCGCGCCCGGACCCGCGTTGGTGACCTTGACCGTGTACTCGATCGACGACGTCAGGATCCCTCGCGGGGACGCTGTCAGCGTGACACCGAGGTCCGCGGCGCTCTGCGCGCCGGTGACGGTCAGCACGGGGCCGTCGAGGATCTCGAAGCTGTAGTTGTCACCGACGAACTGGTGCTGCAGGGTGACGCTGCCCAGCGGGGCGTCGTCCTTGACCCGGAAAGTGAACAGCACGGTCTTGCTCTGGCCGGGTGTCACGGTGCCGACCCCGCCGCGGATGCTGCCGCCGAGCATGTCACAGGCGAACGCGCCGGGACAGGACACCAGGTCGACGATTCCCGGGAGCGAGGATTCCTTGCCGTAGAGCGTCGCCTTGCCGCCCTCGATGGTCGAGGTCGCGTCGGCGTTGTAAACGGTTTGCGAGACGGTGAACGTCTGTCCACGTTGGACAGTGGTCGGCGAAACCTCCACGGCGCTGGTCGGCGGGGCCGCGAGGGCGGAGGCAGGCGCCACGAGCATGATCGTGGCCACCGCGGCCACCAAAGACAGAATTGAGGCTCTTCGAAGCTTCATCGGTTCTCACAATTCCGGTCGGGGGCGTCGCGCCGATCGGTGCGGACAACGATCAGTCGCCCAGGAACGGACATTCGTTACCAGTGTCTCCCGCCGGGTGGCCCGAAGTTCTCACCCGCTCGGAGTAACCCCGCCGCGTGTTCCCAGGTCCGGAACACGCGGCTTCGATCGACGACATCGCCTCGTTTCCAAGCTGTGACAGAACGGGCCGATCACGGGGACGGCGTTCCCGCTCCGCGGAGCGCCGGGAGCAGATTCGCCTCTTCGTAGGTGAAGTGTTCCTCGAGTCCATTCGCGACCCGCTCGAACTCCTCACGCAGTGCGGTGGTTTCGAGTTCCCCCTTGCCCTGCAGCAACCCGTCAAGATCGAGCAACGCACGGGAGACGGTTTCGTGCTCTTCGCGCAACCGATTCAGGGCCGGCGCGAGTCCGGGATGCGCCTTTTCGATCGCCGTGAACGCGCCGTCCTCGCGAAGATGGTGCATCCGCAGGCCGTTGCAGAAAGTGACACAATGGCCGAGCAGTTCGCGCCGCACTCCCGGCCGCCCCCGCACCGGCTCGCCGTCGAGTTCGGCCCGCGCTTCCGCCAGCGCCTTCCGGAGCTCGTCGTGATGGACGAGCAGCTGATCGGCGATCGCTCGCCCGCGGGCGGCATCGACCTCCAGCAGATGCAGCACGAAACCCCGCTCCTCGCCTTCGAGCGGCACGGCATACGCGGCATGCGGAACCCCGTCTATCCCGAGTGTCGCTTGTGGACTGACGAGAAGGTCCCGATACCAAGGAGAATCGGCGTCCGGCGCGTACGCCAGGTACCGGCTCCCGTGACTGCGGCAGGCGAGGGAGGTCGTGCGGGGGCGCCCCGTCCCGGCGTCCATGGTGGTCATCGACAGCGATTCCACGGTACTCCCCAGGTAGCATCGTCCTGAAAGCTATTTTGCTTTGTAAGCAAAGCCTCTTTGCTTACAAAGGTATCCAGGAGGGTGTCCGGTGTCAACCGAGGACATGGAAGTCGACGACGCCGTGCGCGCCTTGCTGCTGCTCATGCCGCGGATGGTCGGCCGCGCGAAGCGGATCAAGATCCCCGACGAACTCCAGTCGCTGTCGCTGGCTCCGCGTCACTTGTCGCTGCTGTCGTACCTGCTCTTCGACGGTCCGATGACGGTGAACGAGCTGGCCGAACGGCTCGAGGTCGCCCCGACCACGGTGAGCCTGATGGTCGGCGAACTGAGCAAGAAGGACGTCCTTGACAGGCGCGAGGACGAGGCCGACCGGCGGCGGCGGATCGTCGCCATCACCGAGCGCATGCGGCCCGCGATCGACGGCTGGCTCGCGCAGGGCGCCCGCGCCTGGCAGAAGGCACTCGCCCCGCTGACACCGGCGCAGCGCCGCCTGTTCATCGATACGCTGCGAGCCTACGAAGACGGGCTCGCAGACTAGGAGAACCGGTGCGATACCTGCTCATGCTCTGCGGGACCGTCGATGACGAAACGCTCGACACGGACATCACCGAGCCCTGCCGCGCCTGGAGCGAAGAGCTGACACGGCGCGGCATGCGCGTCGACGGGATGGGCCTGCACGCGCCGGAGTCGGCGACGACCGTCCGCGTCCGCGACGGCAAGGCGCTGCTCACGGACGGCCCGTTCGCCGAGACGAAGGAACAGATCGGCGGCATCACCGTCCTCGACTGCGAGAGCCGGGAACAAGCCGTCGAGGCGGCGAAAAGTCATCCCTGGGCCGCGATCGGGACGATCGAAGTCCGCGAAATGCTCTAGGCCGTGTCCTGCAAGTCTTGTCCGCGGTCTCCGCGCCCAGGTGGTTCCTGACGGCACGGGCGGATGCGGCCGAGTACGACCCGGTACGAGGCCGATCCGCCCGCACCGTCAGGAACCACCTGGATCACGAAGCCCATCGAACAGACTTACAGGACACGGCCTAGCCGGTGATCCGGACGGTGACCTGGTTGTCGGCGTAGGTGTAGGCCACGTATTCGAATTCGGTGCCGGTGCGTTCGACGTATTCCAGCCACGCCCGGTGTTCGTGCCGCTGCCAGCCGGGGTAATTGAAGAACTCGTCGAAGTGCACGATGCTGCCCGGCCGCAGCCGCGGGCCCGCCAGGTCGAGCACGGTTTTCGCCGAGCTGTACAGATCACCGTCCACATGAAGGAAATCGACGGCGCCTTCGTGTCGCTCGAGAAAACCGGGAAGCGTGTCGGCGAAAAGGCCGACGACGAGTTCGGCGCCGGGAACGTCCGGCAGATCCTCGCGCGCGAACGAACCGGCGGGCATCCCGTTGAGCCAGTTCTCCGGCAGACCCTGGAACCAATCGAATCCGTAGGTCCCGGCACCGCCGCGCGCCTTGGCGATCACGCGCAGCGTGTTCCCGCTCGCGACACCGAATTCGAGGGCCATTCCCCCTGACGGGGCAAGGGAAAGCGCGTACGCGAGCGTCTCTTGTGGACGGGCGAAGTGGCGGGTCCCGGTCAGGTGCTCGCGGGCGAACCGGTTGCTGTCCCGCGCCGCGTCCTGATCACCGGCGTAGATGATGTCGCGGCGGCTCCGGATTTCGAACTCGATGACGCGATCGAAACAACGATCCCCTTGCCGGACGATCTCCGCGCGCAGTTCCCCGGCGACCCGGTTCAGCTCCTCGGTATAAGGATCATGGAATCGCCGGGCGAGCCGGTGCAGGCCCCGGCCGAGGGTGCTGCGGGCCGATCGGCCCAACATGTACAGGGCTGAATGGGGTACCAGGTGACGCATTCCGGGACGATACACCAGCACCATTCGGGTGAACGGGTGCAGAACTGCGCGAGGCCGGTTTCGTTGCGGTAACCGAGGGGTCCGCTCCTACCATCGCGTTCGCCGCCGGTGATCAGGTACCGGCACGGGAAAAGGAGTGCGATGAGCAAGATCGTCATCTTCGGGGCAGGCGGACGTGGAGGACGCCGGGCCGTCGCCGAGGCCGTGAACCGCGGGCACCAGGTGACCGCCGCCGTCCGGGATCCCCGCCGTCACGTGGATCTCGCCGGCGACGACGTCACCTTGATCGCCGCCGACGTCACGGTGGCCGACGACGTCGCGAAGGCGGCCGCCGGGCACGACGCCGCGATCAGTTCCATCTACCGCGCGGATCTCCCCGCGCAGGAGTACTACCCGGCCGCCGCGCACGCGCTGATCGACGGCCTCGGCCAAGCCGGTGTCACGAGGCTGGTCGTCGTCGGCGTCGGGTCGGCGTTGGAGATCGCGCCGGGCGTCGCGTTCCACGACCAGCCGGGCTGGCCGCCGGAACACCGCGAATTCTCCCTCGGGCACACGGCGGAGCTGGAGGTCCTCCGTGCGTCCGGCGGCGCGCTGGACTGGGTGGTCATCGCGCCGCCGCCCGCGATCATCGACGAACACGCCGAGCGGACGGGCGAGTACCGCAGTGGGGACCACCGCGTATTGCCGCGCGCGGAGGACGCGGGGCCGTTCTCGTACGCGGATCTCGCGGTCGCGCTGGTCGACGAGATCGAACGGCCCGGGCATTCGAGGGAAATGGTCGCCATCGACCACTGACCGGGGCAACCTTCCGGACGGGTGGTTCGTAAGGAGTTCACATGCACTCCCTGCGACAACTGGAAGGGTCCCAGATGCAAGGCGTAGCAAGACGATCCACGCTGACCGTGTCCGGTCTGGTCCTCGGCCTGTCCGGCCTGCTCACCAGTACGGCGTCGGCGAGCGAGGGCTGGCGGCTGGAACAACCGCTGGACAGCACGGTGAACCGGATCTACTACGGCGTCACGGCCACCGGCGCGAACGACGCCTGGACCGTCGGGAGCACCTGGACCGGCAGCGCCGAACTCCCGGTCGCGGTCCGATGGGACGGCACGAAGTGGGCCGACACCACCCCGGCCCCGGTCACCGGCACCAGCGCCCGGTTCACCCAGCTCTCCGCCTCGGCACCGGACAACGTCTGGGCCGCCGGTGACCGCACGGTCGAGGTCGGCACGCGGCAGGTCGCGGATCCACGACGGCCGCGGCCCGCCCGCGTGGCGGCGACCGGCTCGTCGACGCTGGTCCAGCGATGGGACGGCAAGACGTGGACCGACATCGAACGTCCGAAGCCGCCGGCGGGCATGGAGGGCTTCACCAGCGACATCGCCGCTTTCTCGCCGAAATCGGTGTGGCTGGTCTCCTACGACTACGACTTCAAGACGAACAAGTCCGTGGACCATCTCGAACACTGGACCGGGAAGGCGTGGGAGCAGGTCGAGATCCCGCAGACCGGCGCCCGCCCGCTCCGGCCGTCCCGGGTCGGCGGCACCGGTGACGACGACCTGTGGGTCTCCGCGTCGTCGGTGGCGGCCGACGGGAAGGAGACCCCGTTCCTGCTGCACTGGAACGGCGCTGGCTGGCGGCAGATCGAGGTTCCCGTGCCGTCGGACTACCGCACCGGCTGGCTGGTCAACCACGTCGTCCCCGACGGCCGCGGCTCGGCCTACGTCGTCGGCAGGGTGAACGAATGGAACGCGACCGGCATCCCCGCGTTCGTCACCCGCTGGGACGGGCAGAAGTGGAGCTCCCTGCCGTCCGGCCCGTTCGACGAGATCAACGCGGCCGCGCTCGATGGCTCCGGAAAGCTGTGGACCGCGGGCTGGGTGCCCGGTGACGCCCACATCCTGATGTCCGTGTGGAACGGGATCGAATGGCGGAAGGACGCGCTGCCGCCGGAGGTGGCCGAGCGGGCCGAAGGCAGTTCGATCCTCGGGTTCGCCGCCGTTCCCGGGACGCCGGGCGTGCTGACCTCCGGGGTCGGCAGCTCGGGCGGGCTGGAGAGCACTTGGGGCGTGCTCGCTTCGCTCAACCTGCCCTGACCTGCCTCGTGAGTGGTAAGGACGGTTGGAACGGACCGGTATTTGCCTGCCTACGCGTGACCAGGGTGAATGTGGAGTGTCCGCGACGACACGTTCGAGTGTGGAGGATTCGGGACGTTCAACGTCCTGAATCCTCCACACTCGGTTCACGCGGCCACCTGACCACTACCGGATTGCGGCTCACGCGTGCGCCCGGATGTCGACGCGGTCTCGGAGCTTGATCAACGGAGGATCGGAGACACTCAACATCCCCGATCCTCCGCCGATCAAGACCATGCCACCCCACAACCCCGCGGACGGCAGCCGAGCGGGGAAGATTTGAGACGGTCAACGTCCCCAATCCTCCCCACTCGCCCACAACGCCATCCAGAACAAGCCCTACAAGCCCACCAGATGACACCGAATCCAGTGGGTAGGCAAATACAGGTCCACCAGAACCGCCCTCACCACTCACGAGCGGTCTCCCGCTCAGCGCTCCGGGGTGTCGCCACCGTTCTGCTCGGCGAGGAACCGCTCGAACTGCGACCCCAGCTCCTCCGCGGTCGGCATGTGCTCCACCGACTCCGCGAGCAGGCTTTCCTTGCTGGACGCCTCCATGAAGGTGTCGTACTGCTGCTCCAGCGCGCGCACGACGTCGGCGACCTTCTCCGACCCGGCGACCTGGCGCGCGATCTCGGCCTCCGCCTCCTGCGAGGCCTCCCGCAGATCGCCGTCCGGCAGGTTCAGCCCGGTCGACTCGGCGACGGCCTCCAGCAGGTGCAGCGCGGCGCTCGGGTACGTCGAGTCCGCCAGGTAGTGCGGCACGTGCGCGGCGAATCCGGACGCGTCGTGCCCCCACTCGCCGAAGCGGAACTCCAGCAGCCCGGCGACGCTGCCCGGCACCTGCATCCGGTTGGGCAGCGGCCGGTGTTCGCCGACCAGCTCGTCCCGCGTCGCGTGTGCTGTCACGCCCAGCGGGCGGGTGTGCGGCGCGCCCATCGGGATGCCGTGGAAACCGGTGGTGAGCCGGACGTCCCAGCGTTCGACCAGCGCCCGCACGGCCGCGCAGAACCGCTCCCAGTCGTGGTCCGGTTCCGGGCCGGTGAGCAGCAGGAACGGCACGCCGTCAGCGTCGTGCAGCAGGTGGACGACCAGTTCGGGGGCGTCGTAGGCCTCCCAGTGGTCGATGGAGTAGGTCATCGTCGGGCGGCGCGAGCGGTAGTCGATGAGGCGGTCGACGTCGAACCGCGCGATCACGCGCCGTTCGGACGAGTTCAGGAGGTGCTCGGCGACGAGTTTGCCGGCCGACCCCGCGTCCATGAACCCGTCGAAGTAGTGCAGGAGCACGGCCCCGCCGAGGTCAGGGACGTCCGAGTCCACCTCGTACAGGTCTTCCGGGTCCAGCGCCACCAGATCCTCCAGGTTTCGTGCGTACAACCGTCTACAGGTGGCAACGCCCCGATAGGGGGCATCCATTCCGCCGATGGTGGCCGAGATCCTATCGGTCCGTGACAGGTGTCGTGGGCGATCCGCGCCGGGGTGGTGCACGCTGAAGAGGTGACAGAAGAGACAGCACCGCCCGAGCGGCTCACCCTGCGCCCACCCGCCAACCGGGTCAGCCGTCGTGCCATCGGGTACTGGACGGTGTGGGCCGCGGTCGGCTGGGCGGTGCTCATCGGCGTGCAGGCGGTGTTCGTGCTCACGAGCAACGACCCGCCGACGTGGCTCACGGTCACGCTGACGATCTCGTGCGTGCTCGGCCCCCTACACCTCCTGGTCATGCCGCAGTGGCGCTACCGGATCCACCGCTGGGAGGTCACCGGCGAGGCCGTGTACACCCAGGAAGGCTGGCTCAAACAGGACTGGCGGATCGCGCCGATCTCGCGGATCCAGACCGTCGACATCGAACGCGACCCGGTCGAGCAGTTGTTCAAACTGGCGAAGATCACCGTGACGACGGCGTCGGCCGCGGGCCCGGTCAAGATCGCCGGTCTCGACCACGCCGACGCGCTGGCA
The DNA here is from genome assembly GCF_055580625.1 of Amycolatopsis sp. NPDC031561. NCBI lineage: Bacteria > Bacillati > Actinomycetota > Actinomycetes > Pseudonocardiales > Pseudonocardiaceae > Amycolatopsis > Amycolatopsis sp. NPDC031561. The sequence goes on along the minus strand of NZ_JBVILA010000001.1, from coordinate 1,109,101 downwards.
CTCGCCGCGGAACTCACGAAGACCACGCAGGCCACCCCCGGTGACGCGACATGAGCACCGAGGCACCACCCGGGCCCGCCATCGATCAGTGGCACCGCCTCGACCGCCGGATGCTGCTGATCCGGCCGGTGCTCGACGTCGTCAAATCGCTGCCGGTGCTGATCGGGACGGTGCTCCTCGGCCAGGGCAACGGCTGGGAGTGGATCGGGCTGGGCGTCACCGCGCTGACCGTGCTCGTCGGCATCTCGCACGTGCTCACGTCCCGCTATCGCATCGCCGACGGCCAGGTGGAATGGACCACCGGGCTGTTGCTGCGCAAACACCGCGCGATCCCGCTCGACCGCGTCCGCACGGTCGACGTCACCTCGGAACCGAAGCACCGCCTGTTCTCCCTCAGCGCCGTGCGCATCGGCACCGGACGGCATTCGGCCGTCCAGGGCGCGGGCAGCGACCAGCTCGTCCTCGACGCCGTCAGCGCGACCGAAGCACACCGGCTGCGCACGGTTCTCTTGCACCGCAAGGAAGTCGCCGCCGAAACCGAGTCCGCGCCGCCGCCGGAGCAGATCGTGGCGGAGGTCGACCGGAAGTGGGTGCGGTACGCGCCGTTCACGCTGTCCGGGCTCGCCGTGGTGGGCGCGGTGTTCGCCGCGGTCTGGCATTTCGCGCACCAGCTGAACATCGACCCGGAGAACGTCGGGCCGCTGCGGGACCTCATGGACGATCTGGCGAACACCGCGGTGTGGCTGATCGTCGTCGTCGCGGCGGTCGGCCTGCTGGTGCTCGTCTCGCTGCTTTCCGTCGGCGGCTACGTGCTGTCGTTCTGGAACTTCAAGCTCACCCGGGAGACCGAAGGCACCCTGCACGTCCGGCGCGGGCTGATCACCACGCGTTCGGTGTCGATCGAAGAGGACAGGCTTCGCGGCGTCGAGGTGAAGGAACCACTGCCGCTGCGGATCGCGGGCGGGGCGCGGCTCACCGCGATCGCGGGCGGGCTGCGCGAGGGCAAAGGCGGGGACAAGGGCGGCGGTCTGCTGCTGCCGCCCGCGCCCGTCGGCCGGGTCCACGAGGTCGCGGCCAAGGTACTGCGGGAGAACTTCGACCCGGCCACCGTGCCGCTGAACCGGCATCCGCGGCGCGCGCTCACCAGGCGGCTCACCCGGGCCGTCGTCGGCGTGCTGATCCTGGCGGCGGCACTGTTCGGCCTGGCGTGGATCGATTTCCTGCCGGCCTGGATGTGGCAGGTCGCGCTCGGGCTGGTGCCGTTCGCCGTGCTCGTCGGCTGGGACGGCTACCGCAACCTCGGCCACGCGATCGTCGGCCGGTATCTGGTCAGCCGCTCCGGTTCGCTGGCGCGGGCGACGGTGGCGATCCGGCGCGAAGGGCTTACCGGGATCGTCATCAGCCGCTCGTTCTTCCAGCGCCGCGGCGGGTTGATCACCGTGACCGCCCCGATCGCGGCGGGCCGGGGCGGCTATCAGGTGGTCGACGTCGGCGAATCGGCCGGGCTGGCGATGGCGGAGCAGGCCGCGCCCGGCCTGCTCACGCCGTTCCTGCGGCGGGAGGCTCAGCGGTAACCGGTGACGTCCGCCGGTTTGCCCGGATCCTGGACCTCGACGAGATAACGCCAGCAGTCGGGGCGGCTGCCGTCGAGGTCGGTGAATCCGTAATCCTTCGCCAATTCGCCGCTGGACAACGATTTCCCGTTCCAGCGGGCGACTTCCGCGTCGCTGGCCAGCGCCGCGACAGCCCTGCCGACGAACGCCGGGCTTTCAGAAATGGCGAAATGCGGCTGCACCTTCGTCGCGTCCCGCCAATTCTCTTCGGTGACCTGATAAGCGTCGAGCATCGCTTCCGAACGGAGCCAGCCCGGCGTGACCGCCACCGCGGTACCGCCATGCGGTTCCAATTCGTGGGCGAGGGCGAACGCCATCCGGTTCACCGCGGTCTTGGCGAGGTCGTAGAAGAACGAAACGCGGTAGTTCCCCGAGTTGTACCCGGTGGTGCCGTCGTTGACCTCGATGACCAGCGACCCCGGTTTCCTGATCATGAGCGGAAGCGCGAAATGGCTGGTGATGGCATGGGTGTCGATGGCGAGCCGCAGCGTCCGCAATCCGGTGTCCAAAGTGGACTCCCAGACCGTCTTGCCCCATTCGATGGGTGCGCCGTAGATGTCGTTGACCAGGACGTCCAGCGCGCCCTGTTCGGTGTCGATCCGTTCCACCAGCTCGCGGACCTCGTCGGCCTCCAAATGGTCTACACCGATCGCGATGCCGCGCCCGCCCGCCTCGTCGACGAGCGCCGCGGTCTCCTCGATCGTCTCCGGGCGGTTCATTTCGGATCTCCGGGAACCGGTGCTGCGACCGGTCACGTAAACGGTCGCGCCCGCGGCCCCCAGCTGGACCGCTATTCCCCGCCCGGCTCCGCGGGTCGCCCCCGCGACCAACGCGATCTTGCCGGCCAATGGCTTTTCCATGGTCCGAACCTAGCAAGAAGTCCGTTTGTTCGTGGACCAAAGTCCCTGGTCCGCAATTCACACAATGTGCTACTTTCTTGACTCTTTGTGATTGCCCCGGCGAGAGGTCGAGATGACGCCTGCCGCACGATCCCTGGACACCACCGCTCCCCCGAAACGCACCCCCGGCGCCAGCAGCTCACGCAAAGTCCTGCAGCTGCTGCTGTCGTTTTCCGAACGCCGCTGGGACGCGAGCGTCGCCGAACTCGCCGCGAGGATCGGCACCCCGGTCGCCACGACGTATCGCTATGTCGCACTACTGAAGGAACTCCAGCTGCTGGAGGAGGGCAAGACCGGGCGCTATCACGTGACGAGCCAGGTGATGCCGCTCGCGCGGGCCGCGCAGCTCGCCAACGACCTCGCCCGGCTGGCGCGCCCGGCGATGGAGGAGGCCGCTCGCGACCTCGGCGAGACGGTCCTGCTGTTCCAGCATTTCGGCGATTCCGCGGTCTGCGCGGACCGCGTCGAATGCGAGCGCGCGATGCGCTTCACCTTCCAGCCAGGCCATTCCGTCCCGCTCGGCGCCGGCGCGTCGGGCAAGATGCTGCTCGCCATGCTGCCGGAAGGCGAACGGGAACGGCGGCTTTCGTCGATCGTCCAGCGTCGCGGGCCGACCGTGCGGGAAGAGGTCAAACGCGCGGGTATCAACCGGTATTCGGTCAGCTGGGGCGAACTGGACGACGGCGTCTGGTCGTGTTCGGTGCCGATCCCGAGCACCGGGCACCGGCCCGCGGTGCTGAGCCTCGCCGCCCCCGCGACCCGGATCAGCGACGACGCGAAACGGGCCGCCATCGTCGCGCTCCAGTCGTACGCGAGCCGGATCCACCGGGCCGTTTCGTCGTTTTCCCTCTGACGCGGCGGTAATTCGCGCGCGCCCGCCCCGGCGCCGGGGTAGAACTCGACTGTGATCCGACCAGCGGTACCCGAAGACCTGCCAAGGCTCCAAGACATCGAGCGCGCCGCGGGCGAGCCGTTCCGCGCCCTCGGCATGGCCGCGATCGCCGACGACGATCCGCCGTCACTCGAGGACCTTGCGGCCTATCAGCGCGCGGGCCGCGCCTGGGTCTGCGACACCGGCGACGGCCCGATGGCGTACCTGCTCGCCGAGGTCGTCGACGGCTACGGCCATGTCGAGCAGGTGTCCGTCCATCCGGACCACGCACGGCAGGGTCTCGGACGGCGGCTGATCGAGCACGCCGCGGAATGGGCCTCGCGCGAGGGGCTCGCGGGACTCACGCTGACGACGTACGCCGAGGTGCCGTGGAACGCGCCGTACTACGCCCGGCTCGGCTTCGCGACACTCGGCGAGGAAGACCTCACCGACGGCCTGCGAGCGATCCGGGAGCACGAAATCGCCCGTGGGCTGGACGTGTGGCCGAGGGTGACCATGCGGCGATGACCCGCGCGGGGGGTTCGGTTGGCCACGACTATCGAACATGTGTTCTACTGTCCGCGCCGGCCCCGGAGGGGGAAGCTCCGCGGGCCGGCACCGGAGCAGAGGAGACACGGATGGCGGTCAAGATCACCCATCTCACCAACGGCCAGCAGGTGCGCTTCGCCAACGCGGACGGCGCCCGCCGCTACGCCGAGATCATCGGCGGCGGGGTCGACAAATGGCGGTTCACCGTGGTCAGCGGGTATGAGCTCCCGGAAATGTCGGGGCGGGTGGTCAATGTGCCGGTATGGCGGATGACCTCCAGGTGACACCCGGACCGTTCGCGTGGATCACCACCGCGGACAACGAGGGCGACGAACTCCGCCTCTGCTGAGGCGGGCCCACGCGGGCCCGTCGCACTGGGGGTGTCATGAAGGGACCTGGTCCCGTCGGCTATGCCCTTCATGACCGAGCGCGAGCCCTCGTGCACGTCGCGAGGCGTGACATGAAGGGGACTTTCATGGCGAATTTCGCCATGAAAGTCCCCTTCATTGCGTCCGAGGCCTGTCGAGGTGAGCCGCGGCCTCGGGGGGGGGGGGGGGGGGGTTTTCCCCCCCCCCCCCCCCCCCCAAACCCCCCCCCCCCCCCCCCGCTCCCCCCCCCCGCCCTCAGAGAACCCCCCCACCGACACATCCA
>NZ_JBVILA010000001.1:1031450-1104508 GCF_055580625.1 Amycolatopsis sp. NPDC031561 | reverse complement strand
GGGACCTTTAGGGGGGACTTTCACAATAAAATCCCCCTTCGTTGCTTCAGGGTCTTGTCGAGGTGATCCGCGTCCTCGGGAGTGGGGAGGATGTTCCCACCCTCCCCCACCACTCACGAGACCCTCCACGGTTCGGTACCTGGTCGCCTGAAGTACGTGAAGGCCCCCTTCACGCGGCATCGTCGTGGAGGGTGCGCCTCGGGCCGAGTGAGGGGACCTTTGAGGGACCCTGGGTCCCTCAAGGAGGCCTTCACGGACTTGCGCAGGCCCCCCGCCTCAGGCCTCGGGCAGGATTCCGCGCCGGAAGGGCTCGACGCCGACGACGTGCCGAACCCGGTCCGGCTCGACCAGGATCTTGACTCGCCGTTCCCCCGGAATCCGCCATTCGTAGTGATCGGTGCCGACGTACTTCTTCGCCAGCCGGTCCATGCAGCGGTCCGCCTCGTCACCCTCGACGAACTCGACTGCCCGGCCATGGATCACGACCCGGTCGTAGGGATTGTCCGCGTCCACGCACGACAGCGACACGCGCGGATCGCGGCGCAGGTTCTCTTCCTTCACCCGGCCGACGGCGGTGTTGAACACGATGTGGTCGCCTTCGACGTCGATCCACATGGGCGACACCTGGGGCGAACCGTCGAGGTTCACCGTGGCCAGATGCCAGAAGTTCGGCGCCGCGACCCGGTCACGGACCTGCTCGCTCAACTCGGCCATACGGCCCTCCCAGTGAAGTCGCGTGCCTAGACCAGCCGGTCCAGCGCACGTGGCAGAGCCGTGGTGAGCAAGTCCAGTTCGGCCTCCCCGGCGATCAGCGGCGGCGAGACCGCGATCCCCTTGGCCAGGTTCCGCACGAGGACGCCCTCCTCCCGCGCCGTCCGCTGCAACCGGTTCGGCGCGCCGGCGTCGGACGCGAGGAAATCGGCCTTGAGTTCCACCGCGCCGAGGAACCCCAGCCCGGCCCGGACCTCCGCGACCAGCGGATGCGAAGCCAGCCCGGAAAGCGCGTCCGCCAACGGCTTCTCCAGTTCGCGCCCGCGCGGGATGAGCCCGTCACGCTCGTAGATGTCCAGCGTCGCGTTCCCCGCGGCGCAGGCGACCGGATGTCCCGCGTAGGTCGCGCCGTGCCGCAGCACCGGCGCGCCCGGCTTCCCGGTGAAGAACGGCTCGGCCACCCGCGGCGCGACGATCAGCGCGCCCAGCGGGATCGTCCCGCCGGTGATGCCCTTCGCGGTGGTGATCATGTCGGGCTTCACGTCCCACCGGTCGATCCCGAACCAGGTCCCCAGCCGCCCGAACGCGGCGATCACACAGTCGGCGACGAACAGCACGCCGTGCTTGCGGCAGATCCCGGCGACCGCCTCGATGTACCCGTCCGGCGGCAGCAGGACCCCGCCCGCGCCGATCACCGGTTCGCAGAAGAACGCCGCGACCCGCTCCGGCCCGACGCGCCGGATCTCCGCTTCGAGCGCTTCCGCGCTGTCGTACGGCACGTGCGAGATGTCGCCCGGCAACGGCCCGAAGCCCGTGGCGTTGGCCGCGATGCCGCCGACGGCCGTACCGAAGCCGTGCGTGCCGTGATACCCCTGCACCCGCCCGATCACGTGCACCTTCTCCGGGCGTCCGGTATGCGCGAAATGCGCCCGGGCGATCTTGACCGCGGTGTCGATGACGTCGCCGCCGCCCGAACCGAAGAACACCTTCGAGCCCGGTTCCGGCGCCAGCGCGGAGACGCGCTCGGCGAGCCTCAGCGCGGGCTCGTTGGCGTTGTAGCCGAACAGGTTGTACGAATCGAGCGTCCGCAGCTGGTCCGCGACGGCCACCGCGATCTCCTCGCGTCCGTGGCCGAAGTTCGCGTACCAGAGCGACGCCGTCGCGTCGAAGTAGCGCTTTCCCTCGTCGTCCCAGACATAGGAACCCTCACCGCGGGCGATGACCAGCCGGTCGCCGTCGACCGCTCCCATGTCCGCGAAGGGATGCCACAGCGGATTGTGCGCGGATGCCGACGACACCATGATCTTCCTCCTCGAGTCCGTGTCCCCATCCTCACCCGGATCCGGCCGCGACGCGAACACTCCATCGTGCACAGTTCGCGCCGCGGACCTGTCCGGTCTGTCGCCGCAACCTCCGGTGAATTTCCAACACCATCCCAACGGCTCTTGACCAGCACTGGCTGATCCTGTTGTTTGATGAGTGAGTTTGTTCAAAGTTGAGCATTCTGGGAGGAACTTATGCGTCGTCTCGCTGGCGCGCTCGCCGCCGCCTGCACGCTCACCGCCCTCTGCGCCGTTCCGGTGGCGGCCGTCGAAAGCCCGCCACCGGTCGCGACACCGCCGATGGGCTGGAACAGCTGGAACAAGTTCGGCTGCGACATCACCGAACAGCTGATCCGGGAAACCGCCGACGCGATGGTGACGTCGGGGATGAAGGCCGCCGGCTACCAGTACGTCAACCTCGACGACTGCTGGGCCGAGAAGAACCGCACCCCCGACGGGAAGTACGCACCGCACCGGACCCGGTTTCCCAGCGGCATCAAGGCGCTGGCCGACTACGTGCACGGCAAGGGCTTGAAGCTCGGCGTTTACACCAGCGCCGGCACGGAAACCTGCGCGCGGACCATGCCGGGCTCGCTCGATCACGAAGAGGTCGACGCGCGGACCTTCGCGGACTGGGGAGTCGATTACCTCAAGTACGACAACTGCCACAACCAGGGCCGTCCCGCGCTGGAGCGGTACACGAAAATGGGCGAGGCACTGAAGAAGACCGGCCGCCCGATCGTCTACGCCCTCTGCGAATGGGGCGAGAACAAGCCCTGGGAGTGGGGCAAGGGCGCGGGGGCGCAGTTGTGGCGCACCACCGGCGACATCAGTGACACCTGGTCGAGCATGACGAACCTCCTCGACCAGCAGGTCGGCCTGGAAGGCTATGCCGGGCCCGGCGGCTGGAACGACCCGGACATGCTCGAAGTCGGCAACGGCGGCATGACCGACACGGAGTACCGCTCCCACTTCGCGCTCTGGTCACTGCTCAACGCCCCGCTGCTGGCGGGCAACGACCTGCGCTCGATGTCCGGCGCGACCAAGAAGATCCTGCTGAACAAGGACCTTCTCGCGGTCAACCAGGATTGGGGCGGCAAGCAGGGCCGCAAGGTCCGCGACGACGGCGACACCGAGGTCTGGGCCAAGCCGATGTCCGACGGCTCGAACGTCGTCGTCCTGTTCAATCGCGGTGGCGCCCCGTCGGCCCTGTCCGCCACCGCCCGGGAGATCGGCGCCCCGGCCTCGTCCGGCTACCGGGTCCGGGACCTGTGGACCGGCGACGAAACCGAGTCCGCCGGAATCCTGCGGGCGGGGCTGCCCGGCCACGGTTCCGCGGTCTTCCGGGTCTGGCCGTCGAGCCGCCCGAAGGCCGCGCCGCATACGACACTTTCCTTGCGGTCGCCCGAATACGCCGCCACTGACAAGCCGTTCACCACGACACTGCAGGTGTTCAACGACGGCAGGACGCCGCTGACCGAGGGCAGGGTGAAGCTCACCGTCGGCGCGGGCTGGAAACCGGACGGCGGCACCGAAGCACGGATTCCCGCTGTCGCACCGGGAAAGTCGTGGGAGCGCACCTGGACCGTGCGCCCGTCGTCTCCCTCCGGTGACCATGTCGAGGTCTCCGGGCGGATCGACTATCGGACGTCATCCGGGGCGCGATCGTTGTCCATGAACGGCAGTGCTCCCCTTGTGAAACCCCCTGCCGCCGGGACGGACGCGCTCTCGAAGGTGGCGTTCATGACGGCGGACAACGGCTACGGACCGGTGGAGCGCGGGACCAGCAACGGCGAATCGAGTGCCGGTGACGGCCACAAGATGAGCATCGGCGGGGTGACCTACGACGACGGGCTGGGCGTCCACGCGCCGTCCAAGGTCCGGCTCTACCTCGGCGGCGGCTGCGCGTCGTTCGCTTCGTCCGTCGGCGTCGACGACGAGAAGGCCGGGGGTAGCGTGGCGTTCGAGGTCCTCGGCGACGGCAAGCGGCTGGCGAACACCGGTGTGCTCAAGCGCGGCCAGGCGGCGCAGACGCTTTCCGTGCCGTTGAGCGGGGTGCAGGTGCTCGACCTTGTCGTCACCGACGGCGGCGACGGGGTCGATTCCGATCACGCGGACTGGGCCGGTGCCGCTCTGAACTGCTGACGCGTGTGCAATGAAAGTCCCCTTCATTGCAAAATTTGCAATGAAGGGGACTTTCATTGCACGCCCCGAGGCTCAACCCCGCCGGTCATAAGCGGCCAGAAGCTGCTTCTCAGCATCCCGCAGGTACTTCTCCAGCGCCGTCTCCGCGGGCCCGAACCGCCCTCGCTCCAGATCCCGCAGGATCCGCTCGTGCCGCACCAGGAACGGCTCGAAGAACGCGCGCGTGTTCTCGGCCAGCACGAAGAAGAGCCGCGTCTCCGCCAGCACCTGCCGCATGGTCGCACTGACCCGTTCACTGCCGGCCAGATCGCCGAGTGCCTGATGGAACGCGATGCTCGCGGTCCCGACAGCCTGCCAGTCGCCTTCGTCGGCCGCGGCACGGCCTTCGCGCACCGCGAGTGCGACGGCGGAGAGATCCACAGTGGACATTTCAGACGCGCGCCGCAGCGCGCCGCATTCGGTGACCCGCCGCATGACGTAGAGATCCGAGATGTCCTGCGCGGTCAGCTCCCGCACGAACACGCCGCGGTTGAGTTCGTGCACCGCCAGCCGTTCGTGCGCCAGCAGCTGGAAAGACTCCCGCAGGGTATTGCGCGAAACGCCCAGCGCGGCGCTGATCGACGGTTCGGAAAGCCTCGACCCCGGCGGGAAGACGCCTTCGGTGATGCGCTGGCGCAGGATCTCGGCGACCCGTTCCGCTGTCCCGCTTCGTTCGAGCAGTGGCCTGTCGCGGGCAAGTGTCTCCTCGGCATCCACAGTGGACACTGCGTTACCTGACGCCGAGTTCGAAGTCGAGACTGTACCGGTTGCCCGGCATGGCACCGGCGGCCTTGGCGCCGTCGATCGGGAGCGCGACCCCGTTGACGAACCTCGATTCGTCGCTCGCCAGGAAGACGACCGCCTTCGCGACCTCCCACGCCTCGCCGACCCGTCCGGCGGGCGTGCTCGCGGTCAGCTGGTGTTGTTTCGCCTCGAAATCTTCCGGCGACGCGAGTGTGCCGCGCAGCATGTCGGTGTCGATCGCGCCCGGGTTGACCGTGTTCGCGCGGATCCCCTGGTGCGCGTGCGCGACGGCGATCGACTTCGTCAGGCCGACCAGCGCGTGTTTGGTCGCGTTGTACACCGGGTCGCCGGGGCGGCCCATCACGCCGCCGTTGGACGACGTCGTGACGATGCTGCCCGCCTTCTGGGCGATCATGTGCGGCAGCACCGCCCGGATGCCGAGGAAGGCGGCCCGCACGTTCAGCGCGAAGATGTTGTCGAATTCCGCCAGCGTGGTGTCGGACAGGGCTTTCCCGAGGTGGATGCCGACGTTGTTGAACAGCACGTCGATCCGGCCGGTTCCGGCCAGCACCCCGCGCACGAACTCGTCGACCTGTCCCTCGTCGGTGGCGTCCACAAGGGAGTGTGCGGCGCCTTCGACGGCCTCGGCGGGCTCGCGGATGTCACTGGAGAACACGGTCGCCCCCTCGGCGACGAACTCCTTCACGGTGGCGAGACCGATGCCCCTCGCGCCGCCGAAGACCACCGCGACCTTGCCTGCCAGCCGACCCATGCTCATTTCCTCCCTCTCGACGAAACCGCTGTGTAGTCCTCCGGAAGCCGCACCAAAGCCCCGGGTTCTCCGTGATACGTCACCTCGACGCCGTACAGTTCGCGCGCCGCTTCCACCGAGACGTAGCCATCGACGACGTCGGCGAGCACGGCCTCCGGCTCCCGTTCGAACGGGTCGCCGTATCCGCCGCCGCCGGGCAGGATCACGTCGACGACGTCGTCCGGCCGCAGGTTCACCCGGCTCTTCGACGGCAGGTCCGCTCCGTCGGAGAGCCCGAACCGGCCGACAGCCCCCTCGTGTCCCGAGTCCACACCGGACGCGGGACGGCGCACCCGGTCGATGTTCCCGTTGACACTCCAGGAAATCTCGCCGCGTGCCGCCATCGACGTGCGCTGGCCGAGGCCGCCGCGCCGCCGCCCGGCGCCACCGGAGTCCACTCGCAGCACTCGTTCGCGCTGGACCAGCGGCGCCATCGTCTCGATGACCTCCGTCGGCGTGGACCGCAGCCCGCTCGGGAATCCCGTCGTGCTGAGGCCGTCCTTTGTGGACCTCGCGCCGATCCCGCCGGTCTGGAAGACGTTGAGCATGAACTCGCCGCCCCCGGCGTCGGTCCCGCGCCAGATCGTCATCCACAACGCGTCCGCGCTGTGCGCCAAAGCGTTGCCCGGCAACGCCTCGTGCAGCGCGGTGATCAGCAGCGACGGCAGGAAGTGCCCGATCAGATGCCGGGACGCGACCGGCGCGGGCGGCGCGCAGTTGAGCACCGAACCCTCGGGAGCGGTGACGTGCACCGGACGGAACGAGCCCGCGTTGTGCGGCACCTCGGGGGAAATGGCCGCCTTGACCGCGAACGAGGCGTACGCACGGGTGTAGTTGAGGACGACGTTGATCCCGCGACGGCTCTGCCGCGACGATCCGCCGAAGTCGAGGTGGATCTCGTCGCCGTCGATGGTCACGGCGACCTTGAGGACGACCTCTTCGTCGTCGAATCCGTCGGTCACCAGTTCGCTGGTGTACGTGCCGTCCGGCAGTTTCGCCAGCGCGTCCCGCAACGCCCGCTCGGAGCGGTTCATGATCTCGGCGGCGACGTCGTCGAGCGAGTCCAGCCCGAATTCTTCCAGCAGCCGCACCAGGCTGGCGGCGCCGACCTCGTTTCCGGTGACCTGGGCGTACAGATCGCCGAGGGTCTCCTCCGGGGTGCGGACGTTCGCGCGGATCAGCAGTTCGAGATCCGCGTTGACCACGCCCGCGCGGAGGAACTTCATGATCGGCAGGCGCAGGCCCTCCTCGAAGACCTCATTGGCCTCGGCCGAAACCAGCCGTCCGCCGATGTCCGGGGCGTGGCAACAGGAGGCGAACCACGCGACCAGCCGTCCCCGCAGGAACACCGGCGTGGCGACGGTGATGTCGTTGATCTGCCCCGCCGTCTGCCACGGGTCGTTGGTGAGCAGGACGTCGCCCGGCGCGAGGGTCTCCGGCGGGTACGCGGCGACGAAGTGGTGCATCCCGGTCGCCATCGCGTTGATGTGGCCGGGGGTCCCGCCGACGGACTGGCCGATCATCTCGCCACGCGAGTCGAACACCGCGCAGGCGAGATCGAGCGATTCCCGCACCACGGACGAGAACGCGGTGTTGACGAGCGCGTTCTGCTGCTCCGCGAGGATCGAGTGCAGCCGGTTTCCCAGCACACCCACCAGGATCGGGTCGACGCTCATACCGTCACCACCAGGCCGGCATCATCGCCGACCACGCAGTGAGCTCCCGGCGGAACGACCACAGTGGACTCGCGCTCCTCGACGATGGCCGGTCCTTCGACACGATCACCCGGCTCGAGCCGGTACCGGTCGAACACCGCCGTGTCGACAAATCCACCTTCGGCGGGAAAGTATGCCGGACGACTCCCCTTGCGTGCGTCGCCTTCGGCCACCGCGCCCGCGAGTTTCAAGGTGACCTCGGGTACCGGACCGCTGGAAACGACCCGCCAGTTGAGTACCTCGATCGCGACGTCCGGCCCGGTCCGCCGGTACAGCGTCCGATAGGTCTCGGTGAACGCGTCGACCAGCGAATCCGGCCAGTTCCCCGGTTCGACCGGCACGCGGATCTCGTAGCCCTGACCGGAATACCGCATCTCGGCGATCCGGCGATGCGTCACCTTCGCACCGTCCACACCGGACTTCTCCAGCAGTTCCGCGCCCTCGGCCTCCATCTCGGCGAACAGCGTGTCGACCTGTTCCCACGAGAGATCGAGAACCGCCGAGCGCGCCGAGCGGACGAAGTCGAAGGCCAGCGGCGCGGTGAGGAATCCCGCCGCGCTCAGCACTCCGGCCGCGGGCGGGGCGACCACCTCGGGTGCGCCGAGCGCCCGCGCCACCCCGACGCCGTGCACCGGCCCGGCCCCACCGAAAGTGAACATCGGCAGCTTCGCCGGATCCTTGCCACGCTCGACGGCGTGGACACGCGCGGCGTTGGCCATGTCTTCGTTGACGCTCGTGTGGATACCCCAGGCGGCCTCTTCGACACTGACGCCGAGCGGTCCGGCGATCTTCGAACGGATCGCCTCACGCGCGCCCTCGGCGTCCAAAGTCATTCCGCCGCCGAGGAAGTAGCCGGGATCCAGATAGCCGAGCACGAGGTCGGCGTCGGTCACGGTCGGTTCGGTGCCGCCCCGGCCGTAGCAGACCGGGCCGGGCTCGGACCCCGCCGAATCCGGGCCGACGGTCAGCAGGCCGAGCGCGTCGATACGGGCGATCGAGCCACCGCCGACCCCGATTTCGATCATGTCGGTGACGGGCACCTTGACCGGCAGCCCCGATCCCGGCAGCAGCCGGTACTTCCGGTCGACCTCGAACTCGTGCGTCACCAGCGGCGAGCCGCCGGAGATCATGCACAGTTTCGCCGTCGTGCCGCCCATGTCGAAGGCCAGCAGATCCTCGACACCGGCCGCGGAACCGATCGCGGACGCGGCCAGCGCCCCGCCTGCCGGGCCGGATTCGAGAATGCGGATCGGATAGCGCGCGGCCGTGTCGACGGTCGCGATCCCGCCGTTGGACAGCATGATGTGCGGCGACGGGCGCACGCCCACCGCGCGCAGGCGCCGTTCCAGATCGCGCAGATAGCGCTCGGTGAGGTCCTGGACGTAGACGTTCGCGACCGTGGTGGACGCGCGTTCGAACTCGCGGATCTCGGGGACGACCTCGCTGGACAGCGCGATCCGCAGCCTCGGCGCGACGTCCTGGAGTATCTCGGCGGCCCGCCGTTCGTGCGCGGGATTCGTGAAGGCGTGCAGGAAACAGATCGCGACCGCGTCGATCCCGCGGGCGTCGAGCTCGCGGCCGAGACGGGCGACGTACTCCTCGTCCAGTCCTGTGTGGACGGTTCCGTCGGCGAGGATCCGCTCGGGGACGTCGAAGCGCAGATGGCGCGGGACCAGCGGGGCGGGGAGCTCGATGAGCAGGTCGTACAGTTCGTACCGATGTTCGCGCCGCATCTCCAGCACGTCACGGAAACCGGCGGTCGCCAGCAGCGCGGTCCGCGATCCCTTGCGTTCGATCAGCGCGTTCGTGACCAGCGTCGTGCCGTGCACGAACTGCTCGACGTCGGCCGCGTCCAGCCCGGCGACGGCGAGTGTCCTCCTCATGCCTTCTTCGACGGCGCGAGCGGGCTCGTCGTGCGTCGTCAGGACCTTGCCGACGGCGACGACACCGGTTTCGTCGAGCACGCAGAGATCGGTGAACGTGCCGCCGATGTCCACGCCGACGCGGAGCCCGGTCACGAAGAACCCTTGCGATACCAACGCGGAGACGTGTTGAGCGGCGGCGCCATCTTCGCGCGGACGACCAGCACGTTCGGCTCGTCGGACTCGACGAACTCGCCGAGCAACCGGCGGAACGCGCGCCCGAAACCGGAGACGCGGTCCGCGTGGACCCCGAAGGACCGGGCGAGACCGACGAAATCGGGGCTGTCCCAGTCGACGCCCCGGCGCGGCAGGCCCGCGCGATCCTGGTCGTAGCGGAGCATTCCGTACCCGCCGTCGTCGACGATGATCACCGTGACCGGCAACTGCTCCTGCGCCAGCGTGGCGAGGTCACCGCAGCCGAACAGGAATCCGCCGTCACCGCTGACGCAGATCGCGCGGCCGGTGCCCGCGGCACCGGCTCCGAGCGCGGCGGGGAAGCCGTAGCCCAGGGTGCCCCAGCCCATCGGATACGCGAGCTTGCGCGGGGCGCGGACGCGGTGGAACCCGCCGATCCAGTACCCGGCGACGCACATGTCCGCGACCACGACGGCGTCCTGCGGCAGCACTTCGTCCAAAGTGGACAGCAGGTCCGCGGCCTGCGGCTCCTCTTCCTTGATCCGCCGCCGGACCCGGGCGGAGACCTTGGCGAGCCTGCCGACGAGCGCCGCGATACCCGGCCGTTCCTCGACTTTCAGCGCCTCGGTGAGCACCCGGGCGTCGCCGACCAGCGTGATGTCCGGCTGGTAGTTCTTGGCCGCGTCGTCCGGGTCGACGTTGATCGCGACGAGCTTCTTCGGCTGCGGCATCAGCCAGTTCTGCGTCATCAGACCGTCGAAGTCGGTGCCGATGGCGAGGACGACGTCGGCCTCGTCCCACAGCGCGCCGACCTCGGGCGCGTGCACCGGGTTCGGGGCGAGACAGGGGTGGTCGACCGGCAGGAGCCCGCGAGCGCCGAACGTGGTGAGCACCGGAGCGGCCAGCCGTTCGGCGAGTTTCCCGATCGCCTCACCGGCCTCGGCACGCAGCGCGCCACCTCCCGCCCAGATCAGCGGCCGATCGGCGGTGGCCAGCAGCGCCTCGGCCTCGGAGAGATCCGGGATCTCGGACGGCCGGGCATGCGACCTCGGCGGACGACGGGCGGGCGTCCGCTCGGACAGGAAGTCGGTGGGGATGCCGAGGTAGACCGGCCCGCTCTGCGGCTGGAGCGCGAGGCGGGCCGCGCGGTGCAGGGTGGCGGCGACCTGGTCGGCGCTCGTGACGGTGAACCCGGCCTTGGTGACCGGCGCGAACATCGCCTGCTGATCCGACGTCTCGTGCAGCACGCCGCGAACCACGCCGGGCCGCCGCAGCGTGGACGGGATGTCGGTCGCGATGACGAGCATCGGCGCGGCCGACGCCATCGCCTCGCCGACGGCGGCGAGCGTGTTCGCCGCGCCGGGCCCCGTGGTCACCATGGCGACGCCGAGCTTGCCCGTCGCGCGGGCATAACCGTCGGCCGCGTACCCGGCCGTCTGCTCGTGCCGGACCCCGATGAGCCGGATGTCCGAATCGGCCAGCGCCTCCCATAACGGCAGGTTGTGCACCCCGGGGAGACCGAAGACGACTTCGGTCCCCAGAGCGGTCAGCGCGTCGACGAGATGCTGGGCTCCGGTGGGTGCAGGCACCTCGTCGATAGTGCCAGATCGTTCAACGATCCAGCAACCGTGACCTCTTGCCTCGTGAGTGGTAAGGACGGTTAGAACCATCCTTACCACTCACGAGGTCAGTACAGACCGGCCGAGTACTTGCTCGGCTCGTAGTACGCCTCGAGCTCTGCGATGCTGTCCTCCGGCCGCTCGAAGGTCTTCGAGATGACCGCCCTCGACGGCATCGCGTCGGGCATCCAGCTCTCGGGCGACCAGAGCTTCGAGCGCATGAACGCCTTCTGGCAGTGGTGGAAGATCTCGTCGATGTCGACCACCAGCGCGAGCCGCGGCCGGTTGCCCTTCACGATCATGTCGTCGAAGAACGGCGCCTCCCGCACCAGCCGCGCCCGGCCGTTGATCCGCAGCGTGTCGCCGCGACCGGGGATCAGGTAGATCAACCCGACGTGCGGGTTCGACAGCACGTTGCGGAACCCGTCCGCGCGGCGGTTGCCGGGGCGCTCCGGGATCGCGATCCGCGTGTCGTCCAGTACCAGCGTGAACCCGGCGGGGTCGCCCTTCGGCGAGACGTCGCAGGTGCCGTCCGCCGCCGACGTCGCGATCAGCACGAACGGCGACTCCGCCAGCCATCGCCGGTCCATCTCGTGAAGCGCGGGCCGCGCCTTGTTCGCCGTCCGCTCCAGCGGCGGCGGCAGGATCTCCCGCAGCTCCGCCTCGCTGGTGACCTCGATGAACCCGTCAGACAATGTTGTGCTCCCTCGTCGCTGCCCGGTCGCCGGCGAACCGGCGGACGTCGAGCCCGGTGATGTCGATGGCCGGGACCCGCCCCAGGTAGAGGTCCCGCACGAGTTCCCCGACGGCCGGGCCCATCTGGAACCCGTGTCCCGAAAATCCGGTCGCGTAGAAGAACCTCGATACCTGGACGCTTTCCCCCACGATCTGGTTGCGGTCGGGGGTGACCTCGTACAGCCCGGCCCAGCCGCTGCGGATCCCCGCTTCGAGCACGGCGGGCACCCGCCTCGCGGCGATCTCGGCGAGCTTCGGCAACCAGTCACCCGGCTGATACCGGGTGTCGAAACCGGGATCGCCGTCACCGTCGCAGAAGGACATCGCCAGGCCGAGACCCTCGCGGTGGAAGTAGAAGGCCGACGGCATCTCGATGGTGAGCGGCACGGATTCGGGCAGGCCCGCGACCGGTCCGGTGAACACCACCTGCCGCCGGAACGGCCGCACCGGGAGCTCGACACCGGCGAACTCGCCGATCCGCCCCGACCACGCGCCCGCCGCGCAGACCACCGCGTCCGTCCGGACGAGACCGTCGCCGGTCCGGACACCGGTGATCTCGTCGCCGTCGCGTTCGATCCCGACGACCTCGACACCGGTCTTCAGCACCGCGCCGTGCCCGCGGGCCGCCCGCGCGTAGCCCTGGACCGCGGAGTCCGGCGTGGCCTTGGCGTCGTCCGGCGACCACAGCGCCGCGACCACGCCTTCGGTGTCGATCATCGGGGAGAACCGTCGCGCTTCGGCCGGCTCGACGAGACGGCTTCGGACGCCGTAGGAGTTCTGGAGTTCGGCGCAGCGTTCGAACTCGGGCAGATCCGCGGGATCGGTGACCAGGTACAGGTAGCCGTCGCGGCGGAAGTCGATCTCGGCGCCGTACGTCTCGGCGAACGAGGCGTACTCGGCCAGCCCGCGCAGCCCGATCTCGATGTTGACCCTGGTGGTGAAGGACGACCGGATGCCGCCCGCCGCCTTCGCCGTCGAGCCCGCGCCCAGGCTGTCGCGTTCGAGGAGCAGCACCGAGACCCCTGCCGCGGCGAGCCGGTACGCGCAGCTGACCCCGATGATGCCGCCGCCGATCACGACGACGTCGGTACGTTCAGGAAGTGACTCCATCCGTGGCCTCGATCCGTTCGTCCTCGGGCGGCGGTCCCGGCGGCGTGCCGTCGCCGAACGGGCGCCCGCCCAGCTGCTCCCGGTGATGCGGGGTCGTCCAGCCGGACAGGTCCGGTCCCATCGGGACGATCCGCGTCGGGTTCACCTGCTCGTGCACCCCGTAGTAGTGCCGCTTGATGTGGTCGAAATCGACGGTGTCACCGAAGCCCGGCGTTTGGAAGAGGTCGCGGGCATAGGCCCACAGCACCGGCAGTTCGGTCAGTTTGTTCCGGTTGCACTTGAAATGCCCGTGATAGACCGGATCGAAGCGGACGAGTGTGGTGAACAACCGGATGTCCGCTTCGGTGATCGTGTCGCCGACGAGGTAACGCTGGTTTTCGAGCCGCTCGGAAAGCGCGTCCAGCATGGCGAAGAGCCGGGTGTACGCGTCCTCGTACGCACGCTGCCTGGTCGCGAAACCGGCCTGGTAGACGGCGGCGTTGACGTCGGCGAAGACCCCTACGTTGACGTCGTCGATCTCGTCGCGCAGCCGCTCGGGATAGAGGTCGGGCGCGCCGGGCCGGTGGAGACTGGTCCATTCGGTGGAAAGATCGAGCGTGATCCGCGGATAGTCGTTGGTCACCAGCCGCTTGCTCGGAATGTCCACAATGGCCGGAACGCTGATCCCGCCCATGTAGTGCGGATCAGCCGCGTGATAGGCCTCGGCCAGGTACTTGATGCCCAGCACCGGGTCCCGGTCATCGGGATCGAGGGTGAACCGCCAGCTCTTGTCGTCCTGGATCGGGTCGGCGACGGCGACGCTCAGCGCGGACTCGAGGCCGAGCAGCCGCCGGACGACCAGTCCCCGGCTCGCCCAGGGACAGGCCCGGCTGACCACCAGCCGGTACCTCCCCGCCTCCACCGGCCAGCCGTCGCGGCCGTCCGCGGTGACTCGCGCGTCGAAATGGTTGGCGGATCGACGGAACTCACCCGTCTTCGGATCGGTCGGGATCGTCATGTGAGCCACCCTAAAGCGTGAGAGGGTGGTTTCGGTGTGCGTAGACTCTGGCACCCGGCGTGCTCGCACGCCGCCGCGCGGAAGGTGGTCCCGACGATGCCGTTCATGCCCGTGACCGACTCGATGTTCCTTCTCGTGGAAACGCGCGAACATCCGATGCACGTCGGCGGACTTCAGCTGTTCAAGAAACCCGAGGACGCCGGCCCCGACTACCTGCGTGACATCCGCCGGAAACTGCTCGATTCCGACAACATGCGCTCGGTGTTCCGGCGGCGTCCCGCCCGGCCGGTCAACACCGCCGGGCACATCGCCTGGGCGACGGAC
This sequence comes from Amycolatopsis sp. NPDC031561, assembly GCF_055580625.1. Classification (NCBI taxonomy): domain Bacteria; kingdom Bacillati; phylum Actinomycetota; class Actinomycetes; order Pseudonocardiales; family Pseudonocardiaceae; genus Amycolatopsis; species Amycolatopsis sp. NPDC031561. Next base: position 1,090,179 of record NZ_JBVILA010000001.1, on the reverse strand, counting down.
GTCGACCTCGAACTCGATTACCACTTCCGGCATTCGGCGCTGCCCCAGCCCGGCCGGATCCGCGAGCTGCTGGAACTCACCGGGCGCTGGCACAGCACCCTGCTCGACAGGCACCGGCCGCTGTGGGAGATCCACCTGGTCGAGGGCCTGCAGGACGGCCGGTTCGCGATCTACAGCAAGATCCACCACGCGCTGATGGACGGCGTCTCGGCGCTGCGGCATCTGCAGGGCACGCTGTCGGACGACCCGAACGACCTCGACTGCCCGCCGCCGTGGGGCCGCCGGGCCAAACCGGACGACGGTCGCAACGGCAAGGCGTCACCCTCGGTGCTCCAGACCATGGGGAAGACGGTCAACCAGCTCGCCGGCATCGCGCCCGCCGCGTTGAAGGTGGCGCGGGAGGCGTTCCAGGAGCACACGCTCACGCTGCCGGCACAGGCGCCGAAGACGATGCTGAACGTCCCGATCGGCGGGGCACGGCGGTTCGCCGCGCAGTCGTGGTCGCTGGACCGCGTGCGCAAGGTCGCGACCGCCGCCGGGGTGTCACGCAACGACGTCGTCCTCGCGATGTGCTCGGGCGCGCTGCGGGACTACCTGATGGAACAGAACGCGCTGCCCGACGCGCCGCTGACCGCGATGGTCCCGGTTTCCTTGCGGCGCAAGGACAGCGGGGACGCGGCGGGGAACAACATCGGCGCGCTGCTGTGCAACCTCGCCACCCATCTGACCGACCCCGCCGCGCGGCTCGCGACGATCAACGCGTCCATGCGCAACGGGAAGAAGCTGTTCTCGGAGCTGACCCCGCTGCAGACACTCCTGCTGTCCGGGATCAACGTCGCCCAGCTCGGCGTGTCCCCCATCCCCGGCATCGTGAACAACACGAAACCGCCGTTCAACTTGGTGATCTCCAATGTGCCGGGGCCGCGCAAGCAGATGTACTGGAACGGCGCGTCGCTCGACGGCATCTACCCGGCGTCGGTGCTGCTCGACGGGCAGGCGCTGAACATCACGCTGACCAGCAACGGGGACAACCTGGACTTCGGCATCACGGGTTGCCGTCGCAGCGTCCCGCATCTGCAGCGCATCCTGACGCACTTGGACACCGCGCTCGCCGAACTCGAACACGCGGCGTCCGTCGGGCGCAGCTGACCCCTCTCCCGCGTTTAGTCCTCTAGTTGCGGTTCACCGCCGCAACTAGAGGACTAAACGCGGTGGGGTCAGCTCCCGTCGGAGACGTAGATGGCGCCCGGAGTGATCGTGTAGAGCTGGCCGTCGGGGCCGGCGGTGGCGTCACGGGTGCGGCCGAGGTTGGTCCAGAGCTTGCCGCCGTTGCCGTTCACGTCGAGCTTGTACGTGCCGCCCTTGAGGGAGGCCATGTACAGCGAGCCCTTGTAGGCCGCCAGCCCGCTCGGCGTCGCCGAAGCCGTCGGCCAGGCCTTGACCGGGTTGGTCATCCCCGCCGTGTTGCACGGCCCCTCGCAGGTCGGCCAGCCGTAGTTCTTGCCAGGGTCGATCTTGTTCAGCTCGTCGAGCTTGTTGTTGCCGATGTCGGAGACGTACAGCTGCCCGTTCGCCCAGGTCAGGCCCTGGACGTTGCGGTGGCCGTAGGAGTAGACGCGGCTGTTGAACGGGTTACCGGGTGCGGCGGCGCCGTCGGCGGTGACGCGAAGGACCTTGCCGCCGAGGGAGTTCTTGTTCTGCGCGTTGGCGCCGTTCTGGCCGTCGCCGGTACCCGCGTAGAGGTAGCCGTCGGGACCGAACCTGATCCGCCCGCCGTGGTGATACTGCGAGCCGCGCGGGATACCGGTGACGATCGGTGTCGGCGTCTGGCCCAGCTTCAGCTTGGCGATGCGGTTGTCGGAACTGGTCGTGTAGTAGATGAAGACTGTCTCGTCGGTGGCGTATTTCGGCGAGACGGCGATGCCGAGCAGGCCCGCCTCCGCGGTGACGCTCACCCCGGGGATGGTCTGGACCGTGGTGACCTTGCCCGCCTTGTCGATCTTGCTGATCGTCTTGGCGTCCTTCTGCGTGAAAAGACCCGTCCCGTCGGGCAGGAAGTCGATCGACCAGGCCTGGTTGAGACCACCGGCGAGCTGTCTGATCGCCTGGATGGACGGCACTTCGGCGGCGGCCGCCGGAACGGCCGCGATCGACACGGCCGTCGCGGCCGCGAATGTGGCGGCGAGAGTACGACGTAAGGACATGGGACGCCTCCTTCAGCTACACCCCTGGAGCTCGGATGGCGGCGGTCGGCGGGTGGCCGGGGTTCACCCGTCGAGTTGGATACAAACACACCATGGGATGAAACGGACACCACTGGACGGGCTATCGGAAGCGCTTCCTGTTAACCGTTGTGTGCGCCGAGCGTGACGATCGGAACGGCTCGATCGGCCATAGGTAGGAAACTTTACAAAATGGCTTCGGAACTTGGTCCTTACGTCTGGTCAGAATCGGTGGCCCGCTTCTAGGGTGGCGGGGCTCGGCCCGGTTCGTTCCCATGTGGACGTTCCGGGGATGAAGGTCAGCGATCCGAGGAGTGAGAAAATGATCGAAGCCATCGAGGTATGGACCACACCCGACTTCGTCGAGTACGAAACTCCCATGGAGGTCACCGCTTACGCGGCCCGCATGGAGGACTGATTTCCCACCCGGTGGTGGGGGCCGTCCCCCACCACCGTGCCGCCGTCCCGATCAGCGAGCCGTTGGAGGCAGCACCGTGTCTCTTCCTCTTTCCGCCGCGCCGATGTCGTCGGCGGAATTCATCGCGGCCTTGCGGGGGCTTTCCCACCGCTACTGGGGCACGCATCCGTTCCACCACCGGATGCACGGCGGCGAACTGTCCGAGCACGAACTGAAGATCTGGGCCGCGAACCGCTGGTACTACCAATGCGTGCTCCCGCAGAAGGACGCGGCGATCATCAGCAATTGCCCCTTGCCCGAGATCCGCCGTGAATGGCTCGATCGCATCGTCTACCACGACGGGACGAAAGCCTGGGACGGCGGAACCGAGCGGTGGCTCCGTTTGTGCACCGCGGTCGGGCTCGACCGTGAAGAGGTTCTCGATCAGCGGCACGTCGCCCCCGGCGTCCGGTTCGCCGTCGACGCCTACGTGAATTTCGCCCGCACGAAACCGTGGCTCGAAGCGGTCGCTTCGGGGCTGACCGAAATGTTCGCGGGGCACCTCATGCAGCGACGCGTCGCCGACATGCTGGCGAACTACTCGTGGATCGCGCGGGAGGACCTCGCCTACTTCACCAATCGCATCGACAAGGTCTCGGGCGAGGGCAAAGGAACACTCGACATCGTCGTGCGGCACGCCGTCACCCGCGAACAGCAGGAGAAGGCGATCGCCGCGCTGTCGTTCAAGACCGACGTGCTCTGGTCCATGCTCGACGCCATCGAGCGCGCCGCGGCCAAGGAGTAGCGATGACCACCATCACCACCGGTTCCGTGCCGCGGCTGCGGCGCGGAGTCCGGCTGAGTTATGACCAGACAAGGGAAACTCACGTCCTCCTGTTCCCCGAAGGCGTGCTCGTCCCGAATCCGACCGCCGCCGCCGTGCTCGGACTCTGCGACGGCGCGGCGGATGTCGCCGCGATCGCGGCCGCGCTGCGCGAGCGTTATTCCGGTGTGCGCGAGCAAGAAATCCTGGACGTCCTGACCCGGCTGGGAGATCGGCGGATCGTCGAATGGACCTGAACACCTCCACCGCCGCGCCGCCCCTGGGCATGCTGGCCGAGCTGACCCATCGCTGCCCGCTGCACTGCCCTTACTGCTCGAACCCGGTCGAAATGATCGCCCGCGACGGCGAACTGTCCACAGAGGAATGGCTTTCCGTGCTCTCACAGGCGCGGGAACTCGGCGTGCTCCAGGTGCACATGTCCGGCGGCGAACCGCTCGCCAGGCCGGACCTGCCCATCCTGGTCGAGCACGCCACGAAACTCGGCTGCTACGTCAACCTGGTGACGTCCGGCCTCGGGCTGACCGAGCCCAGATTGGACGATCTCGTCGAACGCGGTATCGCGCACATCCAGTTGTCCGTCCAAGGCGCGACCGCCGAACGCGCGGACCGGCTCGCGGGTGCCCGGGCCCACGACCGGAAACTGGTCGTCGCCGGGCTGATCAAGAAAGCCGGGCTGCCGCTTTCGGTGAACGTCGTCCTGCACCGGCGGAACCACGACCAGCTCGCCGGGATCATCGACCTGGCCGAGCAGATGGGCGCGGACCGGCTCGAACTGGCCAACACGCAGTACTACGGCTGGGCGTTGCGGAACCGCGACGCCCTGATGCCGACCAGGCGGCAACTCGACGAGGCGGAGCCGATCGTGCGCGCGGCGACCGAACGGTTGCGCGGCAGCATGGAAATCATCTACGTCGTCGCCGACTACTACGAGCGGTACCCGAAGCCGTGCATGTACGGCTGGGGCGCGCGACAGCTGACCGTGGCACCCGACGGGAACGTGCTGCCGTGCCCCGCGTCGACCGCGATCGAGACCTTGACGTTCGACAACGTGCGGGACAAGCCACTGGCGTGGATCTGGTACGAATCCGGTTCCTTCAACGCCTATCGCGGCGAGGACTGGATGCCGGACACCTGCGGCACCTGCGACAGGCGCTCGATCGACTTCGGCGGCTGCCGGTGTCAGGCGTTCCAGTTGACCGGCGACGCGGCGGCGACGGATCCGGTGTGCTCGCGTTCGCCGCGTCGCGACGTCGTCGATCTCATCCTCGCCACGCCCCCGAAAACGGACGAGCTCGTGATGCGGGCGCCGCGATGAGGGTGATCTTGCTCGGCACCGCCGCGGGAGGTGGCTTCCCGCAATGGAACTGCGCCTGCGCACTGTGCACTTCGGACGCACCGCCCCGGACCCAGGACTGTGTCGCGGTGAGCGCGGACGGCGAAGGCTGGTATCTGCTCAACGCGTCTCCGGACATCCGCGCGCAGATCCTGGCCACGCCACCGCTTCGCGCCGGTCCCGGGCCGAGGGAGATCCCGCTGCGCGGCGTGCTGCTCACCGATGCCGAGCTCGATCATTCGCTCGGTCTGCTCCTGCTGCGGGAAGCCGGCGGGCTGCCGGTGTGGGCACCGCAAGCGGTACTCGGCGCGCTGTCGGAGCAGTTCCCCGCGCGGTCGATCATCGACGGCTACGGCGGCTGGGACTGGCTGCCGAACTCGGAGATCGCCATCGACGGACTCCGCGTGAGCGCGCTTCCCGTCAGCGACAAGAAGCCGAAGTACGCGCGTTCGTCCACTGAGGACGGTCCGTGGGTGGTGGCGTACCGGATCGAAGACGTCCAGACCGGCGGGGTGTTCGTGTACGCGCCTTGCCTGAAGAGCTGGCCGGACGGGTTCGACGCCTTCACCGAGGGCGCGAGCCTGGTTCTCTTGGACGGCACCTTTTACGCGCCGGACGAGATGTCGGGCGCCACGGCGGCCGAGGTCGGCGACGGTGCCCAGCTGGCGATGGGGCATCTGCCGATCACCGGCAGTCTCGCGAAGCTCCGGCCCGGCCCCCGGTGGGCGTACACCCATCTGAACAACACGAACCCCGTCGTCGACCCGTCGTCGCCGGAGCACGCCGCCGTACTGGACGGCGGCGCCTCGCTTCCCTTGGACGGCACTGAATTCAAGCTCTAGGCGATACCCTCGGGACTGGCGCCCGAAACGGGAACGGCGTCGGCGGTGAGGCGGTCGATCTCCGCGAGCTCGTCCGCGGTCAGGTCGACGTCGGCCGCGGCGAGACTGGCTTCGATGTTGGCCGCCTTGCGCGCGCCCACGATCGCGACGTGCACACCCGGCTGGGCGAGCGTCCACGCGATCGCGAGCTGACTGACCGAGATCCCCTTGTCCGCGGCGAATTCCTTGAGCCTGTCGACGATGGCGAGGTTGCGCCGGAAGGTCTCCCCGGTGAACGCCGACGAGCGCGAGCGCCAGTCGGTCTTCTCGAACGTCGTCTCCGGCGTGAAGGATCCGGTCAGCAGGCCGCTGCCCAGCGGGCTGTACACGAGCACGCCGATGTCGTTCTCCCGCGCGTACGGCAGAGGATCGGTCTCGATGTCGCGGCGGAACAGGTGGTACGGCGGCTGGAGGGTTTCGATCGGACGGGTCTTGTCGAAGTCGGCCAGACTCGCGGCGTCGTAGTTCGAGACACCGATGTGCCGGATCTTCCCCGCGTCGACGAACTCCTGCAGGATCCCCGCGGTCTCCTCGGCGGGCGCGTCGGAATCGGGCCAGTGGATCTGGTAGAGATCGATGTGGTCGACGTCGAGGAAGCGGAGGCTGTCCTCGATTCCCTGCGTCAGCCACTCGCGCCGTGAGTCGCGCGGACGGTCGGAACGCGGCTTGATGCCGCCCTTGGTGGCGATGACGAGGTTGTCGCGGTCGCGCTTGAGTTCCTCGCGCAACGCCTTCCCGAGCATGGCCTCGGACTTCCCGGAACCGTAGGCCTGAGCGGTGTCGAAGAAATCGACCCCGAGTTCGCGGGCGTGGTGGATCGCGGCGATCGCCGCGTCCTCGTCGAACGATCCCCAGTCCCCGCCGAGCTGCCAGGTGCCGAAGGCGATCCTCGAAACCTCGAGGCCGCTCCTGCCCAATGTCGTCGTACGCATACCTCCAGCAGAACACAGACATCGGACCATCGCACCGGATCTCCCGGCCAACGAAACCCCCAAATAACTGTTTGACGGTTGGCGTCCCGGCAGTCGATACTCACCCTCATGTCCGAGTCCCCCAGCCTCGACGGGCTGCGCGTGCTGGCCCATCCCGTGCGACTGCGCATTCTGTCGCTTTTGACCGGTGTCGCGATGAGTGCGGCCGAAGCCGCGCGCGAACTCGGTGAGACACAAGCGAATATCAGCTATCACCTGCGGCGGCTGCACGAGGCCGGACTGCTCGACGTCGCCGAGGAGGTCCGGATCCGGGGCGGGCTGGCGAAACGCTACCGGCACGATCCGGAGTCCGGCGGGCGGTTCGCGTCGACGAATCCGCAGGAGGACCAGATCCTCATCGCGGCGATGGCCGAAGAACTCAAGCGGCGCGGCGAATTCCGCGTCACCGGACAACGGGGTTCGACGACCGACGCGGAGATCTGGGTCGACCGCGAGACCTGGGAAAAGGCGCTCGAACACGCTCACGAACTGAGCAAGCTCCTCCACTCGGCCGCGCGACCGCCTCGCACCCGGGGCACGATCCCGGTCAGCGCGACGGTTTCGCTGTTCGAAATGACGCGATCGTGACGTCACTGCGCGAACCCCTGCGCCATCACAACTTCCGCTGGCTGATCAGCGGCCGCACGTTCGGGGAGTTCGGCAACGCCGTCGCCCCGCTCGCGCTGGCGTTCGCGGTGATCGACCTGACCGGTTCGGCCGTCGACATCGGCATCGTCGTGGGCGCGCGGTCGGTGGCCAGTGTCGTGTTACTGCTGTTCGGCGGGGTTCTGGCCGACCGGTTGCCGCGATCGGTGATCCTGCAGGGCACCGAACTCGCCGCCACGCTGACCCAGGCGACCATCGCCGCGAGTGTCCTTTGTGGATTCGCGTCGATCCCGCTGCTGGTCGGACTGAGCGTGGTCAACGGCGCGGTGACCGCGATCTCCGCGCCCGCCTCGGCGTCGCTCACCCCGTTGACCGTGCCCGCCACCCTGCTGGCGCCGGCCAACGCGCTGGGCAGGCTGCTTTCGAACTCCGGCCGGATCGCCGGTGCCGGGCTCGGCGGCATCCTGGTCACCGCGGTCGGCCCCGGCTGGGCGCTCGGCGGGAACGCGCTGCTGTTCCTGGGCTCCGCCCTGTCCTATCGGCGGATCCGCCTCAGCCGCCGGGAACGGATCCCCGGCAGCCGCCCGCTGGCGGAACTCGCCGAAGGCTGGCGCGAGTTCCGGTCACGGACCTGGGTGTGGGTCGTGGTCGTGCAGTTCATGGTGGTGAACGCCGTCATCGCCGGCGGGATCGCGGTGCTCGGCCCCTTCGTCGCCGACGGCACCTTCGGGCGCTCCGGCTGGGGATTCGCCATCGCGGCGCAGACGATCGGCTCGCTCGTCGGCGGGATCCTCGTGGCCCGATGGCAGCCGCGGCGCGCGCTGTTCGTCGGTGTCGCGGTGATCCTTTTCGAAGCGCCGCCGCTGATTCTTCTCGGCCAGGCACCGTGGCTGCCGCTGTTGCTGGCGGCCATGTTCGTCTCCGGCATGGCGATCGAGCAGTTCGTGGTGGCCTGGGACGTCTCGCTGCAGGAGAACGTGCCCGAGGACAAGCTCGCGCGCGTCTACTCCTACGACATGCTCGGGTCCTTCATCGCCTTGCCGCTCGGTCAGATGGCGGCGGGACCGGCCGCGCAGCACTTCGGGGTCGGCACGACCCTGATCGCCTGCGCCGCGCTGGTCGTGGCCGCCACCTGCCTCGCGCTGTGCAGCGGCCAGGTGCGCGGCCTGGTGCGGAAGACCCACGCCGCGCAACCCTGACCTCACCGGCGACAGCAAAGGTCCCTTGCTCCCTTTCCGCTGGTCACGGCCAGGGACGGACCTCTTCGAGGAGTTTCGCGACCGCGAGCACCAGGTCGTCGGAGTGCCGCGGGCCGATGATCTGCAGGCCGACCGGGAGGCCACGAGAGGTGCGGCCCGCCGGGACGCTGATTGCGGGCTGCTGGGTCATGTTGAACGGGTAGGTGAACGGCGTCCAGTCCGGCCAGCCGCTCAGCCCGCTGCCCGGCGGCACCTCGTGCCCGGCCTCGAAGGCCGCGATCGGGAGAGTCGGCGTGATGAGCACGTCGTGCCGCGTGTGGAACTCGCCCATCAGGATGCCCAGCGCGGCCCGCTCGGCGTTGGCGCCGAGGTAGTCGCTCGCCGAGAAGGTCTTGCCGAGTTCCCACACCTTCCGCAGTCCGGGATCGACCTTGGTATCCGAGCCTGCCGGGAAGGTGTCGAGCCACTTGGCCGCGCCCGTCGACCACAGGATGTCGAAGGCGGGCTTGGGGTCGGTGAAGCCGGGATCGGTCTCCTCGATGTGCAGGCCCGCGTCGCTCAGCGACTGAACCGCCGACTTGACGATCGCCGCGACCTCCGGATCGACGTCTACATAGCCGAGCGTCGGCGAGTAGGCGGCGTTCAACCCGCGCACGTCCCGGCGTACCGCCTCGCGGAAGGTCGAGACGGGCGGGGCGAGCGCGGCCGGGTCGCGGTGATCGGGCAAGGCGAGGACGTCGAGGAGCAGTGCGGTGTCGTCCACCGACCGCGCCATCGGGCCCGCGTGCGACAGCGGGCCGAACGGGCTAGCCGGGAACAGCGGGATCCGGCCGTGTGTCGGCTTGAGGCCGACGATTCCGCAGAACGAAGCCGGAATCCGGATCGAGCCACCGCCGTCGGTGCCGACGGAGAGTTCGCCCATCCCGGCCGCGACGGCCGCGGCACTCCCACCGCTGGACCCACCCGCCGTCGTCGACGGATCGTGCGGGTTGCGGGTGATCCCGGTGAGCGTGTTGTCGGTGACGCCCTTCCACGCGAGTTCCGGCGTCGTGGTCTTTCCCAGCAGCACCAAGCCGTTCTCACGCAGTCGTGCGGTGACCGGGCTGTCGACGTCCCACGGCTGGTCCGGGTCGATGCACCGCGAACCGCGCAACGTCGGCCAGCCCTGCGTCAGGAACATGTCCTTGATCGAGGCCGGGACACCGTCGAGCCAGCCGATCGGGTTACCGTCCCGCCAGCGGATCTCGGAGGCTTTCGCCTGTTCGAGCGCGCCATCGGCGTCGACGAGGCAGTAGGCGTTGGTCTCGCCGTCGCGTTCTTCGATGACGCGCAACGCGTTCTGGGTGGCCTCGACCGGTGAAAGCTCTCCGGTGGCATAAGCGGCGACGAGCTCACTCGCGGTCAACTTGGTGTCGTTCATCCGGCCCCTAACCTTGGCGAAGCGTCTCCGACGGCACGTATCCGAGCTGCTTGTCCACGACATTGCGCAGTGGCTCCCCCGCGCGCCAGCGACGGAAGTTGTCCGCGAACACCTCTACCAGAGTAGTGCGCCAGCCGACGAAGTCGCCCGACATATGCGGCGAGATCAGCACGTTCTCCATACTCCACAAAGGACTTTCGGCGGGCAGCGGCTCGGTGTCGAAGACGTCGAGCGCCGCACCGCCGAGCGAGCCGTCCCGCAGCGCGCCGACCAGGTCGGAGGTGACGACCAGCTCCCCGCGGCCGACGTTGACGAACCGCGCGCCGGGCTTCATCGCGGCGAAGGCCTCGGCGTCGAACATGCCCTTCGTCTGCTCGGTCAGCGGGGCGACCGCGACGACGTAGTCCGCCTCGGGGAGATGACGAGCCAGGTCCGAGGAGGAGAACACGTCCCCGAAGTCGGGATCGTCTTCACGGGGGCGACGGCCGACGCCGGCCACCGACATCCCGGCCGCCCGCAGCGACCGCGCGATCGACCGGCCGATCGGCCCGGTGCCGACCACCAGGACCCGGCGTCCGGAGATCCGCTCACTCTCACGGTGCTTCCACTGCTTCCGCCGCTGCAGGTCCCACGACCGGACGAAATCCTTGGCGAACGCGAGGACGACCCCGAGGACGTACTCGGCTATCGCCCCGTCGAACACCCCGCGCGAGTTGGTGAGCACGACATCGCTCGCCTGCAGCCCGGGGAAGAGCACCGGGTCGACACCCGCGCTGGCGATGTGCAGCCAGCGCAGCCCGTCGGCCGCGTGCCAGGCACCGGGGACGGCGGTCGAGAGGAAGTCGTAGACGAAGAGGGCGTCGGCTCCGGATAACGCATCGGCCAGCCCGGCCTCGTCGGTGTAACGAACCACCGCTTCGGCTTCGATAGCGCGCATGTCCGGTGGGCGTGCGTCTCCGCAGAGCACCGCCAGCACAGGGGTCTCCGAGGGTTTCACGTTGACACCGTAAAAGTGGCTCGTATGATTGTCAACAATCCGAGGAACGACCCCCGGAGCACCGGACCTGTGACAGCAGAAGTTCTCCGGAGGCTGAAACTTGGATTTCGACTTGTTGGAGTTCGAAGGCCCGTTGGCGCAGCGCGGCATCGGCGTGATCGCTCCCTTCGACCTCGCCCTGGAACGCGAGCTGTGGCGCTGGGTGCCCATGGAGGTCTCCCTCCATCTGGCACGGACGCCGTACGAACCCGTGCCCGTCAGCATGGAGATGGCCCAGCTCGTCAGCGACAGCAGGCATCTCGCCGCCGCCACGAGAGACGTGCTCCACGTGGAGCCCGAAGTCGTCGCCTATCTGTGCACCTCCGGAAGTTTCGTCAACGGTGTGGACTACGAACGCTCCTTGACCAAGGCCATCTGTGACGCGGGCGCGCCGGACGCCGTCACCACCTCCGGGGCGCTGGCCGAGGTCCTGCACCAGCTCGACCTCCACCGGGTCTCGGTGCTGACGCCCTACGACGGCGACCTGACCGGGAAGCTGCACGACTTCCTGGCCGAACTCCACGTGCGCACCGTCTCGAGCGACCACCTCGGCCTGGGCGGCGGCATCTGGAAGGTCAGCTACCGGACCATCGCCGAGCGCATCCTCGCCGCCGACCACGCCGACGCGGACGCCATTTTCGTCAGCTGCACCAACCTCCCCACCTACGATCTGATCGAGCCGCTCGAAACCGCGCTCGGCAAACCCGTCCTCACCGCGAACCAGCTCACGATGTGGGCCTGCCTCCGGCGGATGAACCTGCCGATCGTCGGCCCCGGCAAGTGGCTCCGCGAGGTCGATTGACCTCTTCCCCTACGATTGTCGACAATCTGCCTCCGGAGGTCCCGTGTCCATCTCGCCGCTCACCCCACCTGAGCCGCCGTCCGAGACGACCACGATCGGATTCATCTACCCCGATCACGCGGCCGAAGACGACTACCCGCTCGCGGAACAGCTCCTCGGCGGGGACATGGCCGGGATCAAGCTGCCGGTCGAGCACATCTACGGGACCGATCTGCACGCCGTACCCGAGCTGCTGGACCTCGGCAGCGAAAGCCGCCTCGCCGACGGTGCCGCACTGCTGGCCAAACACGAACCGGACGCGGTGGTGTGGGCGTGCACCAGCGGCAGCTTCGTTTACGGCTGGGAAGGCGCCCGCGACCAAGCCGACCGGCTGGCCGCCGTCGCCGGCGTCCCGGCGTCGAGCACCTCCTTCGCCTTCGTCCACGCCGCCCAGGCCCTCGGCGTCCGGCGGGTCGCTGTCGCCGCCAGCTATCCGGACGACGTCGCCCGGCTGTTCGTCGAGTTCCTCGGCGCCGGCGGGATCGAAGTGGTCTCGATGGGCAGCGCGGACATCGACACCGCCGCCGAGGTCGGGGAACTCAGCCCGGAAGCCGTCGTCGAACTCGCCGTGAGCCGTGACCACCCGGCCGCCGACGCGCTGCTCGTCCCCGACACCGCCATGCGGACGCTCGGCGAGATCAACACACTCGAGATCAGGCTCCGCAAGCCGGTGCTGACCGCCAACCAGGTCACCGTCTGGGAGGGCCTGCGGCTCACCGGGAAGTCCCCGCACGTCCGCACACTGGGCGCGCTGTTCGGCAAGAGAGGCAACTGAACCATGTCCTTGCCGGATATCGAGCCGGTCAGCCGGGAATCGACCGCCGGGATCATCGCGCGCCAGCTGCGGGACGCGATCATGACCGGCGCTCTCCCTCCCGGCACCCAGCTCGGTGAAACCGACCTGGCCTCCCGGTTCCAAGTCTCGCGAGGGCCGCTGCGAGAGGCGATGCAGCACCTCGTCTCCGAGGGGCTCCTGCGCAGCGAGCGTCACCGCGGTCTGTTCGTGATCGACCTCGAACCCGGCGACGTCTACGACATCTACTCGGCACGCTCGGCCATCGAGCGCGCCGCGATGCTGCGAGCCCTGCGCGGCGACCGGGAGAAGGTCGCCACCGAACTCGAACAGGCCGTGGGCGCCATGGCCGTCGCCGCCGACGACGACGATCCGACCGCGCTCTCCTGGGCGGACCTCCGTTTCCACGAGGCGCTGATCGCCGCTTCCGGCAGCAAACGACTCGTCCGCATGGCCCGGACCCTGCTGATCGAGACCCGGATGTGCCTCACCGCGCTGCAGGGGACCTATCAGCGAGTCGAAGAGCGGGTCACCGAGCACACGCGGATCATCGAGGCCCTGCGCGCGGGCGACGAAGAGACCGCGCTTTCGCTGCTGGAAGCCCACATGGAGGACGCGGTGCAACGGCTGGCCCCGGGGACAAGCCTGCGAGAGGGCGAAGCTCCCGCGGTGCCTTAGGGATTCAGCCACGGCCACGCGCCCCCAGCACCGGTTGCCCGCCCGTCCCGCCGCGAAAATCCCTGTCCCACGGCCAATTGCCGTGCTCGTCCTCGTAAACCAGTTGCAGGGCGCGGAAATCGGCGCCGTACAAGAGGACGGCGGTGAGCAGGTGCGCCGACGGCGAGCTCAGCTGAACGACCTCGAGCGCGGGCCATCCCACCGCCGCGGGCAGCACCTCGCCGGAATCCGGCGGCCCCGACCGGACCACCTGCTGGGCGAAATAGTTCAGCAGCTGACCGGATCTTCGCTCCCGCAAGCCGGTGACGACGAGTTCCGGCAGCCCGGCATCGGTGAGCCCGACCGTATACGCGAAGCCGGGTTGAGCGGTTCCCCGCTCGACGGTCTGCACCATCCAGCCGTATTTCCGGATCAGCGGGCGGACCTCCTCGGTGAGGTAGTCGTCGCGGGTCTTCCCGGGGTTGTCGCAATGCCAGCACATCGGCACTCCTCCAGTCGTCGAATCCGATGATCGACACCGTGCACCGGGGCACCGACAAAAACTCACGACTCGGGTGAGCGCTCGTGTGATACGGGGGTCTTTCCGTCTTGGTTTTCCGTTGCGAGGCAGGGAACTTTGCGAATTTTGCTGTTCTGGCCGACTTGAATTCCCCAGGCAAAGGTGTCGTGTTCGAGCGCGGTGCCCGTCACCGGTCCCGTTGCCGGACCGCGCCTCCTCACTGTGTGGATTTTGGGACGTCAGATGACCCGAAATCCACACACCCCCATCCGACGCCAGGCGCGCATCTTCACCTGGCTTTGATCCGCCGACCGGCGCGTACCCGCTACCCGCCGCCGAGCTGTCCTGAAGGCCACCTTTGAGACGTTGATCGTCTCAAAGGTGGCCTTCAGGACACGGGAAGCGCACTGCGGCCACTACGACACTTTTCCCTACCTCTCGACAAGTACGTGAAGGCGACCAAATCACCCCGGGATGTCATGAACGGTCCGTTCATGACTTCCCGGACTTGACACGTCTCTATGCGGATGGTTCAAGATAGAGCGGCGACCACCGCGGACCCGAGTTCGGCGGTGGTGGACTTACCGCCGAGGTCAGGGGTTTGCACGGTCCCCTCCTCGAGAACCTTCTCCACCGCAGCGTGAACATCTTGTGCCGCAGCGGTTTCCCCGAGATGGTCGAGCAGCATCGCACCCGCCAGGATCTGCGCCACCGGATTCGCGATGCCCTGTCCGGCGATGTCGGGAGCGCTGCCGTGCACCGCCTCGAACATGGAAGGGAACTCACCGGTTGGATTGATGTTGCCCGAAGGCGCCATTCCGAGCCCGCCCGTCACGGCCGCCGCCAGGTCGCTCAGGATGTCGCCGAAGAGATTGGAAGCGACCACGACGTCGAGCCGGTCCGGCGCTTGGACCATCCGCGCGGCGAGCGCGTCGACATGGCACTGTTCGGCTCGCACGTCCGGATAGTCCGAAGCGATTTCGAAGAAGATCTCGTCCCAGAACGGCATCGAGTGAATGAGCCCGTTGGATTTGGTCGCCGAGCAAACCCGGCCCGTCCGCGTCTTCGCCAGCTCGAAGGCGTAGCGGATGATCCGCTCCACCCCGACCCGCGTGAACACGGATTCCTGTAAGACGAACTCGTTCGGCAGACCGCGGTTGTGCCTGCCGCCGATCTCCGAGTACTCACCCTCGGAGTTCTCCCGGACGATCACCATCTCCAGCTCTTCGGCGCTCCGGCCCGCCAGCGCCGACGTCGTCCCCGGCAGCAACCGGACCGGCCGGAGGTTGACGTACTGGGTGAACGCGCGCCGCACCGGAATGAGGAGGCCCCACAACGACACATGATCCGGGACACCAGGGAAACCGACAGCGCCGAGAAAGATCCCGTCGAACCGGGAAAGCTGCTCGATACCGTCGTCCGGCATCATCGCGCCGGTTTTGGTGTACCGCTCACAACTCCAGTCGAATTCCTTCCAGGACAAGGAGAAACCGTGTGACGCCGCCGCACGGTCGAGCACCTTGCGGGCCTCGACCGTGACATCGACGCCGATCCCGTCGCCGGGGATGCTGGCGATCCGATAGGAGTTCCCCGTTTGAGAGGTCCCTGCTTGAGAAGTCACAGAGCCACCGCGATGTACTTGGTCTCGAGGAACTCGTCGATGCCGACGGTGCCGCCTTCACGGCCGAGCCCGGACTGCTTGATCCCGCCGAACGGCGCCGCCGGGTTCGAGACCAAGCCCTGGTTGAGGCCGATCATGCCGGCTTCCAACCGTTCCGAAACCCGCAACGCCCGCTTGAGATCGGAGGTGTACACATAGGAAACCAGGCCGAATTCGGTGTCGTTCGCCGCCGCGATGGCCTCGTCCTCGCTGTCGAACGCGGTGATCGGGGCGACCGGACCGAAGATCTCTTCCGAGGCGAGCCTGGCGTCCTTGGGCACGTCGGTGAGCACCGTGGCCTGATAGAAGTTGCCCGGACCGTCCACAGTAGAACCGCCGGTGAGGACGCGTGCTCCTCGCCCGGCGGCGTCGGAGACCAGGCTGCTCACCTTCTCGACGGCGGCTTTGTCGATGAGCGGGCCGACGACGACACCTTCCTCGGTGCCTCGCCCCATGGGCAGGGCCTCCATGCGCTCGGTGAGGCGCCGGGAGAACTCGTCGACGATGCCTCGCTGGACGTAGAAGCGGTTGGCGGCCGTGCATGCCTCACCGATGTTGCGCATCTTCGCGGTCATCGCGCCGTCGATCGCCGCGTCGAGGTCGGCGTCTTCGAAGACCAGGAAGGGGGCGTTGCCGCCGAGTTCCATCGAGGTGCGGAGCACCTTGTCCGCGCACTGTTCCAGCAGCTTCCGCCCGACACCGGTCGAGCCGGTGAAGGACAGCTTCCGGGCACGGCCGTCCCGGATCAGCGGCTCCATCACGCCGCCGGAGTCCGACGTCGTGAGCACGTTCAGCACACCTTCCGGCAATCCCGCCTCGGCGAGGATCGCCGCGAGGGCCAGCATCGAAAGGGGGGTCTGAGCAGCGGGCTTGATGATCATCGTGCAGCCTGCCGCGACCGCGGGCCCGATCTTGCGGGTGCCCATCGCCATGGGGAAGTTCCACGGCGTGATCAGCAGGCACGGCCCGACGGGCTGCTTCGTCACCAGGAACCGGCCCGCCCCGTTGGGCGCGACAGCGTAGCCACCGTCGATCCGGACGGCCTCCTCCGCGAACCAGCGGAAGAACTCGGCCGCGTAGGTGATCTCGCCCTTCGACTCCGCGAGCGGTTTGCCCATCTCGAGGGTCATCAGCAGCGCGAGTTCGTCGGCGCGCTTGATGAGCAGGTCGTACGCGCGGCGCAGGATCTCGCCGCGTTCGCGCGGGGCGACGGTCGCCCAGTCGGCCTGCGCGGCGACGGCGGCGTCGAGGGCGCTGACGCCGTCCGCCGGTGACGCGTCGGCCACCTCGCACAGGGCTTCGCCTGTCGAGGGGTCGAGAACGGGGAAGGTCTTCCCGCCCGCGGCGGGCACCCACTTGCCGCCGATGAACAGTTCCTTGTCGACCGCCTTGACTACGCCGGCCTCACTGATCGAGCTCATCCCAACGCTCCTCCATGTTGTCCCGAACGCCATGCTATGGATATTGTCAACAATCGACAACAGCTCAGCCGACCTAGGAGCGCAGCCCATGGCCCAGCTATCACCGCTGCTCAAGCAGGCAACGCCGGTCGTGGTCGACCACGGTGAAGGGGTGTACCTCTACGACACCGATGGCAAACGTCACCTGGACTTCACCGCCGGTATCGGCGTGACCAGCACCGGCCACTGTCACCCGCACGTGGTGAGCGCCGCGCGGGAGCAGATCGGCAAACTCATCCACGGGCAGTACACGACGGTCATGCACAAGCCGATGCTGGAACTGACCGAGAAGCTGGGCGGTGTCCTCCCGGAAGGACTGAACTCCCTCTTCTACTCGAACTCGGGCAGCGAGGCGGTCGAAGCGGCACTCCGGCTGTCGCGGCAGGCGACCAAGCGGCCCAACGTCATCGTCTTCCAGGGCGGCTTCCACGGCCGGACCGTCGCGGCGGCGACCATGACGACGTCGGGGACCCGGTTCAGCGCCGGGATCTCGCCGCTCATGTCCGGTGTGCACGTCGCGCCCTTCCCCTACGCGTTCCACTACGGCTGGGACGAGGAGACCGCGACGAAGTTCGCCCTCCGCGAGCTCGACTACCTGTTCGCGACGGTCTGCGCGCCGAACGAGACGGCCGCGTTCTTCATCGAGCCGGTGCTCGGCGAAGGCGGCTACGTCCCGGCGAACCCCGAGTTCCTGGCCGGGCTGCGGGAGCGCGCCGACAGGCACGGGATCCTGCTGGTGATGGACGAGATCCAGACCGGCTTCGGCCGGACGGGCAAGTTCTGGGGGCACGACCACTTCGGGGTGAGCCCGGACATCGTGCTCATCGCGAAGGGACTCGCGAGCGGGTTCCCGATCTCGGGCATCGCCGCGTCGGAAGAGTTGATGGCGAAGGCGCTCCCCGGTTCGCAGGGCGGGACATACGGCGGTAACGCGGTGGCCTGTGCGGCGGCGGTCGCCACACTCGAAGTGATCGAGCGGGAGGGCCTGGTCGAGAACGCCGCCGAACGCGGACGCCAGCTGCTCGAAGGCGTGCGGGTGATCGCGGACAAGTCGCCGTCGATCGGCGACGTCCGCGGGCTGGGCCTGCTGGTCGGTTCCGAATTCACCACGCCGGACGGCGAGCCGGACACCGCGAAGGCACAGGCGGCCCAGAAAGCCGCTTCCGCCAACGGGTTGCTGCTGTTGACCTGTGGGGCGTACATGAACGTCGTCCGGATGGTTCCGCCGCTGGTCGTCGACACCGAACAGGTCGACGAGGCGCTGCGGATCTGGGGTGACGTCGTGGCGGGGGTCGAGTGATGGCCCGCTACATCACGATCACCCTCGACAAGCGCGGGGTGTCCTGCCGCGCCCGGCTGCTCGACGCCGAAGCCCCGCGGACCTGCCGCGCGGTGTGGGACGCGTTGCCGCAGAGCGGTTCGGCCTACCACGCGAAGTACGCGCGCAACGAGGTCTACACCCTCGTTCCGCCGTTCGCCGAGCCGAAGCCGGGCCGCGAGAACCCCACGGTGACCCCGATTCCCGGGGATGTCGTGTACTTCGGGTTCGAGGCGTGGGAGATCGGCAACCCGGCGTACGGCTACGACGAAGACAGCGAGGCCCACAGCGATCAGGGCGCGACGGATCTCGCGATCTTCTACGGTCGCAACAACCTGCTGATCAACGGCGACGCGGGCTGGGTGCCCGGCAACGTGTTCGCGACGATCGAAGAGGGGCTGGCCGAAATGGCCGAAGCGGCGCAAGACCTTTGGCTGCGAGGTGTCGAGGGCGAGACGCTTTCGTTCGCACGCGCGTGAAAACCCGTGGGCGACGAGGGTTCCCCACCCTCGCCGCCCACGGGCCGGCACCCCTCCCTGGCTTACTGCCGTTCGGCCGCCAGCCGGTATTCGACGCCACCGACCTCTTCGCCGCGCTGGTCGACCTGGGTCACGTGGACGGTGTACTGCCCACCGGCCGCCTCGGCACCGGCGGTGAAGCTCAGCCGTGCGTCGATCTGCTCGCCTGCCTTGAACGCCAGCCCGCTGATCCGGGCCCGCTGCGGGTTCACGATGGCCAGTTCGGTCTCGCCGACCCGTTCGATGCCCTCACCCTTCGCGCCGCCTGCCCGCCACCGCGCGGCGAGGTCGGGGCCGAGGTCGATGGTGATCCGTCCCGGGCCGGTGAACGGCTTGCCGGGCTGGGTGAAGACGATGTCACCGACCGCCGTGGGGTCGGGACCGTGCCAGCCGAACACGATCGGCCGGATCACCGGCACCTTGATCTTGAACGGGACCGCGTTCACGTTGTGCCAGGCGATGTTGTTGTTGTTCCGCGTGTTGAGGGACGTACTGACGCCTTCCGTCGGCAGGTCGGTCGGCGAGAGCCACCGGGCCAGCAGGCAGAAGTGCGAGCCGATCGGGACCTTCCACGGGATGACGACCGTCTTGGTGCCGTAGGGCACCGCCACGTTGGCTGCCGTGCCGATGTAGTTCCACTGGTTCGGCCACTGCGCCACGGTGCCCTGCTTGGTGTACCAGACCTGCAGGTTCCCGTTTTCGAGTCCGTCGCCGTACGGGCCGGGACGGTTCAGGGTGACGTGGATGAAGGCGTTGCCGCCCTGGACGATCGGGTCGTCGGTGGCGCACAAGACCGTCGCCGAGAAGCACACCCGGATGTCCGGACTGGAGTAGAGCGAGCCGGACGAGGCCTCGTAACCGTAATCGGATCCGTTGTCCCGGATGAAGACGTCACTGCGTGCCTCCGGTGCGGCCTGCACCGCCGGTGCCACACCTGCGAACAAGGTCGCGACGGCCACTGCGGCCGCGGCGATCAAGGTTCGGCGGCGTCGCGGGTTCCTGCTGATCATGTTTCCCTCCTTGGGCGAAACATTCGACCCGTTGACCGTCGGTCAGGCCGGTTGTGGCGGGGTTGTAGAGATCGTGTGCCCTAATTGGCCGATTTCGGTGGGTCTTCGCCCGGATACGCTCACCGAGATCACATTCCGGAGGGAGCAGCGTGCCCGGGCCAGGGGAACTACGGGTGCTGGGCGCGGTCGAAGCGATCGGCCCCACCGGGCGGGCGGAGTTGCACGGCGCCCGCCAGCGAGCCGTGCTCGGCGTGCTCGCGCTGCACGCGGGCTCGGTCGTCCCGATCCCCCGGCTGGTCGACGTGCTCTGGGGTGAGGATCCGCCCCGCACCGCGGTGAAGACCCTGCACAGCCACGTCGCCAGGATCCGGCAGGCGCTGGAGGACTGCGGCTTCCCGCCGGTCCTGCTGACCCGCAAACCCGGGTACGTCCTGACGGTCGCACCGTCCTCAGTCGACGCTCTCCGCTTCGAAGAAGAGCTTCGTGCCGCCAAACGGAGCAACCCCGGCCAGGCGGTGGCGGCCTTGCGCGAGGCGTTGCGGCTCTGGCGCGGCGAAGCCTTCGCGGACGCCGAACTCGACGGCTGGGGGCCGCGCGAGGTCGAGAGGCTCCAGGAATTGCGGCTGTCCGCTTGGGAAGAACTCTGGGACGCCGAGCTCGAACTCGGGGAACACGAGGAGGTCCTCCGGGAACTTCCGCGGCTGCGGGCCGGGCAGCCGTACCGCGAACGGCTCGCCGCGCTGCACATGCTCGCCTTGCACCGCTGCGGAAGGCACGCCGAAGCCTTGGAGACGTTCCAGGCCGTACGCCGGGGGCTGGCCGACGAGTTCGGCGTCGACCCCGGCCCGGAACTGGTCGAACTGCATACCGCGATCCTGCGCCGCGCGCCCGAACTCGACGCGCCCGCGCGGGGCACGGCACCCGCGCAGCTCCCCGCCCGTGTCGGGCATTTCACCGGACGGCAGCAGGAACTCGCCTCATTGGACCTGCTCCTCGAAGAACCCGAGCCGCCGGTCGTGGTCATCTCCGGCGCGGCCGGGATGGGCAAGTCCGCGCTCGCCGTGCAATGGGCGCACCGCATCGCGGACCGCTTCCCCGACGGCCAGCTCTTCCTCGACCTCGCCGGGCACGACCCGCACGAAGCGGTGTCACCGGGCGACGCGCTCGCCCATCTGTCGCGCGGGCTCGGCCTCCCCGACGACCGGCTGCCCGACGCGACGGCCGAACGCGCGGCGCTCTACCGCTCGCTGCTGCACGGCAGGCGTTGTGTGATCGTCGCCGACAACGCGGGCAGCGTCGACCAGATCCTTCCGCTCGTTCCGGGGACGGCGAAGGCGATGCTGATCGTGACCAGCAGGCAGACCCTGGCCGCGCTCGGCAGCAGGCACGCCGTCCGCGTGTTCGCGCTCGACGCGCTGGCCGACCCGGAATCGATGGCCCTGCTCACCCAGGTGCTGGGCGCCGATCGGGTCAGCCGCGAACCCGGGCAGGCGGCGCGGCTGGCGCGGCTCTGCGACGGGATGCCGCTGGCGCTGCGGATCGCCGCCGCGCGCCTGACCGGTGAACCGAACCGTCCGATCGCGGAGCTCACCCGCGAGCTCACCGGCGTCGGACGGCTGGAAACCCTTGCGGTGCAAGGAGATTCCCGGACCGTCAAAACCGTCCTCGCGAGCGCCTACCTGCCGTTGGACCACGCCGCGGCACAACTGTTCCGGCTGTCGGGAACGACCCCGGGGACGTCGTTCAGCTCGGCGCTCGGGAGCGCGCTGTGCGGGGTGCCCGCAGAAGCGGGCCGGACCGCGGCCGCCGCGCTGTCCGCCGCGCATCTGATCACCCCGGCGGGTCCGGATCGCTATCGCCTCCACGATCTGATCCGCGAATTCGCCGTCGCGTGCGCCCGCGCCGACGAGACGACGGCGAGCCGAGCCGAGGCGGCGGACCGGCTGATCGACTGGTATCTGCACGTCGCCGCCGAGGCGAACCGGATCATCGACCCGAACCGCGATCTGGTCACCCCGGCACTGCGTCACCCTCCCCCGGAGCGGCCGTTCCCGACGGAAAGACGTGCGGCGCTCGCGTTCCTGGGCGCCGAACGCGCGAATCTGCTGCCGGTGGTGCGGTTCGCGCGTGAACACGGCCGCAACACCGCCGCCTGGCAGCTCACCTACCTGCTCACCAGCTTCTACGACACCACCGGTGGCTGGAACGAGCGGATCGGGCTCTGCCGTGAGGGGGCGGCCGCGGCGGCCGAGCTCGACGATCCCTTGGCGGAGGCGGAAATGCTGCGCGCGCTGGGCGCGGCCTACTTCATGACCCGCAGGCTCACCGACGCGCTCGAAACCAACGCCCGCGCGTTGAAGGCCGCCCGCGCGGCGGGTGATCTCGAAGGCGAAGGCCATATCTACAACAACACCGCGAACGCCTACGCCGCCTTGCGCCGGTTCGACGAGGCCATCACCGCGTATCAGCTGGCGGTGGAGCGGTGCACGTCGGTGGGCAACCGGCTCGGGCGAGCGCTGTCGCAGCGCAACCTCGGCCACGCCTACATCCGCCGCGGCCAGCCGATGGACGGCCTCAGCCCGCTGACGGCCGCGCTGGAGACGTTCCGTGAGCTGGGCAACGCCCGGCTGGAGGCCGCCACGCTGGACACGCTCGGCGAGGCCTATGAGGAACTCGGCGATCACGAAGTCGCACTGGAGCATCTCGGTAAGGCGCTGGCCGCGTCGCGAGCGATCGGCGACCGGTGGCAGGAGTGGGAATCGCTGCTGCACGCCGGTCAGGTCCATCTCTCTCGCCGCGACTACCCGGCCGCCCGCGACGATTTCGACCAGGCACTGCTGATCAGCCGGGACGTCGGGAACCGGCACAGTGAGGCGGCGGCGCTCGACCGGCTCGGCCGCGCTCACCTGGGGCTCGGCGACCTGGTCGCGGCGCGGGAGAACCTCGAGCGCGGCCTCGCGGTCCGGGCGGGGGTCCCGGATCCGTACGAGGAGGCTCACCTGCACCGCGACCTCGGTGACCTCGAAGCGAGGTGCGGCGACACGGCCGCCGCGGCCGCCCACTGGGCTCGAGCGATCGAGCTGTACCGGCGGGCGAACGCGACGGCCGACGCCGACCTCGTCACCGGGCGGGGGTGATCACCACGGTCGAGGTCGCGTACACGAGCCTGCCCTGCGACGGCTCGAAGAACTCGACCCGCGCCTTCCCCGGTTGACCGGGCAGGAGCGTGAATTCGGCGTAGCCCCTCGTCTCACCGCGCTGGAAGGTGACGACACCGTCCTTCACCGGGACGTGGCCGGAGCCCTCGGTGCGATAGCGGACCGTGAGCGGCCCGGCCCACGGCCGGGAGAGCACGAGCGGGACCTTGCAGGTGGTTCCCTGCGAGAAGTTGGGCGGGATCGACCAGCAGATCTCACCTTCCTGGGTCGTCCCCACCTGCGACGTCTTGGCCGCGTCGTCGTCGGCCACCCAGGCGACGCCGACGCTGTGCCCGATCCGCAGGCCCTTCTCGCCGTAGAGCCGGAGGGAGAACATTTCGTCGTTCTCGACGAGTGAATCGGCGCGGACCTTGACCGCGACGGTCTGCGGATCCGTCCTCCCGGACCAGGTCAGCGTGCCGGCGCCCGGCAGGTAGTCGACGCCCTCCTTGGCGGTGAACGCCGGATCGACCGGCGAGCCGTTGCCTTCGATCGTCCGGTAGTCGACCGAGCCCTGCGGCGCGCAGCCGCCGTCGTCGAGGGAGACGGTGAAGAGAAGGGTGGTGTATCCGGCGCTCGTTCCCTCGCCCTGGCTGACGCCGCTGACGTTCACCACGGGCGCCGTGCAGCCCGCTTCCCCGCCTTCGGCCACCGGTGCCGCGAGCCCGAACGTGATCGCGAACGCCGCCCCCAGCGTCGCGATCCGTTTCATTCTTGGTCCCATCGAGCGTCCACCCCTTCCGGCGGGCCGCCGCGGCCCGTTGCGACATGGGTAACCGAGTGAGGTTGTCGTGAGGTTGTGACAGCCGGACGACAAACATGAAAATGATTCATGGCCATCGCCGCCCGCGACGTACTACGCTTCGGTAACCAGGCAAAGACGCGTGAGGAAGGGCAGTCGATGGGCGATGTTGCGGCACGGTTCGCCGAGATCGTCGGGGACACGAATTTGCTGGCAGGCGAAGCGATCCCCGACGACTACGCACACGACGAGGCATTGACCACCTCTCCGCGGCAGCCCGCCTTCCTGGCGAAACCGGGGACCGCCGAGGAGGTCGCGGAGCTGCTCAAGGCGGCGGGCGAACACGGTGTGCCGGTCACCGCGAGAGGATCGGGCACCGGGCTTTCGGGCGGTGCCACACCGCGCGAAGACAGTCTGGTGATCTCTTTCGAACGAATGAACGCGGTACTGGAGATCGACACGGAGAACCACGTCGCCGTCGTCCAGCCGGGTGTCACGTTGTCCGATTTGGACGAAAAGACCACCGCGGCCGGCCTCGGCTACACCGTTTACCCCGGCGAACTGAGCGCGAGCGTCGGCGGCAACGTCGGCACGAACGCGGGCGGGATGCGCGCGGTCAAGTACGGCGTCACGCGGCACAACGTCGTGGGCCTGCAGGCCGTGCTGCCGACCGGCGAGATCATCCGGACCGGCGGCAAGACCTCGAAGGTGTCGACAGGGTACGACCTGACCCAGCTGATCATCGGCTCGGAAGGCACCCTCGCGATCGCGACCGAGGTCATCGTGAAGCTGTACCCGCGCCTGCCGCACGGCGCCACGGTGTTCGCCCCGTTCGAGACCTTCGACGAGGTGATGACCGTCGTCCCGAAGATCATCTCCAGCGGGCTCGCGCCGCACATCCTCGAATACATCGACAACCTGACGCTCGCCGCGATCAGCTACAACGAGAAGCTCAGCCTCGGCGTTCCGGACGCCATCCGTGACTCCGCGCAGGCGTATCTGGTGGTGGCGCTGGAAAACCGCGACAACGACCGGCTGCACGCCGACATCGAAGAGCTCGGCGGGCTGTTGGCCGACGTCGGGGCGATGGACGTCTACGTGCTTGAGGGCAATTCGGCGCGCAAGCTCATCGAGGCCCGCGAGAAGGCGTTCTGGACGGCCAAGGCGGCCGGGGCCGACGACGTCATCGACGTGGTGGTCCCGAGGTCCGCGATGCCCGAGTTCCTGCGCAGGGCCAGGGAAATGGCGCTGTCGCGCGAGGCGGGCGCACTCGGCTGCGGGCACGCCGGCGACGGCAACGTCCACCTCGCCATCTTCTGCAAGGACCCGGAGAAGCGGAAGCAACTGCTGACCGACATCTTCGCGCTCGGCATGGAACTCGGCGGCGCGATCTCCGGCGAGCACGGCCTCGGGCAGGCCAAGTCCGGCTACTTCCTCGACCTGGAGGACCCGGCGAAGATCGCGCTGATGCGCCGGATCAAGGAAAGCTTCGACCCGGCCGGGATCCTCAACCCCGGCGTTCTTTTCGCTGAGAGGGCTTGAAAAGTGAGTGAGATGAACGGCGCCCAGTCCCTGATCCGCACGCTCGTCGACAGTGGCGTCGACGTGTGCTTTTCGAATCCGGGCACCTCGGAGATGCACTTCGTGGCCGCGCTCGACACCGTGCCCGAGATGCGCGGCGTGCTCGGCCTGTTCGAAGGCGTCGTCACCGGTGCCGCGGACGGGTACGCGCGCATCGCCGACAAGCCGGCCGCGACGCTGCTGCACCTCGGCCCCGGCCTCGGCAACGGGCTGGCGAACCTGCACAACGCGCGCCGCGCGCACACCCCGATCGTCAACGTGATCGGCGATCACGCGACCTACCACAAGCAGTACGACGCCCCGCTCGAATCGGACATCGAAGCCGTCGCCGGTTCCCTCGAAGGCTGGGTCCGCCGCTCCGAGCACACGAAGGACGTCGGCGCCGACGCCGCCGCGGCCGTCGCGGCCTCGCAGGACGCCCCTGGGCAGATCGCGACCCTGATCCTCCCGGCCGACGCGTCCTGGGGCGAGGGCGGCGAACCGGTCGCCCCCATCCCTCCGCGGATCCCGCAGGCCGTCGACGCGACGACGGTGAAGAACATCGCCGAGATCCTGGCGAGCGGTGAACCGGTCGCGCTGCTCGTCGGCGGCAGCGGCTGCCGCGAGGCCGGACTGCTCGCGACCAGCAGGATCGCCACCGCGACCGGGGTGAAGGCGTTCGTCGAGACGTTCCCCTCCCGGCTCGAGCGCGGCGAAGGCCTGCCGACGATCGAGCGGCTGGGCTACCTCGCCGAGCAGGTCGCGTACCAGCTCGACGGGATCAAGCACGTGATCGTCGCCGGGACGAAGGCGCCGGTGTCGTTCTTCGCCTACCCCGGCAAGGCGAGCAACCTGGTGCCCGAAGGCGCGCAGGTCCATGTGCTCGCCGAAGTCGGGCAGGACGTCCCTCGCGCGTTGAACGACGTCGCGGCCTTGGTCGCCGCCGAGACGGAGCCGGTGCTGCAGGAAGCCGCCCGGCCCGCGCTGCCGTCCGGACCGCTGACGCCGCAGAACTGGGTCGAGGTGATCGGCGCGCTGCTGCCGGAGCGCGCGATCATCGCGGACGAGGCGAACACCTCCGGCCTGCTGCTGCCCGCCGCAACCGCCGGTGCGCCGCGGCACGACGTGCTGACCCTGACCGGTGGCGCGATCGGCTACGGCATGCCCGTCGCGACCGGGGCGGCCGTCGCCGCGCCGGACCGTCCGGTGATCAACCTGCAGTCCGACGGCAGCGCGCTGTACACGATTTCGGCGTTGTGGACGCAGGCTCGGGAGAACCTCAACGTCACCACGGTCCTGCTGAACAACCGCGCGTACGCGATCCTGCGGCTGGAGTTGCAGCGCGTCGGCGCGGACGCCAGCGGTCCCAAGGCGAACGAACTGCTCGACCTTTCGCGGCCGGACATGGACTTCGTCAAGATCGCCGAGGGCCTGGGTGTCCCGGCGACCCGGGCGACGACCGCGGAGGAGCTGGCCGAGCAGTTCCAGCGCGCGCTCGCCGAGCCGGGGCCGCACCTGATCGACGCGATCGTTCCGACCCTGTTCTGAGGATGTGCAAGGAAAGTCCCCTTCATTGCACATTTCGCAATGAAGGGGACTTTCCTTGCAAATTGGGGCTAGTGGACCGAGGCGACCAGCGGTTCGGGTTGGCGTTGCTTCGGGACGAAGGCGGTCAAGGCGAGACCCAGGAGCGCGGCACCGGCGGCGACCGCGAAGCTCAGCCGGAACCCGGTCGCGGACGGAACGGAAACCCCGCCGACGGTGATCGCCAGCGACGCGAGCATGGTCGCCATCACCGCGCTGGACGTCGACGTGCCGACGGATCGCATCAGCGAGTTCAAGCCGTTCGCGGACGCGGTTTCGGTGACCGGGACCGAGCCCATGATCAGCGCGGGCATGGCCGCGTAGGCGATGCCGACGCCGCCACCGATGATGATCGACGCCGTGATCAGCTCGAAAGCGTTGTCCATCAACACGGTCGCGAAGATGTACCCGATCGCGATGGTGACGGCGCCGGTCATCAGCGTCGTCCGCGGGCCGTAGCGCTCGATGAGCCGGGCCGAAACCGGTGACAGCATGAACATGACCAGCCCGTTCGGCGCCAGGCAGAGCCCTGCCTGCACCATCGTCAAGCCGAGGCCGTAGCCGGTCGAGGCGGGCGCCTGCAGCAACTGCGGGAACGACAACGCCATCGAGTACAGCGCGAACCCGATCATGATCGACGCGAGGTTGGTGAACAGCACCGGACGCCGCGCGGAGACCCGCAGGTCCACCAGCGGATCGCGGCGCCGCAGCTGATAGGCGCCCCAGACCAGCAAGATCGCGACCGCGGTCCCGGCGAAGCCGAGCGTGCGGCCGCTGCCCCAGCCCCATTCGCCGCCCTTGACGATCGGCAGCAGCAGGCAGACCAGCCCGGCTGTCAGCCCCAGCGCGCCGAGGTAGTCGAACGGCGCGGGTGTCTTCACCGGCGACTCCGGCACCACGAACAGGATCAGCAGGCCACAGACGAGCCCGAGCCCCGCCGACGCCCAGAAGAGGACGTGCCAGTCCGCGTTCTGCGCGACCAGCGCCGATACGGGAAGCCCGATGGCGCCGCCGACGCCCAGCGTCGAACTCATCACCGAGATCGCCGCGCCGACGCGTTCGGGCGCGAGTTCGTCGCGCATGATGCTGATCCCCAGCGGGATCGCGCCCATCGCGCAGCCCTGCAGCCCACGGCCCACGACCATCAGCGCGAGCGAGCTGGTCAGCGCGGAGACCACCGAACCGGCGACCAGGAAGCCCAGGCTGATCAGCAGCAACCTGCGTTTGCCGTAGAGATCGCCGAGCCTTCCGCTCACCGGCATCACCACGGCACCGGCGACCAGGGTCACCGTCACCACCCACGACGCGTCGGACGGGGTCGCGTTGAGCAGCCGGGGGAACGACGGGATCAGCGGGACGACGAGCGTCTGCATGAACGAGGCCACCAGCCCGCAGGTGGCGAGCACGACGACGAAGACCCGGGGCGAAGGTGCCCGGCCGGCCGGTTTCACCATTCGCATCCCATGATCCGACCTTACACAGCACCTCCCTTCGTCGTGAATGGTTGACCGACGGGATCACAACCAGGTTCGGACCCCACCGTGCCCGGAGCAGGTTCCGCGGCGATTCTGGCTGTAGCTATAGGAACCGTCCTTGCACAGGGCCGTCGCGCCGTCGGCCGCTCCCGGTCCGGTCGCCGGCCGGTGGACGCAGACGCCATCGGTGTTGCGGTAGTAGTCGCTTCCGCACGCCGCCAGGTTCGGCGCCTTCGCGGTGGGTGTCGTCTTCGGACGCGCCTTCGACGGCGGCGGCTCGACCTGCTTCGGGACCTCGACCGCGGCCGTCGTCGGCGGGACGAACTGCTGGGGCGTCGGTGTCGGTGTCGGCACAGCCGTGCTCGTGGTCGTGGGCGGCGCCCAGCTGCTGGTCGGCGTCGGCGGCATCGAGAACGTCGAGGATGTCGACACCGAGCCGGTCTTCGGCGTGACCCGCCCGGTGGGCACGGTCTCCACCCCACAGCCCCCGGCGACCAGAAGCCCGATCGCCAGTGCCATGCCCAGCTTCGTCGTTCTCTTCGGCATAACGGCCTCCCCGGCACGTGGTGGTGCCGCGTAGTCGGGAGATCGTTCGCCTGTGTTACCGCCGAAGAGAGGTCAGTCGACCATCGTGCCGCAACTGATGTTCAGTGCCGTCGCCGTCATGCTGCGCGCATGGTCCGGAGCGGCGAAGGCGGCGACCCGGGCGACGTCCTCCAAGAACGCCGTCCGGACCGGCCTTTCGAAGTCCGCCAACGACATCTCGACCAGCGGCGTGTTCGTCGATGGCCGCTTCGTCGAGCGCGTCGAACTGCGCGGTCTCGACTTTCCCGCCCGCCGACCGGATTCCGCCGGCCGCCCCGTAGACGATCGCGTTCCGGCCTTCGAGCAACATCGGATCCTCCTACTTCCCGTTCAGCGCGATGAGCCCTTCGGGCATTCCGTCCAGGTGGACGTCGACCCAGATCGGGAGCCACATGTCGACCTCGTGGAACCGGCGCAGCTCGGCCAAACCACTGAGCCAGCCCATCCAAGAGCCATACGGCGGCTTCTTGTCAGAGAATCCACTTTGGACGAACGTCAGCTTGGTACCACCGCCGGAGTCCTCGAGTTCCCAGGAAGTCACGATGCCTTCCTCGTACGCGAGCGTCATTCTCCCGTCGGGCACCAGATCGACGATCTTCGCCGGGTCCGGATCCAGCTCCAGCGAGCCCATCGCCCAGCGTCCGCCGACGCGCATCTCGGCTTCGATCCGCGCGCCGAACCAGCGCGTGAACTCGGCGGGATCGGTGATCGAGCGGTAGACCTCCGGTCGCGCCGCGCCGATGCGCACTTCTTCCCGCATCACCGGGGAGGTGAGATCGCAGCGGGCGGTGATCGGACGTCCCTCGACGTGATCGACCAGGTTCGCGACCGCCAGCGCCCAGAACGTGTGCATCATGCCGAGCGGCGAGTCCGAGTCCGCCATCAGCTCGGCGAAGTCCGGCAGGCCGGTCTGGCTGTACGACAAAGAGGTCCCGTCTCCGTCTTCCGCCAGCTTGAGTTCGACGACGGTCTCCGTACCGTCGACGGTCCAGGCGAACCGCAGGACGTTGTCCTCGGCCAGTAACAGCCGCTGACGCGGGACTTCGCCGTCCGGCGTGTACCGGCCCCAGAATTCGTAGCGGGACGGCAGGTCGACTTCCGCGTGTTCGGAAAACCACGTTCGCAGCGCTCCGGGGTCGATCAGCGCTTGCCAGACGTCGTCGATCGGTGCGCGCACACGCACCTGGAAGCTCGCCGGTTCAGTCACGAGCCTCTCCTTTCGGGTAACAGGCCACGGCGAGTTTGAAGGCGTCGCCTTCCGCTCCGCCGTAGCGGGTGAACAGATCCTGCAAAGTCGTCTTCAGTTCGTCGAGGAACTCCTGGCGGCGCTCCGGCTCCACCCGGATCTCGCCGGAGACGCCGATCGACGGCAGTTCCGGCGCGGCCCGGTCGAGCGCGGCGACGTCCGCCTGGACCTCCTCCATGAGGTCCACCAGATAGCCGAGGCTCAGTTCGTCCCGCACCGCTCGCGGGCCGATCCGGCCGACCAGGCCCGGTGACAACCAGTACGAACGCGCGCTCGCCTGGTACACGCCCTCACTGATGCCGCGCACCCTGCGTTCCGACACCTGCGTAACGAGATCGGCTTCCACCAGCTTTTTCACGTGGTAGTAGACCCGTTGCGGAGTCTGGCCCAGCACCGTCGCCACCTCGGTGCAGGATCGCGGCTCCGCCAGTTGCCGCAGGACGTCCACACGCTGGGGCTTCAGCAACGCCTCCGCCTGATCCAGCCGCTCCAGGTACGCCACATCCTTCATCACGAAAATAATCTTGAACGTAAAAATCCATTTTGTCAATCGAGCCGGGTCGCGCTACTCTCGTGGTGTGGCGATCCTGCGGCGGTATCTGGCAGAGCTCGCGATCACCGTGGTGGTGCTCGCGAGTTCCGTCGCGGTCTCGCTCGGCGCGAGCGCGGAACAGCCGCGCAACGCCGTGATCGGCTGGGTCTGCGTGATACTCGCCTGCGCCGCGCTGTTCCTGCGCCGCCGTCACCCGCTCCCCGTCGCGATCTTCACCGCGGTGTGCTGCGCGATCTACTACCCGTACACCGATCCCGACGGGTTCGTGCTGCTCGCGTTCGCCTTCGCGCTGTACAACAACGCCTCCACCGGGCGGATCCGCAGCGCGGCGGTCGTCGCGGCGGCCTCGATGGGCGGCGTCGCGTTCGGCGAGGCGAGGGGCGGCGCCTCGCGACAGGTGGACAACTTCGCGTTCCTGCTGATGGCGGGCTGGTTCATCGCTTTGGTCGCGGTCGGAGCGGTGACGTACTACCGCCGCGAAGCCGAGCGCACCAAGGAGTCCGAAGCACAGCGAAGGGCCACCGGCGAACGCCTCCGGATCGCGCGCGAACTGCACGACGTCCTCGGGCACAACCTCGCGCTCATCAACGTCCAGGCCGGTGCCGCGCTGCACGGCAAGGATCCGGCGAAATCCGAGGAAGCGCTGGTCACGATCAAACGGACCAGCAAGGACGCGTTGCGCGAGCTCCGCTCCACCCTCGGCATGCTGCGGCAGGCGGACACGCCGAGTCTGGCGAGGGTCGCCGAACTGGCCGAGTCGGCGGGCGCGCACGGGCTGACCGTCCGCACCGAGATCGACGGCACGGCAAGGGATCTGCCGCCCGACGTCGAGCACGCCGCCTTCCGCGTCGTCCAGGAGGCGCTGACCAACGTCGCGCGGCACGCCGCGGCGGACACCGTCGTGGTCCGGATCGGCTACACCGACCATGATGTGTCCGTGCAGATCGACGATGACGGCCGGGGTGGTGCCGCGAAACCCGGCAACGGGATCCGCGGGATGGCCGAACGAGCCGAAGCGCTCGGCGGCGAATTCGCCGCGGCCGCGCGCGAGGACGGCGGCTTCCGCGTCCGCGCCCGGCTCCCCCTGCGGGCGGCGCGATGATCCGGGTCCTGCTCGTCGACGACCAACGGCTGGTCCGCGCCGGGTTCAAGTCCATTTTGGACGGTGAGGCCGACATCACGGTCGTCGCGGAAGCCGCCGACGGACGGGAGTCCCTCGAAGCCGCGCACGAGCACAAGCCGGACGTGGTCCTGATGGACATCCGCATGCCGGTGATGGACGGGCTCACCGCGACCCGGCATCTGCTCGAAGACCCGGCGCTGGCCGGGATCAAGGTCGTCATCCTCACCACCTTCGACCTCGACGAGGACGTGTACGGCGCCCTGCGCGCCGGTGCCAGCGGATTCCTGGTCAAGGACACCGAACCGGAGGAACTGATCCACGGCGTCCGGGTGGTCGCGAGGGGCGACGCGCTGCTCGCGCCGTCGATCACCCGCCGCCTGATCTCCGAATTCGCGGGCCGGGTGGCGCGGCCGGGGCCGTCGCCGGTGCTGAACCGGCTCACCGAACGCGAACGCGAGGTGATGAGCCTGGTCGCGGCCGGTCTGTCCAACGACGAGATCGCGAAGGAACTCGTGCTCAGCCCCGCCACGGCGAAAACGCATGTCAGCCGGATCATGACCAAGGTGGACGTCCGCGATCGCGCGCAACTCGTCGTGCTCGCCTACGAATCGGGCATGATCACCCCTCGCTGGTTGACCCCGTGACCACAACTCCGGTAGTACGGGAAGCGCCTTAGGGGTACCCAGAAGTTGTGGCCGGAGTGCCCGCCGGAGCCCGACGCCCCGCGGCACGGAAAAGCCGATGCTTTCCGCCATGGACACCATCAAGCTTTCCGAAAGGCGGCCTGGGGGCAGCCTTTCGAGGCTGGCAGGCTGGTCACAGCGCCATCGCTGGCTCGCCGTTTCGCTCTGGCTGCTCACCCTTCTCGGCGTCACCCTGGGCTCACAGGTGGCGGGCAGCGCCTACCACGACGACCATTCCCTGCCGGGCACCGAATCCCAGCAGATCATGGACCTGTTCAAGGCACAGGCTCCCGCCCGGACCGGCGCGACGGCCGAAATCGTCTTCAAGACCGGCACCGGACTGGCCACCGCCCGCGGCCCGATCGACTCGATGCTCGCCGAAGTCCGGAACCAGCCCCACGTCAAAGCGGTGACGAGCCCGTTCGACAATCCGTCCGCGATCTCGCGCGAGGGAACGATCGGTTACGCCGCCATCGCTTTCGACCTGGAGTCGAACGACCTGCCGTACGACGACATCGTGCGCGTCGCCGACACCGCGAAGAAAGCGGAATCGGCCGGGCTCCAGGTCGAACTCGGCGGTGAACCGATCGAACGGACCAACGAGAGCGGCGGGCCGTCCGAAGGCGTCGGATTGCTGGCCGCGCTGGTGGTCCTCGTCTTCCTGTTCCGCTCGATCCTCGCCGCCGGGCTCCCGGTGATCACGGCGATCTTCGCCGTCGGCAGCACGCTCGGCGTGATCGTGCTGGTCAGCCGGTTCGTCGACATCGCCGGCTACACGGCGCCGCTGATGATGCTGGTCGGGTTCGGTGTCGGCGTCGACTACGCGCTGCTGATCTTTTCCCGCTACCGCAGTGAAATACTCGGCGGTCTCGACCGCGAACAAGCGGCGCGGCGCGCACTCGACACCGCCGGCCGGTCGGTGCTGTTCGCCGGCGGAACGGTGATCATCGCCCTGCTCGGCCTGCTCGCGCTCGGTCTCGGTTCCCTGCGGGGAGTCGCTCTCGCGGTGGCGCTGACCGTCCTGGTGACGATGCTCGCGTCGGTCACCCTGTTGCCCGCGCTGCTCTCACTTTTCGGCCGGCGACTGGAGAAGGGCATTCGCAAGCACGCCGCGAAACGGGACCACGGCAAGACCTGGGGCAAACTCGGTGACGCGGTCCAGCGGCGGCCGATGGTCCCGCTCGCGATCGGACTGCTCGTCCTCATCGGACTTTCGCTGCCGGCACTCGGCATGCGCCTCGGATTCGCCGACGCGGGCACGAATCCCGAGGCTTCGACCACCCGCAAGGCCTACGACCTGATGTCGGAAGGCTTCGGCCCGGGCTTCAGCGAACCACTGATCATCGTCACGGAGAACGGCGACGGCGTCGCGCTGCAACGGAAACTCGAGGCCACCCCCGGTATCGCCAAGGCGACGCCGCCGATGGGGCAGGGTGTCACGACGGTCCTCGCGTTCCCCACGTCTTCGCCGCAGGACGAGGCGACCGGTGAACTGGTCGAGCGGCTGCGGACCGAGGTGCTGCCGAGCCTGCCCGGCAAGTACCTCGTCGGCGGCTCGGTCGCGGCGGCGGTGGACTTCGCGGACGCCGTCGGCGACCGGTTGCCGCTGTTCGTGTTGGTGGTCGTCGGGCTGTCGGCGCTGCTGCTGATGGTGGTCTTCCGGTCGATCCTGATCCCGCTCAAGGCGGCCGTGCTGAACCTGCTGAGCATCGGCGCCGCGCTCGGCGTGATGACGGCGGTGTTCGGCGACGGCCTGTTCGGAGCGCAGCCGGGGCCGATCGAGGCGTTCGTGCCCGTGCTGATCTTCGCGATCGTGTTCGGGCTTTCCATGGACTACGAGGTGTTCCTGGTGTCCAGGATGCACGAGGAATGGCGGCGCACCGGCGACGCGCGGCACGCCGTCCGCGAAGGGCTCGCCTCCACCGGAGGGGTGATCACGGCGGCGGCGGTGATCATGATCCTGGTGTTCGGCGCCTTCCTGCTCAACCCCGACCGGATGCTGGCGCAGTTCGGCCTCGGGCTGGCGGTGGCGGTGCTGGTGGACGCGTTCGTGATCCGCTGTCTCGTGGTGCCCGCGGTGATGCGGCTGCTCGGGGAGCGCGCCTGGTGGCTGCCGCGGTGGCTGGACCGGCGGCTGCCCCACGTGGCGCTCGAGCCTTCGTCGCGCTGACCCTCCGGGACGCTAGGAAAGGCCCGTTACTTGCAAATTTTGCAAGTAACGGGCCTTTCCTTGCACTCAGCCGAGACGGCGAAGCGCCAGGCCGAAGACCCGGTCCACGGGAAAGTACCCGTGGTGCCGCGAATCCGCGCTGAGCGCCCGGTTGTCGCCCAGCACCACCAGATGCCGCGGCGGCACGACCGCACCGGCCGCGACCCGGCCCGCCGCTTCCTCGGGGACCGTGTCCCCGCCGACCGCGACCACCCGTTTGACGGTCCATCGCACCGGCAGCGGACCCGATCCGGGATTCTCGAGCACGACGACGTCCCCCACCGCGATGGCCTTGGGGCGTTGCCGCGCCAGTATCCGGTCGCCCTCGTGGAACGTCGGCGTCATGCTGGAACCCGTCACCGCGATCACCGCCCAGCGGCGCTTCACCCAGCGCAGCACCAGCAGACCGGAAGCCGCCGAAGCCGGCAGGGCCAGGATCTTCACGAGACTTCCTGAACGTATCCGTTGGCCTGCAACCGGAAGAGCCGCGAATAGGTGCCGTCCAGCGACACCAGTTCGTCGTGGGTGCCCAGCTCCGCGACCCGGCCGTCGACGAGCACGGCGATCCGGTCGGCCGCCCGGACGGACCCGAGCCGATGCGAGATGAGCACACTCGTGCGGCCGGCTCGATGCTCGGCGAGCGAAGTGTGGATTTCGTGTTCGGCTTCGGCGTCGAGCCCCGACGTGGGCTCGTCCAGGATGAGCAGATCCCGCTGGTCCCGCAGGAACGCCCGCGCGAGCGCGACCCGCTGCCATTGCCCGCCCGAAAGCAGGACTCCGGTTTCCGGATCGTCCTTGTCCTCCTCGCTGACGAAACTCCGGGAAAGAAGCGTCCGGTAACCGCGCGGCAGCTTCGCGAGCGTGTCGTGGATTCCCGCCCGCTCGGCCGCGGCCGTGAGCCGCTCGTCGGCGGGGCCCAGTTCGCCCGCGCCGTCGACGTCGCCGAGCGCGATGTTCTCCGCCGCGCTCATCTCGTAGGTCATGAAATCCTGGAACACCGCGCCGAGTCTGCGTCTCAGTTCGTCGACCGGCAGGTCGCGCAGATCGGCACCGTCCCAGAGGACGGCTCCACGGGTCGGGTCGTAGAACCGGCACAACATCTTGACCATCGTGCTCTTCCCCGCCCCGTTGTGCCCGACCAGCGCCATCGACTCTCCACAAGGGATGAACAGGTTCACCCCGCGCAGCACCCACGGATGCCCCGGGCCGTAGCGGAACCAGACATCGCGGAACTCGATCCCCTGCCGCAGCGGCGAAACCGTTCCCGGCTCCGGCGGAACGGGGAGATCGGAGTCTTCCGTCGTCACGGTGCGGTAGTGCTCGAACAGCAGCAGGGCGTTGTGCGCCGCGCCGATCCGGCCGATCAGGTTGGCGAGTGAACCCTGCACGCCCGCGACGGCCGCGGTGAAAACCGCGATGTCGCCGACGGTCAGCTGACCTCGGCCCGCGGCCAGCACCGCCCAGATCAGCCCGGCACCGGCGACGACGGCGCTGAGCGCGCCCAGCATCCCCTGGACGCGCAATTCACGAAGATCGGCAAGGCGTCGTTGCGTGTTGGCCTTGCCGAGCTCGGCCAGCATCCGGCCCCGGAACAGCCTGCCGAGCCCGAGCAACCGGATCTCCTTGGCCGCGTCGAGGCCGGTCATCAACTGCATGTAAAAGAACTCACGCCGCTCGGTGGGGCTGAGACCGGTCAGCACCTGCGCACGGCGCTTGCTCAGTTTCAGTTCCGCGATGAGCGTCGGGACCGCGGCGACCATCACGACCGCGGTGACCGGGAGGCTGACCGCCGCCAGCGACACCAGGAATCCGACCGTGGTCAGCACGGCCTGGACACCGCCGACGACCGAATCCAGGATCACGCCGGGACCGGAGTAGCTGTGCTGCTGGGCCAGGTGCAACCGGTCGCGGTAGGCGGGCTGTTCGAGGCGGGCGAGGCCGGCCAGCCGCCCCGTCGCGAGATACAGCCGGTCCCTGGTGAGCAGGGTGACCCGGCGGGTGAGCTCACCCGACAGGTACCGCCCGGCCTCGCTGAGCAACGCGACCGACACTCCCGCGACAGCGAGACCCACGGCGAGCAAGGTCAGCTCGTCCAGCCGGACCTCGGCGGCGACCACCCGGTCGAGAACCAGCTTGGTCAACCACGCGACGAGCACCGGCAGCACGCCCGTCAGCACGCTGATCGCGAGACTGCCCAGCAGGATCAGCGGCGCGGCGGTCCAGGCGACGCCCAGCGCGACGACGGCCGACCGCGGGCCCGGAGAGTTCACCTGACCGCCAGGCGCGGCAGCACTTCCGGCTGGAAACCGGCGGCCACGACCCGCCCACCGGGGCCGAGCATCGCCACCACGGGTGTTCCGCGTACCTCGAAGGCCTTACTGACCACGCCCCCGACCGGCTCGACGACGACACGGGCCACCGGTGCCAGCCTGGCGACGAACTCGGCCGCGCCGTCGGCGTCTCCCTGGACCACGGCGAGAACGTGATCCCGGGGATGGTCTTTCGCGTGCTCGACGAAGTCAGGAAGCTTCTCGATGCACGTATCGCACTCGACGGCGAAGAAGCCCGCGAGCGTCTGCTCGGTGAAGCCGGACCGCGACACTTCGGCACCGTCGACGGTCCGCGCGGTGAAGTCCGCGACCAGGTTCCCTTCGGCCACCATGACCGGCCCCGCGGGAACGCGGTTCTCGAGCGCCTTGCCGATCAGCTCGGAGTGGGTGCGCAGCCTCTTGATCACCCCGAACGTCAGCACCAGATCGAGCACGAGCAGAGCGCCGACCAGGACGAGAACGGCGATCAGGATCCCCATACCTACTCCTTGACGAGTTCCGGGACGTCCCGGAAAAGTTCCACGATGTCGTCGAAGCGCACGGCGACGAAGCCGGCGACGAGACCGGCGCAAAGCGCGACAGCCGTTCCGGACAGAGCTCCGCGCGGTGATTCGACGAGGGAAGCCACCGAGCCGATCAGCGCGATGCCCAGCAACAGGACGTTGCGCACCACCTGGGGTACGCCGAGTGGCGCCGCGCTCCGGCCGAAGCAGTGACACGGCGCGCGTTCTCCGCGCGACAGCGACAGCGTGATCGCCGCGGTGAACACCGCGAGAAGCGCCGCCGCACCGATGAACGCCGGGAAGAGGACACTCCACGACCGGACGGCCGAACCGGTGATCAACGCCGCCACGATGAAGAATTCACCCGCGACTACCATTCTCGCGACAATGGCGCGTCGGGCGCGCGGAATCAGCCCCAGTGGCCCCGCGGACGCCACAAAGGAACGAAATCTTTCGCCGCCGAATTTACCGGCGACCGAGATACCGAATACGAGAGTCAGCGCGGCGGCGCAAGCGATCGACAAGTACATGCGTTCCCCCAGCCCCAGAAAGGGAAGACGACGGCCGGAGCCGCCGTCTTCCGGCACTTCTCAGCAGCGGGTGCTGACCTGGTAACAGAGGCAGCTCACGCAGTCCTTGTAGAAATGCCACCTGCGCCCGGCCTCGTCGGGCCAGCACCCACAGAACTCGTGTGCCGCGGCCGGCACTTCGGGCACCACTTTACCCAAAAGCCGATCACCGAGTTTCTGAACCAATTCGAGCATGACAAATACCACCTTCCCCAGTTCCAGTGAATTTGACGTGCATCAGCGGGAGAATGGACGAACAAAGGAGTTCGCGAAGACAGACCCTAAGCCAAGGAAATCATTACTCCAACCCCCAGTCGGTCGGCCCCCACCGATTCGGTCACGATAGCGGGAGAAATTCGGCAAGGCAACAGGCTGCGGACGCGCCACCCCTTTGCCGTACGGAGAAGGGGCCGTTCAGGACGATGTCTGTCCTGAACGGCCCCTTCGTGTCACGCCTGGCCGGGAAGTGGCCTACTCGTAGATCTCGCCCTTCGCGGCCTTCTCGACCAGCGAAGCGGGCGGGGTGAAGTGGTCGCCGTAGCGCTCGGCCAGCTGGCGCGAGCGGTCGACGAAGCCCTGCAGGCCACCCTCGTACTGGTTGATGTACTGGATGACACCGCCGGTCCACGCCGGGAAACCGATGCCGAAGATCGAACCGATGTTGGCGTCGGCGATGGTGGTCAGCACACCCTCGTCGAAGCACTTCACGGTCTCGAGCGCCTCGGCGAACAGCATGCGCTCCTTGAGGTCCTCGAAGGGAACCTCGGCGCTGCCCGACTTGAACGCGTCGCGCAGGCCCGGCCAGAGACCGGTCCGCTTGCCCGCCTCGTCGTAGTCGTAGAAGCCCGAGCCGGTGGAGCGGCCCTTGCGGTCGAATTCCTCCACCATCCGGTCGATGACACCCTCGGACGCGTGCCCGTTCCAGGTGCCGCCGGCGGCCTCGATCGCTTCGCGCGTCTCCTTGCGGATCTTGCGCGGCAGCGTCAGGGTCAGTTCGTCCATCAGCTGCAGCGGCGGCGCCGGGTACCCGGCCTGCGCACCGGCCTGCTCGATCGACGCGGGCTCGACACCCTCGCCCAGCGCGGCGACGGCCTCGTTGATGAACGTGCCGATGACGCGCGAGGTGAAGAAGCCGCGGCTGTCGTTGACGACGATCGGGGTCTTCTTGATCTGCAGCGTGTAGTCGAAGACCTTCGCCAGCGTGGCGGGCGAAGTCTTCTCACCGCAGATGATCTCGACCAGCGGCATCTTGTCCACCGGCGAGAAGAAGTGGATCCCGATGAAGTCCTCGGTCCGCTGGACGCCCTCGGCGAGCGAGGTGATCGGCAGCGTGGAGGTGTTCGAGCCCAGCACGGCGTCCGGGTTGACGAAGCCCTCGATCTCCTTGAAGACCTTGTGCTTCAGCTCGACGCTCTCGAAGACGGCCTCGATCACGAAGTCGACGCCGGCGAAGTCCTCCGCCTTGTCGGTCGGCTTGATCTTGG
This sequence comes from Amycolatopsis sp. NPDC031561, assembly GCF_055580625.1. Lineage (NCBI taxonomy): Bacteria > Bacillati > Actinomycetota > Actinomycetes > Pseudonocardiales > Pseudonocardiaceae > Amycolatopsis > Amycolatopsis sp. NPDC031561. The sequence continues at coordinate 1,050,650 of NZ_JBVILA010000001.1, read as the reverse complement.
CCAGCAGCGCGTCGGACTTCTCCTGCGTGGTCTTGCCGCGGGAGAGAGCCTTCTCCTCGAGCTTGACCGCGTAGCCCTTGCCCTTTTCGGCGCCTTCGAGCGTGACGTCCTTGAGCACGACGTCGATACCGGCCTTCGCCGAGACGTACGCGATCGCGGCGCCCATCATGCCCGCGCCGACGACGCCGACCTTCTTGGCCGTGTACTTCTCGAAGCCGTCCGGCCGCGAACCGCCGGAGTTGATGCTCTGGAGGTCGAAGAAGAACGCCTTCGTCATGTTCTTCGAGACCTGGCCGGTGGCGAGGCTGATGAAGTAACGGGTCTCGACGGTGATCGCGGTGTCGAAGTCGACCGTCGAACCCTCGATGGCCGCGGCCAGGATCGCCCGCGGGGCGGGCATGTTCGCGCCCTTGATCTGCTTGCGCAGGTTCGCCGGGAACGCGGGCAGGTTCGCCGCGAAGCTCGGGTTCGACGGGGTGCCGCCCGGGATCTTGTAGCCCTTGACGTCCCACGGCTGCACGCCGCCCTCGGGGTTGGCCTTGATCCACGCCTTCGCGGCCGGGACCAGTTCCTCGACGGTGCCGACGAGCTCGTGCACGAGGCCGAGTTCCTTGGCCTTGGCCGGGCGGTGCCGCTGGCCCTGCAGCAGGACGTTCAGCAGCGCGCTCTGGATGCCCAGCAGGCGCACGGTGCGGACCACGCCACCGCCGCCGGGGAGCAGGCCGAGGGTGACCTCGGGGAGACCGATCTGGCTGCCCTTGACGTCGGCCGCGATGCGGTGGTGCGTCGCGAGCGCGATTTCGAGGCCGCCGCCGAGCGCGGCGCCGTTGATGGCGGCCACGACCGGCTTGCCCAGCTGCTCGAGCCGTCGCATCTGGCCCTTCATCAGGGCGCTGCTCTCGGTGATCTCGGCCGCGTTCTCCGGCTTGGCCTTGATCAGGTCGTTGAGGTCACCACCGGCGAAGAAGGTCTTCTTGGCCGAGGTGAGGACGACACCGGTGATGCCGTCCTTCTCCGCCTCAAGGCGGTCCACGACTACGCCGAGCGACTCGCGGAAGTCGGCGTTCATCGTGTTGGCGGACTGCTTCGGGTCGTCCAGGGTGAGCACGACGATGCCGTCGGCGTCCTGCTCCCAGCGGATGGTCTTCGCTTCAGTCATTGTCTCTTCCTCAGACCCGCTCGATGATGGTCGCGACGCCCATGCCGCCGCCGATGCACAGGGTGACCAGGGCGCGGCGCGCCTGACGACGCTCCAGCTCGTCCACGACGGTGCCGACCAGCATCGCGCCGGTAGCGCCCAGCGGGTGCCCCATCGCGATGGCGCCGCCGTTGACGTTGACCTTCTCCTCGTCGAGGTGCAGGTCCTTGATCCACTTGAGGACGACCGAGGCGAAGGCCTCGTTCAGCTCCCACAGGTCGATGTCGTCCGGGGTGAGCCCGGCGATCTTGAGGACCTTCTCGGTGGCCGGGGTCGGGCCGGTGAGCATGATCGTGGGCTCGGAGCCGACGGTCGCGGTCGCCACGATGCGGGCGCGCGGGGTCAGGCCGAAGTCCTTGCCGATCTGCTCGTTGCCGACCAGCACCACCGCGGCGCCGTCCACGATGCCGGACGAGTTGCCGCCGGTGTGAACGTGGTCGATGCGCTCGACCGAGTGGTACTTCTGCAGCGCGACAGCGTCGAAGCCGCCCAGCTCACCGATTCCGGCGAAGGCGGGCTTGAGCTTGCCGAGGCCCTCGACGGTGGTGCCCGGGCGACGGTGCTCGTCGTGGTCGAGGATCGTGACGCCGTTGATGTCCTTCACCGGGACGACGGACTTCGCGAAGTAGCCGCCGGACCAGGCCGCTTCGGCCTTCTCCTGCGAACGCACGGCCCACGCGTCGACGTCCTCGCGGGAGAAGCCCTCGATGGTCGCGATCAGGTCGGCGCCGGTGCCCTGCGGGACGATGTAGTTGTCGTACGCGGTGGCGGGGTCCATGAACAGCGCGCCGCCGTCGGAGCCCATCGGCACGCGCGACATCGACTCGACGCCACCGGCGATGATCAGCTGGTCCCAGCCGGAGCGCACCTTCTGCGCGGCGGTGTTGGTGGCTTCGAGGCCGGAGGCGCAGAAGCGGTTCAGCTGTACGCCCGCGACCGTTTCCGGCAGGCCCGCGTTCAGCGCGGCGGTGCGCGCGATCACGGCGCCCTGCTCGCCGACCGGGGACACCACGCCGAGGACGATGTCGTCGATCACGGCAGGGTCGAGGTTCGGGTGCCGGACCTTCAGTTCCTCGATGAGGCCGACCACGAGATCGACCGGCTTGGTGCCGTGGAGGGCACCGCCCTTGTTCTTGCCGCGAGGCGTACGGATCGCCTCGTAGATGTAGGCCTCGCTACTCACAGAAAAACTCCTCCGCGTACGGCGCTGTATCAAGGATGAACACAGCCGGATCGTACCGGCCAGTAGCCATGCTAATGGTCATTAACATAAACCGCGATAACCCCATGGTGTCAATGGGTTGCGATGCACGCAACCCGCGCTATCGTGGGTTCACCTATGGATCACCCGACCGAGCGTTCAGCCCGACCGCGCGACCGCAAGGCCCAGCTGGCCGGCCTCGCCGCGGAGCTGTTTCGCGCCCGCGGGTTCCACGGGGTCGGCATCAACGACATCGCCGCCGCGGCCGGGATCACCGGGCCCGCGTTGTACCGCCATTTCGCGGACAAGCAGGCGGTGCTGTCCTACGTCGTGCTGTCCGGCATCGACGACATGGAGGCGGCCACCCTCGAGACACTCGCCGACCTCGACACACCGGTCCCCGCCCAGGTCAACGCCCTTTTGGGCACCCTCGCCGCGCAGGCCGTGGAGCGGCGTGAGGTCGCCGCGCTGTGGCGTTGGGAGGGCAGGCATCTGCCGAAAGAAGGCCGCCGGGAGATCCGCCGCCGGTCCGGCGCGGTGCTCGCGGCGTGGTCCAAGGCACTGCTCGCGCTGCGGCCCGAACTGACCGCGGACGACGCCGAGCTGTTGTGCTGGGCGGGGCTGAGCGTCTTCGGCAGCGTGTCCGTCCATCACACGTCCGTGGCGAAGAAACGCTTCGCGCAGATCCTGGTGCAGCTGGCGGAGTCGGTGCTGCATGTCACACTGCCCGAGCCCGCCGAGCCGTCCCCCGAGACGCCGTCGATCGCGCTCGGCGAGCCGTCCCGGCGCGAGCAGATCCTCGCGGCCGCGACCGAGCTGTTCGGGCAGCGCGGCTTCCGCGCGGTCAGCATGGAGGAGATCGGCGCGGCCGCCGGGATCGCCGGGCCCAGCGTTTACCGGCATTTCCCCAGCAAGGCCGCGCTGATGGTGGCGATCGGGCACCGCGCCGCCGACAGACTGGCGCTCGCCGCGGAACGCGCGCTGCGGACCGACGACGAACGCGACGCGCTGCGCAGGCTGGCGGCGTCCTATGTGCACACCCTGCTGCGCACCCCCGAGCTGCTGGTGTCGTTCTCCGGCAGCCCCATGGAGTTGCCGGAACGCGACAAGGCGGACCTGATCCGGGTCCAGCGGGACTACGTCGCGCGCTGGATCGCGCTGGCTTCGGAAGTCCGTCCGGAACTGAGCCTGCGCGAAGTGAAGATCACCGTCCACGCGGCACTGACCATCGCGAACGACCTCGCTCGCACCCGCCGGGTCAACGGCCGCCCGAACATCGAGGCCGAGCTGACGACACTGATGCACGCTGTCCTGAAAGTCAGCTCTTAGCAAACTCGCGTGTACCGCAAAGGAGTGAAGGGCACGATGTGCGCGTGCCCCTGCATCTGGTGACCCGGGACGAAGACCACAAGGTCTCCCCGCTGGAGCTCTTCTTCGATCTGGTCTTCGTCTACGCCATCACCCAGACCACTCAGCTGATGGCCGATCATCTCAGCCCGCTCGGCATCGGGCAGGGGGTGGCCATGATCGCCGTCCTGTGGTGGTGCTGGTGCGCCTACGCCTGGCTGGCCAACACCCTGCACGTCGACCGGGGCATCGCCCAGCTGGCGATGTTCGCCGCGATGGGGACGATGTTCCTCGTCTCGCTGACCATCCCGGAGGCGTTCACCGACCTGCCCGGCGGCCTGTACGCGCCACTGATGTTCGTCGGCTGCTACTTCGTCGTGCGGCTGCTGCACCTGGTCGCGTACTTCGGCGCCGCCCGGACGGATCCGGGCCTGCGCAAGGTGGTCCTGAAGATGTTCGTCGGACTGCTGCCGAGCGTGGCACTGCTGACCGTCGCGGCGTTCTTCTCCGGCTGGGTCCAGCTCGGCATCTGGGCCGTCGCGATGCTGGCCGACTACGTCAACGTCTTCCGGACGCGCTCCTCGGACTGGCGGCTGCACCAGCCGGGCCACTTCGCCGAGCGGTTCGGGCTGATCGTGATCATCGCGCTCGGCGAGTCGATCGTGGCGATCGGCATCGGGATCAGCTCGTACCCAATGTCCTGGCCGATCACGCTGGCCGCCGTTTTCGGGCTGACGCTGGCATCGGCGATGTGGTGGATGTACTTCGCCGTCGTCGCGCACGTTTCCGAGCACAACCTCAAACGCGCGGAGGGCGTGGAGCGGGTGCGGATCGGGACGGACACCTACACGTTCCTGCACCTCCCGCTCATCGCCGGGATCGTGCTCGTGGCGCTGGGACTGAAGAAGTCGCTGCTGTACGTGTCCGACACGGAGCACCACAGCCTTTCCGACGGACTGCACGGGACGCCGATCTGGGCGCTCACCGGCGGGCTCGCGCTGTACCTGATCGCGCTGAGCGGGCTGCGGCGGCGGAACCTCGGCTCCTGGAACGTACGGCGGCTGGTGCTCGCGGTCGTCCTGCTGGCGGCGACGCCGTTGCTGGAACTGGTGCCGGCGATCGTGTTCGTGGGTGTCGTGGCCGCGGCGGCGGTGGGACTGGTGCTCGTCGAGCGTGCGGGCGCGGCCCGGGTGCGGCTGCTGGCCGAGACGCCGGACCTGGGCTGAAGGGGCCCTTCGCCGAGTGCGACGCGACGAAGGCGCCCTTCACCGAGTGGGATGCGGGGAAAGTCCCCTTCAGCCCCCACCGGCCTCCACGCCCCCTCACCTCGTTGAGCAATCCGGGCGCCCTCACCACCCAAATCACTCACGAGCGTGACGTTCGCCTCCCCCCTAGTAGCGCATCGGCCCCAAGGGAGTTAACCTACTCACGAGTAGGTAAGCGAGGCAGGGAGACTCACCGTGGGTGCGCCTAGGAAACGAGATGCGATGGGCTTCGGCCTGTCCGCGCTCACCCGGCTGGCCGGGAGCAAGGTCATTGAACGGGCCGGACTTCGGAAGCCCGTGCAGAACCTGGTCAGTGCCGGGACGCGCAACGGCTTCCGGGTCGCGGGCGCGGCGGGACGGACGTTCAAGTCCGCCCAGAAGCTCGGCAAGCCCGCGCGGCTCGCGCCGGCCGAGGACACGGGACTGTTCGACCTCACCCCGAGTGAGGACCAGCAGCTCATCGTCGAGACCGTGACGGAGTTCGCGGCCGAACAGCTGCGGCCCGCCGCGGCCGACGCCGACGCGAAGCTCCAGGCCCCCGAAGGCCTGCTGAGCCGCGCCGCCGAACTCGGGATTTCGCTCGTCGGCATCCCCGAGGAGCTGGGCGGCATCGGCACCGAACGGTCGGTCGTCACGAACGCGCTGGTCGCCGAGGCCCTCGCGCACGGCGACCTCGGGCTGGCGGTCGCGGTACTCGCGCCGTCCGCGGTCAGCACCGCGCTGGTGTCCTACGGCGACGAGCAGCAGCAGGCGGACTACCTGCCCGCGTTCGTCGGCGAGAACGTCCCGGCCGCGGCGCTCGCGCTGCAGGAGCGGACGGCCTTGTTCGACCCGTTCAAGCCCGCCACCAAGGCCCGCCGCACTCCGAAGGGCTACCAGCTCGACGGCGTGAAGTCGCTGGTCCCGCGTGCCGCGGACGCCGAACTGTTCATCGTGTCGGCCGACCTCGAAGGCCGCGGTCCCGCGCTGTTCCTCGTGGAGTCGTCCAACGCGGGCGTCACCATCGAGACCGAACCGGCGATGGGCCTGCGCGGTGCGGCGACCGGGAAGCTGCACCTGGAGAAGGTCGCCCTGCCCGCCGGAGCACTGCTCGGCGGCGGCAAGGCCGAGGTCTTCACCGAGGTCGTCCGGCTCTCGCGCCTCGGCTGGGCCGCGCTGGCCGCCGGTACCGCGAAGGCCGTCCTCGACTACGTGGTGCCTTACGTCAACGAGCGCAAGGCGTTCGGCGAACCGGTGAGTCACCGGCAGGCCGTCGCGTTCTCGGTGGCCGACATCGCCATCGAGCTGGAAGGACTGCGGCTGGTCGCGTTGCGCGCCGCCGCTCGCGCCGAACAGGGCAAGCCGTACGCCCGCGAGGTCGCGCTGGCCCGGAAACTGGCCGCCGACAAGGGAATGCAGATCGGCAGCGCCGGAGTACAGCTGCTCGGCGGACACGGCTTCGTCAAGGAGCACCCCGTCGAACGCTGGTACCGCGACCTCCGCGCGATCGGCGTCATGGAAGGCGCCGTCCTTCTCTAGGACTTTCGAAAGGCAATCATGATCAACCTTGAGGTTCCGAAGAAGGCCGGCACCCTGATCAACCAGGCGTACCAGGCCGCGGCCGAGGTGTTCCGGCCGATCTCGCGCAAGTACGACCGCGCCGAGCACACCTATCCCGCCGAGCTCGACATGTTCGCCGCACTGCTGGACGGGCTGAACTCCTCCGGCGAGGGCGGCGCGGGCGCGGCGGGTGTCCGCCGGTCCGAAAAGAACGAGAAGCCGGGCAACCGCAACGGGTCCAACCTGAACATCGTGCTCGGCACGATCGAGATGTGCTGGGGCGACGTCGGTCTGCTCCTGTCGATGCCGCGTCAGGGCCTCGGGAACGCCGCGATCGGTTCGGTCGCCACGGACGAACAGCTCAAGAAGTTCTCCGGGCTGTGGGCCGCGATGGCGATCACCGAACCGGACTGCGGCTCGGACTCGGCCGCGATCACCGCCACCGCGCGCCTCGACGGCGACGAGTACGTGATCAACGGCGAGAAGATCTTCGTGACCGCGGGCGAGCGCGCCGACGCCGTCGTCGTCTGGGCCACTCTGGACAAGACGAAGGGCCGCGCGGCGATCAAGTCGTTCGTCGTCGAGAAGGGCACGCCCGGTTTCGAGGTGGTGCGCGTCGAGCACAAACTCGGCATCCGCGCCTCCGACACCGCCGTGCTGCGCTTCGAGAACGTCCGCGTGCCCGTGGAGAACCTCCTCGGCACACCGGAGATCGACACCGCCAAGGGTTTCGCCGGGGTCATGCAGACCTTCGACAACACCCGCCCGCTGGTCGCCGCCATGGCCATCGGCGTCGCCCGCGCGGCGCTGGAGGAGACGCGGAAGATCCTCACGGACGCCGGAGTGACCATCGACTACGACAAGCCCGTCCACAGCCAGCACGCGGCGGCGGCCACATTCCTGCAACTGGAAGCCGACTACGAAGCGGCGTACCTGCTGACCATGGAATCGGCGTGGATGGCCGACAACCGCAAGCCGAACTCGCTGCAGGCCTCGATGGCCAAGGCGAAGGCGGGCCGGTCGGTCGTCGAGATCACGCTGAAGTGTGTCGAGCTGGCCGGAACCTTGGGCTACACCGAGGAATCGCTGCTGGAGAAGTGGAGCCGGGACGCGAAGATCCTGGACATCTTCGAGGGTACGCAGCAGATCCAGCAGCTGATCGTGGCTCGCCGGATCCTGGGCAAGACGAGCTCCGAGCTCAAGTAGAACCCGAAGTGCCGTGAAGGGGCCCGTGCAGCTGCACGGGCCCCTTTCCTGTTTATTCCCAACAAACTCCATCATCACGACAACACCATCAAGTGAACCGCCCCGACGTCCGGGCGGAGGTACTCTCGTACCTTCCCCCGCCCGCCAAGGCCGGAGTCGCGATGAGACTCGCCGCTCGACAGTTCTCCCCTGCCGCACAGTGGTGCCTCATCGTCCTCGGCGTCACGATCTGCTACTTCGCGGCGGGCCAGATCGGCATCCAGTGGGCGATCGTGCGGGACCAGATCTCACCGCTGTGGCCGGCGGCCGGCGTCGCGCTGGCGGTGCCGATCTTGCTGGGGCCGCGGTTCTGGCCGGGGATCTTCCTCGGCGCCCTCCTGACGAACATCGCCCTCGGCCCGTCTCTCCTCACGGTCCTGGTGATCTCCACGGGGAACACGCTCGGCCCGATGCTGGCCTACGCCGTGATGCGCCGGCTGGGTTTCCGCAAGCAGCTCGACCGGCTCCCCGACGCCGTCCTCCTGGTGGTGGTCGGGGCGTTCGGGGGCACGACCGTCAGCGCCGTGCTGGGCACCGGCGTGCTGGTCCTCGACGGCGCGCTGAGCCCCGCGGACTTCTGGGCCACGGCGCTCGTGTGGTGGACCGGCGACGCGATGGGTGTCCTGACGGTCACTCCCCTGTTGCTCCTGGTGCCGAGGTTCCGACTGCCGACGCGAGTCTCCCCGGCGCGCTGGGGCGAAGCGATCGCGTTGGCGATCGTGGGCACCGGCACGGCGCTCCTCGCGTCCACCACCCCGGCCAAGCTGTTCCTGGTCTTCCCGGTGCTCGTCTGGGCCGCGCTGCGTTTCCGGCAGGCAGGGGCGATGCTGTGCTCCTTGTGCGTCTGCACCTTCACGATCTTCGCCGCCGTGAACGGGCTCGGCCCCTACGGTTCGTATGCGCTCGTCCCTCGCATGCTGCACGTACAGGCCTTCGACGCCACCGTCGGGATGACGGCGCTGGCGCTGTCCACGATCGTCCTGCAACGCGACCGCGCGACCGCCGAGATCACCGACGCCTGGCGCCAGATCACCGAAATGGTCGACATGATCGCGCCGCGCCAGTCGATGCGCAGCGCGATGACCACCCAGCGCAAGGACGAGGAGCTCGCGGACTGAGACTCAGGCGGCCTGTTCGTCGAGGAAGCGGTCGAGGTAGCGCCACGTGGTCCCGCGGGCCTTCCGGCCGGTGAGGACGCCCAGGTGCCCGCCTGGCGCCGTCTTGAAGGTCACCGACGGCGAGTTGTCCAGCAGTCCGGTGAGCCGTTCGACGGCCGCGCGCGGGGCGATCGTGTCGTTCTGCCCGGCGATGATCAGGGTCGGCACCTTGACGCCGGACAGCGCGATGATGCGGCCGTTGAGGTCGACGGTGCCCTCGGCGAGGTCGTTGGCGCGGAAGAACCGGTGGTAGATCTGGCCGAACGTGCGCCCGGGGTAGGCGATCATGTTGTCCATGAAGTGGTCGACGGCCTCGATCTGCGCCAGGTAGTCCCGGTCATCGAGATTCTTCAGGATGGCCAGCGGCTTGGTGATCTCCTTGCTGATCCCGGTCGCGCGGAAGACCCTGCTGACCAAATAGGACGGTGCGCCGCCGAGCACGCGGTAGATCGGGGTCAGCAGGTGCCCGCCGGTGAGGTCCACCAGCGGGCGGAACGGGGCGATCAGCGGGATCGCGGTGAAGTCGAACGGCGACGCGATGGTCGCGATCGACTCGATCGGCAGGTCGGGCTGGTCGGCCGCGGTCAGCAAGGAGAAGATCCCGCCGAGGCACCAGGCGATGACGTGGACGGGCTGGCCGCCGGCGTCCTCGCTGACCTTGCGGATCGCGCGCGGGAGGACCTCGTCGATCCAGTGCTCGATGCCCAGGCGCCGGTCGGAGAACGCGACGTTGCCGTAATCGACCAGGTAGGTGTTGCGGCCTTCGTCGACCAGGTGCTCGGCGAGGCTGCAGCCGCGCCGCAGGTCGAAGCACAGGGCGGGCGCGGCGAGCGGCGGCACCAGCAGCACGGGCGGGCCGGACGCCGGGGCTTTGCCGTTCGTCAGCCGGTACACCGAGCGGTTGGGACCCTGGTCGATCAGGACCCGCGGCACCGGGCGGAGATCGGCTACACCACCGTTCAGCACCTTCCCGACGACGTTCGACGCGGCGGCGGCGAGCCGTGCCGGGGGTGTTGCCATGAGGTGCCTCCTGGAGGGATGAACGCGGTAATGGGCAATCTTGCCGCGTACGGGCGCACTACTCAACACCGTCGCCGCCCCAGGCCGTCCACTTCGGACGGTTGTTAGGCCGTCCGAGCTAAGAACCGGCGCCCTTTTCCGCCGCCGGGGCACTCCTCGCGGCACGCGATTCGTACTCCTCGCGAGCACTGGAATGCGTTGCGGAGGACAAAATCTTGTCGCCACCCAGGGCACGGAGCAGCCCTTCGCCGAAGCGGCGCGGGAGCAGTCGTGTGATCCTGCCCATGGCGTCCAGCGACGCGGGAACGAAGACGTCGAATTTGGGACGTCGCAAGGCATCGACAATGGCGTACGCCACATCTTCCGGCTGGACCGATTTGAAGAACTTCGCCTCGCCGAGCCCGCTGGCCAGCTCCGTGCGCACCACGGCGGGCATCACGCACGAGACCAGCACGCCCGTTCCGTGCAGTTCCAGATGCACCGATTCCGATAAACCGACGACGGCGTGTTTCGTGGCGCAGTAGGTGGCGGCGCCGGGGAATCCGGCCTTACCGGCCATCGAAGCGATGTTGACGATGTGGCCGGTGCCACGCGGGCGCATGCGCTTGACCGCTTCCCGGGTGCCGTGGATGACGGCGTGCAGGTTGATCTCGAGCAGTCGCCGGGTGGCCGCGTCGTCCTCTTCGTCGAGCGGCGCGAGCGGCATGATGCCCGCGTTGTTGATCAGCACGTCGATCGGGCCGACGCGCCGCTCGACCTCGTCGAGGAACTCGGTGAAGCCCTTCGTGTCGGTGACGTCGAGCGGCAGCGCCTCCGCGCCCAGCTCGGCCGCGGTCTTCTCCGCGAGGACCTGGTCCAGGTCGCCGATGACCACCTTGGCGCCGAGCCCGGCCAGTGCCTTCGCGGTACTCGCCCCGATGCCCTGCGCCGCTCCGGTGATCACGACGACCTTGCCTGCGAGGGAACGTTCACGCTTGGCCATGGGGGCTCCTCTGCGACTCCGCTGTCCGGGCACTGTTGGCGATATGTCAACTATGGTGCACCCGAAGCCGCGAGGACGCCATCCATCCATGCCCCCGCCACCACCCTCAACGGAGGAGCTGCGCTCCCGAGCCTAAATCAGCGGCCGCTGCTCGAAGACCTGGCCGATCCAGCCGTTGACGTCGAAGCGCTCGGTCGGCTTGAAACCCTGGCTTTCGTAGTAACGCTGCAGGTCACCGTCGCCACCGGCCCAGCAGTCGACCCGCACCAGCCCGATCCCGCGCTCCCGCGCCTCGGCCAGCGCGAACTCGACGAGCCGCGAGCCGACCCGGTGACCGGCGAACCGGCGCGAGGTCAACAGCAGGCCGAGGTAGATCTCGGGCTCGTCGACCGGCGGGACGTGCGGGAACCGGTCACCGAGGACGATCGCCCCGGCCGCCTCGCCGCCGACCTCGGCGACGTACAGGCCCGTCCCGTCCGCGATCCCGCGCACCCGTTCGATCCGCTTCGGGATCGTGGACCACGGCTCGGTCCCCCACTGACCCTCACTGCCCCGTTCGACCAGCCACGCGACGGCCTCGTCGAACATGTCCAGCAACGCTTGGAAGTCCCCAGAACCACCCTGCCGGATGATGAAATCGCTCATCCTTCCGTTCTACAACATCGCGCGGACGCGCGTGGCTGGTGTCAGGGATCGTCAGGCGACGCCGAGGTGCCGCGCGATCAGCATCCGCTGCACCTCCGAGGTCCCTTCACCGATCTCCAGGATCTTCGCGTCCCGGTAGAACCTGCTCACCGGGAACTCGTTCATGAAGCCGTACCCGCCGAAGATCTGCGTCGCCTCGCGCGCGTTGTCCATGGCGGCGTTCGACGCGACGAGCTTCGCGATCGACGCCTCCTTCTTGAACGGCTCACCGCGCAGCATCTTCGACGCCGCCGCGTAGTACGCCAGCCGCGCGGTGTGCGTGCGCACCTCCATGTCGGCGATCTTGAACTGGATCGCCTGGTATTCGCCGATCTTGTGCCCGAACGCCTCGCGCTCCTTGACGTACTTCAGGCATTCGTCCACACAGCCCTGCGCGAGCCCGACGCTCAGCGCGGCGATCGCGACCCGGCCTTCGTCCAAAATGGACAGGAACTGGGCGTACCCGCGGCCGCGTTCGCCGACGAGGTTCTCGGCCGGGACGCGGACGTCGTCGAACGAGAGCTCGTGGGTGTCCGAACAGTTCCAGCCGACCTTGGAGTACTTCGGCGCCACCGCGAAGCCCGGGGTGCCGGACGGGACGATGATCGCCGAGATCTCCTTGCGCCCGTTCTCCTTCACGTCGGTGACGGCGGTGACCGTGACCAGTTTCGTGATGTCGGTGCCGGAGTTGGTGATGAACGACTTGCTGCCGTTGATCACCCAGGTGTCGCCGTCGAGTTTCGCCCGCGTGCGGGTGGCGCCCGCGTCCGAGCCGCCACCGGGTTCGGTGAGCCCGAAAGCGCCGAGCGCGGTCCCGGCGCACAGCTCCGGGAGCCACTTTTCCTTCTGCTCCTGAGTGCCGAACCGGTGGATCGGCATGGCGCCCAGCGAGACCCCGGCCTCGACGGTGATCGCGACCGACGAGTCGACGCGCGCCAGTTCTTCCAGCGTCAGGCACAGCGCGAAGTAGTCGCCGCCCATGCCGCCGTACTCCTCGGGGAAGGGCAGCCCGAACAGGCCCATCTCAGCCATCTTCGCGACGATCTCGTACGGGAACTCCTCCCGTTCGTACAGGTCGCCGATGACCGGGGCGACCTCGGAGCGCGCGAATTCCTCGACCGTCTTGCGCAGCGCCTCGTACTCGTCATCCAGCCGAAAGTCGATCATTGGCCATCCTTTTGGGGTGTCACAACGGCTACGGTTTCGTCCAGCGCGACCTGTTGGCCCGCTCGGACGGGGAGTTCGCTGACCACGCCGTCGATCGGCGCGGTGATCGTGTGCTCCATCTTCATCGCCTCGACGACCACGAGCGGCGTTCCCGCGCTCACGACGTCGCCCGCGGCGACCTTGACCACGAGCACGGTGCCGGGCATCGGGCTGGTGACCGGTCCGGCGCCGCCCGCGGCACCGGCGGCCGCCCGCAGCCTTTCCCGCTCACCGATCGCGAAGCTGTGGCCGTCCCGCGCGAGCCAGACGGTCTTCCCGCGGCCGGCGGCGTGCCGGTAGCGGTGGAAACCGGTGGGGTGCCGGACTTCCAGCAGGTCGCCCTCGCGCCGCGCGGAAACCCGCACGGCCTCGGCGCCGTCGACGCTAACGAGCGCGTTCGCCGGGGTGCCCTGCACCCGCACGACGGCTTCGGAACTTCCCGACTTCAAAGCGAAGTCGATCCCGCCGGACGCGCCGAGCCGCCAGCCGTCGGGAACGTCCCAGGGGTCGATGACCGATCCCTGCGGCTGCAAGGAAAGCAGCCTGTCGAGCGCGGCGGCCACGAAGAACTCCGGCGGCACCTCTTCGGAGACCAAAGTGGACAGTTGCCGGTCGACGAGGCCGGTGTCGAGCTTGCCGTCGCGGACGTCGCCGTCGGCGAGGAGCCCGCGCAGGAACGCGACGTTCGTGCCGAGGCCGAGCAGCGCGGTGTCGGCGAGCGCCAGATCGAGCCGGTGCAGCGCGGCCGCGCGGTCCGGTCCCCAGGCGATGACCTTGGCCAGCATCGGGTCGTAGTTCGAGCCGATGACCGCGCCCTCGCTCATCCACGAGTCGACGCGCACGCCCTCACCGGACGGTTCGTGGACCGCGAGCACGGTCCCGCCCGTGGGAATGAAGCCTCGAGCGGGATCCTCGGCGTAGACACGGGCTTCGATGGCGTGGCCGTCCAGCCGGACGTCGTCCTGCGACACGGTGAGCACGTCGCCCGCGGCGATCTTGACCTGCCATTCGACGAGATCGAGCCCGGTCACCAGTTCGGTCACCGGATGCTCGACCTGCAGCCGCGTGTTCATCTCCATGAAGAAGAACTCGTCGGGCGCCTTGGCCGACACGATGAACTCGACCGTTCCCGCGCCCACGTAGCCGACAGACCGGGCGGCCTCGACCGCGGACGCGCCCATCTTCGCGCGCGTCGCCTCGTCCAGCAGGACCGATGGGGCTTCTTCGATGATCTTCTGATGCCGCCGCTGCAGGCTGCACTCGCGCTCGCCGAGGTGGATCACGTTGCCGTGGGTGTCGGCGAGCACCTGGATCTCGATGTGGCGCGGCGTGGTGACGAACCGCTCGATCAGCAGGGTGTCGTCACCGAAGGAACCCTTGGCCTCACGGCGAGCGGATTCCACGGCGGCGTCCAGTTCGGACGTCGCGTTCACCAGCCGCATGCCCTTGCCGCCGCCACCGGCGGACGGCTTGATCAGCAGGGGGTAGCCGACCCTCTCCGCGGCGGCGGCGAAACCACCCTCGGGAATGTCCACATCGGACGCGCCGGGTACCACCGGGACGCCGGCCTTGGACACCGTCGCCTTGGCGCGGATCTTGTCGCCCATGGCGTCGATGGCCTCGACCGGCGGGCCGATGAAGACCAGCCCGGCTTTCGCGCAGGCGCGGGCGAATTCCGCGTTCTCCGCGAGGAAACCGTAGCCGGGGTGCACCGCCTGCGCGCCCGTGTCGAGCGCCGCCTGGACGATCGCCGGGATGGACAGATAGCTTTTCGCCGCTTCGGCGGGGCCGATGCGGACCGCGGTGTGCGCCTCGCGGACGTGCCGGGCGTCGGCGTCCGCGTCGCTGTACACCGCGACCGAGCGGATGCCGAGACCCCGCAGCGAACGGATCACGCGGACGGCGATCTCCCCGCGGTTGGCGACCAGAACCGTGTCGAACATGCTCACATCCTGTGTTTTCCGGCGGCGCGCGATCGCGAACGCGTAGCCAGGCCGCTCGCTGTCGATTCGCACTCAATTCGCGTGATCAGGGCGGCCTGCCTCCACGTTCGCGAGTCCTGCGGACGGGGTGCGCGCCGGCTTCGGCCGGGTCGGGCGATCCTCTGCATCGTCGCGCTCACATCCGGAAAACGCCGTAGTTGACATCGGAAAGTGGCGCGTTGGCCGTCGCGGACAGCGCGAGGCCGAGCACCGTGCGGGTGTCCGCCGGGTCGATCACACCGTCGTCCCACAGCCGCGCCGTCGAGTAGTACGGGCTGCCCTGCGCCTCGTACTGCTCGCGGATCGGGTCCTTGAAGGCCTCTTCGTCCTCCGTGGACCATTCGCCGCCCCGGGATTCGATGGCGTCCCGGCGGACGGTCGAAAGCACCGACGCCGCCTGCTCACCGCCCATCACCGAGATCCGCGCGTTCGGCCACATCCACAGGAACCGGGGCGAGTACGCGCGGCCGCACATCGAATAGTTGCCCGCGCCGAACGAGCCGCCGATGACGACGGTCAGCTTCGGCACCCGCGCGCAGGCCACCGCGGTGACCATCTTCGCGCCGTGCTTGGCGATGCCGCCGGCCTCGTAGGCCCTGCCGACCATGAAACCGGTGATGTTCTGCAGGAACAGCAGCGGGATCGAGCGTTTGTCGCACAGTTCGATGAAGTGCGCGCCCTTCATCGCGGACTCGGCGAACAGCACGCCGTTGTTCGCGATGATGCCGACGGGGTGGCCGTGGATCCGGGCGAACCCGGTGACCAGCGTCGAGCCGTACTCCTTCTTGAACTCGCCGAACCGGCTGCCGTCGACGATCCGCGCGATGACCTCGCGGACGTCGTAGGGCACGCGCGGGTCGGTCGGGACGACGCCGTACAGCTCGTTCGGGTCGGCGACCGGGACCTCGGTCGGGAGGACGTCCCACGGGCGCGGCGCGCGCGGCCCCAAAGTAGACACGATCGAGCGAACGATGCGCAGGGCATCCGCGTCGTCCTCGGCCAGATGGTCGGTGACACCGGACTGGCGCGAGTGGACGTCGCCGCCGCCGAGTTCCTCGGCCGTGACGACCTCGCCGGTCGCGGCCTTCACCAGCGGCGGGCCGCCGAGGAAGATCGTGCCCTGGTTCCGCACGATGACCGCTTCGTCGCTCATCGCCGGGACGTACGCGCCACCCGCGGTGCAGGATCCGAGCACCGCCGCGATCTGCGGGATCCCGCGCGCGGACATGGTCGCCTGGTTGAAGAAGATCCGGCCGAAGTGTTCACGATCCGGGAAGACCTCGTCCTGCCTCGGCAGGAACGCGCCGCCGGAGTCCACCAGGTAGACGCACGGCAGATTGTTGTGCAGCGCGACCTCTTGGGCGCGCAGGTGCTTCTTGACGGTCATCGGGTAGTAGGTGCCGCCCTTGACCGTGGCGTCGTTGGCGACGATCACGCATTCGCGGCCCGAGACCCGCCCGATCCCGGTGATGATCCCGGCCGACGGCGCCTCGTCGTCGTACAGTCCGGTGGCGGCCAGCGGGGACAGCTCCAGGAACGGCGATCCCGGGTCGAGGAGGGTGTCGACCCGGTCGCGTGGCAGGAGTTTCCCCCGTTCGACGTGCCGGGTGCGGGACTTCTCCGGGCCTCCGAGCCGGGCCGCGTCGAGACGCTTGTGCAGGTCCTCGACCAGTTCGGCGTGGGAGGTGACGCTGCGGGCGTATTCGTCGCTGCCGGGGTCGGCGGAAGTGCTCAGTACGGGTGTGTCCATGGCTCCTCGTCGCCAAGTTAGCCGTCGTTAACTCGCTCCCGTAGGTTAACGGCCACTAACCTCACTTGTCCACCGCACCCCGGATGCGCGTGAAGGCCCCCTTCCCTCGGCCATGGGTTTGAATGATCAGCCGAGGGAAGGGGGCCTTCACGCGCAAAACGTCAGCCGATCGCGGAGACCAGCGGGTTGTAGTAGCCACCGCGCTGACCGGTGGCCGTCGGGTGGTACGAGTTCACGATCGGCCAGGTGAGGCTGTGCAGGTAGTCGTTGGCCGACGAGCAGATGTTGTGCCCGGTGAAGGCACCCCGCACGTCGACGAACTTCGCACCGTGCGCGGAGGCACGGGCCGAGAGCACCGACGCCAGCGCGTCGGAGCCCGAGTTGATCGCCGAGCGCTTGGTGTCGCTCAGCCCGACCGAGCACGAACCCGGCACCGTGTAGAAGCGCGGGTACCCGAGGACGACCAGCTTCGCGCTGGGCGCCTTCGACTTGATCGTGCTGTAGACGTTGTTCAACAGCCCCGGCAGCGTGTTGTTGACGTAGTTCTTCGCGGTGTTGACCCGGTTGATGCAGGTCTGGTCGCTGCCGGTGGTGCAGGTGGTCATGACGTCGGCGAACCCGGCGTCGTTGCCGCCGACCGACACCGTCACCAGCGTGGTGCCGGACGTGACGTTGGCGGCCTGGCTGAGTACGTCGCCGGTGCGCGCCCCCGAGCACGCGACGAACTTGAACGAGGTCCCGGCGTGGGCGTTGGCCCACAGCTGGGGGTAGGAGTTGGCACTGCGCATGCAGTCGCCCGAGTTCCCGTAACTGCCGGCACCGACGCCGGACGAGTACGAGTCACCGAGCGCCACGTAGTTGGTCGCCGCTTGAGCGGTACCGGCGAGCCCGAACGTGGCAAGGACAGCGACCCCCAGGGCCGCACCTAAACGAGTGAAGGAAAGAGCTTTGATCCGAGCAGGGACGGCCATGGTCACTCCTTCGTGACAAGTTAACGAGACACAGCATTACCAGGTGGTAGCTCGACACAAAAGGGTCATTTCCCCAGGTAACCCGCTTGGCCCAGGCTGGAAGTACGGCCGCGTGTTAGCGCTCGCTAACACGCGGCCCTAATATGGCCAGATGCCGGCGAACCCCACCCCACTCGTGAACGGCGAGAAGGCGAACAGGCGCGAACAGATCATGGCCGCCGCCGCCGAACTCTTCGCCCACCACGGTTTCCACGGTGTCGGCATCGATGACATCGGCGCGGCGGTCGGCATCTCCGGTCCGGCCCTGTACCGGCATTTCCGCAGCAAGGACGCCATTCTCGGCGAGATGCTGAACTCGATCAGCCGCTACCTCCTCGACGGTGGGACTGCCAGGGCAAGCCAGCGGGACGAGCCGGGTGAGGTTCTCGAAGCACTCGTGAATTTTCACGTGGACTTCGCGCTCGCGCATCCCGCGCTGATCACCGTCCAAGAGCGGAATCTCGCCAATCTCACCGACAGTGACCGTAAGCAGGTCCGCGCCATGCAGCGTCAGTACGTCGAGGTCTGGGTGCGCGCGATCAGCGACGCCGTCCCCGGGATCGGTGAGCGCCAGGCGCGCTCCGCGGCGCACGCGGTCTTCGGGCTGATCAACTCGACGCCGTACAACCGCCATCTCGGTGACAGCGAACTGGCCGAAATGCTCTGCCGTCTCGCGCTGGGTGCACTGCACTCCGCGAAGTGACCACGTCCGGGTTTCGGCCTATCCCCACTTTTCCGTCCTCTGGTGTTTGATAGGCACGTGGAGCCGGACAGGAGCGAGTACGAGCGGAGGCTCGTCGAAAAGGCGCAGCGTGCGCTCGTGGCGATCAGCCTCGGGGAGGACGCCGAGGCGCTCGACGAGCTCGCGCCGACTGCCGTCGAGCCGCAAGCCCGGTCCGAAGAGACCAAAGAGCTCGTGATGATGCTCTTCGGCGAATGCAGCGCCATGGTGTCGACACTGGGTGATGGAGGAAGTGCGCCGGTCAAGGTGCAGGTGTTCGACGAGGACGGTGAAGAGGTCTCGATCGACCAGGCCGATCCTCCCGTGCGGACCGCCGTGCGCACCCTGCTGGCCGAGGTGCACGGCAACAGCGAGGCCGCGCAGGAACAGGTCGAGATCGCGCTCGCCAACGCCGCGCCGGACGAGGTCGACAGCCTGGTGCTGCAGGCGCTGCGCTGGACGATCCGACTGTCGGCGGAATGCCTGGACCGGGACCTGCCGGTGGCGCCCTGGATCTCCGACGCCGTGGCGGACTAGACGCCGGCCAGGTTGGTTGACTGTCCACTCGGGACACTTTGAAGCGACCAAATGTCTGATTGATGCCCATATGCGCGCTTTGCGACGGGGGGTCGTGAGTGGCGATGCGGGTTCTATTGAGGAGAAGAGCAAACGTGGCGTGCTCGTGCCGTTTTCGGCGTCGGGCGTGGGGCGGATGTTGTGCTGGGTGACCCTGTTCCTGGCCGGGGCTGAAGGTTCAGGCCGTGTGGGTCGGGTTGGTCGTGGGGGGGGGGGGGGGGGGGGAAAAAAAAAAAACACCACCCCCCCCCCCCCCCCCACCCACCACCCCTTTCCCTCCCCCCCCCCCACGGACGACCGAGCCGACCAGGAAAGGG
>NZ_JBVILA010000001.1:983040-1031440 GCF_055580625.1 Amycolatopsis sp. NPDC031561 | reverse complement strand
GGGGGTCCCCTTTTTTTTGGAGGGGGAGAGGGTCTGCCTTTGTGGGGGTGTGTGGTTTGGGGGTGTGTTTTGGGGGGCCACCCCCCCCCCCCCCCCCACGACCAACCCGCCGATCCCGCCACCGTGAGCGCCACATCAGCCTCCCGGGACGTCGCGAAAGCCACTTTCGCGACACGGCCACTCGGCACCGGACGAGGCAAAGGACGCCTTCATCCCACCGCCAGCCTCGCCCACGAACACGCCACCGTTGACTCACCCCTCAATAGATGAGCTTCGTGACCCAGGTGCCTAGCCGAGCAGCAGCTTCACCAGCCGCGAGATCTGCTCGGTTTCGATCAGGAACGAGTCGTGCCCAAAAGGCGAGCCGATGACGGCGAACTCCGCCCCGGCGACCCCGTCCGCGATCGCCTGCGATTGGTACAGCGGGTAAAGCCGGTCACTGTCCACCCCGGCGGCGACCGTGCGCGCGGTGATCCGGCCGAGCGCGTTCTCGACACCGCCCCGCCCGCGGCCGACGTCGTGGGTGTTCATCGATTCGGTGAGCACGACGTAGCTGCCCGCGTCGAACCGGCGGGACAGCTTGCCCGCGTGATGGTCCAAATAGGACTCGATGGCGAACCGGCCGCCGCGCAACGGATCTTCTTCGTCCTGATAGCGGCGGCCGAACCGTTGCGACAGCTCGCCTTCGCTGCGATAGGTGACGTGCGCGATCCGGCGGGCGATGCCGAGGCCCGCGTGGGGGCCACCACCGGGGACGTCGTGGTAGTCGCCGCCGTGCCAGCCCGGATCGGACCGGATGGCGTGCAGTTGCGGCGCGGCCCAGGCGATCTGGTCCGCCGAAGCCCGCGCTGTCGACGCGAGGACGAGCAGCGATGCGACCCTGTCCGGCTCGCTCACCGCCCATTCCAACGCGCGCATCCCGCCCATGGAACCGCCGAGCACCGCGGCCCACCGGCCGATGCCCAGCGCGTCGGCGAGGACGGTCTCGGCGGCCACCTGGTCCCGGACGGTCACGGCGGGAAACCTGCTACCCCAAGGGCTTCCGTCCGGATGTGACGAAGACGGGCCGGTCGAGCCCTGACAGCCGCCGAGCACATTCGGGACCACGACGAAGAAGGCGTCCGTGTCGACGGCCTTGCCGGGGCCGATCAAACCGTCCCACCAGCCCGGGCTGACGTGGCCGTCCTCCGCCGGGCCGACGGCGTGACTGTCCCCGGTGAGCGCGTGCTCGACCAGGATCGCGTTGGAGGCACTGGAATTCAGCGTCCCCCAAGTCTCGTAGGCGAGAGTGAAGGGGATTTCCGGCCCGGTTTCGAGCGTCTGGACGCCGGTGATGAACCGGCGGCGGCCGGGTGGATCTCCCTCCCGCCACGCACCGGTGGCGGGAGGGAGATCCGAAGCCTGGGTCACAGAGCCGCCTTGGCCGCCCGGAATCCGGCCTCGAGGTCGGCCTTGAGGTCCTCGATCCCTTCCAGGCCGACGGCGAGCCGCACGAGGCCCGGCGTCACCCCGCTGGAGACCTGCTCCTCCGGCGTGAGCTGGCTGTGCGTCGTCGAGGCCGGGTGCACGATCAGGCTGCGCACGTCGCCGATGTTGACCAGCTGGCTGTGCAGTTCCGTACCGTCCACAAAGGCCCGTCCGGCGTCGACACCGCCACGCAGGTCGAACGAAAGCACCGCGCCGGCGCCCTTCGGCAGGTACTTCTTCGCGGCCTCGTGGAACGGGCTCGACGGCAGCCCGGCGTAGTACACCTTTTCGACCTCGTCGCGCTGCTCCAGCCATTCGGCCAGCGCCTGCGCGTTGGAGACGTGCCGCTCCAGCCGCAGCGACAGCGTCTCGATCCCTTGCAGGATCAGGAAACTGTTCAGCGGCGCGATCGCGGCGCCGGTGTCACGCAGGATCTGGACGCGGGCCTTGGCGGCGTACGCGCCGGGGCCGAGCGCTTCCCAGTACTTGAGACCGTGGTAGCTCGGGTCGGCCTCGTTGAAGCCGGGGAACCGCGCCGGGTCCTTGCCGAAGTCGAAGGTGCCGCCGTCGACCAGCACGCCGGCGACCGTGGTGCCGTGACCGCCGAGGTACTTGGTCGCCGAGTGGACCACGATGTCGGCGCCGTGTTCGATCGGGCGGACGAGGTACGGGGTCGGCACGGTGTTGTCCACGACCAGCGGGACACCGGCGTCGTGCGCGGCGTCGGCGACCTTCCGGATGTCGAGGACGTTGCTGCCGGGGTTGGCCAGCGTCTCGGCGAAGAACAGCTTGGTGTTGGGCCGGACCGCCGCCTTCCACTGCTCGATGTCGTCCTGATCGTCGACGAACGAAACCTCGATGCCGAGCTTCGGCAGCGTGTAGTGGAAGAGGTTGTAGGTACCGCCGTAGAGCGACGGGCTGGAGACGAAGTGGTCGCCCGCGTTCGCGAGGTTGAGGATCGCCGCCGTCG
This sequence comes from Amycolatopsis sp. NPDC031561, assembly GCF_055580625.1. NCBI lineage: Bacteria > Bacillati > Actinomycetota > Actinomycetes > Pseudonocardiales > Pseudonocardiaceae > Amycolatopsis > Amycolatopsis sp. NPDC031561. The sequence goes on along the minus strand of NZ_JBVILA010000001.1, from coordinate 1,029,003 downwards.
TCGCCGCGGTCCCGGAGGCGAACGCCAGCGCCGCGACACCGCCTTCGAGTGCGGCGAGCCGCTGCTCCAGGACGTCCTGCGTGGGGTTGTTGATCCGCGTGTAGATGTTGCCGGGCTCGGCGAGGCTGAAGAGATCGGCGCCGTGCTGGCTGTCACGGAACACGTACGAGGTGGTCTGGTAGATCGGGGTCGCCCGCGCGCCGGTGGCGGTGTCCGGCGCCGCACCCGCGTGGATCTGCTTGGTCTCGAACGACCATCCGTCCGCGCTCATCGCGATTCTCCTAGCGGTTCAAGGGTTTCGGCTGTTGTCACCGAAGCTAGCTCCGCCGAACGGAGCACCCAACCATTCTCAGGAGGTGGGATTCCGCTCCTGAAGAGCGAACCTGTTGCCCTCCGAATCGGTGAACATCGCCCACCAGCCCCAGGGCTGCTTCTCCGGACGCGCCGGGAATTCGACGCCCTTCGCCGCGAGCTCTTCGTAGGTCTTTTCGATGTCGTCGGCGTAAAAGAAGAAGTTGCCCGTCGGGAGTTCGTCCCGCACCGCGAAGCGTTCGAGGTCCTCCGGCGCGGTGCTCAGGACAAGTGCCGTCACACGATCGGGGGAAGTGACCTCGACCCACCTGTTCCCTTTGTCGTCGTACGGCACGTCGGTGGTGATCTCGAAGCCGACGACCTCGGACCAGAACTTCTTCGCCCGTTCCTGGTCCCGTACCCCGACGACGATCTTGTGGACACCTTGAATCGGCATGTCCGGCTCCCTTTGTATCCATCATGGATATAACGAGATCGGAGTGTATGCTTCCCGAATGGCCGACGGCAACCCGCAGCTCACCCCCGCGGCGTTCCAGACCCTGCTGGCACTCGCGAACGGCAAAGGCGGCCGCGCGCACGGCTACGCGATCATGGGTTTCGTCGACGAGTTGAGCGGCGGGACCGCCCAGCTCGGGCCCGGCACGCTGTACCGGACGCTGGCCCGGCTCGTCGCCGACGGCCTGGTCGAAGAGGCTCCGGACGCGAGCGAGGACCAGCCTCACGACTCGCGCCGCCGCTACTACCGGCTGACCCGCGCGGGCCGGGAGGTCGCCGCACGGGAGGCGGAGTTCCTGAGCAGGCTCGTCGCGGTGGCGGGCCAGGCTGGGCTGTTGAAGCGCGCGGAGTCGGCGTGAGCCGGGCGCTCGGCTTGGTGCCACATCTGTTCGTCAAGCACGTCGACACGTCGATCTCTTTCTACGGCAAGGTGTTCGGCGCCGTGGAACTGTTCCGCAACGTGCTGCCGGACGGGGTCGTGCTGTTCGTGGAACTCGCCGTCGGCGACGCGCGGCTGCTGGTGAGCCAGGAGATCCCGGCTCTGGACGCGCTCGCGCCGTCGACCCTCGGCGGCACGCCGATGCTGCTGACCTTGGAGACCGACGATCCCGACGACCTCGTCCGGCGCGCGGTGTTCACGGGCGCCCGGGTGGAAGCGCCGGTCGAGGAAATGTTCTTCGGCGAACGCTACGGCCGGATCGTCGATCCGGACGGGCATCGCTGGGCGCTGACGACCAAACGGGAGCGATTCACTCCCGAGGACATCGACGCCAGAACACCACCCGAGGTCTGAGCAGGTGCGATAGGTGACCGGCGGACGTCTCCTCGGGCAGCGCGTCAGCGCGATGAGGAGACTTCACCGCGCCCGCCTCTTTTGGGCCGGAGGCCCACGGAAACGCGATGAAGGGGCACCCTCGGCGCTCGGCGTGAGCGATCTTCGAGACCGCCCCTTCGGCGTGTTTTCGTCAGCGGGCGCAAAATAAGGCATGGTTTCCGTACGCAGTGTCGTCGACCGGGTCGGGCCGACGCTGCTGCACGCGCTTCAGGTCCCCGATGAGTCCTCCGCCGTCGGCGACGTCGTCATCGCCGAACCCGGCAACACCCTCGCCGCGGGGGACCTCGTCCTCGGCGTCGCGATCACCGAAACGTCCGAAGCCGCGGAACTCGTCAAGCACAGCGCGGCCAAAGGCGCCGCCGCCGTCCTGCTGAAACCGCCGCTCGCGGCGAAACCCTCGGTGAAGCGGGCGGCGAAAACGGCGGACATCGCGTTGATCGAAGTGCGGCCGGCGACGTCGTGGGCCCAGCTCGTCTGGCTGCTCAGAACCGTCCTCGACGCGCTGGCCGACGAGTCCGACGCCCTGGAGGACGGCGGCGGGCCCGGGTCCGGTGACCTGTTCCGGCTCGCGGACGCCGTCGCTTCGGTGGTCGACGCGCCCGTGACCATCGAGGACACCAACTCGCGGGTGCTCGCCTACTCGGCGAGGCAGGATCTGACCGACTCGGCGCGCGTGTCCACGATCATGGGCCGCCGCATCCCCGACGACGTGCTCGCGCGGTTCCGGTCACGAGGGGTGTTCCGCGAGCTTTCCCGTGGGCGGCAAACGATCTTCGTGCCCGCGCAGCGCGACGGCACGCTGCCCCGGCTCATCGTGCCGATCCGGATGGGCGGCGAACTGCTGGGGTCGATGTGGGCGGTCGTCGCGGGCCCGGTCTCCGACGAACGCGCGGCCGCCTTCGCCGACGCGGCGCCCGTCGTCGCCCTGCACCTGCTGCGCCGTCGCGCGCACACCGATTCCCAGCGCCGGGTCTCGGCCGAGCTCCTGCGCGCCGTACTCGAAGGGAAGGCCAGCCCGCGCAAGGCGATCGCGGAACTCGACCTGTCCGAGGAGCCGCACCGCGTCGTCGTCATCGAGGTTTCCGGTGGCGACGGCCGCGACGACGAGGGGCTGAGGCTCGCCCTCCTCGAACGGATCTCGCAGGGCGTCGGCAGGCGGCCGGTGGCCACCGAACTCGGCGGCGTGCTCTACGCCGTCGTCCCGGACGGCGACGGCTGGGGCGAACTCCGGGCCGCGCTGGAAGCCCTGCCCGCGTCGAGGAAGGGCGGGACACCACGGGCGGCCGCGGGGTCCGCCTGCGAAATCGGCGAGCTCGCGACGTCCCGCGTGCAAGCCGACGAGGCGCTGGGCCTGCTGCGCGCGAAGCTCGTACCCGGTCGCGTCGTGGTCTTCGACGAGGCGTGGAAGGAGCTTTCACTGCACCGGGGAGCGACCGCGGCCAGCACGGCGAAGGTCGCCGAACTGGGCCCGCTCGGCTTGTTGCGCGCGCACGACGAAGCCCACGAGAGCGGCTACGTCGACACGCTCTACCAGTGGCTGAGGCATCCCGGCGACCCGCGCGCGGCCGCGAAAGAACTTCGAATCCATCCGAACACCCTGCGGTATCGCCTGCGGCGGCTGCTCGATCTCGTCCCGCTGGATCTCGACGATCCCGACGTCCGGCTGGCGTTGATCACGCAGCTCGTTTCCCTGCGCTGGAGCTGATCGGCATTCGACTAAAGAACGTTCACTAACGAACACTTTGTAGTGCGACAAAATCTTGAGCAGACGTCATGAAAGGGTCTTTCAGGACGCGCTTTGATCAGCGCTGTCGTCTTGAAAGACCCTTTCCTGACATCCGGACGGCTAGTGCGCGCTGGCGCGATATCCGTCCTCAATGGTCTGCCGCACCGCGGCGAGCAGATCCGCACCGGGGTAAAGCGGCAGAAGCACACCGGGGCCACCGTCGACCCGCAGGGCGGCTTCGTAGCCATGCCCGGGAGTTTCGACCAGACCCACGATGACATCAGCCGGATTGCCTTCGGTGTCGACGGTGCGGACACGCCGCTCCCGCCGCCAGTCCTGATTTGTCATGCGCAACAGAATGGCAGCTTACCGGCCAGTAAGATCAACATCTTGACTCGATCGTGCTGCATTTACCGTTTCGCAGGTTGCACGGCCGCGCCCACCCCCAGCGAACGCGGCCGTACGTCATACCCGATAACCGAGGTCTTCGGCGGCGAATCGCTTCGGCACCATCCGGACCCAGACGGTCCCTTTCACCTCGGGATCATCGTGCAGGTAAGAACGAAATCGCGCATCCCATTTGCACTCGTCGGCCCCGAGATACCGGCTCAGCAGCCGCCGTCCACGTGGGACGTCGAACGGCAGCACCTCCGCTTCACCGCGCGCGAGAACTTGCCGTACCAGGCCGGTGCCGACATCGCAGACGTCGACGGTCACCGCGATCGACGGTGACTCGCGCACGAGTCCGGCCAGCCGCGCCCACGGTCCGGTGAGGATCCAGAAGGCCCTGCTCTCCCAGAGATACCAGGTCGGGCGCACGGTCGGCCCCGCCGTGGCGACCCTGGCCGTCAGCGGACCGGCGAGGAAGGCGTCGACGTCGAACATCAGACCTCGAGCAACGTCTTGCCGAGAGCGCCACGCGACTGCATCACCGCGTGCGCGTCCGCCGCCCGTTCGAGCGGGAACCGTTGACCGATCAGGGGTTCCAGCCGCCCGGCGGCGGCCTCGGCGAGCGCGGACTCGGTGAACGCCCGCATCTCCGCCTGGCCGCCGATGTCCCGGATCACCGTGACCCCGCGCGCGGCCGCGTCCTCTTCGGACACCTCGGTCCACGAGCCGCTCGAGAGCCCGTAGATCAGCATCCGGCCGCCGGTCTTCAGCAGTCCGAACGACGTCTTCCCGACCTCGCCGCCGACACCGTCGAACACGACGTCGACCTCGCCGGCCTTCGCCGCCCAGTCCGGCTCGCGGTAGTCGACCGCCAGATCGGCGCCCCGTTCCCGGACGTGCCCGGTCTTCGCCGGGCCACCGGCCGCGCCGACGACCTCCGCCCCCGCGGCCTTCGCGAGCTGGACGACCAGTCCGCCGACCCCGCCCGCCGCGGCTTCGACCAGCACGCGCTCCCCCGGCCGGACGCGCGCGGCGGTCACCAGCGCCGTCGCCGTGCGGCCGTCGGCGAGGATCGCCACCGCGGCGTCGAGGGCCAGCCCGTCCGGCACCTCGAAGACGGAATCGGCGGCGACCGCGACCCGCTGCGCGTACGCCCCGGAGCCCCCGGTCGAGGTCACGACCCGCTTCCCGACCAACCCGAGGTCGACGCCTTCACCGACGGCGCTGATCACACCGCCGACGCCGTTGCCCGGGATCATCGGCAACTCGGCGCGGAACGGCCCGCCTCCGCCGGCGCGGAACTGGGTCTCGACGAACGTGATGTTGGCGAACGCCACCTCGACCAGGGCCTGGCCCGCTGCGGGCACCGGATCGGGGGCGTCACCCGCCACGAGTACTTCGGGCCCGCCGAACTCTTTCAACCACACGGCTCTCATGTGACCCAAGGTGCAAGCTCCAGTTGACTGGAGGTCAAGTGATTGTGCTCCCAAAACCATGATCGGTGCTTGATCTTGTCCCGGGCGCACGATGACACCGCCGTCCGGGTGGCTCACCGTGAGTGGCAGCACCTTTGTTCCCAACCCGCCGCAGGAGGCAGTCCCGTGCGTATCGCCGTCCCCCGTGAAATCAAGAGGCATGAGTACCGCGTGGCGCTCACCCCGGCGGGCGTGCACGAACTGACCGGGCGCGGCCACGACGTCTTCGTCGAGACCGGCGCCGGCCTCGGCTCGTCCATCACCGACGAGGAGTACCTCGCCGCGGGCGCGAAGATCCTCGCGACGGCGGAGGAGACCTGGTCCGAGGGCGAACTCGTGCTCAAGGTCAAGGAGCCGATCGCCGAGGAGTACCCGCGGCTGCGCGCCGACCAGGTGCTGTTCACCTACCTGCACATCGCCGCGGACCGGCCGCTGACCGACGCGCTGCTGGCCGCGGGCACCACCGCGATCGCGTACGAGACGGTGCAGACCCCGAACCGCGCGCTGCCGCTGCTCGCGCCGATGTCCGAGGTCGCCGGTCGGCTGGCGCCGCAGGTGGGCGCGTTCTCCCTGATGAAGCCGAGCGGTGGCCGCGGCGTGCTGCCCGGCGGCATCCCCGGCGTCCACCCGGCGCGCGTGGTCGTGATCGGCGGCGGTGTCGCCGGGATCAACGCGGCGCGGGTCGCGCTCGGCCTCGGCTCGGACGTCGAGATCCTCGACACCAACGTCGACCGCCTCCGCCAGATCGACAACGACTTCGGCGGCCGCATCCGCACGGTGACCTCGAACGCGCTGTCGGTCGAGCAGTCCGTACTGGAGGCCGACATGGTCATCGGCGCGGTGCTCGTGCCCGGCGCGAAGGCGCCGAAGCTGGTCTCGAACGACCTCGTTTCGCGGATGCGCCCGGGCAGTGTGCTGGTGGACATCGCGATCGACCAGGGCGGCTGCTTCGCCGACTCGCGGCCGACCACGCACGACGAGCCGACCTACAAGGTCCACGAGTCGGTGTTCTACTGCGTCGCGAACATGCCGGGCGCCGTCCCGCGCACGTCGACCTACGGGCTGACCAACGTGACGCTGCCGTACGCCGTCCAGCTGGCGGAGTTCGGCTGGCAGAAGGCGCTGCAGGCGGACGCTTCGCTCGCGAAGGGCCTCAACACGCACGCGGGCGCCCTGACGAACGCCCCGGTCGCGGCCGCGCACGGCCTGCCCGCCACCGATCTGGCCGACGTCCTGGCCTGACCCCCAAGCCACACTCCCACGCGAGGGACCTTTGTCACCCCAGTGCAAAGGTCCCTCGCTCCTTAAACACTGAAGGCCCCTCGCCAACACGAGGGGCCTTCAGTTCGTTTTGGACCGGGTAAACCTCGCCACCGCCGCGGACCGCGCCGTGGGGTCTGGGGCTCGGGCCCCGGATATAACGGCGGCCCGCTCAACCAACCTGGGGGTCATTGGGAGCGGGCCGCCTCCTACATCGTAGGTAATAAGTCGCCGTCGCGCTGCATGGGGTTGCCATGTCTTCGGAAATATTTCCTCACGAACCACCTCAACGGTCGGTGAATTTCCGCGCCCCGGACCGCATAACCGGTAGTCAGCGGCCATTCGGCCCAGCGGCGGGTGCGCTGAGGGACGGAGTCGTCACCGCACCGAACGTGACGAAGGTCGCTTTCGGCGGATTGACCCCTTCCGCGGGTGCGGACTCACCGGGTGAGGCAGGATGTCGCGTGATCGGCCTTCGTCAACAAAAGGGGACGGTATGCACGACGGCAGTGGCCGCATCGCGGTGCAGAATTTGAGCAAGCAGTTCGGTGCGGTCAACGCGGTCCAGAATCTGAGCTTCACGGTGGAGCCGGGTTCGGTGACCGGGTTCCTGGGACCCAACGGGGCCGGGAAGACCACGACGCTCCGGATGCTGCTCGGGCTGGTGACGCCCACGAACGGCACGGCGACCATCAACGGGCGCCCGCACGACCAGCTGGGCAATCCGGCACGGGTCGTCGGTTCGGTGCTGGAGAACGAGGGCTTCCATCCGGGACGCACGGCGCGGAATCACCTGCGCGTGTACTCGGCGGCGATCGGGATGCCGGATCAGCGGGTGGACGAGGTGCTGGGCCTGGTCGGCCTGTCGTCGGCGGCGGACCGCAAGGCGGGCGGGTTCTCGCTCGGCATGCGGCAGCGGCTGGCGCTGGCGACGGCGCTGCTGGGGAACCCGCAGGTGCTGGTGCTGGACGAGCCGACGAACGGTCTCGACCCCGAAGGCATCCTGTGGCTTCGGAACTTCCTGCGCGCGTATGCGCGTGAGGGGCGCACGGTGCTGGTCTCGAGCCACCTCCTGAACGAGGTGGAGCAGACGATCGACCAGGTCGTGATCATCAGCCAGGGCATGACGCGCTACAACGGCTCGCTGGACCAGTTGCGCAAGAGCAACCAGTCCCGCGTGCTGGTGCAGTCCGCCGACGCGAACGGCCTCGTCGCCGCGCTGCAGGAGGCGGGCATCACGCAGGTCTCGCCGATGCCGGACGGCCGGGTCGCGGTCTCCGGTGCGACGGTGCAGCAGATCGGTGACATCTCCGCCAAGGCGAGCATCGCGGTCTACGGCATGCAGGAGGAGACCGCGGATCTCGAGCGGATGTTCTTCCAGCTGACCCAGGGCCAGTACGCGGCGCCGCAGCCCGGTTTCCAGCAGGGCCCGCCGCCGGGCTACCAGGGTCCGCCTCCGGGTTACCAGGGCCCGCCGCCCGGGTATCAGGGGCCGCCGCCCGGCTACGCGCCGCAGAACACGCCGCCGCCCGGTTTCGCGCCGCCGCAGCAGTTCCAGCAGCAGGGTCAGCCGCCGCAGCAACAGCAGTACCAGCAGGCGCCGCCTCAGCAGCAGGCGCAGCAGCAGGGCCAGAACGAGGGCTGGGGAGGCCAGGGCTGATGGGCAACCTGATCAAGGCGGAGTTCCGCAAGACGCTCACGCTCAAGGCGTGGTGGGCGCTGATGATCCCCGCGGTGGTCTTCGCTTTCGCGTTCGCCCTGTTCTGGGGCATGGTCACGAACGACTTCAGCGACTTCCTCGGCCGCTCGGACACTCGTGAACTGACCGAAGCGCTCGGCATCTCGACCGGCGAACTGCCCGTCGGCCTGCTCGCCCTCGGGCACGGCATCAACATCGGCACGATGATCCCGATCATCTTCGGCGTCTTCGCCCTCGCCGGCGAGTACACGAAGAAGACGATCACCACGACGTTCCTCACCGCCCCGAACCGGGTTTCGGCGTTGAGCGCGAAGATGATCACCTACGTCGCCTGGGGCGCGATCTACGGCGTGATCATCGTGGGCGCGGCGAGCCTCGGCACCGTGATCACGGTCGACAGCGCGCGCCTGCCGACGGCGGGCCAGTGGCTGGGCGTGCTCGGCGCCGGTGTCCTCGCGACGATCCTGGCGACCCTGTTCGGCATCGGGGTCGGCGCGGTCTGGCGCAGCGTGATCGGCAGCATCATCACGCTGACCATCTGGATGCTCGTGGTCGAGAACGTCCTGGTGTTCGTGTCCTTCGGTGCCTGGGACATCACGTGGCTCGGCGGGGTCCTGCCGAACGGCACGGTCAACGGCATCGTGGGCGCCATCGGCGCGGAGGCGTTCGGCGCCGCCGGTGTGAAGGTGCCCGGCCTGCAGGACGAGACGGCGTGGGCGCTGCAGTACGCGGCCGGCGCCCCCGGCGCCTTCTCGTGGTGGGCCTCGGCGCTCATCTTCTTCGGCTGGACGATGGTCTTCTTCCTCGCCGGCTGGGCCGTGAACCAGAAGAAGGACATCACGTAGGTCTTCGCCAAAGCACGACATGAAAGGCCCGTTACTTGCAAATTTTGCAAGTAACGGGCCTTTCATGTCACCAGGCTCTCCCCCGAAACCGGCCGATCCTGTCGGTCGCGCCGCATAGGCTGGCGGGGTGACTACTGCTCCACCTCGCCCGCGTCAAGCCAGTCCGGCACGTGAGACGGCCCCGGTACCCACCGGAGGCTGGATCCGCCGCCTGGCCGCTTCGTGCTGGAAACACCCTTGGCTCGTCGTCCTGTCGCTGGGCGCGGCGATCATCGGCGTCGGCCTGCAGGCCGCCGGTCCGCTGCTGATCCGGGAGGCGCTCGACGGCGCCGTCGCGGGCGACACCTCCCGCCTCGGCGTGCTCGCCGCCGTCATGGCGGTGCTGCAGGTGCTGACCTTCGGCAACGCCTTCGCCCGCCGGTACGTCGGCGGACGGCTGGCGCTCGACGTCCAGCACGATCTGCGCCGCCAGGTGTTCAACGCGGTCTCCCGGCTCGACGGCGGCAAGCAGGACGCGTTGCGCACCGGGCAGGTCGCCTCGCGCGCGATCTCGGATCTGCAGCTGGTCACGTCGGTCCTGATGCAGGTGCCGCTCTCGGCGGGTTCGGTGATCTTCGCGCTGCTGTCCCTCGGCGCGATGCTCTGGATGTCGCCGACGCTGACCCTCATCGCGATGGTCGTCGCCCCGGCGATCGCGATCATCATGGCGGTGAGCCGGAAGCGGCTCTTCCCCGCGACCTGGGCGGCCCAGCAGCGCGCGGCCGACGTCGCGCAGCAGGTCGAAGAAACCGTCACCGGCGTGCGCGTCGTGAAGGGCTTCGGCCAGGAGGCTCGCGAAGTCGCGAAGCTGGAGAAGACGGCGAAGAAGCTCTTCGCCGAACGCATGCGCGCCGCGCGGCTTTCCGCATTGCCGACGGCCACGACGGCGGCGCTGCCCGCGGCGGGTCAGGTCGCGGTGCTGGCGGTCGGCGGCGTCCTCGCGTTGAAGGGCGAGGTCAGCCTGGGCACGTTCCTGGCGTTCGCGACCTACCTCTCCATCCTGATCGGCCCGGCGAGGATGATCTCGAGCCTCGTCGTCCAGGCCCAGCTGACCAGGGCGGGCGCGGAACGAGTCAACGAACTGATCGACGCGCAGCCGGACGTCGTCGACAGCCCGGACGCGCGGCCGCTCCCCGAAGGTCCCGTCGGCGTGCGGCTGGACGACGTCTCGTTCGGCTACACGCGGTCGGATCCCGTGCTCGACGGTCTCACTTTGGAAGCCCTTCCCGGCGAAACACTGGCGCTGGTCGGCACCGCCGGTTCGGGCAAGTCGACGATCTCCCTGCTGCTGCCCCGGTTCTACGACGTGCACAGCGGTTCGGTCCAGGTCGGCGGCCTCGACGTCCGCGACGTCCGGCAGCACGACCTGCGCAGCACGATCGGCGTCGTCTTCGAGGAGGCGTTCCTCTTCTCCTCGTCGGTGCGCGACAACATCGCTTACGGCAGGCCGGACGCGAGCGACGAGGAGATTCGCGCGGCCGCTCGGGCGGCGGAGGCGGACGAGTTCATCCAGCGCCTCCCCGAGGGCTACGAAACGCTCGTCGGCGAGCGCGGCCTCACATTGTCGGGCGGGCAGCGGCAACGGCTCGGCCTGGCCAGGGCGCTGATGACCGATCCGCGAGTGCTGGTCCTCGACGACGCGACGTCCGCCATCGACACGGTCACCGAAGCGGCGATCCACGACACCCTGCGCTCGGTCACCGAGAGCCGCACGACCCTGCTGATCGCGCACCGCCGCTCCACCCTCGCCCTCGCCGACCGGATCGCCGTGCTGGACAAGGGCCGCGTCGTCGACATCGGCACCGAGGAAGAACTGCTGGCGCGCTGCCCGCTGTTCCGCGAGCTCGTCGCGGGTCCGGGTGACGACGTCGAGGAACCGCATCGCTGCGAGGGTCTCGACTGCGGCCCCGCGGGAATCACCCCAGCCCTGTGGCCGGAGCAGGACAAGTCCGACGAACTGGCGGGCGAGCGCAAGGGCGCCGGCGGCGAGTGGGACGTCGATCTGCCGCCGACCGGGGAACTCCTCGAAGGCGTCCGGAAACTGCCGCCCGCCACGGACGTCCCCCGGCTGCCGGGCACCGACGTCACCGCGCCCGAGCCGAGGTTCCGCCTCAGCCGCCTGCTGAAACCGGTGCGCGGTCCGCTCGCCGTGGTGATCGGCCTGGTCGCGGCGGACGCGCTGGCCACCATCGCGATGCCCGCGCTGTACCAGCAAGGCATCGACAACGGGGTGCGCGCCGGAGCGGAGGCGGTGATCTGGCTGATCGCCGGGATCGGCGCGCTGGTGATCCTCGCGGACTGGCTGGTGGTCTACCTCCAGACCAAGATGACCGCGAGGGTCGGCGAGACGGTGCTGTATTCGCTGCGCGTGCGCAGTTACGCCCATCTCCAACGGCTCGGGCTCGACTTCTACGAACGTGAACTGTCCGGGAAGATCATGACCCGGATGACCACGGACGTCGACGCGCTCTCGACGTTCCTGCAAACCGGTGTCGCACAGGCGGTGGTGAGCGCGCTGACGCTGATCGGGATCGCGGCGGCGCTGATGATCACGGACATCGGGCTGGCGTCGTACGCGCTCGCGGTACTGCCGATCCTCGTCGTGGCGACGGTGATCTTCCGCCGCGCTTCTTCGAAGGCGTACACCGAGGCGCGGGAACGCGTCAGCGTGGTCAACGCGGACATGCAGGAGAACGTGAACGGGCTGCGGGTCGCACAGGCGTACACGCGTGAGGAGCGGACGGCGGAGAAGTTCGCTTCCCGCAGCGACGAGTACCGGCGTTCGCGGCTCCGCGCCCAGCGTTACGTCGCGACGTACTTCCCTTTCGCGGCAATGCTTTCCGGGCTGGCCGAGGTAGTCGTGCTGATCGTCGGCGCGAATCGGGTCGCAGCGGGCACGCTGTCGGCAGGTGTACTGGTGGCATTCCTCTTGTACCTGGGCCAGTTCTTCTCGCCGATCCAGCAACTTTCTTCGGTGTTCGACGGCTATCAGCAGGCGCGGGTCGGGCTGTCGCGCATCGGCGATCTGCTGCGGACGCCGACTTCCGTTCCGGAGGCGGAGAAACCGGTCGCGGTCCCGGAGCGGCTGCGGGGCGAGGTCTCGTTCAAGGACGTCGATTTCGCTTACACGGCAACGGATGAGCCCGCTTTGACACAGCTTTCACTGGAGGTCGCGCCCGGCGAGACCGTCGCACTGGTCGGGGCGACGGGCGCCGGGAAGTCGACGGCCGTGAAGCTCGTCGCGCGGTTCTACGACGCGACGGGCGGCGTGGTCCGGATCGACGGCACCGACATCCGCGAGTACGACCTGGCCGCGCTGCGCACGCGAATGGGCGTGGTACCCCAGGAAGCGCATCTGTTCTCGGGAACCGTCGCGGACAATGTGCGCTACGGCAGGCCTTCCGCGACGGACGCGGAGGTCGAGGAAGCGGTCCGGTCCGTCGGCGCGCTCGACGGTGTCGCCGCGCTCCCCGCCGGTTTCCACCAGCCCGTCGGTGAACGCGGACGGTCACTTTCGGCCGGACAGCGGCAACTCGTCGCCCTCGCCCGTGCCGAACTCGTGGACCCGGACGTCCTCCTGCTCGACGAGGCGACCGCCGCTCTCGACCCGTCCACCGAAGCCGCCGTCCTGCGCGCGACCGAACAACTCGCGCGCCGCCGCACGACGTTCGTGGTCGCGCACCGCCTCGCCACCGCCGCCAAGGCGGACCGGATCGTCGTCCTGGACCGCGGCCGGATCGTCGAACAGGGCACGCATCCGGAACTGGTCGCGGCGGGCGGCCACTACGCGCGCCTGTGGGCCCTGGGCTGAGTTCTCGTGAGTGGTAAGGGCGGTTCTGGTGGACCTGTATTTGCCTACCCACTGGATTCGATGTCATCTGGTGGGCTTGTAGGGCTTGTTCTGGATGGCGATGTGGTCGAGTGGGGAGGATTTGAGACGTTGACCGTCTCAAATCTTCCCCGCTCGGCTGCCGCCGCGGGGTTGTGGGGGTGGCATGGCCTTGATCGACGGAGGATCGGGGACGTTGAGTGTCTCCGATCCTCCGTTGATCAAGCTCCGAGACCGCGTCGACATCCGGGCGCACGCGTGAGCCGCAATCCGGTAGTGGTCAGGTGGCCGCGTGAACCGAGTGTGGAGGATTCAGGACGTTGAACGTCCCGAATCCTCCACACTCGAACGTGTCGTCGCGGACACTCCACATTCACCCTGGTCACGCATAGGCAGGCAAATACCGGTCCGTTCCAACCGCCCTTACCACTCACGAGCATTACGCGGCCGGGTTGCGCCGAGGCGGATCTGGACGGCCGACAAGAACCGACCGCACTCCGTCTGTCCACTCGGGACACTTCTGAGCGGCTAAATGTCTTATTGATGCTTATATGTAAGCTTTGTGACTGGGGTCGTGAGTGGCAATTCGCGTTCTAACCCTCTTTGCCACTCACGACCCCGTCGCAAAGCGCCCAAATCGGATATCTGCCTGCCCCGCCGCCGAGCCCGCCATAGTGGCCAGCGCTCGAGAGTCGGAGCGCGCCGGTTGCGGAGTGGTCTCGTTGCCGAGCGGAGGTTGCACGACCGGCCCGGCGGATCGGGCGCGCCGCGCCACCGTGTCCTTAACACTCACGAGCCTTACGCGGCAGCGAGATCCAGCTGGAACTGCGCCCCGGGAGCCCCCGGTTCCCACCCTCGCTCCAGCGCCAGCCGAATCGCCCGTTCGACGTCCGATGGCACTACCGCTTTCGACGGCACCCCCATGTAGTTCGACGGGTGCCCGTGATCCGTCTGCACCAGCAGCACCGCACCCCGGGCATCTTCGAGTTCCACCGCGTACGACAGGAAATAGCCGCCGTCCTGGGCGTGAGTCGGCTTCCGCCGGATGTTCCACCGATAGGCGGTCTCGTCGACCACGATCCGTCGCGATCCCTTGCGCAGCAATGCCATGAAACCAGCATGCACTGACGAGCAAGGGAATTTCGGTCGCGCGCGATCGACCACATCTGTCACGATCACGGCAAATGAAAGAAGAAATCCCGGCGCGGCAGATCCGCGCCGTTCACACCGAAACCACGATCCGCGTCTATCAGGCGTATTCACCGGCCATCGCGGACGCCGCCCTCGAGGCGGGCACCTTCGTGCCGCCGTTCAAACGCGAACGGATGACCTGGATCAAGCCGTCCTTCCTGTGGATGGCGTACCGCTGCGGCTGGGCGGCCAAGCCCGGACAGGAACGCGTACTCGCCCTCGACCTCACTCGCGAGGGCTTCGCCTGGGCGCTCGGGCACGCGGCGCTCAGCCACTACGACCGGGACGTCCATCCCGATCGCGAGACGTGGCGGCGCGAGGTCAAGACCAGCCCGGTCCGCGTCCAATGGGACCCGGAACGCGGCATCCGTCTCGGCCCGCTGAAGCACCGTTCGCTCCAGATGGGGCTGAGCGGCGAGGCCGTCGATCGCTATGTCGACAAATGGATCACCGCGGTCACCGACGTCACCTCGACCATGCGCGAGATCGGCGCCCTCGTCGCGGCGAATCGCATCGACGACGCCGAAGCGCTGCTACCAGCGGAGCGCCCCTACCCCGCCTAGGCGTGCCAGGTGAGGCCGCTCATCCCGGCGGCCTCCAGGTCACGTTCCGAGGCCCACCGGAAGGTCCCGGGCCGGACGTGGACCCCGGCCGTCACCGCCCAGTCCGGCTCGTCGGGTTCGACGTGCTCCATCTCCTTGAAGTCGGAGAGCGTCGGCCACACCGCGGAGCACGAGTCGCACATCAGCACGACCTCGCCGGACTCGGTGACCAACGGGCGCACACGTCCCTCGTCCCAGAACGACGGACACTCGTCCAGCCACATCGCCTGCCACCACCCTCGTGGGCGATCGGCGGCCGGCACGACACCGGCCGCATCCTCCCCCCAGCAAAACCCGCCGACGTGAACTCCAGGCTGTCCCGGCACGACCACCTCGCCAACCTTTACCGACCAAACAGTGACCTGACCTGCACAGACGGTGAAACGACACCAAAGGTCCCCCGCTCCCCCGAACGGCCGCGACCCGGTCGGCCGGGTGCTTCGGTTTCGATCTCTTGATCGAGACAGTGACCCATCGCCTAGTGCGCCACGCCTCACACAGGCCAGTTCCATCACACGACCGCCACCGAGGGGGTTAGCCTGGTAGGCGCATCAGCGGTGTTCAAGATCTCGAGACGGATAGAGGCGAGTCCAAGCCGTGTCCAGCAGCAGCCCTGCGTCACAATTCGGCCCCAACGAGTGGGTTGTCGAGGAAATGTACGACCAGTTCCTCGCCGACCCCACCTCAGTCGATGCCGCCTGGCACGACTTCTTCGCGGACTTCAAGCCAACGCAGGCCGCGCAGACGAAGGCTGACGACGCACGTCAGACCTCCTCGGAGACCGCCAAGGACGGCTCGGGCACCAACGGCCAGGCCTCCGCGCCGTCGCCGCAGACGGTCCGCAACGCCGAGTCCACCGCGAAGCAGACCGCCCCTGCGAAGGCGGCTCCGAAGACCGAGGCGAAGCCGGCCGCGAAGCCCGCTCCCAAGGCCGCGGCACCCAAGGCAGCCGCGAAGGCGCCCGCCAAGCCTGCCGAGAAGGACGCCGAGCCGGAGTCGAAGCAGCTCCGCGGCGCCGCGGCGGCCATCGCGAAGAACATGGACGCCTCGCTGTCCGTGCCGACGGCGACGAGTGTGCGCGCCGTCCCGGCGAAGCTGATGGCGGACAATCGCATCGTCATCAACAACCACCTCAAGCGCACGCGCGGCGGCAAGATCTCCTTCACGCACCTCATCGGTTACGCGATGGTCCGCGCGCTGAAGAACTTCCCGAACATGAACCGGCACTACCAGCTGATCGACGGGAAGCCGTTCGCGATCACGCCGGAGCACGTGAACTTCGGTCTCGCGATCGACATGAAGGGCAAGGAAGGCTCCCGCACGCTCGTCGTGGCCTCCATCAAGGCCACCGAGAACATGACCTTCATGCAGTTCTGGCAGGCCTACGAGGAGATCGTCAAGAAGGCCCGCAACGGCAAGCTGACGGCCGACGACTTCGCCGGCACCACGATCTCGCTGACCAACCCCGGCGGCATCGGCACCAACCACTCGGTGCCGCGGCTGCAGGCGGGCCAGGGCGCGATCATCGGCGTCGGCGCCATGCAGTACCCGGCGCACTTCGAGGGCACCAGCGAGAAGGCCCTGGTCGACCTCGGCGTGTCCAAGATCATGACGCTGACCTCGACCTACGACCACCGCATCATCCAGGGTGCGGAGTCCGGCGAGTTCCTCAAGCGGATCCACGAGCTGCTGCTCGGCGAAGACGGCTTCTACGACGACGTCTTCACCAGCCTGCGCCTGCCGTACGAGCCGATCCGCTGGGTCGCCGACATCCCGGACGGCCCGGTCGACAAGACCGCGCGCGTGATCGAGCTGATCGACGCCTTCCGCATGCGCGGTCACCTGATGGCCGACACCGACCCGCTGAACTACCGGCAGCGCAGCCACGCCGACCTCGACGTCCTCTCCCACGGCTTGACCCTGTGGGACCTGGACCGCGAGTTCCCGGTCGGCGGTTTCGCCGGCCAGGAGCGGATGAAGCTGCGCGACATCCTCGGCGTCCTGCGCAACTCCTACTGCCGCACCGTCGGCATCGAGTACACGCACATCCTCGACCCCGAGGAGCGCCGCTGGATCCAGGACCGCGTCGAGGTCCCGCACGAGAAGCCGGACCCCGCGGTCCAGAAGTACGTGCTCTCGAAGCTCAACGCCGCCGAGGCGTTCGAGACCTTCCTGCAGACCAAGTACGTCGGCCAGAAGCGCTTCTCCCTCGAAGGCGGCGAGACGGCGATCCCGCTGCTCGACACGCTGCTGGACAAGGCCGCCGAGCACGAACTCGACGAGGTCGTCATCGGCATGCCGCACCGCGGCCGCCTGAACGTGCTCGCCAACATCGTCGGCAAGCCGATCGCGCAGATCTTCCAGGAGTTCGAGGGCAACCTCGACCCGGGCCAGGCGCACGGCTCCGGTGACGTGAAGTACCACCTCGGCGCCGAGGGCAAGTACTTCCGCATGTTCGGCGACGGCGAGACCAGGGTGTCGCTGACCGCGAACCCGTCGCACCTGGAGACCGTCGACCCGGTCCTCGAGGGCATCGTCCGCGCGAAGCAGGACATCCTCGACAAGGGTGGCGAGGGCTTCACCGTCCTCCCGGTCCTCATGCACGGCGACGCGGCCTTCGCGGGCCAGGGTGTCGTGGCCGAGACGCTGAACCTGGCGCTGCTGCGCGGCTACCGCACCGGCGGCACCGTGCACGTCATCGTCAACAACCAGGTCGGTTTCACCACCGCGCCCGAGCACTCGCGTTCGAGCGAGTACGCCACCGACGTCGCGAAGATGATCGGTTCGCCGATCTTCCACGTGAACGGTGACGACCCCGAAGCCGCGCACTGGGTGGCCAAGCTGGCCGTCGAGTACCGCCAGGCGTTCCACAAGGACGTCGTGATCGACCTGATCTGCTACCGCCGCCGCGGGCACAACGAGGGCGACGACCCTTCGATGACCCAGCCGGCGATGTACGACATCATCGACACGAAGCGTTCGGTCCGGAAGACCTACACCGAATCGCTGATCGGCCGCGGCGACATCTCCGTCGAAGAGGCCGAGGCCGCGTTGCGCGACTTCTCCAGCCAGCTGGAGCACGTGTTCAACGAGGTCCGCGAGCTGGAAAAGCACGTCGCGAAGGCCAGCCCCTCGGTCGAGGAGGAGCAGCAGGTCCCGGCCAAGGTGCCCACGGCGACCACCAGCGAGGTCATCGAGCACATCGGCGACGCGTTCCTCAACGTCCCCGAGGGCTTCACCCCGCACCCGCGGGTCAAGCCGGTCATGGAGCGCCGCCACAAGATGTCCCGCGAAGGCGGCATCGACTGGGCCTTCGGTGAGCTGCTCGCCTTCGGTTCGCTGGCCATGGAAGGCCGTCTGGTGCGGCTGTCCGGCCAGGACTCCCGCCGCGGCACCTTCACCCAGCGCCACTCGGTGCTGATCGACCGCAAGAACGGCCAGGAGTACTCGCCGCTGGCCAGCCTGGCCGACGGCCAGGGCCGCGTCATGATCTACGACTCGGCGCTGTCCGAGTACGCGGCGGTCGGCTTCGAATACGGCTACTCCGTGGCCAACTCCGAAGCGCTGGTCATGTGGGAAGCGCAGTTCGGTGACTTCGTCAACGGCGCGCAGACCGTCATCGACGAGTACATCTCCTCCGGCGAAGCCAAGTGGGGCCAGCTCTCCGACGTCGTGCTGCTGCTGCCGCACGGCCACGAGGGTCAGGGACCGGACCACACCTCCGGCCGCATCGAGCGTTTCCTCTCGCTGTGCGCCGAAGGCTCGATGACCGTCTCGGTCCCGTCCACCCCGGCGAACTACTTCCACCTCCTCCGCCGTCACGCACTCGACGGAGTCAACCGGCCGCTGGTGGTCTTCACCCCCAAGTCGATGCTGCGCAACAAGGCCGCGACCTCGCAGGTCGAGGACTTCACCGGCCAGACGAAGTTCATGTCGGTCATCGACGACGCCGTCGTCGACCCGGCGAAGGTGCGCAAGGTCCTCCTGACCTCGGGCAAGCTGTACTGGGAGCTGGTGGCGGAGCGGACGAAGCGCGAGGCGAACGACATCGCGATCGTGCGCGTCGAGCAGTACTACCCGCTGCCGAAGAAGAAGCTGCTGGCGGCGCTCGAGCGCTACAACGGCGCTCCCGCGGTCTGGGTCCAGGAGGAGCCGGAGAACCAGGGCGCGTGGCCGTTCTTCGGCCTGAACCTGCCGCGGAAGCTCCCGGAGGTGTTCTCCAGCCTCGACGTCGTGTCGCGTCGTCCGATGGCCGCGCCGTCGGCCGGTTCGTCCAAGGTGCACGAGGTCGAGCAGAAGGCGCTCATCGCGCGGGCCTTCGACTGATCGCCTGACAAGTACATGAAGGCCCCCTTCCTTGCGCCTGGCGCAAGGAAGGGGGCCTTCATGTACTTGGAGTGTCGCGAAAGCTCGACTAACCGATAGCGCGGGAAGTCGCCTTCGCGACCTTCAGCGCGTTCTCCTTGCAGAACGTCTGGTCGACCACTCCGGAGGGGTCCGCGCCGGTCACGATGATCTGGGCGTCTACGTTGCCCTGGTAGAACCTGATCGTGCACTGGCTTTGGGAGCTCGTGGTGATGTACGCGGCCTTGGTCGCCTTCTCCATGTTCGGGATCAGTTCGCCGCCGTCGTCGAACGCGTTCTCGTAGCCGGCCTTGGCCGTGCCCTCTCCGTTGCCCGAACCCGGTTCCACCGACTTCGCGAGATACATGGACACCAGTGCCGAGGGCGCTTTGTACTCTCGCCAGCTGCAGTCCGACGCGTAGAGCTCGATGCTCGGATCCGAGGTGCTCGCGCGCCGCTGCCCGGCCGGGTTCTCCAGCGGCGGCAGGTTCCGCACGCCTTCCCCGATCTTGGCGCACGTCGGCAGCACGGTGTACTTGTCCGGCGGCCCGGTCTTCTTGGACGACGTCGGCGCGGCGGAAGAAGACGAACCGGAGTCGCCGGAGAGCAGCAGGAAGGCCGCGACACCGCCACCGCCGAGCAGTACCACCGCGCCGACGGCGATCCCGACGATGAGGCCGGTGTTGGACTTCTTGGGCGGGGGCGCTCCGTACCCGGGCTGCGGGTATCCGGGATATCCCTGCTGCGGGTAACCCTGCTGATACGGCTGCTGTGGCCCCTGCTGGTAGGGCGGTCCGGGCTGCATGCGCAGAGATTAGAGCCTCACGATGGTCCTTAGTGGACGAACGCCGCAACTGGGCGCCGAATCACCCTCCGGAGACGGGAAGGCCCCCTTCCCAGCAGGAGGAAGGGGGCCTTCGCGTACTCCAGGGGTGGATCAGAGGGTCAGCGACCAGCTGTTGAGCGTGCCGGTGTCGACCCGGTACACGTCCTGCACCTTCAGGTTCCAGACGCCGTTCGCGGCCTCGGCCGCGGCGTTGACGGTGTACGTGGTGTTGATGTTGTCGGACGAGTCGTTGCTCGAACCCTTCAGGCGGTACGAGGTGCCGTCCGGCGCGACCAGGTCGATGACCAGGTCACCGACGTAGGTGTGCGTGATGTTCACCGCGACCTTGGTGGTGCCCGAGGCGTTGCGGGCGCAGTTCGCGACGGTGACCGGGCTGGTCACCGCGGCACCGGCGTCGGGGATGGCGACGGCGCCGCTGCTGGTCTGCGTGCCACAGGGCGTGGGCTCGGGGCCGGGGCCACCGCCGGTACCGGTGTAGAGCAGCACGTTCGGCGAACCGGTGCCCGGGTTGGTCACCTTGTCCTTGGTGCCGTTGGCGACCAGCGCGTCACGGACCTGCTTCGGCGTGGCCGACGGGTTGGCGGAGGCGTACAGGGCCGCCGCGCCGACGACGTGCGGGGTCGCCATCGAAGTACCGCTGATGGTGTTGGTGCCGTTGTTCAGCCACGTCGACGTGATGTTGCTGCCCGGCGCGAAGATGTCGAGGCAGGTGCCGATGTTGGAGAAGCTCGACCGCGCGTCCGTGTTGGTCGTCGAGCCGACCGTGATCGCCTCGGGGGTGCGGGCGGGCGACACGTTGCACGCGTTGGCACCGGTGTCGTTACCGGCCGCGACACCGTAGGTGACGCCCGCCGCGATCGACCGCTGGACGGCCTGGTCGAGGGTCGCCGAGGCGCCGCCGCCGAGGCTCATGTTCGCGACGGCGGGCTTGACGGCGTTCGCGGTGACCCAGTCGACACCGGCGATGACACCGGCGGTCGTCCCGGAACCGGAGCAGTTCAGCACGCGGACGGCGACGAGCTTGACGCCCTTGGCCAGACCGTGCGCGGTGCCGCCGATGGTGCCCGCGACGTGGGTGCCGTGGCCCTGGCAGTCCGTGGCGTCGTTGTCGTTGTCGACGGTGTCACGGCCGTGGGTCGCACGTCCGCCGAAGTCGGGGTGCGTGGTGAGGATGCCGGTGTCGACGACGTACGCGGTGACGTTTGACGCGGTGGTGCTGTAGCTGTACTTCTGGTCCAGCGGAAGGCTTTGCTGGTCGACCCGGTCCAGGCCCCACGACGGCGGGTTCAGCTGGTCCGCCGAGATCGAGACGGTCTGGTTCTGCTCCACGTAGGCCACCGCGGGGTCGGCGGCGACACGCTTCGCCTGCTTTTCGGTCAGCGCGCCGGAAAAACCGCGGACCGACGACGCGAAGGTCTTCTCGACCGTTCCGCCGTGACGGTTCGTCAGGTTCTTGGCAGCGGCCTCGACCGAGGAGCCGTCCTTCAGCACGACGATGTAGCTGTCCTTGATCGCCTTGGCGCTACCCGCGTTGACGATCGAACCCTCGGCCGCCGACGCGGCGGTGGTGCCGCCGAGCGCCGTGAGCACGGCGACGGCCGCAGTGACACCGAAGACAGGCAGGCGTCTCTTCAAGGTTCCCAGGGAATTGTTCAAGATATTCCTCCCAGGCAGGGTCGACCCACGGGCATGAATAAGCCCGCCGGATCGTTGGGGTGAATCAGAGGTGAAGCGCGTTCCACTAGGAGCGCAGGCTGAGACTAAATCGCGGGTTCACCCCAAGGAAGACCTTGCATTACGGACATCTCGGTAGTAATGGGCGGACTTCCGGCGCAGGTCGGGCACCGTTCAGCCCCCGCCTTTAGTCGCGTTTTGCGCCCGTACGGCCCACGAAGAATGGGGAATCCGCACACCTTGTGGTCGCTTTCCCGCCCACCGGGCGTTTCAGCGGAGTGAAAGTACACACGGATGGCCGCCTACTAAAGTCGCGACCTCGCCGGGCGGAAATCGATTTCCATCCTACCTTCGGATGGAGCACACTCGGGCCCATGCAGCTCCGACAGGAAATCCCGGCCGACAGCGAGGCGATCCACGCCGTCCACCTGGCCGCGTTCGCGAAACACAGTGTCCCGGTCGTCGAGGCGAAACTCGTCGACGAACTCCGGGAGGACGGCGATCTGATCGGCGCACTGTCCATCGTGGCCGAACGTGACGGGAAGGTCGTCGGGCACGTCTGCTGCAGCCCGTCCCGCCTCGGCTCCGACGAGAAGTCGACGGTCGGCCTCGGCCCGCTCGGCGTCCTGCCCGAGTACCACGCCTCCGGCATCGGCTCCGCGCTCGTGCACGCGGTACTCGGCGCGGCGGACGCGCTCGGCTACGGCGCGGTGGTCCTTCTCGGCGACCCGAACTACTACTCCCGCTTCGGCTTCGTCCTCGCCGGACAGCACGGGATCACGCCACCGGTCGCGGAATGGGCACCGCACTTCCAGGTTCGCACCCTTCGCGCGTACACCCCCGGGCTCCGGGGCGGGTTCCGCTACTCGCCCGCTTTCGACCGCCTCTAACCCTTCCCGCGTTTCGTCCTCTAGTTGCGGTACATGCACGCGCAACTACCGCAACCAGAGGACGAATTGCGGCGGTCAGGAGGGCGCGAGGAGGTTGTTCCGGCGCAGGAATTCCTCGGCGACGTCGAGCGGGTTGCGCTTCTCCTCGCTGAACTGGACGTTCAATTCGGTCAGCTGATCGGTCGTGAGCGCCGCCGAAACCCGGTTCAGCGCTTCGACCTCCTTCGGTGACAACGTCCCCTTCGCGACGAGAGGGACGATGTTCTGCGCGGGGAACATGTTCTTGTCGTCCACCAGCGGAACGAACCCGTTCGCGGCGATCGTCGACGACGTGCTGAACAGGTCCGCGACCTGGATGTCACCGGATTTCAGCGCGGCGACCGTGACCGGGCCGCCGGTGTCGGTCGTGCGGATCTCGGCGAACTCGCAGCCGTAGAGTGCCTTGATCTTGTCCTTCCAGCGGCTGCTCCACTGACCGGGACCACCGAAGACGAGTTCCTTGCACCGCTTGCCGAGATCGGAGAAGGTCTTGATCCCGGAATCGGCGAGTTCCTTGCGCACCACCAGAAGGTCCTTGTCCTCGGCGGGCGCCTGGTCGAGCACCTCGAACCCGGACGGCACCTTCTGCTTCAACTGCGCGTAGACGTCCTGCGGGGTGGTCGCCTGCGTCTCCTTGTCGAAGTAGCGCAACAGGTTCCCGCTGTAGTCCGGCACCACCGAAAGCGACTTGTCCTGCAGTGCCTTGACGACGACCTCGCGGCTGCCGACCGGCGGGCGCACGGTCACGTTCTCCGCACCCGCGTTGCGCAGCGCGCCCGCGTAGATCTGGGCCAGCAGAAGACTTTCCCCGACGTCGGACGCGCCGATGATGATGTCACCGGTCGTACCGCCTTCCGCGCCGCCGGCGAGCGGGTTGCCACAACCCGCCGCCAGCAGGGCGATCCCGGCGAACAGCGCCGTCACCGTCCGCTTCATACTTTCGCCTTCTTCCCGCTCGCGGCCTGCGCCAGCCGGACTCCCTTGGGCACCAGCGCTCGCTGGACACCCGCGAGGACGAGATCCAGCAGCACGGCGAGCAAGGTCGTCAGGATCGCGCCCGCGACCACCTGGGGATAGTCCAAAATGGCCAGTCCATCGAGGAGGAACCGGCCGAGTCCGCCGAGCCCGACGTACGCCGCGACGGCGGCCGTCGCCACCAGTTGCAGCACCGAGTTCCGCACCCCGCCGAGCACCAGCGGCAGCGAGATGGGCACCTCGACCTTCCACAACCGTTGCCAGCCGGTCATTCCGATGCCCTGCGCCGCGTCGACGACGCCGTGATCGGTCGCCTGCAGGCCCGCGTAGGTCCCGGCGAGGATCGGCGGGATGGCGAGCACCACGAGCCCGATGATCGTCGAGATCTCGCTTTCGGTGAAGAGCAGGAACAGGAAGGTCACCAGCCCCAGCGTCGGCAGTGCGCGGATCGCGTTGCCGCCGCTCACCAGCAGCACCGCGCCGCGGCCGGTGTGCCCGACGTAGAGCCCGAGCGGGATCGCGATGATCAGCGCGAAGACCAGTGCCAGCAAGGTGTAGCCGAGATGCTGCAACAGCCGGTTGAGAATGCCCTCCGCGCCCTGCCAGTGGGCAGGGTCGCCGAACCAGTTCAGAACGTCGCCGATCATTTCGCCCCCGCCGTGGTCGCCACCCGGTCCCAGGGTGTGAGGAGATCGCGGAGCTGGACCAGCACCAGATCGACGATCAGCGCGAGCAGCAGTGTCGCGACGATCCCGACGACGATCGGCGAGAAGTACTCGCGCTGGAAGCCGTCGGTGAACAGCACGCCGAGCCCGCCGGTGCCGATCAGCGCGCCGACGCTGACCAGGCTGATGTTGCTGACCGAGGCCACCCGGACGCCCGCCGCGAGCACCGGCACCGAAAGCGGCAGTTCCACGCTGAGGAACCGGCGCGCGGGTTTGTAGCCGATCGCCGTGGCCGCGGCGACGACATGCGGCGGGACGGCGTCGAGCGCGTCCAGCACCGGGCGCACCAGCAGGGCGGCGGTGTAGACGGTGAGCGCGACGATGACGTTGACGCTGTCGAGGATCTTCGA
This sequence comes from Amycolatopsis sp. NPDC031561, assembly GCF_055580625.1. NCBI lineage: Bacteria > Bacillati > Actinomycetota > Actinomycetes > Pseudonocardiales > Pseudonocardiaceae > Amycolatopsis > Amycolatopsis sp. NPDC031561. The sequence goes on along the minus strand of NZ_JBVILA010000001.1, from coordinate 1,004,461 downwards.
GCCGATGATGCCCGGGATCACCACGAACAACGCGAGCGACGGGATCGTGTACAGCAGGTTCGACACGACCAGCAGCACGGAACGCGCGGCGGCGAACCGATGGCCGAGCCAGCCCGCCAGCACCGAGATCACCAGCCCCAGCACCAACGGGACCAGCGACAGGTAGACGTGGTCGAGCAGGTCGCCGAAGAACTGCGAGCGGTTGTTGGCGCTCGCGAGGTAGCGGCCGAGTTCCGCGAAGAAGTCCCCCATCAGGAACCCAGTGGCAGCGCTTCGATCACGTCGAGGACTTGCTTGGCTCTGACCACGCCGAGGACCTTGTTTTCGGCGTCGACCACGACACCGAGGCTCGCGGGCGACGAAAGCGCCGCGTCGAGCGCGCCGCGGATCGGCGAACCCTGGACGTACAGCGAACCGCCCGCGACGAGATCGGTCTCGGCGAGCTCTCCGTCCACAGTGGACCCGGGGCGCAGCCAGCCGCGCGGCTGCCCGTCGGCGTTGACCGCGACCAGCCACTCGTCGGACGGCCCGGAGACCGGCTTGCCGACCTCGACCCGCTTGACGTCTTCGACGACGATGCCCTCCGCGGAAAGGAAGGAAAGCCCGCGATAGCCACGGTCCTTGCCCACGAACGACGCGACGAAGTCGTCGACGGGATGCCGCAGCACGTCCGACGGCGTGCCGTACTGCGCGAGCACACCACCGACCCGGAGCACGGCGATCTTGTCGCCGAGCCGCACGGCCTCGTCGATGTCGTGGGTGACGAACACGATCGTCTTGCCCAGCTGCGACTGCAAGCGCAGCAGCTCGTCCTGCAGTTCCTCGCGGACGATCGGGTCGACGGCGGAGAACGGCTCGTCCATCAGCAGCACCGGCGAATCCGCCGCGAGCGCCCTGGCGACGCCGACCCGCTGCTGCTGGCCGCCGGAAAGCTGGGCGGGGTACCGCTTGCCGAGTTCCGCGGGCAGGCCGACGGTTTCGAGCAGCTCGGCCGCCCGCTTGCGCGCCTTGCCCTTGTCCCAGCCGGTCAGCAGCGGCACGGTGGCGACGTTGTCCAGGACTGTCCTGTGTGGAAAGAGGCCGGCGTGCTGGATGACGTAGCCGATGCCGCGGCGCAGCAGCGCGGGGTCGCCGTCGCTGACGTCCTTGCCGTCCAGCAGCACGGCGCCGGAGGTCGGCTCGACCATGCGGTTGATCATCCGGAGCGACGTGGTCTTGCCGCAACCGGACGGCCCGACGAAGACGGTGATGGTGCCGTCCTCCACGGTGAGGTTCAGGTCGTCGACGGCGACCGTCCCGTCCGGATACCGCTTGGTCACGCCACGGAACTCGATAGTCACGTGTCTCTCCCCATGTCTGGTCGAAAAACCGTAGCCCAGATCGGCCCTGTTGGCACGGTGTCCCAGGAGCCGGTTCACTAGGCTGCAGGCCGTGAGTCCTTCCGTCGATGACGTCCTCGCGGCGCACGGTGTCCACGTGCGACCGCTCCATCAGGTGATTTCCCTGCTCCGGACGGATTGGCGTGACCTCGGCGAGCTGATCCGGGTCAGCACCGCGCCGCGCCGGAGTGTCGAAGACGTCCTGAACGCGCTCGGCGACGACCTCGAGCGGAACGAGTCCCGCCTCCGGCTGGCCCCCGCCGCCCGCGAGAAGTACGCGCGCTTCGGGGCACAGGACCGGAAAACCGATCCCGACCTGCTGAAGACCATCACCAGCTACGTCGAGAACGTCCCGGCGCCGCTGGCCGCGCTCGACCACGTGCAGGCGACTCCGGAGACCGTGCTGAACCGCGCGCTGTGGCTGGACGAACGGTACGACCTCGACACCGCGAAGCTGCTGTTCCTCGGCGACCACGACCTCACTTCACTGGCCGTCCGCGCGCTGCGGCCCGACGCGGACCTCACCGTCGTCGATCTCGACGATCGTGTGCTCGCCTACATCGACGAGCTCAGCGAGCGGTCCATCCGCACCCTGCACACGGATCTGCGCGTCGGCCTGCCACCGTCGGTGACCGGGCGGATGGATCTCGTGTTCAGTGATCCGCCTTACACCCCCGAAGGGATGGGTCTGTTCGCGGCGCGTGGGGTCCAGGCGCTCAGCGAACCCTCGGACGGGCGGTTGCTGCTCGCTTACGGCTACAGCCCCCGCCACCCCGCCCTGGGCGCACAGGTGCAGCGGGCGCTCGCGACGCTCGGGCTGACCTTCGAAGCGATCCTTCCGGGCTTCAACCGGTACTTCGGCGCGCAGGCGATCGGGAGCGCGGCGGACCTCTACGTCTGCCAGCCGACCGCGAAGTCGAAGAAGAACCGCGGCGGCAAGGGGAAGGCCGCGATCTACACGCACGGACCGCAGTCGGTGGAGTCCGCGGGCGCGGCCAAGCCGTCGCTGCTGGACAAGCTGCACGAAATCGCCACCGAGGGCGGGCTGGCGCTGGAGTCGCGGCCGGTCGACTGGTCCGTTTCCGGACCGGAAGGCGACGCGGTCGCGATGGACCTCTCGGCCGACCCCGGCCCGTGGCTGCTGCGGACCCTGCTGGGCACCAACGCGCGGCGGCTGGCGCTGCTGGTCCCGAACTCGCATCCCGACCTGACGAACGCGGAGGCGCAGGGCGCGCTCAACCGGCTGGTCGGGGCGAAGTACAAGCTGCGGCTGCTGCGGAGCACCCCGGACAACCGGCACGCCATCGTCGTCGCGGACGCCGTCGAGCACCAGGAAGACCTGCTGACCCGGGCGCACGCGCGGCTGGCGAACGTGTCACTGGACCTGCCGCCGGAGCTGACGGACGCGCGGCTGATCGACCTGCCGCGGCACCGCCTAGCGGAACTGCTCGCCTGACGCCTCCGGCTGTCATCGGAACTTCATGGAGCCGTACCTAGGTTCGGCTCCATGAACGAACCGCGCGGCCTGCCGCTGACAGGGGTCGTGCCCGCTCCGCCGTACGGGTCCCCCTACCCTCCGCCGCGACCCACGACCAGCGGCCTGGCGATAGCCGCGCTCGTGCTGGGCCTGACCGGTTGCCTGCCGCTGACGTTGCTGCCCGCGATCATCCTGGGCATCGTCGCGGTCGCCCAGACCGGTCCGGGGAAGCGGCCGGGCCGTGGTCTGGCGATCGGTGGCCTCGCGGCCGCCGGGGTCTGGACCGTCGGCTGGGTCGCCCTGCTCGGGAACACCATGGCGGACCCGGACCGCTACACCGCGAACCCACCGAGCGCGGGCTGCGCGACCCCTGCACACGGTTACGCCACCGTGTGCACCTTGAAGCCGGGCGAATGCTTCGAGCAGCCCAAGGTCAACGGCACCTACACCAGTGTCGAACTCACCTCGTGCGGTGGCGCGCACAGCACCGAGGCGATCGGGGCCTTCATCGCGCCGGACGGTCCGTGGCCCGGTAACGAGAAACTGAAAGCGGAGGCCTTGACCCGGTGCGAGCGGATCATGGCCAAGAACGTGGACCGTCCCCGGCTGGACTCGGCCGGAGTCGACGCCTACCTGAGCTACGCGGGACCCGATCGCGTCGGCTGGGAGCACGGTGTGCGCACCGTGCACTGCACGATCTACTCGCCCGGCTCACAGCTGACCGGTTCCGTACTCGCCTCCGGCGCCGATCTGGCCCTGCCGACCAGCTGAGACGCGCAACCCCCGGACGCAATGAACGGGACTTTCATTGCAAATTTTGCAATGAAAGTCCCGTTCATTACACGCTTGGGTCCGTGAAAGGGACCGTCACACCACGCCGTCGGCCTCGGCGGCCTTCGCGACCGCGGCGGCCACCTCGGGCGCGACGCGCGGGTCCAGCGGGCTCGGGACGATGCGGTCCGGGCCGAGGTCGTCCTGCGCGACGGAGAAGATCGCGTCGGCCGCGGCCAGCTTCATGTTCTCCGTGATCGCCCGCGCGCCGGAGTCCAGCGCGCCGCGGAAGACGCCGGGGAACGCCAGCACGTTGTTGATCTGGTTCGGGAAGTCGCTGCGCCCGGTCGCCACGATCTTGGCGTACCGCGACGCCACCGCCGGGTGGACCTCCGGGTCCGGGTTCGACAGCGCGAACACGATCGCGTCTTCGGACATGCCTGCCAGCAGGGTCTCGTCGATGGTCGCCCCGGACAGGCCCAGGAAGACGTCGGCGCCCTTCAGCGCCTCACCGAGGCCGCCGCGCAGGCCGCTCGTGTTCGTCGTTTCGGCCAGCTTCTGCTTGATCGGGTTCAGGCCCTCACGGCCTTCGTGGATGATGCCGCGCGAGTCGAGCACGGTGACGTCCGCGACGCCGGCGTTCCGCAGGATCCTGGCGCAGGCCACACCCGCCGCACCCGCTCCCGAGACGACCACGCGCTGGCCGGAGATGTCCTTGCCGAGGACCTGGTTCGCCCCGCGCAGCGCGGCCAGCGTGACGATCGCCGTGCCGTGCTGGTCGTCGTGCATGACCGGGCAGTCGAGGGCCTCCTTGAGGCGGTCCTCCAGTTCGAAGCAGCGCGGCGCCGAGATGTCCTCCAGGTTCACCGCGCCGAACGACGGGCGCAGCCGGACCAGGGTCTCGATGATCTCGTCGACGTCGGTGGTGTCGAGCACCAGCGGGATGGAGTCGAGGCCGCCGAAGGTCTTGAACAGGACCGACTTGCCCTCCATGACCGGCAGCGACGCGCTCGCGCCGATGTCACCGAGGCCGAGCACCGCCGTACCGTCGCTGACCACCACGACCAGCCTGTCCGCCCACGTGTACCGCTTCGCCTTGGCCGCGTCCTCGGCGATGGCCAGGCTCACCTTCGCCACCCCGGGCGTGTACGCGACCGAAAGGTCACGGGGCGAGGAGATCGGGCGCGTCGCGGCCACGGAGAGCTTGCCGCCCTCGTGTCCCTCGAAGATCTCGGTGTCGGTCACTGGCGTGGTCATCGTGGTTCCCGTCATTGCTTCCGCCGTGTCTAAGGACGGCGAAGTCTCGATTCGAGCGAAGGTCATCGGGTTTCTCCTGGGACTGCGAGCGGGGGAACTGGCCGGTGAGCAGGCCGAACAGGGCATGGCCCAGCCACCTGGGGTAACTCGTCCTCCGACACGGCAGCCCAGCGCGGTAGCGCCGGCCTGTCGGCGAAGCGTCCATTCGGCCATCGGTGCCGTGGGTGTGGCGACGGCCGCGGACGCAGCGGTCAGATCATTGTGACAGGCATACGGACCAGTGTGCCCCTCTGGTGCGGTTGATGTCACAAAGAGGCCCGGCTTTCCGCAGCTCAGGAGAGGTTTCCCAAGACGTCCGTCCGGCTTGGGAATGGCTCGTTAACATTGAGGCCATGCAAGCCAGGCGCCTCAGCATCCCCGACTGTTTCGAATTCACCCCTCGCGTATTCCCCGATCACCGCGGTCTGTTCGTGGCGCCGTTCCAGGAGGAGGCGTTCGCCGAAGCGGTCGGACATCGGCTTCGCCTGGCACAGACCAACACCAGCGTTTCCCGGCGCGGCGCCGTCCGCGGCCTGCACTTCGCGGACACCCCGCCCGGGCAGGCGAAATACGTGTACTGCCCGAGCGGTTCGCTGCTGGACGTCATCGTCGACCTCCGCGTCGGCTCGCCCACCTTCGGCGAATGGACGTCCGTGCTGCTCGACAGCGCCGAGTACAAAGCGGTTTACATCGCCGAAGGCCTCGGTCACGCTTTCATGGCGCTCGAAGACAAAACGGTGATGGCCTACCTCTGTTCCGAGCCGTACAACCCGGCCGGCGAGCACGGTGTCAACCCGATGGACGCCGATCTCGCGCTGCCGTGGCCGCGGGACGTCGAGGCGGTGGTGTCCGAAAAGGACACCTCGGCGCCCTATCTGAAGGAAGCCCTGGAGCAGGGTTTGCTGCCGAAGTACGACGAATGCGTCGCGTACTACGAAAAGCTGCGGGCCGAGGGCTGAGTCAGCGCGACAGGTCCTCCCGCAGCACCCGATCCACGTTCCGCTCCGCCAGCGCGGTGATCGTCACGAAGGGGTTCACCCCGGTGCTGCCCGGGATCAGCGATCCGTCGGTCACGTAGAGGTTCCGATAGCCCTTCACCCGGCCGTACAGGTCGGTGGCCTTGCCCAGCACCAGCCCGCCCAGCGGGTGATAGGTGAACCGGTTCTCGAACGACCGCGTGTCCCCGAACAGGTCGCTCCGGTAGACCGTGCGGTTCGCCCGGTTGATCTTGTCGAACAACGACTTCGCCGCGTCGATCGACGGCTGCCCCTGCGCGGCGCTCCACCGCAGTCGCGCGGAGTCGCTGGCGGCGTCGTAGGTGAAGTGGCCGCGTTCGGGGTTCTTCGTGATCGCCAGGTACAGGCTCAGCCACGTCTCGATCCCGGCGGGGACCGGCGCGACTTCGGCGAAGACCGGGTTCACCGGGTCGTCCCACGCGTCGATGCCGAGCGCGGGCATCCCCGACTGCAGCGAGCCGCCGAGATCCCACGCGTGGTTGGCGCGGCCCAGCATCACGTTGCCGTTGGTGCCCCAGCCGCGGCCGACCTCGTCGTTCAGTTCGGGCAGTGTCCCGGTTTCCCTTGCCCGCACGAGCAATTCCGTCGAACCGAGGCTGCCGGCGCCGAGGAACAGGTACTTGGCGCCGAGTTGTTTCCTCGCCACGACCGCGCCGTCCTCGGACGTTTCGTGCACGGTGAGGACGTACGTGCCGTCGGTCTGCTGGGTGATCCCGCGGACCTGGTGCAGCGTCTTGATGGTCACCTTCCCGGTGCCCAGCGCGGCCGCGAGATAGGTCTTGTCGAGGGAACGCTTGCCGTGGTTGTTGCCGTAGATGACTTCCGAGGCGAGCGCCGACCGCGGCACCGTGCCCGCTTCTTCCCGCTTCAGGTACTCGAAGTCGTAGACGCTGGGCACGAACACCGTCTTGAGCCCCGCCCGCGCCGCCGCCTTCCGGGAAACCCTCGCGTACTTGTAAGAACGGCAGGTTTCGAACCAGCCCGGGTCGATGTGGTTCACCCCGAGCGCCTGGTTGGCCCGGGGGAAGTAGGTCCCGTACATCTCGTCCGCGTCGACGGCGGGCAGGATCTCCTCGAAGTACGACCGCTTCGGCGTCACGGCCATCGCGCCGTTGACCAGCGAACCGCCGCCGACGCCTCGTCCGACGTACACGGACATGTCACCGTGGTTCACCCTGTCGAGGACACCGGGGTACCGCTTGATGTCCCGGTTGGCCAGGTCCAGCCAGAGGAACGACGCGAGCGGCGCCTGCGTGCGGTCCTTGAACCACATGGCCCGCCTGTCCGGCTTGAGCATGTCGCAGAAGACGTTGCCGTCGGGACCGGGTTCGTTCCACAGTTTGCCCATCTCGAGCATGACGGTGGGAATCCCGGCTTCGCCGAGGCGGAGGGCGGTGACCGCAGCGCCGTAACCGGTGCCGACGACCACGGCCGGCGAGAAGCCCGGGGCCGCTTCTTCGGCCCGCGCGGTGGAAATCGTGGTGAGCCCGAGAGCGGCGGCGGAGTTGAGTGCGGTGAACCCGAGGAACTTGCGGCGCGACAGTGGGGACATGGGCCGATGATCACCCGCTGCTCGCGGCGCCTTCAAGACCGAATCCGAATTGGATTCGCGTCAGCTGGGTAAACACCGTTAAGTTTCACTCGAACGTGGTGATTTCCGGGATCCCCTGGGGGTCTTCCCCGATGTGACCCAGACCGCGACGGACCACTCTTTCGAGTCATGAGACGCCTTTTCGCCGCGGCCGCGGCCGCACTCTCCGCCGCCGCCCTCGTCGTCCTGCCCGGCCACGCCTCCGCGGCGTCGTCCCCCTTGCCCGAGTTCGACTTCTCCGCCTGCCCCGCCCCGCCCGCCAACGCCGACCCCGGCACCTGGCGCTGCGAAGCCTTTGTCTCCCAAGGAGTCCTGACCATCGGTGATCGCGAGATCCCGCTCGGGGAGATGCGGCTGACGTTCTCCGAAGGCAAGGTGGACGGGAAGTTCGCGCAGGCGTTCGGCGAACTGCGTCATGCTCCCGCACGGATCGACGGCACTTTCGGGGCGAGCATGCAGCTGAAGTACGGCGGCTACTCGGACTTCCTCTCGAACGACGAACGCCGCGGCGAACTGGACCTGTACGCGGCCCTGCGGCATCCGTTGCTGCCCAAGGGATGCACGATCGGCACGCTCGACGCGCCGCTCCACTCGGTGGTCAAGGACGATCCGGCGGTGCCCTTCGAAGTGATCTCGAAGAACCCGCAGACGGTGAAGTTCGGCGTCGTCGACACCCAGCTCGCCCTGCCGCGCACGACCGGCTGCGGACGCTTGACGCAAGTAGCCGACCACTTGCTCGGCCTGCCGTCACCGAGCGGGTCGAACACCTTCAAGCAGGTGACCTACGTCCAGTTCAAGCCCCTCTGACTTCCCGCAATTAGTCCTCTAGTTGCGGTAGTTGCACGCGCAAGAACCGCAACCAGAGGACGAAACGCGGAACGAGGTGGGCACTTACTTCTTCTTGGTCACCCAGATGGTGATGGTCGCGGTCACGACGGGCTTGCCGTTCGTGTCCGTGATCGTCACCGGCACGGGGAGCTCGAATCCCTCGTCGCCGAATTCCGGCAGCTCGGGGAGTTCGGCGACGGCCCGCAGGCCGGTCTCGGCCTTCGCCACGTAGGAGACCGTCATCCCCTTGGGCAGCCAGCGATGCGTCGTCGGGACGGTCGCCTCGGCGAGCATGCCCATGGCGATCTCGGCGAGGTTGCACGCCGCGATCGCATGAAAGGTCTTGATGTGGTTGTAAACACCCCACCACTTCGGGGACGTCACCTCACATCGGCCGGGCCGCAGTTCGCGCACCGACGGGAGCACCGTCCGGAAGTACGGCACACGCAGGCACATCGCCGCCGAGAACAGCTGTTTGCCGACCGGCTTCCCGGCCAGCCGGTTCCACATCGCGTAGGTCGGATTCTGCGCCATCACGGTCTCCTCATCATGTTACTCACCAGTAGCATAACCGGACCGCAGGCTATATTCGCAACCGTGGCTAATCGGCTCTTCCTTCTCCGGCACGGTCAGACCGAGTGGTCCGTCAACGGACGGCACACCGGGCGCACCGACATCCCGCTCACGGCCGCGGGCGAAGGGCAGGCCCGCGCGGCGGGCGGCACCCTGCGCGCGGTGCTCGGCGGCAGCCCCGCCCTCGTCCTTTCCAGTCCCCGCACCCGCGCGCTGCGGACGGCCGAGCTGGCAGGCCTGCGCGTCGACGAGGTCACCGAAGAGCTGTCCGAATGGGATTACGGCGACTACGAGGGCATCACCACCCCGGTGATCCGCGAAACCGTTCCCGGTTGGACGGTCTGGTCGCATCCGATCCCGGGCGGCGAAAGCGCGGAAGACGTCAACGCCCGCGCGGACAAGCTGATCGACCGTGTCCGCGAGCCGCTCGGCAAGGGTGACGTGATTTTGGTCGGCCACGGGCACTTCAGCCGTGTCCTGGTCGCGCGCTGGGTCGGGCTGCCCTCGACGGCGGGCGTCCACTTCGGACTCGACCCGGCGGGCGTCGCGGTGCTCGGTGACGAACGCGGCGAGCCCCAGATCGAACACCTCAACCTGCTCCCCACGACGGAGGACTAGTGGCCGACGACCGCATCCGGCGGATCCGCGAAGAAGACATCGACGCCGTGGTCCGGCTGGTCTACGACCTCGCCGAGTTCGAACGCGCCCCGGACGAGTGCCACCTCACGCCCGAGCAGCTGCGCGTCGCGCTGTTCGGCGACGCTCCGGGCCTGTTCGGGCACGTCGCCGAGGTCGACGGCGAGATCGTCGGCTACGCGCTGTGGTTCCTGAACTTCTCCACGTGGCGCGGCGTGCACGGTATCTACCTCGAGGACCTCTACGTCCGCCCCGAGCAGCGCGGCTCCGGCCTCGGCAAGGCGCTGCTGGCCACGCTCGCGGCGGTCTGTGTCGAGCGCGGGTACGCCCGCCTCGAATGGTCGGTGCTGAACTGGAACCCGGCTCAGGGGTTCTACAAGTCACTCGGCGCGGTGCCGATGGACGAGTGGACCGTGGACCGGCTCACCGACGAACCCTTGAAGGCCCTCGCCGCCGGGATCTGACAGCCAGGCGCAGCGGGGTCGGGTTGGTCGTGAGTGGCGTTTCGGGTTCTGGCGGACCCATATTTGCCTACCCACGGGATCCTGATGTGGGTGAGTGGGGAAGATTTGGGACGTTGACCGTCTCAAATCTTCCCCACTCGGCTGCCGTCCGCGGGGTTGTGGGGTGGCATGAGCTTGATCAACGGAGGATCGGGGCATTGAACGTCCCGAATCCTCCACGCTCGAACCCTGCCGCGGCGAGATTCCGGTGTCATCGAGCCCCGAGACCGGAGCGACCCCCTCGACTCCCGCACCTCACCTTCGCCCTGGTCACACGTAGGTAGGCAAATACCGGTCCGCACTCACCCGAAACGCCACTCGCGACCAACCCGACCCCCGCCATCTTCGACTTACCCCTCGATCAGGAGTCCCGCTCCTCGCGTTCGCGACGCGCCGCACGTCCCGCGGCGCCGTCGCGTTCGGCGGCTTCTTCCTCGGTCTCGCCCTCCCGCAGCCCGAGCGCCCACGCCCGCGACGGGCGGCGGAACAGCAGCACGATGACGGCGACGCCGATCAGGCCCAGCGGCACGCCCCACAGCGGCTGCCCGGACGGCCCCGCGCCGTACCAGCCGACGCCGACCAGGATCAGCGCGACGACCACCCCGGGCGACCTCGCCCAGGTCTTCCCCAGCACCAGTCCGGCCGCGCAGGCCAGCGTTCCGGCGGCGAGGACGAGGTAATAGGCGACCTCGGCCAGCAGGTTCTCCGGTCCGGCCTGGCCGTTGACCAGGAGCAGGACCGCGAACACGATCAGGGCGAGCCCCGGCAGCGCGGTGACGACGCCGGCGAGGCGGACTTCACGGGGCGCGGGCGAGAGCTTGTCGGCGATGGACACGGCGAAACAGCCTTCCAGGCTTTCGGACACGGCGCTCCACCAGGGCGGGTCACCGTACGTGAGCACTTTCGATCGTATGCCACCCGGTCGGCCGTTTTCGTCCGGCCGCCGACCGGAAAAAATGAAGGCGTCGTCGATGAGCGGGCGGTCGGCCCGGGTGCACTTGTCACGACGAGCAGAGGCCTGCTCCGGGTGTTTCGTGATGCCCGGAGCACTGAGCTTCGCGTCACCTGACGCTCCCCTCTTCGGGCGGACGTCACCTACCCTGCGGAAGTGCGTGCCATCCTCGTCGTGAATCCCCAGGCCACCTCGACCACCGCCGGTGGCCGTGACGTGCTGGCGCACGCACTGGCCAGCCAGGTCAAACTCGACGTGGTGGAAACCGACTACCGCGGCCACGCGATGGCCGTGGCGCGGTCCGCCGCCCGTGACGGGATCGACCTGGTCGTCGCCCACGGAGGCGACGGCACGGTCAATGAAGTGGTCAATGGTCTGCTCGCGGATTCCGACGGCGCTCCGGGCGACATCGGCGACGTCCCCATGCTCGGGGTCGTGCCGGGCGGCTCGGCGAACGTCTTCGCCCGCGCGCTGGGGATCGCGCACGATCCGGTGGAAGCGACGCACCAGCTCCTCAACGCCATCGAGAACGACAGAAGCCGCAAAGTCGGACTGGGACTAGCGGACGGCCACTGGTTCACCTTCAACGCCGGAATGGGCTGGGACGCCGACGTCGTCGGCCGTGTGGCCAAGCGACGGGGCAAACAGACCACGGCGGGGCTCTACCTGAGGGCCGCGGTGGCGTCCCATCTGCGGCCTCCGCTCGGCCGTCCGGCCCTCACGGTCCGGATCCCGGGTGAAGAACCCACCGAAGTGCTGACCGCTTTCGTGTCGAACACCGATCCATGGAGTTACCTGGGTGACCGTCCCGTCCACCTGAACCCGGGCAGCTCATTCGACACCGGATTGGGCCTTTTCGCGTTGAGCGGTCTGCGATTGCCCACCGTGTTCAAGCATGTACGGCAGGCATTGCTCACGAAGAGCGACCAACGCGGACGACGTCTCCTTCGTCACGATGACCTGCCGATGATCCGCATCGACGCTGCTGAACCGGTAAACTTCCAGGTGGACGGCGACCTCGTCGGCCAGCGGAAGCGAGTGGAGTTCTTCAGCGTTCCGGGTGCACTGACAGTAACCGTCTGAGCACCGGACCACTGATCGCCTGCGGCAAAGTGCAACCTGCCGCTCATCGACGCAGAACCTCCGCTCACCGCATCGGCCTTCCCTTCGGAGGGCTGTTTCGGAACGAAACCGCAGGTCAGAAGCGTCGCTCGGCCGGGTGAGCTGACTCACCGATCTTCAGAAAACCCTTGTCGAAACGGGTGCTTCGTGAAAGCATTCACAAGCACCCAAAAAAACGACCGCCATGACGACTATGGCGCGGAGTACCGCGCCGTTATGAAGGAGCTCAGAAACATGGACTGGCGCCATGACGCGGCCTGCCGAGACGAGGACCCCGAGCTGTTCTTCCCGGTGGGAACCAGCGGTCCTGCTCTGTCGCAGGTAACTCAGGCGAAATCCGTGTGCCACCGCTGCACCGTCGCTTCCGACTGCCTGGCCTGGGCTTTGGCCAGCGGGCAGGACGCAGGCGTCTGGGGCGGGATGAGCGAGGACGAGCGACGGGCCCTGAAGCGCCGTCGTACGCACATCGGCACGCGTACCTCCGCCTGAGTTTCAAGACTCAGCACGCTTCATCGAAGTAACCAAAACCGAGTAGCACCCCAAGCTTCGGGAATCCCGCGGCGCAGTGGCTGTATGGCCCTGCGTTGCGAGGTGACACCTACCCGACTTGAGCTTAACAAGCGAGGCCAACACGCCCCCACGGGGGTCCGGCTTCACCGGACTTTCTCCAAGTCCTCCCGCGGAACCGTTACAGGGCCGGCGCCATCTTTCTCTTCGGGCGCCGGCCCTAAAACGTGTCCGGGTGAGACAGTCCACAAAGGACGATCAAAAAGGACTGTCCACTACGGCCACTCAGAGCCGGCGGGAAAGCGGGATCCGCAAAGCCGCTTCGGTGCCCGCCCGGCGACCGCCGGGTTCCTCGGCCTCTCCGCGAAGTCCGCGAAGGGACAGCGATCCGCGCAGTTCCGATTCCACCAGCGTCCGCACGATCTGCAGGCCGAGGCCGTCGCTGCGTTCCAGTGAAAAACCCGACGGCAATCCGCGCCCGTTGTCGCGGATGACGACGTCGAGCCAGCGGGCGGACCGCTCCACCTCGAGTTCGACCTTGCCCGGCCGTCCGCCGGGGAACGCGTGCTCGATGGCGTTCTGGACCAGTTCGGCCAGCACCATCACCAACGGCGTCGCGATCTCGGCGACGACGACGCCGAACGAACCCGTGCGCGAAAGCCCGACCTGGGACTCGGCCGTCGCGACCTCGCCGACCATCGGGAGCACGTTGTCGAGCAGCTTGTCGAGATCGACCCGCTCGTCCACCGAGATGGACAGCGCCTCGTGCACCATCGCGATCGACGAGACCCGGCGCACGGACTCGCCGAGCGCGAGCCGCGCCTCCTCGCTGGAGGTCCGGCGCGACTGGAGCCGCAGCAGCGCGGCCACGGTCTGCAGGTTGTTCTTCACCCGGTGGTGGATCTCGCGGATGGTCGCGTCCTTCGAAAGGAGGGCGCGGTCACGGCGCTTCACCTCGGTGACGTCGCGCACCAGCACGAGCGCGCCGGCGGGCTGCCCCGCCGGGCGCAGCGGCAGCGCACGGAACAGCACGACGGCTCCGCGGCGGGAGTCCGCCTCGGTCCGGCTGCTGGGCTTGCCGTCGAGCGCCTCGATGATCCGGTGCGACACCTCGGTCGCGTCGAACGGGTCACGGATGAGCGACCTGGTCAGCGGCGCGAGACGCTGGCCGACGAGGTCGGATTCGTGCCCCATCCGGTGGTAGGCCGACAACCCGTTCGGGCTGGCGAAGACCACGGTGCCGGTCGGGTCGAGGCGGATCAGGCCGTCGCCGACGCGGGGGCTGGTATGCGTGTCCGTCTGGTTCCCCGGGCTGGGGAAGGTGCCGTCGACGATCATCTGGCACAGGTCGCCCGCGCTGCCGAGATAGGCGATCTCGAGCGGGCTCGGCACCCGCGAGGCCGCCAGGTTGGTCTCGCGGCTGAGGACGGCGATCACCGTGCCGCCGATCACCACCGGGATGGCCTCGCGGCGCATCGGCAGGTCGCGGTACCAGTGCGGATCCTCTTCGCGGCAGATCCGCACCTCGCGGCTCGCCTTGGCGAGCTGCGGATGCTCGTCCACGGTGAACCGGGAGCCGACGACGTCCTCGGGATGGGCCGTCGGCGCGGTCGTCGGGCGCGCGTGCGCGACGCAGACGTAGTCGCCGCCGTCGGGCTGGAGCTCCTCCGAGACGGCGACCCAGAGCAGGAAGTCGGCGAAGGACAGGTCGGCCAGCAGCTGCCATTCGGCGACCACGGTCTGGAGATGGTCCGCGGCTTCACCGGACATGCCGGTGTTCTCCGCGAGCAGATCGGAAAGGGTGGACACGTCCCCATCCAAGCAGGGTGAGGGCCGCATGACACACTGAACAGGTTGACCCTGGCCCAGCGGTGTCGTACCACCCCGCGAGGGCCACTCGGACGAGGAGTGAAACATGTCGAAGCGCGCCCGCAAGCGTCGCGACCGTAAGAAGAACGGCGCGAACCACGGCAAGAAGCCCAACTCCTGATCATCGATCAGACAGCGAAGGCCCCCGCACCGATCCGGTACGGGGGCCTTCGTGTGTCTTGAGCCGGGTTATTCGAAGGTCTGCTCGATCCGGACCTCGGTGCGCTCGATGGTGATCGCGCCCTTGGTCTGCACGGTCTGGCGGATCGAGGCCCGCAGCCGGGACTTCAGGTCGTCCGGCGCGTGGTCACCCCCGCACTTGCGGGCGAGCAGCTGCTTGATGTGCTCGTCGATGCCGTATTCCTCGAGGCACGGCGGGCAGTCCTCGATGTGCTTGCGCAGTGCCTCGTCGCGCTCGGCGCTGCACTCCTTGTCCAGCAGCAGGTAGATGTCGGCGAGGGCTTCCTCGCACTTGACCTTGTCGTCCGCGCCGGAGCAGTAGTCGTCGTTCATCGCCCCGCCACCTCCTGCCGGTTGCCCGCGCGGATGAAGCCCCGTTCGCGGGCGACGTCGGCGAGCAGGTCACGGAGCTGGGCGCGGCCGCGGTGCAACCGGGACATCACGGTGCCGATGGGCGTGTCCATGATCTCGGCGATCTCCTTGTACGCGAAGCCTTCGACATCGGCGAGGTAGACCGCGAGGCGGAACTCCTCCGGAAGCTTCTGCAGTGCTTCCTTGACGTCGGCGTCGGGCAGGTTGTCCATCGCTTCGACCTCGGCCGAGCGCAGCCCACTGGAGGTGTGACTCTCCGCCTTGGCGATCTGCCAGTCGGTGATCTCCTCGGTGGGCTGCTGCACCGGCTGGCGCTGACGCTTGCGATAGCCGTTGATGTAGGTGTTCGTGAGGATGCGGTACATCCACGCCTTGAGGTTCGTACCCGCCTTGAAGGACGCGAAGGCCGCGTACGCCTTCAAGTACGTCTCCTGGACGAGGTCCTCGGCATCGGCGGGATTCCGGGTCATCCGCATGGCGGCCGAGTACAGCTGGTCGAGCAGGGGCATCGCGTCCCGCTCGAAGCGCTCGGCCCGCGCGGCCGCCTCTTCGGCGTCCGTGCCCGTGTCCGGCGCGGGATTCTGCGTGCTCGGCAAACCGTTCCCTTCTCGATCGGCGTCGATGCGCTTGTGCGCATGAGACGACGTCGAGTTTACGCGCGGACGGATCACCTGGCCGCCCGGCGTGCGCGGGATCAGGATTCGGGGAGCTTCCAGTGTGGTGGGCACGTGCGTTCCAACAGTGTTGCCCGGTCGGGCATTCCCGGCGCCCTCGTAGACTCCGGCCATGGCAGGCAAGGGAACCCCGGCGACGGCGCTGCTGGCGAAGCGGAAAGTGCCGCATGTCCTGCACGCCTACGACCACGATCCGAGGGCCGAGTCGTACGGCCTCGAGGCCGTCGAGGCACTGGGGCTCGACCCCGCGCGTGTGTTCAAGACACTGGTCGCCGACGTCGACGGGAAGCTGACCGTCGGCGTGGTCCCGGTCACCGGCCAGCTGGATTTGAAGGCCCTCGCCGCCGCCTCGGGCGGGAAGAAGGCGAAGATGGCCGACCCCGCGGCCGCTCAGCGCGCGACGGGGTACGTGCTCGGCGGGATCTCGCCGCTCGGGCACCGGAGCCGGCTCCCGGTGGTGATCGACGCGTCGGCGGAGAAGTTCGAGACCGTGCACTGCTCGGCGGGGCGTCGCGGCCTGGAGGTCGAGCTCGCTCCGGGCGATCTGGTGCGCCTCACCGGGGCCACCGTCGCCCCCATCGCCGGTTGAAGTCCCGCGTTTCGTCCTCTAGTTGCGGTAGTTGCGTGTGCAAGTACCGCAACTAGAGGACGAAACGCGGGGTGGGGATTCACCCTCGCGGGGGAAGTGCCTCGGTCCCTGGCGGGAAGATCACGGGCCCCGCCTGCGGAATCGTCGTGGCAAGCGAACGACGACCCCTGGGGAGCGACACCATGACCAAGACCGTGCCCGACGTGCCGAGGTGGGCGAACCTCGCCGCCCACGCCACGCTGCTGGCGACCCTGCCGTCCGGGCTGTGGCGGATCGCGATGGGTCTCGGTGTGCCGGTCGGGTTCACCGCGCAAGGGCTGACGGAATTCGGCATCCCCGGCTGGGGCACGGCCTACGTCTTCGGGCTGAGCCTCCTCGCCGAGGCGCTCGCGTTCCTCACCCTCGGGCTCGTCCGGCCGTGGGGTGAGGTGTGGCCGCGCTGGATACCGGGACTGCGGGGCAGGCGGATCCCGCCGCTCGCCGCGATCGTCCCGGCCGCCGCGGGCGCGATCGCCCTGACCCTGCTGAGCCTCCAGGCGCTGTCCGGCTGGAACGAGGCCGGGTCGTCGATGGCGCCGGGCAGCTGGGAGGACTCGCCGGTCTACGGCGTCGTCATGGCCGTCTGTTACGCGCCGCTGCTGCTCTGGGGTCCACTGCTGGCCGCGGTCACCGTGCACTACGCCCGGCGACGGTTCTCAGGCGAGCGGCCGCAGCACACGCTCGAGCCACTCGGAAGCCGCGCGTGACACGCCGTCGAGGTCGGCGCTGAGGTTGTGGTCACCCTTGAGCACCACGATCTCGTGATGCGGGCCCGCCTTGGGCAAGCCGAACGGGTCCCGCTCGCCCTGGACGACCAGGGTCGGGACCTCGACGGCGTCCAATTCACCCTGCCGGGTCTTCTCCGGCTTCCCCGGCGGGTGTTCGGGGAAGGCCAGGCAGAGCACCGCCACCGCCTGCCCGACGGCGGCGGTCCGGCAGGCGACACGCGCCCCGGAGGACCGGCCGCCGAACACGATCGGGAGATCGTCGAAACGCTCGGAGATCTCGTCGGCCACGGTGAGCCAGGCGGTGTCGAGTTGCGTGGCGGGAGCGGGTGCCCGGCGGCCCGCCACCCGGTACGGCTGCTCGACGAGCGCGACGTGGACACCGGCCGCCTGCGCCGCGCGTGTGACCGCGACCAGGTCCTTCGCACCGATCCCGCCGCCGGCGCCGTGGCCGAGCATCAGTACTGCGACACCTTCCTCGGCGCAGTGCAACTCGGCCCGCGCGGGGCCGTAGGCGGTGTCGATCTCCAGTGTCGTCATGAGCTCGGCAGGTCGAAGAGCGCGCTGTCGGCGGCGGGTTCGACCCGGTCCAGCAGCTCCGGGCCGTTGTTGCGGACGTTGTTGACCAGGCTGGACACCGGCCGCAGCTCGATCGTGTCGACCAGCTCCGCCGAGGGCGGGACGAGCAAATCGGTGACGTCGGGCAGGTCGGGGTCGAGCCAGGTGTCCCACTTCTCGCGCGGCATCAGCAGCGGCATGCGGTGGTGGATGTCGGCGAGCCTGCCGACCGAGTCCGTGGTGATCACGGAGAAGGTGATCAGCGGGTCGGCGTCCCGGTCGTCCTTCGGCCGCCAGGTCTCCCAGATCCCGGCGAACGCCAGCGATCCGTCACCGGGGCCGGTCATGAAGAAGGGCTGCTTCTCCTTGCCGTCGCGCCGCCACTCGTACCAGCCGTCGGCGGGGACGAGGCAGCGCCGCGCGGAGACCGCCTTCTTGAAGGACGGCTTCTCCTTGGCCGTCTCGGCACGCGTGTTGATCATCTTCGAGCCCACTCCGGGGTCCTTCGCCCAGAACGGGACCAGGCCCCAGCGCATCATCCGCAGCGACCGGACGGGCGGCTCGTCTTCGAGCACCGCGCCGTCGGCGTCACGCGGATGCCGCTGCACCACCGTCGGGACGTCCTTGGTCGGCGCCACGTTGTGATCGGTCCGGACCCGGCCCTCGGTCAGGTCCACCGCGGCGAATTCGTCGATCAGCGCCGCGGGGTCCTTGGTGGCGGCATAACGCCCGCACATGCGAAAACCTCCCTAATCGACAGTCATCGTTACACGCCGGGCAGACGTTGGCGAGCAGCATGGGATCATTGTTCCGAGGTGTTCGAAGAGCAGGAGGCGGTTTGGCTGGCAAGGACTGGCGCAAGCTGGACGAATCCGATGTGCGGATCCGTCCCGGCAAGGGCACCAGACCGCGCAGCAAACGTCGTCCCGAGCACGCCGACGCCTCCACCGCGATGGTCATCGGGAAGGACCGCGGGCGCTGGACCTGCGCGATCGACTCGGATCCGGAACGCGTCGTCACCGCGATGCGCGCCAGGGAGATGGGCCGGGTCTCGGTGGTCGTCGGCGACACCGTCGGCATCGTCGGCGACGTGAGCGGCAAGGCCGACACCCTCGCCCGGATCATCCGGGTGGATGAACGCTCCAGCGTGCTCCGCCGGACCGCGGACGACACCGATCCGTTCGAACGGGTGGTCGTCGCCAACGCCGAGCAACTGCTGATCGTGACCGCGCTGGCCGATCCCCAGCCGCGCACGGGCTTCATCGACCGATGTCTCGTGGCCTGCTACGCGGGCGGCCTCAAGCCGGTCCTCTGCCTGACGAAGGCCGACCTCGCGAGCCCGGACGAGCTCCTCGCCGGTTACGCGGGCCTCGACATCCCCGCCGTGGTCACGCGGCACGACGAGTTCCCGGACGAACTGGTCGGACGGCTCAAGGACCGGGTCACCGCGCTGGTCGGGCATTCGGGGGTCGGGAAGTCCACCCTGGTCAACCGGCTGGTGCCGGACGCCGGGCTGGCGACCGGCGTGGTCAGCGCGGTCGGCAAGGGCAGGCACACATCCGTCGCGGCCGTCGCGCTCTCGCTGCCCGGCGGCGGCTGGGTGGTCGACACCCCGGGCATCCGCTCGTTCGGTCTCGCGCACGTGACCGCCGACGACATCGTGCTCGCGTTCGAGGAGTTCGCCGCGGCGGCCGAGGAGTGCCCCTCCGGCTGCGGTCACCTCGGACCGCCCTCGGATCCGGACTGCGCACTCGACGAGGTCGTCACCGAGGGTCACGCGAGCATGGACCGTTTGGAGTCTTTGCGCCGCCTTTTGGGCTCCCGAGCTGGACATGACGACGAACGGTAACTAATTTCGCCCGCGCGCGATAACCCGTTCGGATTAGATCAACTTTTCTGAGGGGTCCACTTGAAGCGCGTAACCATGCTCGCCGCCATCACCACGGCCGCCGTCCTGGCGCTGTCCGCTTGCGGTGGCGAGAAGCAGTCCGGCGCGGCTGCTCCCGTTCCTTCCGAAGCGAAGAGCTCGCTTTCGTCGCCGCTCGGCGACCCGATCCAGCTCGCGGCGCTGACCCGCGAGAGCACCAAGAAGGCGAAGTCGTCGAAGATGACGATGGAGGCCGTCGCGGGCGCACAGAAGAACACGGCGTCCGGGCAGGGCGTGTACGACGGCGAGAACAGCAAGCTCTCGATGATCATGGACGCCGACGGCAAGAAGCTCGACATGCTGTTCGTCGACAACGCGCTGTTCTTCAAGCTCGACGCGGAAGACAAGGCCGAGCTGAAGACCGACAAGGCGTACGCGAAGATCGCGGCCGACGGCCAGGACCCGATCTCGCAGCTGCTCGGCAAGATGATGTCGAAGGCCGCCAAGGACAGCGACCCGTCCCGCATCCTCGAGCAGATCTCGAAAGCGGGCAAGATCACGAAGTCGGACCAGGTCGAGCTGAACGGCGAGCAGACCAACCACTACGTCGTCGAGATCGAGGCCGAGAAGGCCCTCGCCCTCATCATGGGCAACATCGGCATCCCGCTGCCCGCCGAGACCCTGAACCAGCTCAAGGCGAAGCTCGAGGGCAAGAACGTCACCATCCTCACCGAGCTGTGGCTCAACGCCGACCAGCTGCCGGTGCAGGTCATCTCGGACCAGACCGCGTTCGTGAAGGCCATGGGCGCCCCCGGTGACGGTGTCGCCAAGACCACGGTCAAGTACACCGACTGGGGTGTCCCGGTGAACATCACCGCACCGCCCGCCGACCAGGTCGGCGAGATGGCGGAGCTCGCGAAGAAGGCCGGCCGGTAAACATGCACCCGACTTTCAAACTCGTCGCGGCGGCCGCGGCCCTGACTCTCGTGGTCACGGGCTGCGGTACCCGCCCCAGCGCGCCGGCCGAGAACAAGGGTGGCGAGCTCGCGCTGGCCACCCCGTTCACCGACGCGCTCGGCCTCGTCGAGGCCGCGAAGCAGGGGACGCGGAAGACCAAGTCCTCCAAGACGACCATCGACGCCTCGTCCGGGGATTCCAAGGTCACGGGCACTCTGCTCGCGTACTACGACGGTCCCGCCTCGAAGATCGAGGCGAACATGACCGTCGAGGGTGAAACCGGCATCCTGCGCCTGGTCGGCCAAACACTGTTCATCAATCTCCCCCCGTCCGAGAAGGCCAAGGCCAAGACGGACAAGAACTGGGGGAAGATCGACCTCAACAGCCAGGATCCCCAGGCGAAGGCCATGGGCAGGGCCATCCAGAGGTCGTTCGAAATGGGCGACCCGGCGAAGCAGCTGGAGCTGGTCGAAAAGACCGGCCGCATCATCAGGTCCGAGCAGACCCAGCTGGACGGCGTCCCGGTGAACCACTACTTCGTCGAGTTCGACGCCAAGAAGCAGCTCGCCCTGTTCCTCGGCGACGACGTCCCCGCGGACAAGCGCGCGGAGATCGAGAAGCGGTTCGAAGGCAAGGACCTGCGGATCCCGGCCGAGATTTGGCTCAACGCCGAACAGCTACCGCTGAAGATGGTCACGGACATGACGTCGTTCATGAAGTCGGCGGGAGGGTCACAGACCGGCGAGACCAAGTCGACGTACACCTACAGCGACTGGGGAACGCCGGTGGACATCGTTCCGCCTCCGGCCGCCGAGGTCGGCGACTACTTGGAAATGATGAAGCAGGGAATCTAGTACCCCCTTGCGCGTGAAGGCCCCCTTCCCTCGGCTCAACCGCGGGAAGGGGGCCTTCCCCCGCTCCCCCACAACCACAAGGCGGA
>NZ_JBVILA010000001.1:930748-983030 GCF_055580625.1 Amycolatopsis sp. NPDC031561 | reverse complement strand
GAAGAGGGGGCTTCGTCACCCCCTTTAAGTAGAACCCCCCCCCCCCCGCGACAAACCGGGGGGGGTTTCCCCCCCCCCCGCTCCCCGACAATCGGACGGTGGAAATTCACGCGCCAGGCACTACGGTGGTGGTACAGACCATTCACCCGAGGGAGTCCTATGCGTGCCACCGGATTCGCCGCCGTCTGTACCGCTCTCCTGCTGCTGGGAGGCTGTTCCGGCGAAGAGAAACCGGCGGCGCCACCGGTCAAGGACGCGGCGCAACTGGCTTCGGCCGCCGCCGAGGGCACGCAGAAGGCCCGCTCGTCGAAGATCGCGCTGGAGACCACCGCCGAGGACGGCCGCAAGGTCGTGGTGACCAGCTCCGGGCTCTACGAGGGCCCGAACAGCAAGTTCTCCATGGTCGCCGAGGTCGCGGGCGAGAAACGCGACCTGATCTTCGCCGACGGCGTCCTCTACTACCACCTGTCCGACGCGCAGGTCCAGGAACTCAAGACCGGCAAGGAATGGGTCAAGATCACCGCCGACGGCAAGGACGCGCTCTCCGCGGCCAACGGCAGGCTGATGACGGACGTCGTCGAGACAATGGACCCGACGCGCACGACCGACCGGATCTCGAAGTCCGGCAAGGTCACCAAGTCCGAGCAGGCCGACCTGAACGGCACGGCCACCACGCACTACGTCCTCGACCTGGGCGGTTCCCCCGCCGAAGTGTGGCTGGACGCCGATCGGCGTCCGGTGCAGGTCACCCTCGGCAAGACCACGGTCAAGTACGACAGCTGGGCGTCCGACGTGGTGATCATCGCGCCGCCGCCCGAAGCGATCGGCGACAGCCGCTGAGCCGTTCCCCCGATCGGGGCGAGGTCCCCGGCTGTGTTTCGCTTGAGTGCCCGACCTTGAAAGCAGGTCCTCATGCGGAGAACGGCCCTGCCCGCCGTCGTCCTCGCCCTCGGCGCGCTGCTCGGCGCGTGTGACGGCGAAACCGTCTCGTTCACCGACGCCCGCGCGCTCGCCGACGGTGTCACGGCCGCCATCGACGGCAAGGCCGCGAAGTTTGCCACCGACGTCACCGCGGGCACGATGCGCTCGAAGAGCCAGGGACAGGCCCGGGTCGCCGCGCTGGCCATGACCACGGACTTCCTCGGCGAACCGCTCGAACTCCGGCTGATCGACAAGACCGTCTTCGCCAAGGTCCCCGAGAGCGCCCGCGAGGACGTTCCCGGCGGCAAACCCTGGGTCAAGGTCTCCCCCGACGGCGCGGACCCGTTCTCGCAGGTCGCCGGCGGCAGCATCGACCAGCTGGCGAAGCAGAACGACCCCGGCCGCGCGCTCGACCAGGCGCGGCGGGCCGGCACGCTCACCGAGTCCGGGCGTGCCGAACTCGACGGCGTGTCCACCGAGCACTACCGGCTGGACATCGACATGGCCGCGCTGGGCGGTGATCTGCCCGCCGGACTGTCGGCGGAAGCTCTCGGGGAACTGAACGGCAAGCTCGGGAAGATCCCGATGGAGATCTGGCTCGACGACGCGCGTCAGCCGGTGCAGGTCGTGCTCGACCTCGCCCCCGTCCTCGCCGCTTCGGGTGTGCCGGACGCCGCGATGGCCCGGATCGTCACGCGCTACAGCGAGTGGGGCACGCAGGCGGACATCCAGGCGCCGCCGCCGGAGGAGATCGGCGAAATCCCGGCGGGCTGACCCTGTCACGTTCCCCGCGCCCGTCTCGTCCAGAGGGGGAAGGCGAACAGGAGGACGGACATGCGCGTGATGGTGATCGGGGCGACCGGGGTGCTGGGGCGGCCACTGGTGCGGCGCTTGCTGGCCGAGGGCCACGAGGTGAGCGGGCTTGCCCGCGGTGAAGACCGCGTCGCGGCCGTGAGCGCGACCGGCGCGAAGCCGGTGACGGGTTCGCTGTTCGACGTCGATTCCCTGACCGGGGCGCTGCGCGGGCACGACGCGGTGGTGAACGTCGCGACCCGGATCCCGGGCGGGCGCGCCGCGATGACGTCGGCGGGATGGGCGGAGAACGACCGGCTGCGGACCGACGGCACCCGGACGCTCGCGGCCGCCGCGCGCCGGGTCGGCGAACTGGGAATCGTGGTGCAGGAAGGGATTTCGTTCGTCTACGCCGACGGCGGCGACGGCGAACTGGACGAGGACGCGCCTCTCGCGCCCACGGGGCACCTCGCGTCTTCGACGGTGGCGCACGCGAACATCGCGGAACTGGCGGACGAGGGGCGCACCGCGATCAGGCTGCGGATCGGGCTGCTCGTCTCGGACGACCCGATGACCACCATGATGCTGACGGCCGCGCGGCGCGGTTCGCCGCTGATCATCGGCCGCCGGACCGACTGGACCGCGGCGATCCACCCGGACGACGCGGCGGCGGGCGCGGTCGCGGCGCTACGGGCGCCGAGCGGCGTCTACAACCTGGCCGCGGATCCGGTGCGGAAGCGGGAACTCGGTGAGGCGATGGCGGCCGCGGCCGGGGTCCGCCGGGCCCGCGCGCTGCCGAAGTGGCTGGCGAACCGCGTGGGCCCGATGGCGGTGCTGGCGCGTTCGCAGCGTGTCGTCTCGACGCGGCTCACCGAGGCGACCGGATGGCGTCCCGAACGCCCGGTCCCCGGCCCTACCTGGTTCTGACCCACCCGCGTTCAGTCCTCTAGTTGCGGTAGTTGCACGTGCAAGGACCGCGTCCAGAGGACTAAACGCAGGGGCGCGGTCCTGGCGACTCTCCCGGCAGCCCGTTACGTCCTGAAGGCCACCTTTGAGACGATCAACGTCTCGAAGGTGGCCTTCAGGACAGCGGGAAACGCCTCGCGACCGGGCCGAAACCGTCCTGGATTTTGACCCACCCGCGTTCAGTCCTCTAGTTGCGGTAGTTGCACGTGCAAGGACCGCATCTAGAGGACTAAACGCCGGGGGTTACAGGAGTTCCAGCAGGAAAGGGAGTTCTTGGGGCGCGTACCAGGCGAGTTCGTGGTCTTCGGCGTCGCCGAGGGTGAACTCCGCGTCCGGGTCGCCGAGGTCGGCCTGGTCGATCACGGCCGCGGCGGCCTGCACGGACTCGGCCGCCTCGGCCGCGTCGACGTGGATCGCGGCGACGTCGGCGAGCTTCACCGGCCCGGCAAGCCGGACGACGGCGGCGTCGAGATCCGGGCGCAGGGTGACCTCGTCGAGGTCGGCCGAGATCACCACTCGCCGCGGCTCCGGCTTCTCCTCGGCCGCGATCAGCCGGAGCGACGCCCTGGCGGCGTCGAGCAGCGCGGCGTACTCGAGTTCTTCGTCGGATCCGCTGGCGTAGGACTCCCGCAACGCCGGGGTCAGCGCGAACCCCGTGCCGCTCCGCGCCCGGAACTCACCGGCGGTTTCGAGATCGCGCAGCATCGCGATCGTCCCGGGTAGATAGACCCTCACCAGTGCGCACCCTTCAGCTCTTCCAACGATTCCTCGATCATCCCGGCGAGCAGGTCCACATCGGACACGGCCTTGCGATCGCCGTTCAGTCCGAAGTAGACACCACCGTGATACGAGGTGACCCCGATCGCCAGCGCCTGATTGCGCACCAGCGGCATGACCGGGAACATCTCCACCATCTTCGCCTGTCCCGCGTAGAGCGGCACCTGCGGGCCCGGCGAATTCGTGATCAGCACATTGAAAATGCGCCCCGACATCGACCCGGCAGCCCGCGCGCCCAGCGAATGCAGCGTCGCCGGCGCGAAGCCGCCGACCGTCAGCAGCCCGCGCGCGGCGACCGAGCGGCCCGAATCGAGGTGATCCGCCATCGCGTGGCCGATGTGCTGCAACCGCAGGACCGCGTTCGGCTCACCGACCGGGAGATCGACGAGATAGGCGTCGACCTGGTTCCCGACCAGCGCGGGCGTCGAAAACTCCGCCGTCTCGGCGTCGCGGACGGCCATCGGCACCAGCGCGCGCACGGTGGTCGTCGCGGTCAGGTTCGAGCCGCGGGAGAGCAGCCATTCCCGCAGCGCGCCGGAGATCGCCGCCAGCACGACGTCGTTCACCGTGCCGCCGTGCGCGGCGCGGACCTTGCGGAAGTCCTCCAGCCGCGTGCGGACCACGGCGAACATGCGGCCGCCGGAGGTACGGACGTTGAGCGGCCCGGACGGCGCCGGATTCACCATGGTCTTCAACGCCGACGCGACATCCCCGACCGTTTCGGTGACCTTGCCCGCCATCGCGGTGGCGTCGTGGGCGATGGAGCGGACGTTCTCCACCAGCTCCGTCGGCCGCTGCACCGTCTCGGCGACCGCGTCGAGGATCAGCTGGGTGCGGCTCGGTTCCCGGCGCGGATGCCAATGGTCGTCGAACGGTTCCGGCTCCTGCGGGGCGGTGTCGAGGATCAGCTGCCCGAGCTCGATCGTGCCGATCCCGTCCACAACGGACTGATGCGTCTTGGTCACCAGCGCGACACGGTCCCCCGCGAGCCCTTCGACGAAGTACGCCTCCCAGAGCGGCCTTCCCGGATCGAGCCGCCGCGACATCAGCCGCGCCACGAGATCGAACAGCTGGTCGTCGGAACCCGGCTGCGGCAATGCGGACCGGCGGACGTGGTAGTTGAGGTCGAAGTCGAAGTCGTCGACCCACACCGGGCGGGCGAGATGACCCGGCACCTCCAGCACCCGCTGCCGGTAGCGCGGCAGGAACGCCAGGCGCTGCCCGATCAGGTCGAGCAGCTGCTCGTAGGTGAAGCCGTCGCGCGGTCGTTCGAAGATCGCCACACCGCCGACGTGCATCGGGGTCGAGTGGTCTTCCACGTACAGGAACGAGGCGTCCAGCGCGGAGAGGCGGTCGGGCATGAGCCGATCCTTACATAGTGGGACACTCGCCGGTGTGGGTGATGACTCGGTGATCTCGCCGAAGGACCGGTTCCTGACGGTGTACGGCCGGAAACCGGTGCTCGAGGCATTGGACGACGCGGCGCTCGAGGTGGACAAGGTGATTCTCGCCGACACCGTGCGGGGCCAGAACGCCGCCGAGATCGAGCGCGCCGCCAAGGCCGCCGGGGTGCCGGTGCAGCGGGCGAGCGCACACCGCGTGAAGGTGCTGGCCGGGAACGGCAAGCAGGACCAGGGCGTCCTGGCCGACGTCGTCGCGCCGCGCATGCGGTCGCTGCACGCGGCGCTGTCCGACGGCAGGCCGCCGTCACGGGTGCTGCTGCTCGACGGGATCACCACTCCGGCGAACGTCGGGATGATCCTGCGCACGGCGACCGCCGCCGGGCTGGAGGGTGTCGTGGTGCCGCGGCGCGGGGTCGCCGCCCTCGACCCGATGGTGGTCAAGGCCTCGGCCGGGGTCGCGTTCCGCGCGCCGGTGCTGCGGTGCGGCAGCGCGCGCGAGGCGGCCGAGATGCTCACCGAAGCCGGGTACGGCATCTACGCGCTGGGCGCTTCGGCCCGCTCCTCGGTGTTCGACGTCGAACTGCCGCAGCGCGCGGCGTTCGTGCTGGGCGGGGAGACGAACGGTGTCGGCGCCGAGGTCGGCGAGCTGGTGACGGAGTGGGTTTCGATCCCGATGCCCGGCGAAGTCGAATCGCTCAACGTCTCGGCGGCCGCCGCAGTGCTCTCGTTCGAGCTGGTGCGCCGCGCTAAGACTTCGGGAACAAGGCGCTGAGCTCGGTCAACGTCTCCTCGACCGACGTGTGGTGCACACCCGCCATCCCGGCCGCCACCGCGGCGCGGACGTTGTGGGCGGCGTCGTCGACGAACACGCACCCTTCGGCGGGCAGGCCGAGCAGTCCCGCAGTGAGCAGGTAGACCTCGCGCTCGGGTTTGGCCACGCCGACCTCGCCGGAGAAGACGAGCGCGTCGAAGAACGGGTCCAGCGTCCGTTTGGCCTCGTCCGACGCGCCGGGGGCGTTCGAGAGCAAGGCCGTTTTGATGCCGCGCTCCCTGGCGGCCCGCAGGAAGGCGTACAGCTCGTCCGCGCCGGCGTCCGTGAGCACTCCGACGTAGTCGATGACCAGCCCGTTCAGCACCGGCCCACCGTACACAAGCGATCACCGCCCGGTTCATCCTCTCGGGCGGTTCGTGTCGCGCCTCGGTCCACCGCCGGTCCCTTAGTTGCTGGGCGCGGCCGAGGGGGCCGCGGAGGGGACGATCGAATGACTTCGTACGTACTGAGACGGCTGAAACCGTATGAACCGCCCTGCCGTCCCGACGGCCGTCCGGAGCGGCGGCTGCACCGGGTACCGCAGCCGGACAACCAGCTCACGCTGGACCTGCCGCTGTCCGGCGAACGGTTCGAGGAAACGCCGCCGCCAGGGCAGGGACCCGACACGCTGGACGGGCGGCAAGTGGGCAGGCTGCTGACCACCATCCTCGAAGCCTGCGACGGACGCCGTCCGGCGGTCCAGGTGCGGCCGATCCTCGACCCGGCGCTCCACAGCGCGCTGCTCGACCGCGGCCGTCGCCGTCCTCCGGGCGGCTACCGGCCGAAGTCGATCCATCTGTGCCACCCGGCGGACGGCGTCATCGAGGCCTGCGCGACCGTCGAACAGAACGAGCGCTTCCTCGCCTTGGCCGCGCGCTTCGAGCGGACACCGGCAGGCTGGGTGTGCACCCGCTTCCACCTGTTGAAGCCCCCGCGACGCGTTTCCGCGCTAAGGCTCGCCGCATGACGAAGGGGGCCTTCGCCGCGTCTGTCTCGTGCGGCGAAGGCCCCCTTCTCGTTCACTGTCTCAGCGGCGCGGGCCCTTCTTGCCCTTCTTCTGGGAGGCGCGCTGCGCGGCACGACGCTCCCGGCGGGTTCCGCTCTGGTCACCGTCGTCGCCGGCACTGTCCGAATGCGACTCGACGCCCCCGTCCTCGGACGGGCCCGACATGGTCAGCCCGGACTGCGAACCGCCCCCGAGACCCTTGCCCCGCAAAGCGGACGGCACGGATTCGGTGTCGGTCGCCGGACCCTGCGGAGGCGTCGGACGGGCGTGCCGTCCGTCGCCGTTGGCGGCCTGGCCGTTCCCGGAGCCGACACCGGCGGGCAGCGCGGACGCGGACTCCGGCGCCGGGGCGGCGGGCTCGGCCTGCTCGACCTGGAGGTTGAACAGGAAGCCGACGGCCTCCTCCTTCAACGACTCCAGCATCGCGCGGAACATGTCGTAGCCCTCGCGCTGGTACTCGATGACCGGGTCGCGCTGGGCCAGGGCCCGCATGCCGATGCCCTCCTTGAGATAGTCCATCTCGTAGAGGTGCTCACGCCACTTGCGGTCGAGCACGGTGAGCATGACCTGACGCTCCAGGCTGCGCATCGCGCCTTCGCCGACCTTGCCGTCGATCTCGACCTCGCGCTCGTCGTACGCGCGGTGGGCGTCTTCGAGCAGCGCCTCGCGCAGCCTTTCGGCGTCGAGGTCGTCATCCGCGGTGAGGTCTTCCCAGGTGACCTTGACCGGGTACAGCGTCTTGAGCGCCGTCCACAGCTTCTCGTGGTCCCAGTCCTCGGAGTAGCCCGAGGAGGTCTCCTCGGTGACGTACGCGTTGATGACGTCGACCAGCATGTGCTCGATCTGCTCGCGAAGATCCTCGCCCTCGAGGACGCGCAGGCGCTCGGCGTAGATCACCTTGCGCTGCTCGTTCATCACCTCGTCGTACTTGAGGACGTTCTTGCGGATCTCCATGTTCTGCTGCTCGACCTGCGTCTGCGCGCTCTTGATCGCCTTGGAGACCATCTTGTGCTCGATCGGCACATCGTCCGGCAGCCGCATGGTGGTCATGACCCGCTCGACCATCGTCGCGTTGAAGCGGCGCATGAGCTCGTCACCGAGCGACAGGTAGAACCGGGACTCGCCCGGGTCGCCCTGACGGCCGGAACGACCGCGGAGCTGGTTGTCGATCCGGCGGGACTCGTGCCGCTCGGTGCCGAGCACGTACAGCCCGCCCGCCTCGCGGACCTCGTCGGCCTCGGCCTTGGTCTCGGCCTGGATCTCTTCGAGCACCTTCGGCCACGCGGCCTCGTACTCCTCGGAGTGCTCCACCGGGTCGAGGCCGCGCTCGCGCAGCACCTCGTCGGCGATCAGGTCCGGGTTGCCGCCGAGCACGATGTCGGTACCGCGGCCCGCCATGTTGGTGGCGACCGTGACCGCGCCCTTGCGCCCCGCGCGGGCGACGATCAGCGCCTCCCGGTCGTGGTGCTTGGCGTTGAGGACCTCGTGCGGGACACCCAGCTTGAGCAGCAGCTTCGACAGGTGCTCGGACTTCTCGACACTCGTGGTGCCGACCAGCACCGGCTGGCCGTTCTCGTGCCGCTCGGCGATGTCCTCGGCGACGGCCTCGAACTTGGCCTGCTCGGTCTTGTAGATGAGGTCGGCCTGGTCGGCGCGGACCATCGGCTTGTTGGTCGGGATCGGCACCACACCCAGCTTGTAGGTCTGGTGGAACTCGGCCGCCTCGGTCTCGGCGGTACCGGTCATGCCCGCCAGCTTGTCGTACAGCCGGAAGTAGTTCTGCAGCGTGATCGTGGCGAGAGTCTGGTTCTCGGCCTTGATCTCGACGCCTTCCTTGGCCTCGATCGCCTGGTGCATGCCCTCGTTGTAGCGGCGGCCGTGCAGGATGCGGCCGGTGAACTCGTCGACGATGAGGACTTCGCCGTCACGGACGATGTAGTCCTTGTCGCGCTTGTAGAGCTCCTTGACCTTCAGCGCGTTGTTCAGGTAGCCGACCAGCGGCGTGTTCGCGGCCTCGTAGAGGTTGTCGATGCCGAGCTGGTCCTCGACGAACGCGACGCCCTTCTCGCTGACACCGACGGTGCGCTTGCGGATGTCCACTTCGTAGTGGATGTCCACCTTCATCAGCGGGGTCAGTCGCGCGAACTCGACGTACCAACGCGAGGACTGGTCTGCCGGGCCGGAGATGATCAGCGGCGTCCGGGCCTCGTCGATGAGGATGGAGTCCACCTCGTCGACGATCGCGAAGTTGTGGCCGCGCTGCACGCAGTCCTCGAGGCTCCACGCCATGTTGTCGCGGAGGTAGTCGAAGCCGAACTCGTTGTTCGTGCCGTGCGTGATGTCGGCGGCGTACTGCTGACGGCGGACCTCGGGGGCCTGGTCTGCCAGGATGATGCCGACCTCGAGGCCGAGGAAGCGGTGGATGCGGCCCATCCACTCGGCGTCACGTTTGGCGAGGTAGTCGTTCACCGTGATGACGTGCACGCCCTTGCCGGACAGCGCGTTCAGATAGGCGGGGAGCACCTGGGTCAGGGTCTTGCCCTCACCGGTCTTCATTTCGGAGACCTGGCCGAGGTGCAGCGCGGCGCCGCCCATCACCTGGACGTCGTAGGGCCGCTGGCCGAGCACACGCCAGGCCGCCTCCCTCGCCACCGCGAACGCCTCCGGCAGGAGGTCGTCGAGTGACTCGCCGTCCGCGTTCCGCTTACGGAACTCGTCGGTCTTGGCCCGCAGAGCGGTGTCCGAAAGTTCCTTGACGTCGTCTTCGAGGGTGTTGATGTGATCGGCGATGTTGCGCAGCCGCTTCACCATCTTGCCCTCGCCCGCGCGGAGCAGGCGGTTCAGCACCATCCGGTCGACCTCACTAGCTGATTGTGATCGCACCCGAGCCGATCCCGGGCAGTCTCGTATGCGGCGGCGCCGGGTTTCGCACCGCCGTCCGACCCCCATCGTAGGGAACACCTCGGTGTTCGCGCACGCACCGTCGGTCGGTACCTGACGAGACCGGGGCGGGCCCCGCCGGATCCGGACAGGGCGGCGGCCCGCACGCCGAACGCGTGCGGGCCGCCGTCGTAGGCGTTTATGGGTGTCGGAGGGCCGGCTAACTCAGCCGGATGACGCCGTAGTCGAAGCCTCGCCTCCGGTAGACGACGCTCGGGCACCCGGCGTCGGAGTCGTTGAACAGATAGAAGTCGTGACCGACCAGTTCCATCTCGTAGAGAGCCTGGTCGACCGTCATCGGAACCGCGTCATGCTTCTTCTCGCGGACGACGCGACCGGGCTGGTGTTCGGTCACCCCGTCATCCCAGCGCTGCTGCTGGGGCATCTCGAAGTCGTCACCGCTCTCGACAGCGAAACCGTTGGCCATGGGTTCGGCCTCGGGCGCTTCGAGTACAGCGGTACCCGCGAGATGTCGGGTGCCGGTGGTCGTGCCACCGGCGGCCGCCATCGAAGTCGCCTCGGCGACGGATTCCGGGCGGCTGCGGCCGTAGTGCACGCGCCGTCGGTCGTGTGTCTTCCGCAACCGGTTCTCGAGCTTGTTCAGTGCGGAATCCAGCGCTGCGTAGAAGTCGCCCGCACACGCTTCGGCGCGTACGGCGGGGCCCTTGCCCTTCCCGGTGATTTCGACGCGCTGGCAGTTCTTCGACTGCCGGCGATTGGGCTCATGGAAGAGCTCCACGTCGTATCGGATGACCTTCTTGTCGTAGCGCTCTAGCCGGGCCAGCTTTTCGCTGACGAGTGCCCGATAGTGGTCGGGCACCTCCACGTTGCGGCCCTTAACGACGATGTCCATACACGACCTCCCTCGCTGAAATGACTGCGAGCTGTAGATGTGTTCACTAGGGCGCCGGTAAAGCGGGGACGAAGCCCGGTATCGCGGGCGATGAGAGAACTCGGCATGCGGCCACGACGTCTCGTGTCGGATGTCCGAGCGCGGACTCAGCGCGGCTCCGGCGCCAGGGACATGGGCTGGTCACCTCCCTGCCTGCCGGGATTGCTGATAGCGCTGCACGTTAGCTGCAACACGCCCCGAGCAACAGCCCCCGAGCCGGGGGATATCAGGACGTGAGACCCCGTCACCGCACGCGACGAAGGCACTGTGCCCAGCGGGACAATCCGGCCTGTCGGGCGTCGTCCCGGTGATTTGTTTTCACGCGGACGGCGCAAGCCTCCGGACAGGAAAAAGCCGAGGGTGACGCCACCAAGGGAATCCGCCGCCACCCCGGTGGAGTGGCGAGCCGTCGGAGTGTTCCCCGGAAGCTGCCTCATATCCCGTCAACGTCCTTGTACCCATTCCCGTTCCCGATCATTCATCACTCTTGTAGGTGACCCCGTGATCACCCGGCGGCGGCCAGCGCGACCACCGCGGAAACGTGAATTCCGCTTATGTCCAATAGGCGCGTACAAGCGGCGGCCGTCGCTCCGGTTGTGATCACGTCGTCAAGCAGAATGACCTCCGACGGGTGAACACCCTGGACGAGGCGGATGCGGCCGTCGAGGTTCACCGCCCGCTCGGCACGGGTGAGCCGCGCGGCGTCGCGGACTCCGGCCCCGAGTTCGAGCACCGGCGCGACCGTCGCCGGTTTTCCCTTGCTTGACAGCACTTTTACGCATTCCTCGGCCATCCGCCGGACGTGCGGGCCGCCTCGGACCCGCGAGGCGTGCCGTCTCGACGGGACCGGGACGAGGCAGCGTTCCGGCTCCGGCCCCGGCAGGTGGACCAGGGCTTCGGCGAGGGCCCGGCCCAAGGACGGGGCGAGGTCGCGGCGGCCGCGTTCCTTGTAGGCGAGGATCAGGCGGCGGGCCTCGTCGGCGTAGCGGGCCAAGGCGTAGACGGGCACGAGACCGGCCATCGGGGCGCGGGTGATCTCGCTGAGCGAACCCCAAGCGGTCTGACAGGTGGCGCAGCAAGGGGCGCCGGGGGCGCCGCAGGACGCGCAGCGGGCGGGGATGAGGAGATCCAGGAGTTTGGACATGCCGTCGAGGGTGGCGGCGGGGACCGACAGTTCCGGGGGCCGATGTGTCGCGAGAGGTCCCTTTTGGACGCTTTCCGTCCTAAGGGGACCTGTCATGAGGGCAATCGAGGAGAAGGTCCGAAGGTCCGTGAAGGCCTCCTTCCCTACCTTGAGCGTAGGGAAGGAGGCCTTCACGTACTCCAGGCGACCAGAGTGCCGAACCGTGGTGGGTCTCGTGAGTGGTGAGGACGGTTAGAGCCGACCGGTATTTGCCTACCCACGCGCGACCTGGGCGAAGGTGAAGTGGCAGCGGTGGCACGGTCGAGCGTGAAGGAATCGGGACGTCGAGTGTCCCAAATCCTTCATCGTCGAGGGGTCTTCCGGTCTCGGAGCTTGAGCAACGGAAGATCGGGGACACTCAACGTCCCCAAACCTCCGTTGATCAAGCCCGGACACTCCAGCACCCGTCGAGCGGCAACCAGCACAAGCTCACCGAGGCGACATCAGGAGCCAGCGGGTAGGCAAGCACGGGTCCACCAGAACCGTCCTCACCACTCACGAGGCCCGACCAGGACGCTCAGCCCGGGTAGAACGGATCCGCGTCGGTCACCGTGTGCGCCTGCGGCCGCCAGACCTCGCCCAGTTCGGACGCGACCCACAGCCCGCCCGCGTCCGCGACCAGGTTCTGCCTGCTCGGCGCCGCGGTGACGCCGTGGACCGGCGGGGTCAGGTTCGAGCTGTTGAAGGCGTCCATCCGCTGCCCGTCCAGCGGCACCTTGACCACCGGAAGCGTGGTCGACGACGTCGCGGCGATCAGGTGGTCCTGGGTCGCCCAGTCGACGTCGACGACGTCCTTGAGGTCGCGTTCCTGCAGCTTCCGCGGCGAGCGCAGCGCCACCGAGTCCGCCGTACGCACGATCGAGGCGACCACCAGCTGCCCGTTGACCACGGCGGCCAGCCGGGATCCGTCCCGCGAAAGGCGCAGTTCGGTGATCTGGCCGAGCCCGGTGAGCTGGGTCGCGTCGACGCCGGCCTTCACCCAGCGGCCGTCCGCGGCCAGGGTGACCCTGGCGACGGTGTTGTGGTCGACGACCGTCCAGACCTCGCCGGAAGCCCCGCCGCCCCGCGCGACCGGCCGCCAGGTGGGGCGGCTCAGGCTGCCGCCGAACAGATCCACCGAAGCGAGGTCCCGGTCCAGTTCGCCGACCCGGAGCCACTGCCTGCCGTCGCGCTCTTCGACCACTGCGAGCCGTTTCCCGTCGACGGATTGCGCGCCGCTGACGACCTTGTACCCGCCATTGCCCGCCGGGCCGCCGACCGGTGCCCCGTCGCCGAGCGACCGGACCCGCCCGTTCACGGTCATCAGCCCCTTCAGCTCCGAGTTGGGGGCGATCTCCGTGTTGTAGGGCAGCAGTTCGCTGGCCCGCCAGTATTCGTTGCCCGGCACCAGCGCGCTGCCGTCGGCGAGCAGCCGGATCCGGCTCAGCGTCACCGTCTGCAGGGAGAGGACGATCTGCGCGGCGATCAGGTTCCGGTCCGCGAGGCTGGCCCCGCCGATCCCGGTCAGGTTGATGTCCAGTGTCCCGTCGTCCGTGCTGCGCACGTTGGTCTCGGTGGTGACCTGATCACCGAGCAGGTCCTGGACAGCGCCCTTCAACCCTTCCGACGGGCCTTGCAGCACCAGGTCCATCACCCGGCCCGGCAGCCCGGCCTGCGGTTTCGCCGCGACGTACCGGAGATCGGGGACGAAGGTGCCGGAGTCGGCCGAGTAGAAGCTGATCGGCACGCGGAAGTAGTTGGTCGCGAAATCCTTGTCGGTGACGGCGAGCTCCTGCGGCGGGTCCACGATCCGCCACTGGCCGTTCTGCTGCTTCCGCAGCTTGAACTGCTGCGAGTACTCGGTCTTCAGCGGGATGAACGCGCTGTCGGGGCTCAGGTTGCCGAGTTTGAACCCGCGGACGTTCACCACCTGCTCGTCCGGATCCCCCGTCGGCGACGAGGTGTCGTAAACGGTGCCGAAGGTGTTGTCGATGATCGTCAGCCCTGGTGACGGCTTCCAGTTGCGCCGGGCCTCGTCGTCCAGGTAGACCCGGGCGTCGGCGTTCGCCGTGCCCGGCGTCGCGGAGTTGCGGATGAACTGGCGGGTGACGGTCAGCGAGTCGATCCCGGCCGCGGGCTCGGGGACGTCCACCGGCGCCTGCCCGGGTTTGTCCCCGGGGACGACGACGGGCTGGGATTCGAGCGGGATGTTCGCGCAGCCGGCGACCAGCAGGAACACCGCGAACAGGGTCAGCAGCCGCTTCATCGGCCGACCTCCTCGGGTTCGGCGAGGATCGCGTCGGGCGCCGGGCGGACTTCGAGCAGGCCGGACGACGAACCGTGCGTATCGGTCGGCTTGTGATCGGGCGGCGGCAAGAGCAGCGGGCTCTCCCCCATCGGCGTGTCCTGCTGCCGCGGCAGCACGAGCCGGAAACAGGCGCCGTAGCCGGTCTCGCCCCACGCGTCGAGCACGCCGCCGTGCAGGCGGGCGTCCTCCTGGCTGATCGCCAGGCCGAGCCCGGTGCCGCCGGTGCGGCGGTTGCGGGACGGGTCGGCACGCCAGAACCGGTTGAACACCAGTTCCGCTTCACCTGGCCGGAGCCCGACGCCGCGGTCGCGCACGGTGATGGCGACCGCGGTCTCGTTGACCGCCAGTGTCAGCACCACCGGGTTCCCTTCGCTGTGATCGACCGCGTTGGCCAGCAGGTTGCGCAGGATCCGCTCGACGCGGCGCGCGTCGACCTCGGCGGCCGCCTCCTCGTCCGGCAGCACCAGCTCGACCGAACTGCCCGCGTTCCCGGCGATCACCCGGACCTGTTCGACGGCCCTGGTCGCGATGGGCCGGACGTCGATGAACTCGGCCGAGAGCTCCTCGACACCGGCGTCGAGCCTGCTGATCTCCAGCAGGTCGCCGAGCAGGGCCTCGAACCGGTCGAGTTCGTCGACCAGCAGTTCGGTGGAGCGGGCGAGGCCGGCCGGGAACTGCTCGCGCGACGCGTGCAGCACGTCGGCGGCCATCCGCACGGTGGTCAGCGGGGTGCGCAGTTCGTGCGAGACGTCGGAGGTGAACCTGCGCTGAAGACCACCGAAGTCCTCCAGCTGGCGGATCTGCCGCTGGATGCTCGCGGCCATCTCGTTGTAGGACACGGCGAGTTTGGCCAGATCGTCCTCGCCGAGCACGGCGAGCCGTTGATCGAGTGCGCCGCCCGCGAATCCTTCGGCCGCCGCGGCGGCCTGCCGGACCGGCCGGACCACCTGCCTGGTGACCAGGTTCGTGATCCCGGCCAGCAGGAGCAGCAGGACGAGACCGCCGACGAGCAGCGTGTTCTGCACGGTCGAGACGGTGTTCTGCTCGCTGGTGAGCGGGTACAGCAGGTAGAGCTGGAGCGGGTTGATCATCGTGGTCACCGGGGCGCCGACGATCAGATACGTCGTCTTGCCGCCGTCCGGTTCGGTGACCGTGTGCATCAGGTAGCTGACCTGCTCGGTCTCCACGAACTGGCGCAGCCGGACGGGCACCCGGTCGTAGGGACCCGCGGAAGCCGGCGTGTTCGACTGGTCGCGGCCGCCCGCGACCAGCACCGGTTCGAAGGTGCCCGCGGCCGATCCGGCGCCGTCCTGCGACGTCGTCGTGCTGGAGATCTTCTTCAGCGCGTTCTTCAGCCGCGCCGTCATCGCTTCGGGCGACTCGGTGCCGACACCGACCAGCTCGCTGGCCGCGGTCTCGACGACCGCCCTGGTCTGCGCGATCGCCGCGTTCTGCTTGGTCTCGAGCAGCCTGTCGGTGATCTGGTTCTGCAGCACCATGCCCAGCACGAACACCACGGCCGACGACAGCGCCAGCGTGGACACCGTGACCCGGAACTGCAGCGAATGCCGCCACAGCTCGTTGAACAGGACGACCTTGCGGCGCACGAAAACCACGATGCGCCGGAGGTGGCGCATCGTGGTTTGGGCAAGCCTCGGCAAGCGTCCGCTCATGGGGTCGTCACGGCGGGCCGGCCTTGTACCCGACGCCGCGAACGGTCAACACCACCTCGGGGTGTTCCGGGTCCTTCTCGACCTTCGAACGCAGACGCTGGACGTGCACGTTCACCAGGCGGGTGTCGGCGGCGTGGCGGTAACCCCACACCTGCTCCAGGAGCACCTCGCGGGTGAACACCTGACGGGGCTTCCTGGCCAGCGCGACCAGGAGGTCGAACTCGAGCGGGGTCAGCGGGATGGCCTTGCCCTCCCGCGTCACCTCGTGGCCGGGGACGTCGATCGCGAGGTCGCCGATCGTCAGCGACTCGGCGGGCTCGGCCTCGGTGCGGCGCATCCGGGCGCGGACGCGGGCCACGAGCTCCTTCGGTTTGAAGGGCTTGACCACATAGTCGTCGGCGCCCGACTCGAGCCCGAGGACGATGTCCACGGTGTCGCTCTTGGCGGTGAGCATGACGATCGGCACACCGGACTCGGCCCGGATCGCCTTGCAGACGTCGATGCCGTTCATCCCGGGCAGCATGAGGTCGAGGAGGACCAAGTCCGGTTTCAGCTCACGAAGCGCGGGCAGCGCCCGTGAGCCGTCGGCCACGACGGCTGTGTCGAACCCCTCCCCACGCAGCACGATGGTGAGCATCTCCGCGAGAGCAGGGTCGTCGTCGACGACCAGAACGCGTGCCTTCATAAACCTATGTTCGCACTAGTTTCCCCGCGCGAGCGCGCGACCCGGCGATGTGACCACCAGAAAGATCATCGAATCGGGCAAATTGCTCCATCCGAGTAGGGTCTTCTGCCCCTAGAGGGCCCGCCGGAGCTTGGTGAACGGGCGCGGGGAGTCGATCGCGAAGACGCCGGTCAGCGCGTCGCCGCGGTGATAGGTCGCGACAAAACGCTTCGAAGCGACGTCTCCTTCGGTGATCCGCACGTCTTCCGTGGCCACTCCGGCGAATTGGAGCCGCCGTCCGTACTGATCGGACCAAAAGTAACCGTGTCGTGCGAAATGCGTGACGGTCGAGCCGGCGAGCAGGTTCGCGACGGCGACGGCGGGCTGTTCGAAGGCGGCCGTCCAGTGTTCGGCGCGGACCCGCCTGCCGCGCAGCGGGCAGCGGTACCGCGCGACGTCACCCACCGCGATCACTCGGGGATTCGCTGTGACACAGCCGGAATCGACCAGCACCCCGTCGTCGACGGCGAGCCCGGAGCCGGTGAGCCATTCGGTGACCGGCCGCGCCCCCACTCCGGCGACGACGAGATCGGCGGGGATCTCCCGGCCGTCGGCGAGCCGCACCCCGGTGACGCGATCGGTCCCGGCGAACCCGGCGACGGGGACGCCCGCGATCAGGCGGACGTCGCTCTCCGCGTGCAATCCGGCGCACACCGTGCCCATTTCCGGGCCGACGACCGACGCGAGCGGAACGGGCATCGCCTCGATCACGGTGACGTCGTGCCCGAGCAGGCGGCAGGCGGACGCGACCTCCGCGCCGATGAAGCCCGCGCCGATGACGACCACCGGACCGGGCCCCGCCGCGAGTTCCCGTTTGAGCGACACGGCGTCATCGAGCGTCCGCAACGTGTGAACGCCTTTCAGACACCTGGCCGCGCCAAGGGTTCTGGCGACAGCGCCGGTCGCGATGACGTAACCGTCCGCGGCGATCGTGGTGCCGTCTTCGAGCGTCACTCCGTCGCGACCGAGTTTCTCGGCACGGACACCGAGACGCCATTCCGCGTCGAGATCGTCTTGCCCGGCGAGCGCGAGGTCGTCGGCGGAAACCTTGCCCAGCAAGAAGTCCTTCGACAGCGGTGGCCTGTCGTACGGCGGTTCGGCGCCGATCATCACCAGCCGTCCGTCGAAACCCCGCGCGCGCAACTCCTGCGCCGAACGGAGTCCCGCCTGAGAGGTCCCGACGACGGCGACGGTTCTCAAGCGACGTCCCGCTGAGCGCGGGTGTCCACGTAGATCACCCCGTCGTCGACGACGACCGGGTACGTGCGCACGGCGTTCTTGGCAGGCAGGCAATCCGGGACGCCGGTCCGCAGGTCGAACCGCGCGGCGTGCAGCGGGCATTCGACGAAACAGTCCTCGATCCAGCCGTCGGCGAGCGACGCGTCCTGGTGAGTGCAGGTGTCGTCCAGTGCGTAATAGCCGCCCTCGGCGTGGAAGACCGAGACGGGGATGGGGCCTTCGAGACGAAGAGCTTCGCCCTCGGGCAGTTCGGAGACGGAGCAGGCACGGATCATCGGGGCCTCCGGGGAAAGGACCGACGGTTGTTGATGTTGCGTATTACGAGACAGAACGTGCTCTGCGCAACAATCACCCCCGAGGGGCCGGTGCGTCAAGGGATTCGCCCACTCAGCCGAGCGGATCCGGGCGAAACGGCTACTGTTGCGTCATGCGGAACCAGGACGCGGGGAACGCAACGCCCAGTCAGGTGCAGTCCGTCGATCGCGCGATCAGCGTGCTGGAACTGCTGGCGCGCAACGGGGAAACCGGGATCACCGAGATCGCGGGCGAACTCGGCGTGCACAAGTCGACGGCCTCCCGCCTGCTGAGCGTCCTGGAGAACCGCGGCCTCGTCGAGCAACTCGGCGAACGCGGCAAATACGCGATCGGCTTCGGCGTCGTCCGGCTGGCAGGCGCGGCCACCGGCCGGATGGACCTGGCGAAACTGGGCAGGCAGACCTGCCAGAGCCTGGCGGAGACACTCGGCGAGACGGTCAACATCGCGATCGCCGACGACGGCGTCGCGATCAACGTCAGCCAGGCCCGCGGGTCGGCCGCGATCAGCACGCAGAACTGGACCGGCCAGCGCACTCCCCTGCACGCGACGTCCAGCGGGAAGGTGCTGCTCGCGTACCTGGGAGACGTCGAGCGCAAACGTTTGCTCCGGCGGAAACTCGAACGGTTCACGCCGCGGACCACGGTCGATCCCGACGAGCTGACCGCGGAACTGGAGCGGGTCGCCGAGGACGGGTACGCGGCCTGTTTCGAGGAACTGGAGCTGGGGATGCACGCGGTCGCGGTGCCGGTGCTCGGCCCCGGCGGCGACGTCGTCGCGGCGATGAGCGCTTCCGGCCCGTCGTACCGGCTCTCGAAGCAGCGGGTGCGGCAGATCGTGCGGCCACTGGCGGAGGCTTCGGCGGATCTTTCGGCACAGCTGGGGTACTTCGCCGAGTGAGGTGAAGAGGGCGACCGCTTCGGGCTCTTGACAGCGCGGCGGCACGTGCCGCACTTTGTTGCTGAAGACGGAACACCGTGCCTCATCCGCAACAGCGCCTGTCACCCCGATGCCCGCGTGTCCTTTGTGGACTCACCGGGCAGGCAGGAGGTTCCCCTCACCATGGCCCTCAGACCCCGTGTGGTCGTGATCGGCGCCGGCATCGTCGGCTGCGCGATCGCCGACGAACTGACCGAACGCGGCTGGACCGATCTCACCGTGCTGGAACAGGGCGACCTGTTCACCACCGGCGGGTCCAGTTCGCACGCGCCCGGCCTGGTCTTCCAGACCAACGCCTGCCGCACGATGACCGGATTCGCCCAGTACACCGTCGGCAAGTACGGCGCGCTCGACCTCGACGGGCAGCCGTGTTTCCGGCCGGTCGGCGGGCTGGAGGTGGCCACGACGCCGGAGCGGCTCGCCGATCTCAAGCGGCGGCACGGCTGGGCGACCGCGTCGGGCATCGAGAGCAGGCTGATCGACCCGGCCGAATGCGCCGCGCTGCATTCGCTGCTCGATCCGGCCAAGGTGCTCGGTGGGTTCCACATCCCCTCCGACGGGCTGGCCGCACCCCTGCCGGCGGCCGAGGCGCAGGCCCGCCGCGCGATCGGGCGCGGCGCGAAGTTCCTCGCGCGCCAGAAGGTCGTCGGCGTCGAAAGCGCGGGCGGGCGGGTCACCGGCGTCACCACCGAGACCGGGAGCTTCCGCGCGGACATCGTGCTCTCGTGCGCCGGCATGTGGGGCCCGGTGCTCGGCGAACTGGTGGACCTCACGATCCCGCTGGTGCCGATGGCGCACCAGTACGCCCGCACCAGTCCCTTGCCGGGGCTCACCGGCACGACCCGGCCGATCCTGCGGCATCAGGACGCCGACCTCTACTTCCGCGAGCACGGCGACCGGATCGGTATCGGCGCGTACGGGCACCGGCCAATGCCCTTGCCCGCCAAGGAGATCGGCGCCGGTGACGGCATGCCGTCCGAACTCGCGTTCACCCCGGCGGACTTCGAGGAGTCCTGGGCCGCCGCCGTCGGCCTGCTGCCGTCGCTGGGCGAGACCAAGGTCGAAGAGGGCATCAACGGCCTGTTCTCCTTCACCCCGGACGGGATGCCGCTGCTGGGCGAGCACCCGGACCTCGACGGATTCTGGGTGGCCGAAGCCGTCTGGATCACGCATTCGGCCGGTGTCGCGCGGGCGATGGCGCAATGGCTGGTCGACGGGCAGCCCGAAGCGGATCTGCACGGTTGCGATCTCGCCCGGTTCGAGCGGGTCCAGCTGGCCCCGGACCACGTCATGGCGCGCAGTTGCCAGAGCTTCGTCGAGGTGTACGACGTCGTCCATCCCCTGCAGCCGATGGAAGAACCGCGGCCGCTGCGGACGAGCCCGTTCTACGAGCGGCAAGCCGGACTCGGCGCGTATTTCCTCGAAGCGGGCGGCTGGGAGCGGCCGCACTGGTACGAGGCGAACGCGGACCTCCCCGAGGTGGCGAGCATCCCGGAGCGCAACGACTGGGCCGCGCGGTACTGGTCCCCGATCGGCGGCGCCGAAGCGCTGGTCGCGCGGCGCCGGGTCGCGATGTTCGACATGACGCCGCTGAAACGCGTCGAGGTCACCGGCCCGGGCGCGTTGCCGTTCCTGCAGACGATGACCACGAACCAGCTCGACAAGAAACCCGGCTCGGTCACCTACACGCTGTTGCTCGGCGAGGACGGCGGCGTGCGCAGCGACCTGACGGTGGCGAGGCTCGGCACCGAGCGGTTCCAGGTGGGTGTCAACGGCAACATCGACCTCGACTGGCTGCGACGGCATCTGCCCGGCGACGGCACCGCGCAGATCCACGAGACCACCCCGGGGACCTGCTGCGTCGGCCTGTGGGGACCGCTCGCCAGGGCGGTGCTGCAACCACTGTCCACAACGGACTTCTCACACAAGGCGATGGGCTACTTCAAGACGAAACAGGCGTACGTCGGCCTGGTCCCGGTGACCGCGATGCGACTGTCCTATGTGGGCGAACTCGGCTGGGAGCTGTACACCAGCGCCGATCTCGGCCGCGAACTGTGGGACACGGTCTGGGAGGCCGGGCGGCGGCACGGGATCATCGCCGCCGGACGCGACGCGTTCTCCAGCATGCGCCTGGAGAAGGGATACCGCCTGTGGGGCACGGACGTCACAACCCAGCACGACCCGTACGAGGCGGGACTCGGGTTCGCCGTGCGGATGGACAAGGGCTACTTCATCGGACGGGACGCGCTGGCGGGCCGCTCGGAGGAGACGGTCACCAGGAAACTGACCTGTCTCACCGTCGACGATCCGTATTCCGTCGTCCTCGGCAAGGAGCCGGTGTACGCCGACGGCCGTCCGGCCGGGTACGTCACCAGCGCCGCGTACGGTTACACCGTCGGCAAGAACATCGCGTACGCCTGGCTTCCCGCCGAACTGTCCGTACCGGGCAGACCGCTCGAGATCGAGTACTTCGGCGAGCGGATCCCCGCCGTCGTGGCCGGTGAACCGCTGTTCGACGCCGGGATGAGCCGGATCAGGAGCGCCGCATGAGTCCTTACGACGTCATCGTCATCGGCCTCGGCGGGATGGGCAGCGCGGCCGCGTACCGGCTCGCCCGGCGGGGGCAGCGGGTGCTGGGCATCGACCAGTTCGCGCCGGTGCACAACCTCGGGTCGAGCCACGGTGGCTCGCGGGTCACGCGGCAGGCGTACTTCGAGGATCCCGCGTACGTCCCGCTGCTGCTGCGGGCGCACGAACTGTGGGACGGGATCGAACGCGACTCC
Organism: Amycolatopsis sp. NPDC031561; assembly: GCF_055580625.1. NCBI lineage: Bacteria > Bacillati > Actinomycetota > Actinomycetes > Pseudonocardiales > Pseudonocardiaceae > Amycolatopsis > Amycolatopsis sp. NPDC031561. The sequence goes on along the minus strand of NZ_JBVILA010000001.1, from coordinate 961,381 downwards.
GGCCGGAAGATCTTCACCCGCTGCGGCGGGATCATGCTCGGCGGGCCCGACTCGCGGACGGTGTCGGGAAGCCTGGCCAGCGCCCGGAAATGGGAGCTGCCGCACGAGATCCTGGACGCGCCCGAGATCCGGCGCCGGTTCCCGACGATGCGCCCGGACGACCACGAGATCGCGCTGTACGAGGAGAACGCCGGTTTCGTGGTACCGGAAGGCAGTGTGGCGGCGCATCTCCAGCTCGCCGCGCGGGCCGGGGCGGATCTGCACCACGAGGAGAAGGTCCTTTCGTGGCACCAGACTTCCACCGGCGTCCGGGTCGGGACGGCGCAGAACTTCTACACGGCGGACCAGCTGGTGATCTGCCCCGGTGCCTGGGCACCGCGGCTGCTCACCGAACTCGGCGTCGAGTTCACCATCGAACGCCAGGTCCAGTACTGGTTCGCGCCGTCGGGCGGGGCGGAGCCGTTCCGCGCGGAACGGCATCCGATCTACGTCTGGGAAGGCGAGAACGGCCGCCAATTCTACGGTTTCCCTTCGCACGACGACACTGGGAGCGTGAAGGTCGCGTTCTTCCGCGGCGGCGAGACCTGCACGCCGGAGACCATCGACCGGACCGTGCACGCAGAAGAGATCGACACGATCTCGGAGTTCGTCGGCCGGAAGCTGCCGTCGCTGCCCGGTGGGTTCCTGCGCGCGGCGACCTGTATGTACACGAACACCCCCGACGAACACTTCGTCATCGCGCGCCATCCCGCACACGAACGAGTCGTGGTCGCCTGCGGGTTCTCCGGGCACGGCTTCAAATTCGTCCCGGTGGTCGGCGAAGTGCTCGCCGACCTGATCGTGGACGGCACCACCGCGCATCCGATCGCCCTGTTCGATCCCGCCCGGCTGACCGGGGTGGCGGGATGACCCAGGCCGAACCACTGATCCCGACCCTGGGCGGCCGGTACTACACCGATCCCGGGGTCTTCGCGGCGGAGCAGGAGAAGATCTTCGAACTCGGATGGTTCTGCGCGGTGCGGACGGCGGACGTGCCGTCCGCCGGGGACTTCCGGACCGTCCAGGTCGGACGGGAGAGCGTGATCGTCACCCGGGCGCGTGACGGCGGGCTGCGCGCGTTCCTCAACGTCTGCCGCCATCGTGGCGCCCGGCTGTGCACCGAGGAGAAGGGCACGGTGAGACGCGCGTTCCAGTGCCCGTACCACGCCTGGACCTACGGACTCGACGGGAAGCTGATCGCGGCGCCGAACCTGGCGAGCCTCCCGGACATCTCCCGCGCCGAGTACGGGCTGCACACCGTGCACCTGCGGGAATGGCTGGGTTACGCGTGGGTCTGTCTCGCCGCGGACCCGCCGTCGTTCGAGGCCGACGTCGAAGGCGCGGTGCGGGACAGGCTCGGCGAGCTGGAAGCGATCGAGCGGTACGGCCTCGACGGGCTCTCGGTCGGGCGGCGGATCACCTACGACGTCAAGGCGAACTGGAAACTGATCGTCGAGAACTTCATGGAGTGCTACCACTGCGCGACGATCCATCCCGAACTGACCGAGGTGCTGCCGGAGTTCGCCGGCGGGTACGCGGCGCAGTACTACGTCGGGCACGGCGCGGAGTTCGGTGAGGACGTCGACGGGTTCACCATCGACGGCGGTTCGGGCTTCGGGCGGCTCGACGGTGTCGCGAGCGAACAGGACAGGCGGTACTACGCGATCACCATCCGGCCGCAGGTGTTCGTGAACCTGGTGCCGGACCACGTGATCTTCCACCGGATGTACCCGCTCGCGCCGGACCGGACGGTCGTCGAATGCGATTGGCTCTATTCGCCGGAGGTCGTGGCGTCGGGGCGGGACGTGTCACGGTCGGTGGAGCTGTTCCACCGCGTCAACGAGCAGGACTTCGACGCGTGCGAACGCTGCCAGCCCGCGATGGCGTCCCGCGCCTACCGCGGCGGCGGGGTGCTGATGCCGTCCGAACACCACATCGGCGAGTTCCACGACTGGCTGCTCTCGCGACTAGAGGACTAGTTGCGGTAGTTGCACGCGCAAGTACCGCGACTAGAGGACTAATCGCGGAACAGTTTGGTCGCCAGCGCGGGGGTGTCCACACCGGCGACGCCGTCGAGGACGTGCCAGGGCGCGAGCCAGCTCGTCGCGGCGAGTTCGTCGTAGACCACCGAGCATCGCTTCTGGAGCGCGTCGTCGGTCTCGAAGGAATCCCGCGCGCGGTCGGCGTCGCTCTCCGCGCGGCGCTGCGCGCGGTCGGCGGCGACGTCGGCGGTGACCCGCAGCAGCAGATGCGCGGCGGGCACCGGGAGGCCGAAGCGGTCGATCTCCAGTTCACGGAGCCACCGCACGAACTCGCCGTCCGCGCCCTGGTGGAGCCGGGCGGCGCCGTACGCGGCGTTCGACGCGACGTACCTGTCGAGCAGCACGACGTCGTGATCGCCGAGCCGGTCGCGGATCTCGTCGCCCGCGCCCCGCCGGTCGAGCGCGTAGAGCATCGCCATTCCGTAGACGGAGTCTGCGAGGTCGCCGTGCCCGCGGTGCAGCGCTTCCTTCACCAGGTCGGCGTGCACGCTTTCGCCGTAGCGCGGAAACGCGATGGACGTGACGCTCGCACCGGCCGCGTTCAGCGCGCCGGTCAGCGCGTCGGCGAGCGTGCGCTTGCCCGCGCCGTCCAGACCTTCGATCACCACGAGTCGTCCCACGGGAATACCTTAAGGCGCCGTGGTCGACCGGCGGGCCAGACGGGGTCAGCACACGTCCGGCCCACCGGTCCGCTAGGGGATGCGCCTCTTCGAGTGCAGGAAGAAGCCGGCGACACCGATGAGGAGCAGGCCGCCGAAGATCAGCAGCGGGACGAAGCCGGTGTCCTGCGCGTCGGGCGCGGGGCCGCCGTCGCCGCGGGGCATCACTTGGGCGTTGTAGCCGCCGGCCTTGCCTTCTTGGGCGTACGGCGAGCTCGCGAGCATCGCGCCGTACCGGCCGGAGACCGTCTTCTGATACTCCGCGAGGGTCGCCGAAGCACCGGCCGCGTAGCCGCTGGCGCCCGAGTCGAGCAGTGTCACCCGGCCGTCGCGCAGCGCGTACCAGGCGTCGACCTGGGGTTCGTGGAGCAGCGTCGCGCCTTCCGGCAACCGCCGGGCCAGTGCGCTTTCCCGGTCGCCCGACGCGATGTTGCCGACGCGCCAGGCGCCGTCGTCGCCGCGGACCGACCAGACGGTCGCGGTCTGCCCGTCGGACGCCGTCACCGGGACGGCGACGTAGGCGAGCTGCCCGGCGACCGCGCCGTCACCGGCGACGAAATCCCTCGAAAGCTCGTAAACCGGGAAGGTTTTGTCGGTGACGTGGACAGCACTGACTGACGGCGTGCGGCTCGAACCACCCGTCTGTGTGAAGAAGCGGCCGATTTCGGCACGCAGAGTGGGGTCGTCGGCCGCCGCCTTCGCGGCCGCGAGATCTTCACTCGACAGTTGGTCCGCGCGCGCTCCGGGCGCTGAGATCAGCAGGGTGACCGCGACCAGCCCGGCGAGCCCGAGGAACCGCCGCGCGCTCATCGCCGGATCCCGGTGAGAGTGTGCGTCCAGGTGAAGGACTTGTTGCCGGCGTAGAAGTCGTAGGTCGACCAGTTGTAGCGGTTACCGGTGGGCAGTGGATCCCCCCACGAGACCCACTTCCGGCCGGCGTCGGCGCCGTAGAGCACGTGCATGTGGCCACCACCCGAAGCCCAGCCGACCCGGGTCTGCACCGGCCGGTCCGAACCGGTCTGCGCCTGGACGTCGGCGTAGGAGATGCGGCTCTTGAGGTAGTTCCCCGGGGCCGAGAAGCCCAGCTTGCCGAAGGCGCGCCGGACGTCGCCCAGCGTTCCGGGGCGGTCGGCGCACTCCGGACGGCGCTCGTCGTGAGCGATCCGGCAGAATTCGTTCTGGGCGACGGTCACACCGTGGTGTGCCGCGATGGTGTTGCCGGAAGCCACCCAGCACCACTGGGACTTCTGCTGCACCTGCATGGCGATGGGGTTCCGGTGGGCAGGCGGCTGGGGCAGGGCGCTCGCCGGGGACTGGACCACGAGCCACGCCACGAGACTCGCGGCGCCCGCGGCGCAAACCCTCCTCGAGAACACAGGCACAACGGGCCTCCTGGTCACCATGGCGAACCAATGTGGTCACAACGGTGAACAGCAGGCTCACACAGAGCAAGATGGGCACTCGGCGGAACGGACCGTTCCGGGGCGTTTCCACACCCCGGAACGGTCACTCTTCCGGGGTCAACCACCCCGAACGGGGGACGTAGTGTTCACAGTGCGCTGCTAACGTGAACGTTCCGCGGTGTTCACGCTCAGCGCACACACTGGTCTGGTGAAGGGACGAGCGGTGACACGAGACGGCGCTGATGCGCTCTCGGCGGGAAGGCTTGCCTCGAGCGAGGACACCCCGACGATCATCGACGGCACGCGTCGTCAACCGCTCGAAACCCTGCCCAAGGAGCTCGTCGAGGCCTTGCGCAGCGGCGAATTCCACCACGCGCTACGGCAGGCGATCGCCTATCGCGGCCTCTCGCTCGCCCGGCTCCGCGCCCACCTCGGACTCCGCGGCGTCCAAATCGGACAGTCGACCCTGAGCTACTGGCAGCGCGGATTGCGCCAGCCGGAGGTACCCAAGGCGCTCCCGGCGGTCCGCGCGCTCGAATCGGTGCTGCAACTGCCCGCGGACGCGCTCGTCGTGCTGATCGGCCCGCGGACGGCGCGGGCGCGCGGGCACCAGATGGCCGCGTCGTTCCACGACATCCGGTCCGGCGACATGGGCTCGATCGTCGATCAGCTGCTGGCGGAGCTGGGCGCGTACCCGTCGTCCAATCGGTACAACGCCGACCTCGAGATGCTCTCGGTGCACGACACGATCACCTTCGACGCCGCGCACCGGCAGATCGCCCTCCACACCCGGCTGGTGTGTCGCGCGCGGCGTCACGGCCCGGACAGGTACGTCACCGTCTACAACGGCGACCCGGGCTGCCACATCGGCGACGTCGACCTGATCACCGCCGAGGGCTGCCGCGTCGGCCGGATCCGGCGCAACGCCGAGGCCGAGACGATGGCGACCGAACTGCTCTTCGACCGGAAGCTCGCCGAGGGCGAGATCCACGTGTTCTGCTTCGAGGTCCGCGACGACTCCGGCACCGCGTCGCCCGGGTACTTCCGGATGCTGCGGGATCAGTGCGCGAGCTATCTGGTGCAGCTGAAGTTCGCGCTCGGCGCGCTGCCCGCCCGCTGCACGCGGCAGTTCCGGACACGCGACGACGCCGTCCCCGTCGAGTCGGAGGAGCTGCCGCTCGACATGGGCGGGGTGACCAGCGGGTTCTTCAGCGACGCCGGGCCGGGGCTGGCCGGCATCGAGGTCGAGTGGCGCTAGCGCGCTATGAAAGGCCCGTTACTTGCAAAATTTGCAAGTAACGGGCCTTTCATAGCGTCTCTCAGTACCGTCGGTACCGTCAGTACCGGTAGTGATCAGTCTTGAAGGGACCTTCGACGTCCACGTCGATGTACTCGGCCTGGTCCTTGGTCAGCTTCGTGAGCTCGCCGCCGAGAGCGTCGAGGTGGATCTTCGCGACCTTCTCGTCGAGCTTCTTCGGGAGGCGGAAGACCTCCTTGTCGTACTCCTCGTGCTTGGTGAACAGCTCGATCTGCGCGATCACCTGATTGGAGAAGCTGTTCGACATCACGAACGACGGGTGCCCGGTCGCGTTGCCCAGGTTCAGCAGACGGCCCTCGGACAGCACGATGATGCTCTTGCCGTCGGGGAACACCCACTCGTCGACCTGCGGCTTGATGTTGATCCGCCGGATGCCCGGGTAGCGCTGGAGGCCTGCCATGTCGAGCTCGTTGTCGAAATGGCCGATGTTGCCGAGGATCGCCTGGTGCTTCATCCGCGCCATGTGCTCGATGAGCACGACGTCCTTGTTGCCGGTGGTCGTGATGATGAGGTCGGCCTCGCCGAGGACGTTCTCCAGCTTCTTGACCTGGTAGCCGTCCATCGCCGCCTGCAGCGCGCAGATCGGGTCGATCTCGGTGACGATCACCCGCGCGCCCTGGCCGCGCAGCGATTCCGCGGCGCCCTTGCCGACGTCGCCGTAACCACAGACGACCGCGACCTTGCCGCCGATGAGGACGTCGGTGCCGCGGTTGATGCCGTCGATCAGCGAGTGCCGGATGCCGTAGCGGTTGTCGAACTTCGACTTGGTAACCGCGTCGTTCACGTTGATCGCCGGGAACAGCAGCTCACCGGCGGCGGCGAGCTGGTAGAGCCGCAGCACGCCGGTCGTGGTCTCCTCGGTGACACCGCGGATGCCTTCGCCGATCTTGGTCCATTTGCCGGTGTCGGCCGCGACGGAGGCGCTCAGCAGCTGGAGGAACACGCGGAACTCGTCCGAGGTGTTCTCGTCCGGGGAGGGGACGACGCCCGCCTTCTCGAACTCGGTTCCCTTGTGCACCAGCATGGTGGCGTCGCCGCCGTCGTCGAGGATCATATTGGGACCCTCGCCGTCCCAGGTGAGCATCCTCTCGGTGCACCACCAGTACTCCTCCAGCGACTCGCCCTTCCAGGCGAACACCGGGACGCCCTTGGGCTCCTCGGCGGTGCCGTGCGGGCCGACGACGATCGCCGCGGCGGCGTGGTCCTGCGTGGAAAAGATGTTGCAGGAGGCCCAGCGCACCTCGGCACCCAGTGCGACGAGGGTTTCGATCAGGACCGCGGTCTGTACCGTCATGTGCAGCGAGCCCGAAACCCGGGCTCCCCGCAGGGGATACACCTCGGCGTACTCGCGGCGCAGCGCCATCAGGCCCGGCATCTCGTGCTCGGCGAGGCGGATCTCCTTACGGCCGAACTCGGCGGCCTCGAGATCGGCGACGGCGAACTCGATGCCGTTGCGGGTGTCGTGCCGCTTGGCAACGCTTTCGGGGGTCATATGCGCGCTTCCTCCAAGGTTGGATGACAACAGAACAGTACCGTTGTCGGCTCAAAGCCCACTGCACTGTTTGGAGGCCTTCACCGTGGTCATGCCGGGTCCCGATACCCGCGTCGTCGAAATACGCGTACCCGGGCTAGTGGGCACGAGCGGTGAAAGTCTGCTGGATTCGACGTCGGTGGTCGACGTCGCGGGCGACGGGATCGGCAGGCTGATCCGGCCGTCGGACCGGCTGCGCCGTCCCGCTCCCGGACCGGTGCTGCCCGCGCTCGGCCGTTCGATCCCGCGCATCCTCGAAGGCTACCTGTGGAGCGGGATGACCTCGGGGGGCGCGGCGAAGGCGACTTGGGCGCTGCTGTTCCCGTTCTCGCTGGCGAACGTCGCGCACTGGATGCTGCCGCCGGTCCCGGAGGGCAAACGCTTCGCGGCCGCGCTCGGCACGGCGTGCCGGGCGGTGCTACGGGTGGCATCGCTGCTGCTGACGATGCTGCTGATCAGCCAGCTCGCGGTGGTCTCGCTCGACCTGTTCGCCGCGCAATGCCTCGCCCCCGGCTCGACGTGCCTGGCGGGCGCGCCGTCGTTCCTGCGGGATTTCGCGCCGCTGCGGACGGCGATCGGGGTGGTGCCGCTGCTGGTGCTGATCTTCGTGCTCGACCGGATCCCGTCGTCGGACTGGCGGTCGCGGAACCGGCTGCACCGCGCGCACAGTCCGGCCCCGCTGCAGCCACAGGACATGCCGCGGACGCCGGGCCTGCGCACGCTGCACACCGTCGCCGCGCTGACCTGCCTCGCGCTTCCGTTGCTCGGCGGGCCGTTCCGGCTGCCGACGGCGACGTTCGACCTCGTCGTGTGGATCTGCGCGATGGCGCTCGTCCTCGCCGCGCTGGTGGCCTCGACCGTCGGCTTCTCCGCCGGGCCGGTGGTCCGCGGCGGGATGATCGCGTTCGCCGTCGCGCTGGTCGGGATCGCCGTCGTCCGCCGGACGCCGCTGCCCGCCGGACTGCCGGGCGGCGGACTGGGCGGGGCGGAAGGGACGGTCGAAGCGCTGGGCGCGGCGATGGTCGCGGTGACCGTCCTGTTCGCGCTGATGCTCATCCCGGCGGCCTTGCTCGGCCGTTCGACCTGGAAGCACCTGCCGCGCCGGTTGCGGCCCTGGCTCGGCGGCTGGGCCGCGGCGCCGGTCGTCGCGCTGGCGGGCCTGCTCGGCGGCGGCTTCGGCGCGGGGCTCGCGGTCGCGCTGCGGCAACTGGTCGGCGCGACCGACCTCCGGCTCCCCGACACCTACGTCCTGGTGACCGTGCTGTGGGGCGCCGGGCTCGCGCTCGCCGTCGTACTCGGCTTGCTGGGCTTCGCGGTGGCCGTCCCGCTGCGGCGGCTGCGGCGAGGCGTCCCGAAGATCGTCGGGCTGATGGAGATCGGCAAGGCACAGGAAGAGGAGGCCGCCCACGTCTGGGCCCGCGCCTCGTGGGAACGCAAGCATCTGCACCATCTCGCGCTCGCGGTGGCGCTGGCGATGGCGGCGGGCGGCGGCGCGCTCCTGGTGCTGCGCTTCGGTTTCGGCCCGCTGGGCGAGTGGTCGAAACCGATCTCGGGGATCGGGGTGTTCGCGCTGGGCGCCCTGGCCGCAGGACTGCTGCGCGTCGTTTTCGCCGCGGCGACGACGCCCAAGCGCAGCCGTCACCTCGGCGCGCTGGCGGACCTCGTGTGCTTCTGGCCGCGGGCCGCCCATCCGATCGTTCCGCCGAGCTACGCGCTCAAGGTCGTCCCGGAACTCGCGGACCGCGTCAAGGAACATCTGGCCGATCCGGGCACGCGGGTCGTGCTCTCCGGCTACAACCTCGGCAGCCTGCTGACCGTGCTCGCCGCGGCGCGCGTGCTCGCCGACCTCCCGCCCGAGGACCGCGAGCGCGTCGGGCTGCTGACAGCGGGCTCGCCGCTGCAGTGGGGTTACCAGCGGGCCTTCCCCGCGATGCTGCCGCAGGCGCAGCTGGCCGGGTTGTACGAGGATCTCGGCGGACGCTGGCGGGCGCTGTGCCGCGGCACGGACATCTTCGGCGGCGGCGTCACGACGTGGCGGCACCGGGTGGTGTCCGGGAAACTGCTCGGCGACGGCTACCTGGCCACCGGCGGAACGGGTCCGCTGGCCGCCGAAGCCGACGAGCAGGGTGTCCTGGTGCTCGGCGGCGATCACTGGCTGCCGGACCCGATGCGCGGGCCGACCGGGCGGCACCGCTGGGCGCCCGGCGTCCTCAAGCACACGGACTACGTCGTCGACGCCGAATGGGACAACGCCGTCGCGATGGCCGCCGGGCTCGGCCGCCCCCGCCCGTCGAACCCTTGGGGCGAGCAGGGATCGCTGTTCGGGGACTTCCCGCAAACGCGCTGAAGGCCCCTCCCCCGACACGCGTGAAGGCCCCCTTCCCTCGGCTCAGCCGAGGGAAGGGGGCCTTCACGCGCCATCAGCTAGCTTCAGTCGGTCTTGCCGCGGCGCACGCGCAGCAGGACCAGGACGCCGGCACCGGCCAGCACCAGCAGGCCACCGGCCCACAGCAGCCAGGCGTTGTCGAAACCGGTGTCCGCGAGACCGCCGCCGTTGCCACCGTTACCGCCCACGTTCGGGGCCGGGGCGGAGGTGCTGGTCGGGGTGTCGGCCGGCTTCTCCGTGGTCGAGGTCGGCGCGGTCGTCGGCGGCTTGGCCGTCGAGGTCTTCGTCGGCTCGGACGGCTTCGGCTGCTCGGTCGGCTTGGTCTTCTCGCCGCACGCGTACCACTTGTCGATGTTCGCCTTGCTGCCGTCGCGGTTGAACGGCGCGCGCAGCTCGGTCCACGGCGGGGTGTCGGCGAGCTTGCGCTTGCCGGGCTCGTAGACGTTGTAGCCGTCGTCGCCACCGAGGACGACGATCGCGGTCACCTTGACGCCCTCGCCGAGGCCGGTGATGTTGAGCCGCTTCTCACCGGCGCCACCGGTGAACTTGAAGTCCGCGTCGGACAGGGCCTTGCCGCCGGCCTTGACCTGCTCGCACTTGCTGATGTTGCCGGGGATCGGCTTGGCGCGGTCGTCATCGGAGTGACAGGCCAGCGCCGAACCGGCGGTACCGAGCAGGGCGGCGGTCGCCAGTGCGACGACGGTGACGGCGGAACGGACACGCCGTCCGGACATGATCTGCATTCAGAGCTCTCCTGTACCGATCGGGGGACAAACGAGCAAAGCGCGGTGCCTCGTTCGAGGGATGAAGGTCAACTCGCGGTGCTTCTACACGAGTTCCGTTCACCCGACAGGGTGAGGCGAGAGACCGGACGCTATCGCACACCGATTTCACACCGAAACCGGGGCCCCCGACAAAGCGGCCCACCATCCACGCCAGGAATGGTGGGCCGCCGAAACGAGAATGATCAGTCCGAAACGGACTCCGTCTTCTCTGCCTTGTTCTGCTTGCCGAGCACTGAATGGCGACGGCTGTAGACGAAGTAGACGACGACGCCCACCACCATCCACGCGATGAACCGCAACCAGGTCAAAACGGTCAGGTTGAGCATCAGCCAGAGGCAGGCGAGGATCGCCAGGATCGGGATCAACGGCACCCACGGCACGCGGAAGGCACGCGGGAGATCCGGCCGCTTCTTGCGCAAGACCATCACACCCGCCGAAACGAGGATGAAGGCGAACAGCGTGCCGACGTTGACCATTTCCTCGAGCTTGTCCGCCGGGAAGAACGTGGCGGCGACGGCGACCAGTGCGCCGACGACGATGGTCGCCCGCTTCGGTGTCCCGTTCGGGCCGGTCTTCGCCAGGCTGCGCGGCATGAGGCCGTCGCGCGACATCGCGAAGATGATCCGGATCTGGCCCAGCATCAGCACCATGACGACGGTCGTCAGACCGGCGAGGGCACCGACGGAAATGATGTTGGCCGCCCAGTCGACGCCGTTGACCGCGAACGCGGAAGCGAGGGTCTTCTTGCCGCCGTCACCCGCCGAAGTGGCGAGGTCCTTGTAGTTCACCATGCCGACGACCACGAGCGACACCGCGACGTAGAGCACCGTGACGATGGCGAGCGAGCCGAAGATGCCGCGGGGCACGGCCTTCTGCGGGTTGCGGGTCTCCTCCGCGGTGGTCGCGACGATGTCGAAACCGATGAACGCGAAGAACACCAGCGACGCCGCGGCCAGCAGGCCGAAGACGCCGAACGAGCTACTGCTGCTGCCCGCGAACACCGAGAAGAGCGATTGGTCGACCCCGGTGGCCGACGACTCGGCGCCGGACTGGGCCTCCGGGATGAACGGTGTGTAGTTGGCGGCCTTGATGTAGAAGACGCCGAGCACGATCACGAAGAGCACCACCGCGACCTTGATCCCGGTGATCACCATCGAGAACCGCGAAGACAGCTTCGTGCCGACAGCGAGGAGCGTCGCCAGCACCAGCACCACGATCAGGGCGCCCCAGTCGACGGGGACGCCGCCGATCTCGAACGTCGTTTTCGTGCCCTTGCCGAAGATGTAGGAAAGCACGGTTTCGAGATAGGCCGACCAGCCCTTCGACACCGCGGCCGCGCCTACAGCGAGCTCCAGGATCAGGTCCCAGCCGATGATCCACGCCATGAACTCGCCGAACGTGGCGTACGAGAACGTGTACGCGCTCCCGGCCACCGGGACGGTCGACGCGAATTCCGCGTAACAGAGAGCCGCCAGCGCACAGGCGATGGCCGCGAAGACGAACGAGAGCGAGACCGACGGCCCGGCGTAGTCGCCGGCCGTACGCGCGGTGAGCGTGAAGATCCCGGCGCCGATGACGACGGCGACACCGAACACGGTCAGGTCCCAAGCACTCAGGTTCCGCCTGAGCTTGGTCCCCGGTTCGTCGGTGTCCGCGATGGATTGCTCGATGGATTTCGTACGCCACAGACCGTTTCCGGGCACCCTTGACCTCCTACACCTGACTGCGGTTCAAGGGACCCTATCGCCCGGTCGTGGCGGCAGCGCGGTGGGAGAGCAACGAAGTACGCGGAGGTCGCGGCGGTGATCGGCGGAATACGGACAGTTGCCCCGCACGGTGATCACGGAACCGGCGTTTCCCTCGCCCCGATGTCAGGAAAGGGGCTTTCAGGACGAAAAACGTCTTGAAAGCCCCTTTCCTGACATCCGAGAGCGGACAGTGGCCCGCCCGGCTCACGCCAGCGAGCGGTCCAAGTCCGGCTCGAGGTAGATCAGCTTCGCCGTCGGCACCTTCGCGCGAACCCGCGCTTCGGCGTCGTCGATGGCCTGCGCGACTTCGGCGGTCTCCAGCCCTGGCACCAGCGCGAGCTTCGCGGCCACCAGCATCTCGTCCGGGCCGATGTACAGCGTCCGGATGTGGATGACCCGCTCGACCTTGCCCGCGGCGAGTTCGTCGACGATCGTGTCGAGGTCGGGCTCGGAGGCGCCCTCACCGATCAGCAGGCTCTTCATCTCGATGATCAGGATGACCGCGATGACGCCGAGCAGCAGGCCGATCGTGACGGTGCCGATGCCGTCCCACACCGGGTCGCCGGTGGCGACCGAGAGCCCGACGCCCGCGAGCGCGAACACCAGGCCGAGCAGCGCGCCCGCGTCCTCCAGGAGGACCACCGGCAGTTCGGGGGTCTTGGCCTGGCGGATGAACGCCCACCAGCCCGCGTCGCCCTTGATCTTCTTCGACTCCTGGATCGCGGTGTGGAAGGAGTACGACTCCAGTCCGATCGCGACCACGAGGATGCCGACGGCCACCCACGGCGAGGTCAGCGCCTCCGGCTCGCTGATCTTGTGGATGCCCTCGTACAGCGCGAACACCGAGCCGAGGCTGAACAGCATCAGCGCGACGATGAACGAGTAGAAGTACCGGTCCCGCCCGAAGCCGAACGGGTGCGTGCGGGTCGCCGCGCGCTGCGAGGTCTTCTGGCCCAGCAGCAGGAGGCCCTGGTTCGAGGTGTCCGCGAGCGAGTGCACGGATTCCGCGAGCATCGAAGACGACCCCGTGATGAGGAAGCCGGTGAATTTGGCGGCCGCGATTCCGGCGTTCGCCACGAGCGCGGCGATGATCGCCTTGGTTCCGCCACCTGCAGACACGTTCAACTCCCCTGGTGTCCTGAAAAAATGGTGTCCCGATATGCCGGGTTCGAAGGCTAGCAGTGCAGATGAGGCCCGTGGCGCCGGGCGGGACAGGTCACAGAATTGTCGGAACCCCTCGCTAGTCTCGCCCCTCTCATGACCTGGGAGGTGCCCGTGCCGCGATTCGGCGTGCTCGGACCGTTGACGATCGAGAGCCCGCCCGGGCGGCGCACCGCGCCGCGCGGCGATCATCAGCGTGCCCTGCTGGCCGTCCTGCTGCTGAACGCGAATTCGTCCGTCCCGGTCGACGCCCTGGTCGAGACCCTCTGGCCGGAGACACCACCGAAGTCGTACTCCTCGAATCTGCACACCTACGTCTCCCGTCTGCGGGCGCGGTTCGAGGGGCTGGAGATCGAGCGTGACCCGCTCGGATACCGGCTGGTCGTCGAGCCCGGCGACCTCGATCTGCTGTCCTTCCGCGAGGCCGCCGCGGCGGGGAAGGCGGCGGCGCGGGCCGGTGATCCGGCGGCGGCCGCCGGGCACTATCGCCGGGCGCTGGCGGAATGGCGCGGGCCGGTCCTGTCGGGACTGCATCTCCCCCGGCTCGACGCGGACGTCGCCCGGCTCGAGTCGGAACGCCTCGCCGCTTTCGAAGACTGTGTGGACGCCGAGCTGTCCGACGGCAGGCACGGCGAGCTCACCGGCGAACTCCAGGCGATGATCACCGAGCATCCCCTGCGCGAGAGGCTGGCCGCGCAGCTGATGACCGCGCTGCACCGCGCCGGGCGGCAGGCCGATTCACTGGCCGTCCACCGCGAGCTGCGCACCACCCTCGTCGAGGAACTCGGCGTGGAGCCCGGCGCCGAGGTCCGCCGCGTGCACGCCGCCGTGTTGCGCGGTGAGGATCCGGTGCCACCCGTCAAGGCCGCGCCGGTCTTCCCGATCTGCCAGCTGCCCCCGGACATCGCGGATTTCGCGGGTCGCGAGGGCGAGGTCGCGAAGCTCTCCGGGTTGCTCGGCGCGAGCACGGGCGTCCCGGTCGCGGTGATCACCGGCGAACCCGGCGCGGGCAAGTCCACCCTCGCGGTCAGCACCGCGCACCGGCTCCGCCGGTCCTTTCCGGACGGGCAGCTGTTCGTCCCGCTCGCGGGCGCCTCCAGCCCGCGAGACCTCGCCGACGTCCTCGGCGACCTGTTGCGCGCACTGGGTGTCACCGGCCCCGCCATCCCGGACGACGTCGAGGCAAGAGCGGCGGTCTATCGCGGCCGTCTCGCCGATCGGCGGGTCCTCGTGGTGCTCGACGACGCCGCGGGCCCCGATCAGGTCCGCGCGCTGCTGCCGGGCACACCGGGCAGCGCCGTCCTGATCACCAGCAGGCAGCGGCTTTCCGGGCTTGCCGGGGCGGATCGCCTCCCTCTCGCGCCGCTGTCCGGTGCCGAGGCGATGACCCTGCTGGCACGGCTGGCCGGGCCGGATCGGGTGGGCGCCGAACGAGCGGACGCGGAGCGCATCGCCAAGGCCTGCGGCAATCTCCCGCTCGCGCTGCGGATCGCGGGCAGCAGGCTCGCCATGCGGCCGGGCCTGCCGCTCGGGAAACTCGCCGGGAAGCTGGAGGACGAGGTCTCGCGCCTCGACGAACTCCAGGTCAGCGATCTCCAGGTGCGCGGCAGCATCGCGTTGAGCCATCAGGCCTTGAGCCCGGCCGCGCGACGCGCGTTCCGGTTGATCGGCCGCTCCCGCACGCTCGATCTGCCCGCGTGGGCGGTGTCGACCCTCATCGACTGCGCTGACAGCGAGGACGCTGACGAGGCCATCGACGAACTCGTCGAGGCGAGCCTGCTCGAGGCCACCGGTGTCGATCCGACCGGTGAGCAGCGGTTCCGCCTGCACGATCTCGTGCGCGTGTTCGCCACGGAACTCGGACGGGAGCTGGAGACCCACGACGAGCGGGTGGCCACCGTCGCGAAGGTGTCGGACGCGGCGCTGTGCCTCGCCGACACGGCGGCCCGCCGTCTGCCGAGGACGGTGCCGATGCCGTTGTCGGATCAGGACGTGCCCGCGCAGCCGTTGGCGGCCGAACTGGTCGAGCGGCTGTTGCGCGATCCCGGGACGTGGTTCTCCGTGGAGCGGGCCAACCTGGTCACCGCCGTCTCGTCGCTGTGCGCCGTCGGCTGGCTGCGAAAAGCGTTGCGGATACTGGAAAGGCTGAGCACGTACCTGTACCTGCACAGCCACTACACCGACATGAGGACGGCGTACGAGACCTTGCGCGACGCCGCCCGAAAGGCGGGCGACAGGCACATCGTGGTCATCGCCGAGGCGAACCTGGCGGTGTTGCTGCACGCTCGCGGCGAGTACGAACGCGCCGTCGAGGGGTATCGAGAATGTTCGAAGGAACTGGCGGAGCTGGGTGATCTGGCCACGCGAGCATGGGTGGAGACCAATCTGGCGCACTGCCTCGTCGGGCTCGGCCGGGCCGGGGAATCGCTGCACGCCGCGACCCAGGCCCGCGAACTGTCCACTGTGGAGGATTCGGGAACCCATGCGCGGCGGGCGGAATCCGCCGCGCTGCACAGGCTGGGCAAGATCTCCGAAGCGCTGGAGATCGATCGCCGGATCCTCGCCGAGGCGAGGGAATCGGCCGACGACCGCCGGCTCGGCATCGCCCTGCAAGGGCTTTCGTGGTCACTGATGCTCGACGGCCGCCCGGAAGAGGCGCTGGAGACGGTCGAGGAATCCGTCCTGGTCCTGCGCCGGACGACGGCAAAGTCGGCGCTGGCGAAGTCGCTGCGCACGCAGGGCGCGATCCTCGCCGGCGCCGGACGGCGCGCCGACGCGGTGAAGGCGTACGAAAACGCGCGGCGGCTGGCGGGCGCGCTCGAAGAACGGCCGCGAGAGCTTTCCTGCACCCGCGCGATCGCGGCGAGCTGGATCGGCGACGGCCGCGCCGACCGCGCGATTCCCGTGCTGCGCCAATGCCTCGGCGAATTCCGTGCCATGGGCGGGAAACCCGCGACCGGCCTCACCCTGCACGTCCTGCGCAGGGCGTACGAAGCCGTCGGGGAAACAGAGGCGGCCGAGGCGGCGGGTGAAGAGGCGAAACGATTGGATGTCCCCCACGACGCCAACGCTTCGACCCTTGTCCGGTTGCTGTTGTCGCTCACCGAACCCGCCCCGGCCTGACCGGGTGGTGCCCGACCCCTCAGACGAGCACCACCCGGAAGTCAACCCACGGAGAGCCGCCGGCCCGTATCGGGACGAGCCGACGACAACCGCAGGGTCACCCCTTCGGATGATGATCGCGGAACCCGCCACACGGAACGCACACAGTTCGGCCAAGACGCGTTTCGTCCTCTAGTTGCGGTCCTTGCACGTGCAAGGACCGCAACTAGAGGACGAAACGCGGAGAGGTCAGCAGGTGCCGGCGGTGGCGCGGAAGACCTGGGTGCGCTCACCGGAGAGCGGCCGGACGCGGACGGCGGGGTCGGCGGCCGGGAGCCACACCGACTGGCCGCGGCGGAGTTCGACCCGCTCGCCGTCGTCGGCGGTCACCAGGATGCTGCCCGCGGTGCACAGCAGGATCTGCGGGCCGACGTCGTGGACGGCGACCTCGCCGTCGTCCCCGGCCTCCCACTCGATCCGCGACAACTCGAACTCGGGCGCGTCGGTGCGGTACACCGACAGGCGCTCCTCGCGCTCGCCGCTCTGGACCGGCATCTCGCCGCACGCGAAGTCGACGACGCGCAGCAGCTCCGGCACGTCGACGTGCTTGGGGGTCAGCCCGCAGCGCAGGATGTTGTCCGAGTTCGCCAGGATCTCGACGGCGGTGCCGTGCAGGTACAGGTGCAGGTTGCCGGCGGGCAGGTAGATCGCCTCGCCCGCGCTGAGGGTGAGGCGGTTGAGCAGCAGCGCCGCGAGCACGCCCGCGTCACGCGGATGCGACTCGCCGAGTTCCAGGATGGTCCGGCATTCGACGTCGAACTCACCGCGTTCCTGGATGTGCTTCACACACGAATCGAGGACCTCGGGCAGCAGTTCGTCGAGCGCGGCCTGCGGCAGGGTGATCCAGGTGGTGAACAGCGCGCGCAGCCCGGCCGGATCCGGCTGGGCGTCCAGCAGCACCGCGTACTTCGCCAGCCCCGGCGTCTCGATCGCCTTCAGCAGCGCGATCGTGCGTTCCGGGTCGCGGAAGCCCGCCAGCGCGTGGAACTCCGTCAGCGCGCAGACGAGTTCCGGTTTCGCCGTCGGATCCGGGTAGTTGCGGTTCGAGGCGTCGCGCGGGATGCCTGACGACTCCTCGCGCGCGTAGCCCTCCGCCGCCTGTGCGGCCGAGGGGTGCGCCTGCATCGAAAGCGGCTCTTCGGCGGCGAGGATCTTCAGCAGGAACGGCAGCCTGCCGCCCCAGCGGCCGGCGCAGCCCTCGCCTAGCTGGCCGATCGGATCGGCTTCGACGAGTTCCAGCAGGCTCCGCTCGGTGCCGTCCGGGCCGATGACGTGGGACGGGTCGCCGGGGTGGGCGCCCATCCACAGTTCCGCCTCCGGATGCGGCGCCGGCACCGGACGCCCCAGCAGCTCGGGGATCGTCGTTCTCGACCCCCACGCGTAGGGCCGCACGGCATTGCGCAGCAGCTCCACTGTCACCTCAACTCCTCGCCGGGCACGGGTGGTGCCGGCCCTCATTTCTTACGTCGCACCCGGGGCTCACGCCGTTGCAGGCGTGTACCTCCCAGCGCCGCCGATACTGCCGACGGCCAGCCCCAGATAGACCGCGGCCAGCTCGAAACGCAGCGCGAGAACGGCCGCACGCACGATCTCGTCCGTTTCGATCTCTTCGGCGGGGGCGATCACATCCGCACCGGGCAGCAGGTCTTCCGCCTGGTAGCGGGCCGCCTCCGTGGCCGGCCCCGTCCGAACCGAGAGGAGCAACACCTTCGGCACGACGCCGACCCCCTCCTCCGGGTCCGCGAAGATATCGCGCTGCACGCCCCCGGACAATGCCGCACGCCGCAAAGCGGGCCTTGCCAAGGCCTGGCGATAGTCCTCGACATCACAGACGAGGGCCGCGTGGGCGGCGAAAGCGTGTGCCGCGTGCTCGCCGACGGCGACCGCGACCGGGTCCAGCCCCCACAGGAGCGGCTGGCGGTCGGCCAGCTTCAGCGCCATCGCCTTGGCCGGGTTCGCGAACGAGTCCCTCGCCAGGTAGTCCTTCTCGGCTTCCGCGTCGAGATGGTCGGCGAGCTGCTCCAGATCGGCCACCAGCAGGCCGAGCGCGTTCGCGGTCAGCAGCGCGGCGGCGAGCCCGCGCGGGAAGGCCATTTCCGGCGGGACCGGGAGCCTCGGCGCGAGGATCAGTCCCTTGCCCGCGACGGCGGCCGCGACCGGGCCCTCGCCGGGAGCGGACAGCACGACCGTCGCCCCGAACCGGGCGGCACGCTCCAGCGAAGCGGCCAGCTCCCGATCACCGGCGTCGTCGGTGTGCGCGAAGACGACGTCGAGGGCACCGATCCAGCTCGGCACGACCTCGGCGACGACCACCGGCACCGGGCAGGCCGGGGTCAGCAGCGCGGCGACCAGCCTGGTCAGCGTCCGGCTGACGCCGGGCCTGTCGATCAGCACGAGCGAGCGCGGGCGCCCGACGTCCAAGCGGTCGCTCAGTTCGAGCTCGGCCGCGGCTTCGGCGGTCGCCCGGACCTGGGCGCCCGCCATCGCGGCGGCACGGAGCAGCCCCGCGGTGTCGGCCTCGGCCAAGCGCGCGGGATCGTCGAGCAGGGAATCGTCAGGGACCGTCGGCATGTGCGCCATCCGGGGTCGTCGGCTCGGTGGCTTCGTCCAGCAACAGTACCGGGATTCCATCACGGACCGGATACACGCGACCGCACTCCGTACAGGTCAGCGCGTCCGCCTCCGGATCGGCCGTCGTCCCCGGCCGCAGCGGCGCGTGATCGGGGGACGGGCAGGCCAGGATCTCCAGCAACTGTGCGTCAAGCGTGACGGCCATGGTCTCTCCCTACCTGTGGGACATCTCTATGTGTGTTTTCACGACACATTCGTTACCCACGGACGATCGCCAATACGTCTTCGGTCAGCGCCCGGACGGCCTCGGCGTCGGCGGCCTCGACGTTCAGGCGGAGCAGCGGCTCGGTGTTGGACGGGCGCAGGTTGAACCAGCCACCGCCGGGAAGCTGCACGGTGAGCCCGTCCAGTTCGTCGATCTCGACGCCGTCGCGCGCGGCGAAGGTGTCCTTGACCGCCATCATGCGCGCGACCTGGTCGTCCACGGTGGAGTTGATCTCGCCGGAAGCCGCGTAGCGCGAGTACTCCGCCGTCAGCTCGGACAGCGGGCCCGTCTGCTCGCCGAGGGCGGCGAGGACGTGCAGCGCGGCCAGCATGCCGGTGTCGGCGCGCCAGAAGTCGCGGAAGTAGTAGTGCGCGGAGTGCTCGCCGCCGAAGATCGCGCCGGTCTTGGCCATCTCGGCCTTGATGAACGAGTGCCCGACCCGGGTGCGCACCGGCTTGCCGCCGTGCTCGGCGACGATCTCCGGTACCCCCTTCGACGTGATCAGGTTGTGGATGATGGTGCCGCCCGGCTCCTTCTCCAGCTCACGGATCGCGACCAGCGCGGTGATGGCGCTCGGCGACACCGGCTCGCCACGCTCGTCGACCACGAAGCAGCGGTCGGCGTCGCCGTCGAACGCGAGACCCGCGTCGGCGCCTTCCTCGCGCACCTTCGCCTGGAGGTCGACGATGTTCTTCGGGTCGAGCGGGTTGGCCTCGTGGTTGGGGAAGTTGCCGTCGAGTTCGAAGTACATCGGCACGACGTCGAGGGGCAGGCCCGCGAAGACCGTCGGGACGGTGTGGCCGCCCATGCCGTTGCCTGCGTCGACGACGACCTTCAGCGGACGGCTTCCGGACAGGTCGACGAGCTTGCGCAGGTACGCCGCGTAGTCCGCGAGGACGTCCTTCTCGGTCACCGAGCCGCGCTGGCCCGCGAAGGTGGGGACACCCTGCTCGACGGTGTCGCGGATCTCCGCGAGACCGGAGTCCTGGCCGACCGGCGCGGCGCCCGAACGGCACAGCTTGATGCCGTTGTACTGCGCCGGGTTGTGGCTGGCGGTGAACATGGCGCCCGGCAGGTTCAGCGACCCGGAGGCGAAGTACAGCTGGTCGGTGCTGGCGAGACCGATCGTCACGACGTCGAGGCCCTGCGAGGTCACACCGTCGGCGAACGCGGCGGACAGCTCGGGCGAGGAGTCGCGCATGTCGTGGCCGATGACGATCGCGTCCGACTCGGCTTTGATCAACAGGGCGAACGCCGAGCCGAGGTCACGGACGAGCGCCGCGTTCAGCTGTTCACCGACCACGCCGCGAATGTCGTAGGCCTTCACGATGCCCGAAAGGTCTGGCACGCCTGCTCCCCGCCAATAGTCTCGTTACAACGCCCTCTGGCGCCTCGAAAGCCTACCGGCGGGCCTTGGTGTCAGGCTCGGCCGGGCAGGACGCGCAGGTGGCCGCGCCTGCCGGAGGGACCCTCGGGTTCGGGGTCGGGCGCGGGCTTGTCGGAACGGCCCGCTTCGCGCACGGCCTCGGCCAGCGCGGTCAGCTCGTCGGCGGAGGGATCGGGAGCGGCGAAGGCCCCCTCGTGCCGGACGACTTCCCAGCCCTTGGGCACGGTGAGCCGGAGGGCGTGGGCCTCGCAGAGGTCATAGGAGTGCGGCTCGCTCGCGGTGGCCAGTGGCCCCACTACGGCTGTCGAGTCGCTGTAGGCATACGTGAGCGTGGCGACAGCGGGTTCGAGACAACCCGTTCGCGAACACTTTCGTACGCTCCGCACGATCGAGAACGATAGCGCGTCCCCGGCCAGGTGTACCGGCGACACGCGCTTTGATTCGCCGAGCGCGTACCCTTCGGATCGTGGCGACGGCTCGTGATTCCCGACAGCGACGGCGGATGCGCCGGGACCGGCACGGCCGGGGCCTGCGCGGAGCGCTGTATCCGTCGACCCTTCCCGCCGCCGCTAGCAGGGCAGAGAGGTTCGACGCGCTGGTTTTGGACGCGCTCGAACCGATCGAAGCGCGGTGGCGGCACGAGCTGACGAAGCTCGACGTGGCCGTCGACGACGTTCCCGAAGTTCGCTCGGATGGCGCACCGGCCGGAGTGGACGGCGTACTGCACGACGGCGCCGTCCCGCTCTCACGGCTCGTGCCCGCCGGCGTCGACCGAGCCGGACTGCCGACGCGCGCCCGCATCGTCCTCTACCGCCGCCCCCTCGAAGCACGCGCGAAGGACCCCGGCGAACTCGCCGAACTCGTCCACGACGTCCTCGTCGAACAGGTGGCGGGCTACCTGGGCGTCGAACCCGACGTCATCGAAGGCGACTGACTCTCTCTCCCACACCGCCCCGACCCAGCCCCCGCCCTTCCCCGGGGGGCGTCCCCAGCCCAGCGTATCGCGAGGGACCGACGGGACCTGCGGAAACGGTGCTGTAGCCCCGAGTTGTCCACAAGGGGACTGGCCTGTGGACAACTTGCTGTCGTGCAATGAACGGGCCTTTCCTTGCGAATTTTGCAAGGAAAGGCCCGTTCATTGCACGGGTCGCCGGGGGCATCCGCGTCAGGAGCTCAGGTCCGTGAAGGACTCCTTGAGGGACCCAGAGTCCCTCAAGGAGTCCTTCACGGACTTGGCGAGCCCAACGCCCCCGCACCTAACGAGAAGGCAGACCGTCCCGCCGCCGCGTAGGCACGGCCGTCAGCAGCGTGAACAGCACCGCGGCGATCTGCGCCAGCAGCAGCAGGTTCCGGGTGGTGCCCTGGTGCTCCACCACCACCTCCGAAGGCGTGGGAGGCACCGAGACCGCCACCTGATGCCCCCAAGCCCGCACGATCGGCACGGCCTTGCCGTCCACGGTCGCCTGCCAGCCCGCCTCGAACTCCGCGGCCAGCACGAGCAGCCGTCCGGTCGGCCCTTCCGAGACGCGCACCCGCACGTCCGGCAGCCCGGCCTGTACCGGTGCCACCCCTGGCGACGCCCCCGGCGCGCCCTTGCCGGTCACGGCCGCCTGCGCCAGTTCCGGCGAGATGAGCGCCACCTGACCGCCCGCGGGCAGCAGCCGCAGCACCGGACGCCCGTCCGAGGTCGGCGCCGCCAGAACCACCAGATCACGCGCGAGTGCGACGAAAGCCGAACCGTCCGCACCGGCGGGCAGCACGACGTACAGCACGCCCGAGGCCGCGGCCGCCGCGAAGGCCTGCTTGACCGCGTCCGGCGAACCGGTCAGCAGGTCGCGGCGCCACGAGGCCAGTCTGTCGGCGCTGCCGGGTGTCGGCGCGAGTTCGTCGTCGCCGTAGAGCGGCAACCGGCCCCCGGTCTGCCGAACGGGCTCGCCCACGACCAGGACCGAGCGTCCGCTGGAAGCCAGGTCGTCGGCGGCGAGCGAGGGACGCGCACCCGACCGCAGCGGGCCTTCCCGGCCGGCGGCGACCGCGCCGGTCACCAGCGTCAGCAGCACGAGCACCCCGGCAACAGCAGTGACCTTCGTCAGCCACGGCGCGGGTTCGACGGTCGTCCCGCCGCGCTGCCAGGTGGCCAGCACCGTCCACAGCAGCCCCGCGCCGATCACCAGCAGCGGCACCCCGGCGTACCCGGTCGCGTGCGCGCCGCCCGTCATCGGCGTCACCGCCACGAACCGCACCGCCACGAGCCCGAGCACACCCAGCACGACGACGGCGACACCGGCGCCCGCGCCCTTCGACGGCCGGACCACCAGCGCGACGATCGCGGCCGCGACCAGCGCCACCCCGATCGGCCAAGCGCCGGGACCGCCGGGATCCAGTCCGGCGAGATCGGCACCGGACGCGGCCGTGGCGGCACCGCCGAGCCCGTGCAGCAGCAGTTCCGGATGCCTCAGCAGCACACTCGGCCACGGCAGCAGCAACGCCAGCGGCAGGAAGACCACGATGCCGACCGACGCGATCCGCCGCGCGAGCCCGGTCGGCGAGGGCAGCACCACGAACCCGACCACCAGCCCGACCAGCGCCAGCGCGTGCGCCAGCGGCGAGAACGCGCCGATCAGCGCCAGCCCGATCGCACTCAGCGCGGAAACGTGCAGCCATCGCGAGTCCGCCCGGACCAGCAGCCCGACGATGCCCGCGATCACCAACGGCAACAGCAGGTGCACGACAACGACATCGAGCCGTCCCTGCGCGACCGAAGCCGTGGCGGCGGGCAGCACGCCGTACGCCGCCGCGACGACGGCACGAACCCAGCGACGCACGCGAAGGTGCCGGGTGGCCACGTAGGCGCTCAGCGCGGCGAGCGGGATGTCCCCGATCAGCAGGATCGCGACCAGCGCCGCGGGTCCGCCGATCGGCGTGAAGATCGCGCCGAGGGTGCCCAGCACCGGCAACGTCGCGGGCGCGGGACTCGCCGTCCCGCCCGCGATCGCGTGCCACGGCGCGAGATACGACGACCAGATCTCGCCGAGACCGCCGACGGGCAGCAGTTTCCCGCCGAAGAGGTCCAGTCCGAGCCGGGAACCGTTGACCACGAAGGCGAGCGCCGTCAGCACGACCAGCATGAGGACCGGCGGGGCGAACACGGTCGCGCCGAGCACCCGCTTCCGGTCGACCTCGACGAACACGAGTTCCGGCTCCGGCCGCCGCCCGCCGTCACGCGGCACCGGCGACGGTTTCGGCCTGCCCGCGGCGGGTTTCTCGGATACGTCTTCGGGGACGGCGACCGCGACGACCGCGCTGGGCCGCCGGAGTCCCGTCCCCCGCGAGCCGACCCCGCGCATCGCCCCGGCGGGCAGCGCGCCGGGGCCGACGGGGCGATCTTGCCCGGCCCGCAACGCCTCCGGCGGGATCCAGGCGCCTTCCTGGTCCGCGCTCTCCGGCACGGTCCCGAGGGCGAAGTCCCGTTCGACACCGCGCCGGACGAGGCCGACGACACCGGCGCGGACCGCGTTGCGCATCCGCGTCACGCGCCCGGTGAACAGGCCGCGGACGTCACCGGGCCGGTCGGTCTTCCGGCGTTCGGCGCGGGCCGCGCGCAGTCCGCCGCGGCCGCGCAGCAGGTACCAGGTCGCCGCGAGTTCCGCGCCCGCCTCGCCGGTGCGGCGCAGCAGCAGGAACGCGAGCGCCCGGAACAGCGCGAAGAACGGAATTCGAATCAAGCCGAACCAAAAGGACAACGGGGAACAATTGACGAGGAACACCCGGAGCCCGTGCGCGCGGTTCGCCGTCGCGAGGGAAAGGCCGAGCGCGTCCGGTTCCCGTTGCCCGGTACTGAGCGCGCGGGCGTGCCGGAGCCTGGCGCCCGCCACCGAGAGCACGCGGCCGCCCGCAGCGTTGGCGCGCCAGCCGAAGTCGAGATCCTCGCGCAGCAAGGGAAACCCGGGGTCGTAGCCGCCGAGGTCGTGCCAGACTTCCCGCCGCACCAGCGATCCCGCGCTCGGCACGGCGAGCACCGCGGTGTCGGCCTCTTCGGGTGAGATCTGCTGCCGGTGACCGATGGCGTCGGTCGACAGTCCGGCTTCGACGATCAGCCGCGGGTCGCTCCAGTCCACCGCGAGCGGGCCGAGCACCGTCGCCTCGGGCTCGTTTTCGGCCGCTGCCAACAGGTTCTCGAGACAGTCCGGTTCCGGCGCACAGTCGTCGTGCAGCAGCCAGAGCCAGCCACCGGGATCTCCCCAGCGTTCGACGGCGTGCGCGACGGCCTCGCCGACCGCGGCACCGAAGCCGACGTCATCCGAAAGTGTGAGAATCCCGTCCAGAACGGGAGTGGTGTCGGTACCGCCGACGACGCCTTCGGGCGCGGCCGCGTCGGCGAGGATCTTGGCCGTCCGGTCGGTGGAGCCGGTGTCCACGGCGAGCACGTGCCGGGGCCGGACACCGCTGCGCCGGAGCGCGGAAAGCGCCAGTGGCAACCAGTTCTCGCCGTTGTGACAGACCACAATGGCCAGTACGGGGACCGTGCGCAGCACAGGTGACGCGGCAGTGCGAGACAACGGGCACTCCAGATGTGGCGGCGAAGTCGAGTGCCGCCACCCTACGACGCGACCCTGTCACCCGTTGGTGGCCCCACTATGTGGATGCGGGGCAGGAAGCGATCTCCGGCGCACTGAGGGTGCCGGAGATCGCCGTCACACAGCTCGCTTTTTCAGTTTCCTACGCTCACGTTCGGAGAGCCCGCCCCAAATACCGAACCGCTCGTCATGCGCGAGGGCGTACTCGAGGCACTCGTCCTTGACCTCGCAACCGAGGCAGATCCGCTTGGCTTCGCGGGTGGAGCCGCCCTTCTCGGGGAAGAACGCCTCCGGGTCCGTCTGCGCGCAGAGGGCCCGTTCCTGCCAGTCCTGCTCTTCCGCGGAGGCATCGTCGAAAAGCTCGGTGAGATCGCCCAGTTGCTGCTCCGGGACCTCACCCCAACCCACGACTTGCCCCCATTCCCTTCCATCTGCTTCCAACCGCACGTCCGCCTCCTCGCTGTCCACGCACTCCCCAGGCTGGCGGTGTTGAAACACCATCCGCCGCCCCCTTCCAGCGACGAATGACATCACTGTGATTACACCCGTGTAGTGCGGTCAGGTCAAGCGGAGTAGCGAGTTCGGGGGATACCCGCGCCCCATCGCGCAAGGGGACACGCCGGTAACTTCACATCGGGCATACGGAAGACTGGTGGGGTGCAGAGATCAGCAGTGCGGCCCAGCCCGATCTTCCTCGGCATCCTCGCGGTCACCGTCCTGGGCGGTGTACTGGCGGCTTTCGGTGATGCGACCACGATTTCCAGCCAGAAGTACGACCCGCTGATCATCGCCGGAGTGGTCCTTCTCGTCGCCGGCGGCTGGGTCGCGTCACTGACGCTGCACGAGTTCGGGCACGCCGTCGTGGCGTTCCGCGGCGGTGACCACAGCGTCGCCCACAAGGGTTACCTGACCATGGACGTCCGGAAATACACGGATCCGGTGCTGTCCATCATCCTGCCGTTGGTGTTCCTCATCATCGGCGGCATCCCGCTGCCGGGTGGCGCGGTGTGGATCGAACACGGGCGCCTGCGTTCACGTTCCGTCCAGTCGTGGGTATCGCTCGCCGGGCCGCTGAGCAACCTCGCCGTCGGCGTGGTGCTGGCGCTCCTCGTCGCGCTGGTGCCGATGGCGAACGGGCTCGTGATCGGGCTCTCGTTCCTGGCGCTGCTTCAGATCGTCACGTTCCTCTTGAACATCCTGCCGATCCCCGGCCTCGACGGCTGGGGCGCGATCGAGCCTTACCTTTCGCCCGGCGCGCGCGAGTTCGGCGCGAAGGTCCGGCCGTGGGCGCCGATCGCGCTGTTCGCCGTGCTGTTCCTTCTGCCGGGAGCCAGCCCGCTGCTGTGGAAGGTGTCCTACGCGATCTTCGACACCGTCGGAGGTTTCAAACTCGCCGCCATGTACGGCCAGGACGCGTTCACGTTCTGGAACTGAGTTCGCCGTCGGGGTGTTCGACGAACCACTCGTGCGCCCGTTTCCAGACTCGTTTGAGGCCGGATCGCTCGCCGAGGTAGTCGCCCGCCATGCCGACGACCGGCAACTTCCCGAGTGCACGATGGAAAAGACGGCCGCGAGGCCGCTTCTCCAGTTCTTCGACGATGCCCAGCAGTCCCCGGCCGAGTCGCCACAGCGTGCCCGCGGCCGCCTTCAGCGTGACCTTGCCGTGCTTCTTCTTCGCTTCGTCGAGTTCTTCGGTGAGCTTCGCCGCTTCGTCGTCTTCGGCGGCCTTGTCGTGTTCGGCGTGCTTACCCGCCGCGACCACCGGATCGATGTCGCGTTCGAAGAGCACCCACGCGATCAGCCGGACGCGGGCGCCGACGTCGGTCACGCCGTACTCCCCCGCGATCGCGCACAGCAACACTCCCTGCGACGCCGAGCCGAGCGCGTCCTGCACGGGCAGCCTGTCGGCGAGCGCGCCGCCGAGACCGGGGATCGCGGTGATCAACGCGGTGAACCGGCCGACCCGGTTCACCCACCAGTCGGTCCGCTGGTAGTTCGTCATCTCCGCCCAGGCCGCGGTGCCGGGCACCTTGACCGAGGTGATCCCGTCGAGCAGCTTGTCCTTCAGCTTGGGCTCGACGCCTTCCAGCGCGTCCTCACGCCGCCCCCTGGCCTGCAAGCCGAACGGATCCGCGTCACGCAGCGCGTCGACCATCGGACCGCAGGCGCGGACGAACGGCCGCAGCACCGCCACGACCTGGCGATCCGAAATCGCTTCACCCATCTTCGCCTCCCTTGGCGGCTTTCGCCGCCGTGCCCAGACCGCTGCCCAGCGCCAGCGCTCCCGGAAGGGCGCCACCGCCGATCAGCAGCAGTGCCCGCCAGTCCTGTACCAGCACCAGATCACCACCTGGCCCGGTCACGCCCATTCCCAGTACGACAAGTACCCAGACGAGCAGCGGAATCACCGAAAAGGAGGGCCGGACCACTTTCGCGGTCGTCCTCACCAACAGCGGTGTCGTGATCACCGCGAGCACCACGGTCACCGGGAACGGGGCGTCACCGAGCTTCGGCAGCACGATGCCGTCGAGCCGCAGCGGCAGGAAGAACAGTTCGAGCAGCCCGAGCAGAAGCGCGGCGAAGCACAGCACCACCAGCATCAAGCGCCGTCCGGTCGAAAGAGGCGGCGTCACCGTCACTTGGCCAGTCCCCCGAACAGGTCGGCCGCGGCACCCTCGGCCGGTCCGTGGGCGAGCACGAAGTACTCGTACGGGGTGATCGGCTGCGCGACGTCGTTGCTCAGCGCGAAGTGGTCCGCGAGATGCGGCGGGGCGGGCACGCTGACCTGAGTCTCGTGCGCCCGCAGCGCCGCGGCCTTCGCGGGGAGATGCGCACCGACGTCGAGAACGGTCGTGATCGTCTCGTCCGGTGTCACCGGCAGTTCACCGTCTTCGGGGACGCGGAACGCCGAGCGCCCGCGCAGCGCGGCGAGCCCGGCGGTGACGGCGTCGCGGGAAGAAACGGTGTGAAAGACCCGCTCGACCGAAGATGCCTTCGGCGCGGCGGCCATCGTGATCTCGTGCGCGCGGATGTGGTCGGGATGCCCGTAACCCCCGAAAGCGTCATAAGTGACGACGACCTCGGGCCGGACCTCGTCGAGGATCTTCGCGAGCTGGGCCGCCTGCTCGTCGAGGTCGCCGCCGGAGAACGCGCGCGGGTGGGCCGCGGACGGCGTCCCGGCCATCCCCGAGTCACGCCATCGCCCGATGCCGCCGAGATACCGGTGCCGGGTGACGCCCAGCGCGGCACAGGCCGACGCCAGTTCGCCCGCGCGGTAGCCGCCGAGCTGATCGGAAGCCCACGAACCGAGCCCGGCGAGAAGCGGCGGGATGATCTCGCCTTCCTCACCGAGAGTGCACGTGACGACGGTCACGTCGGCGCCTTCGGCCGCGTAGCGCGCGATGGTGCCGCCGGTGGTGATGCTCTCGTCGTCCGGATGGGCGTGCACGAGGAGCAATTTGGGCCGCGCGGAGATCACGGCTTGAAGACTAATTCGAACACGGCGCGCTTTCCTTTATAGGGTGTCGGGAACGGAAGCCCCGAGCACCGACCTTAGTCGGGCGACTCTCGGTTATCCTCGCGCGAGTCACGGGCTTTGCGCCGTGACCATATGTACCCCCACGAAGGGCATCTTGGTGAGCACTGAAGCAGCATCGTCGGACCTCGGCGGCGTGTCGGGTTCGGTTCTGTCCATCTCCGACCTGAGCGTCTCGTTCCCGACCGACGACGGCGTGGTCGACGCCGTCAAGGGCATCGGATTCGACGTCAAGCCTGGTGAAATCGTCGCGGTGGTCGGCGAGTCCGGTTCCGGCAAGTCGGTGACCTCGATGTCGGTGCTCGGGCTGCTCCCGAAGACGAGCCGGATCGCGGGCGAACTCCGCCTCGGCGACCGCAACCTCGCCGACCTCAAGGAGAAGGACCTCCAGAAGATCCGCGGCAACCAGGTCGCGATGATCTTCCAGGAGCCGATGACCGCGCTGAACCCGGTCTACACCGTCGGCTGGCAGCTGCGCGAGGCGCTCCGCTCCCACCAGGACATCTCGAAGGAAGCCGCCGACAAGCGCGCCATCGAGCTGCTGGAGATGGTCGGCATCCCGAACCCGCCGCTGCGCTTCAAGCAGTACCCGCACCAGCTCTCGGGCGGTCTGCGCCAGCGCGTCGTCATCGCGATGGCGATCTCGTGCGACCCGAAGGTGATCATCGCCGACGAGCCGACCACGGCACTCGACGTCACCGTGCAGGCGGAGATCCTCGGCCTGCTGCGCAAGCTTCGTGACACCCTCAACACCGCCATCGTGCTGATCACGCACGACATGGGCGTCGTCGCCGACCTCGCCGACCGCGTGGTCGTGATGTACCAGGGCAACATCGTCGAAGAGGCGCCGGTGCGCGACCTGTTCGCGTCGCCGCGGGAGGAGTACACCCGCAAGCTGCTCGCCGCGGTGCCCGTGCTCGGCCAGCGCCCCGAAGGACGCCGCCTGCTCGACGACGCCGGCATCTCCGCCGACAGCGACGAGGCTTCGAAGATCGCCGAGGAGATCCGCCTCGAGGACAGCGAACTCGCGGCCGTGATCGAGGAGAACGCGCCCGCGCTCGAGATCAAGAACCTCGTGCTGGAGTACCCCGGCCGCCGCGGCCAGGCGAAGAACCGCGCGGTGGACGACGTCTCGCTGAGCATCGCCAAGGGCGAGATCGTGGGCCTGGTCGGCGAATCCGGTTCCGGCAAGTCGACCGTCGGCCGCTGCGCGATCCGCCTGCTGACCCCGACAGAGGGCACCGTCTCGATCGCGGGCAAGGACATCACGAACATGTCCAACAAGGATCTGCGCCCGCTGCGCCGCTACTTCTCGATCGTGTTCCAGGACCCGGCGTCCACGCTGGACCCGAAGATGACCATCGGCGAGTCGATCGCCGAGCCGATGGTGCTGCACAAGTTCCTGGCGGGCAAGGCGCTGAACGAGCGTGTGGCGTCCCTTTTGGACAAGGTCGAGCTCGGCGGCCACTACCGCAACCGGTACCCGCACGAGCTGTCCGGCGGCCAGCGCCAGCGCGTCGCCATCGCGCGGGCGCTCTCGCTCGACCCGGCGCTGCTGATCGCGGACGAGCCGACCTCGGCGCTGGACGTCTCGGTGCAGGCCCGGGTGCTGGACCTGTTCCTCGACCTGCAGCGCTCGCTGCAGTTCGCGTGCCTGTTCATCAGCCACGACCTCGCCGTCGTCGACCTGCTGGCCGACCGTGTCGCGGTGATGCAGCACGGCAAGCTCGTCGAGGTCGGCACCCGTGACCAGGTGCTGCACTCGCCGCGCGAGGAGTACACGCGCCGCCTGCTCTCGGCCGCTCCGGTGGCGGACCCGGTGCTGCAGGCCAAGCGGCGTGCGGCCTGGGAGGCGGGCAAGCTCGCTCCGGTCGCGGACTGACGCTTCTGGGTGTGTCATGAAAGGGGCTTTCAGGACGGTTTTCGTCCTGAAAGCCCCTTTCATGACACACATACGCGCGTGCGAGACCGTCACCCACACCACCCCAAGCGGGGGGAGGGCCCCCTTCCCCTGCCGGGCCGAGGGAGGGGGGGGTTTCCGGGCCAAAAAAAGTGTTGCGCCCT
>NZ_JBVILA010000001.1:870059-930738 GCF_055580625.1 Amycolatopsis sp. NPDC031561 | reverse complement strand
TTGAGGGAAAAGAGGAGGGGGGGACAAGCCATCACCCCACCCCCCCTAAGGCTGGTGAATCCCCTTTTTCCGTGGGGGGGCGGGGGGGGGGTCCCCTCCCCCCGCTAAAGCAGGTGTTACGCCTTCATCCGGCGCTGCCGCGGGTCGAAAGCGTCCCGCAGGCCGTCACCGATGAAGTTGATCGTCAGCGAGATCAGCACCAGCACGACGAACGGGCCGAAGAACAGCGCTGGCCGGTTCTGCAGCTGCGAGTAGTTCTCGAGGATGACGCGGCCGAGCGAGGTGTCCGGCAGCTGCACCCCCAGCCCGATGAAGGACAGCGCCGCCTCGATCAGCACGGCCTGCGCGACCGCGAGGGTCGCGTTGACCGTGATGAGACCGACCATGTTCGGCACCAGGTGCTTGAACACGATGTGCATCGTCCCGGCGCCGGACGCGCGAGCGGCGTCCACGAACTCGCGCTGGGACAGGGACATCGACTCGGCCCTGGCGATACGGGCGATCGACATCCAGCCGAAGGCCGCCAGCACCATCGCGACGATGTACCAGGCACCACCGCCGAACACCTTCGCCAGGATCGCGGCCGCGGCGATCTGCGGGACGATCAGGAACAGGTCCGTCACCCGCGAGATCGCCGAATCGGTGAACCCGCGCAGATACCCCGCCATGGCCCCGAAAACGGTGCCGATGGTGGTGGCGACGATCGACACGATGAGCGCGATCAGGAGCGAGTACTGGGTACCGCGCAGGATCTGCGACACCATCTCCTTGCCGACCTGCGTCGTCCCGAGCGGGTAATCCCCGCTGGGCTTCGCGAAGGACGGGAAGGAACTGTCCTCGTAGTCGTACGGCCAGAAGATCGGCATGATGATCACGGTCAGCACGAGGATCAGCAGGATCGCCGTACAGATCATGGCCAGCTTGTGCCGCAGGAACTTGCGCAGGACCAGCTTGCCCTGACTCCGGGGCTCGGGCAGCGCTTCCGGGGAAAGCTTGCCTTCGGCGTTGTCCGCCGTGATTAGGGAATTCAAGTCAGCCAACGCGAATCCTCGGGTCCAGGATGCCG
Organism: Amycolatopsis sp. NPDC031561; assembly: GCF_055580625.1. Lineage (NCBI taxonomy): Bacteria > Bacillati > Actinomycetota > Actinomycetes > Pseudonocardiales > Pseudonocardiaceae > Amycolatopsis > Amycolatopsis sp. NPDC031561. The sequence goes on along the minus strand of NZ_JBVILA010000001.1, from coordinate 929,672 downwards.
TACATCAGGTCGGCGATCAGGTTGGCGATGATGATGCTCGTGGCGATGACCACCAGCCAGCCCATCATCACCTGGGGATCGCTCTTGGTCACGGCTTCTACGAGCAACTTACCCATGCCGTTCCAGTTGAACACCGACTCGGTGATGATCGCGCCCGAGAGCACGGCACCGAAGTTGACGGAGAACAACGTGGTCACCGGGATCAGGGCGTTCCGGAACGCGTGGCGGAAGATGACCCGCCCGTTGGCGAGGCCCTTGGCCCGCGCGGTCCGGACGTAGTCGGCGTTCAGCGTCTCCAGCATCGAGGCCCGCTGGAACCGGCTGTACGCGGCGAAGCTGATCGCCATGATGGACAGCGTCGGCAACAGGTAGGCGCCCACGTAACTGGCCAGGAACCCGCCTGGACCGTCGAAGTTCAACGATTCAGGGCTCGTGGTGCGAATCCAGGGATTACCGAGCACATCGGACAGTCCCAGGTCCCGGACCCAGCCGTTGAACTGGATCGCGTATCCCTTGAGGACGATCGCGACACAGAAGATCGGCATCGAGAACAGCAGGAACGCCAGCGTCGTCGCGATGTAGTCGATGATCGAGTACTGCTTGACAGCGGCGACGACACCGACGAGGACGCCGAGGACCAGCGCGAGCAGTTCCGCGCCGACGACGAGCTTGGCGGTGACCTCGAACGCGGCCATGACCTTCGGGAACACCGGGGCCAGCGCGTTGCCCTGGGCGATCGAAATGCCCCAGTCCCCGCTCACGAAGCTGCCGAGCCAGTCGAAGTACCGGAGAACGATGTTCTTGTCCAGACCGAGCTGACTCGCGATCTGGTTCAAGGTCTCCGGACTCATGGCGGGGTTGCTTCTCAGCTCACCCAGCGGGTCGCCCGTGCCGGCGACCATGATGAAACACAGAAAAGTCCCGACCAGCAGGACGGGGATCGAGATCGCCAGACGGCGAAGGATGTAGATCACCAGGTTCAACGAACTGCTCCTCATCCGGGCCTGGCCGCCGAAGTACTGGACCGCTGCCCGGTTGTCCACCGTAGTGGCGGTAACCCTACGGTCAACAGCTACTTCCGGCGGGTACGGGGCCCGGCTTTTGACCGGGCCCCGTACCACCAGGATCGCGTAGGCGAATGGTGAGAAAAAGCGGGCCTAGACCCTACTTCTTCTGCTCCCACTCACCGACGTTCCACAGGACACCGTTGTACGACTGCATGTAAGTGCGGTCGATGCCCTTGAACGCCCACATGGACGGGGTCTGGAACAGCGGCAGCGTCGCGTACTCGTCCGCGATCGCCTGGTCTGCCTTCTGGTAGTTCTCCAGCTGCACGGCCTCGTCGGTGGCCTTCACGGCCGCCTCGAACGCCGAGTCGATCGTCGGGTTGGACAGGCCCTGGTAGTTCTGGCTGCTGTCGTCGACCCGGGTGATGTAGATCGACTTCTGCTCGGCCTTGAACGGAGCGGCCGACCAGCCGAAGAGCGCGACGTCGTAGTCGCCGGCCGCGAGACGGCCACCCTTCAGGAAGTTGGCGTCGGTTTCGTCGGTGATCTCGATACCGGCGAGCTTGGCCTGCGAGATCACGATCTCGACGGTCTGCGTCCGGCGGGCGTTCTGGTTGTGCGAGATCTTGAACGAAGCGCGCTTGCCGTCCTTGGCGAAGATGCCGTCAGCGCCCTTGGCCCAGCCGGCCTCGGTCAGCGTCTTGGCGGCGGCCTCGGCGCCGAGACCGGCCTTGCTGCCGTACAGGTCCTTGAAGCCCTGCTCGCCCGGCATGAACACGATGCTGTTCAGCGGGGTCGCGTCGGCCTGGACTTCCTTGAGCAGCTTGTCGGTGATCTCCTGGCGGTTGACCACCTCGAAGAACGCCTTGCGCAGCGACTTGTCCGCGAAGATCTTCTTGTAGTTCAAGTCGAAGTGCTCGAAGGTCAGCTGCGAGCCCGAACCGTAGGTCACGCCCTGAGCCGAAAGGCTCTTGAGGGTGTTGGCCGCGGTGGCGTCCGGCTGGGTCGACGCCGCGACGTCGATCTCACCGTTCTGCAGCGCGGTCGCCATGGCCTTGGTGTCCTCCATCGCCCTCACGACGATCTTGGAGGGGCCACCCTTGCCACCGATCCACTTCGGGTTCTTCTCGAGCGTGACGGCCTTCTGGTTGGCGTCGAACGCGGTGATCTTGTACGGGCCGGACGCCGGCATGTTCTCGGCCTTGAAGCCCTTGAAGTCGTTCGACCAGAACTTGCCGGCGGCGGTCAGCTGCGCCGCGTCGCCGGTCGGGGCCAGCTTGGTGATGTCGGGGATGTTCGTGTTCTTCTCGATGATGTGCGCGGGCATGATCGCGGTCGAGTTGAACAGACCCTTGTAGTCCAGGTACGGCTCGGTGTACTTGGTCTCGAAGGTGAGGTCGTCCTTGCAGGTCGCCTCGTTGATCAGCGAGTAACCGGTGGTCGAGGCCGCGAGGAAGGCCTGCTTGCCGTCCGCGGTCTTCGCCTTGCCGCTGTGCGCCAGCCACGACAGGTACATGTCGTCACAGTCGAACGCCGCGTCGTCGGACCACTTGACGTTCGGCTTGATCTTGTAAACGACGGTCTGCGGCTCCTTGGTGGTGACCTCCCAGGAGTCGAAAACGTCGTTGTTCAGCAGCACCTTGTTGTTGCCGTCGAGCACGTCGGCACCGGCGAGCACGGCAGTCAAGATGTAGGTGTTGTACGACGAGTTGGTGTCAGGCGTGTCGTTGTTGTAGCCCGAGTACCCGTCATCGATGCCCACCGTGACGGTGCCTTCGTACCCCGGGGTGTCCGCGAGTTTGAAGTTTTCGCCGTTCTGCGCCTTGCCGACCGCCATGCTCTTGATGTCGGTCGACGACCCGTTCTGGTCGGTACTGCCGCTGTCGCCACCGCTGCATGCGCTCAGCACAAGCGCGGAGGCCGCGACGAGCGACCAGGCGGAGACTGCCTTGGACTTCCTCATGAAGTGTGCCCTCCTAGCACTGGGCTCCTGAGATCGGAACAGGACCCCACACCGCTCCGGTGAGATGGCCCGGAGCCTATGACACGCCAAGCAACACTCATTTGGCGCACTGCGGGTGCACGCTAGAAAGGAAATGCACGAACAGTCACCAGTTACGGGGGGATCGTGACCAAAGGGTAACTTGCGGCTGACATCGAGAAATACAGTGGTTACCTGGAGGAATCAGTCGGCCACTCGAACGTGCCGGGAAAGGTCACCCTCCAGGGGCGAACTTCGACTCGAATCGGCTACTTCGGACCGCGCGTCCAGTTCACCGCCGACCCGAAAGGGCCCACCATAGGAGGACCTGCGGTTACTCCGGAAATACCAGAGCCGATGGCCAGGGTATCGGCCAGCTGGAACAACGGAATGGCAACATTCCGACGCCACAATTCCGGTTCCAGGGTCGAAAGCGTGTCGACGACCGGCGTGGTGCCGGTCAGCGCGGCGTCGATCGACGGCTGCAGGGCCGGGTCGCAGAAGCCCAGCGGGTTCCCCGGGACGACGGCCTTGGTCTTCTCGGTGAGCTGATCGGGGCGGCAGCCGAAGGTGGACGCCAGCGCCGACGCGACGTCCGCACCGCCGGTGACCTGGCCGATCACGGCGATGTCGATGCCGACGTTGCCCGCGCCCTCCGGCGTCGTCTGCTGGATCCCGTTGAGCACCGGCATGGCCAGCAGGGTCGAGAACAGCTCCCTCGGCTGCGGCGCGATCGCGTTGACCTCGATCCCCGCGGCCACCAGTTGCGCCGTCAGCTCCTTGGCGATCGTCGCGTACGGCTCCTGCTTGGCGGGTGAGGCCACGACCAGCGAAAGGTTCTTCCCGTTCTTGCGCCAGGTCCCGACTTCCTTGGTGTACCCGGCGGATTTGAGCAGCTCCTCGCCCCTGGCCGGATCGGCCGTCGACGGCGGGCCGGGCGCCGGAATCGTGGGCTGGAAGCCGGTGGCCGACGGGACGCGGACCTGGGCGTCGGCGCGGAGCTTGTCCGACGGGCCGCCCTCCGCCGCCTCGGTGATCAGCTTGCCCCGGTCGATCAGCGCGGTGACGCCTTCGCGCACCTTCGGATCCGACAGCGTCGGGCTCACCGGCCGCAGGAGGATCTGCGCGACCGTGGGGCGGGCGACCGTGTGCAGCTGGACCGCGGAACCGAGCTCGCCGAGCCGTTTGAGACCGGTGCCGTCGGTCCTGGTCATCACGAACTGGTCGTTGCCGCTGCGCAGAGCGGCCAGTGTGCCGTCCTGATCGGCCGCACGGAGCACGATCCGGTCCAGTGCGGAGGGTTTCTCCCAGTAGCGCTCGTTGCGCTCCAGGACGACCTCTCCGCGCGCCGTGTCGAGCCCCTTGATCGAGTACGGCCCGGCGACGGCCGGGAACGTGCTCGCCAGCGCGCCCTGCCAGCCGTTCGGGGCGTCCTTGAGCAGGTGCGCGGGCAGGAGGTTGTTGAAGAGCGTCTGCCAGCCCGGGTACGGCTTGCCGAAGGTGACTTCGACGCGCTTGCCGCCTTCACGCGACTGGATGTCGGAGATCAGCCGGTAGCCCGCGGCGCCGATGACGCCGGGCTGATCGCGCATCGCCTCGCGGAGGTAGGCGAAGTCCTCGGCGGCGATCGGCGCGCTGTCGGACCAGGAGGCGTCCGGCCGGATCGTGTAGGCGACCGTGAACGGCTGCTGCGAGACGACCTCGGCGGACTTCATCAGGTTCTTGTCCAGCTCGAAGCTGCCGTCGTCCTTCGGGCGGAACACCGACGGGAGCAGCAGCTGCGAGAGCGCGGACGTCACCTGGGAGGCATCGGCGAGGTTGTGCGGGTTGTAGCCGCCGAGAACGTCGTCGACACCCACGACGACCTGCGAAGGCGCCTTCGTGGTCGAAGTGCTCACAGGGGAGGCTGAGGAGCTAACCACGGGCGGGGGCGGGGTGTTGCTGCAAGCAGCGAGGAGCACGGCCGCGCACGCCAGTATGGGCGCCGCTGTGTTCACTACCCGCACGCCTGAATCCTCCTGGTTTGTCCCTCGCCCCGCCGCCATAGAGCTACCACGCCCGGCACGGCCTTGACAGCGAGATTCCCATATCGGCCCGGCCGTCGCCCGACCGGATGCCGCCCCTCCGGTGGACGTCCGGGAGCCCCGGGAGGTTCCCTGGCCGGGCCGAAGGAAACTTTTCGGTGCCGCGAACGGCCGCCGGAACGCGCCGGAAATCGGTTCCGCGAGCCCGGAACATTCCGGAACGCCCGCCGGAATGTTCGCCACCGGACGATTCATGGCAAAACGATCGTGATCACTTCGCCGGTGCCGTTCTCGCGTCGTTTACCGAAGGGAAGCTCTCCGACGAGTCCTCATCGGACGCATTTAGGATCCCGCGTTTTCACGGCGGCGTTCTCGGGACCGCACTCTCGCGGCCGGGGAAGACCGTTCCGGCGTTGTGAACACCGTCCAAAAAGGAGAACGACTTCGTCCTCGGAATTGTCGGGAAAGGACTCCTTTTCACCGGAAACACCCGATCGAATACGGTGCGTGACCGCCGGAACCCCCGGAATGACGAAGGGCGCTTGCTCACGTTGAGTGAGCAAGCGCCCCTTCCCACGGAAACGCGATGAAGGGGCGCCTCCCCGCCCAACCAGAGGTTGAAGCGGGTCGACGCCCCTTCGGCGCGTTTACGTCTGCGCGCGGAGACTAGCCGCGGTTCTTGTTGCGGTTGCGCTCCTTAGCCCGCTGGTTGACGTCCAGCGTGACCTTGCGGATCCGGACGACGTCGGGGGCGACCTCGACGCATTCGTCGACGGAGCAGAACTCCAGGGCCTCTTCCAGGCCCATCTTGCGCGGGCGGGCCAGCGTCTCCATCACGTCGGCGGAGGACTGACGCATGTTCGTCAGCTTCTTCTCCTTGGTGATGTTGATGTCGAGGTCCTCGGCGCGCGGGTTCTCGCCCACGACCATGCCCTCGTACACCTCGGCGCCCGGCTCGACGAAGAAGGTGCCGCGGTCGGCCAGCTGGATCATCGCGTACGCGGTGATCGGGCCGGAGCGGTCCGCGACCAAGGAACCGGAGTGGCGGGTGCGGATCTCGCCCGCCCACGGGAAGTAGCCCTCGAAGACGTGGTTCGCGATACCGGTGCCGCGGGTCTCGGTGAGGAAGTCGGTGCGGAAGCCGATCAGGCCGCGCGCCGGGAGGACGTAGTCGAGCTTGATCCGGCCCGAGCCGTGCCCGCCCATGTGCTCCATGCGGCCCTTGCGAGCGGCCAGCAGCTGCGTGATGCCGCCGAGGTGCTCCTCCGGGGAGTCGATCGACAGGCGCTCGAACGGCTCGTGCAGCTTGCCGTCGATCATCCGGGTGACCACCTGCGGCTTGCCGACTGTCAGCTCGAAGCCCTCGCGGCGCATCTGCTCGACGAGGATCGCCAGCGCCAGCTCGCCACGGCCCTGGACCTCCCAGGTGTCGGGACGCTCGGTCGGCAGCACCTTGATGCTGACGTTACCGATCAGCTCCTGGTCGAGGCGGGCCTTGACCAGACGGGCGGTGACCTTGTCGCCGCCGCTGCGGCCGGCCAGCGGCGAGGTGTTGACACCGATGGTCATCGAGATGGCGGGCTCGTCGACGGCGATCCGGGGCAGCGCCTCGGGGTTCTCGACGTCGGCCAGCGTGTCGCCGATGGTGATCTCGGGGATGCCCGCGATGGCGACCAGTTCGCCCGCGCTGGCCTCGGTCGCCGGGACGCGGGTGAGCGCCTCGGTGACGAGCAGTTCGGAGATCCGGACGTTCTGGATGGTGCCGTCCTCGCGCATCCAGGCCACGGTCTGGCCCTTGCGCAGGTTGCCGGAGTGGATGCGGATCAGCGCGATCCGGCCGAGGAAGTTCGACGCGTCGAGGTTCGTGACCAGCGCGCGCAGCGGGCCTTCCCGGTCCGCGAAGGGCGGCGGCACGTGACGCAGCAGGGTCTCGAACAGCGGGTCGAGGTTCTCGCTCTCGGGCACCGCGCCGTCGGCGGGCTGCTCGAGGCTCGCCTTGCCCGCTCGCGCGGAGGCGAACACGACCGGCAGGTCGAGGATCGCGTCGAGGTCGGCGTCCTCGATGTCGCCCGCCAGGTCGAGCAGCAGGTCGTGGGTCTCCTCGACGACCTCGGAGATCCGGGCGTCGGGACGGTCGGTCTTGTTGACCACGAGGATCACCGGCAGGCCGGCTTCGAGGGTCTTGCGCAGGACGAACCGGGTCTGCGGGAGCGGACCCTCACTGGCGTCGACCAGCAGGACGACGCCGTCGACCATGGCCAGTCCACGTTCGACCTCGCCGCCGAAGTCGGCGTGGCCGGGGGTGTCGATGACGTTGATGGTCACCGGGCCGTTCTCGGTCTCGCGGTGGATGGAGGTGTTCTTCGCGAGAATGGTGATGCCCTTTTCCCGCTCGAGTTCCCCGGAGTCCATCACGCGGTCGACGAGTTCGGCGCGCTCCTCGAAGGCGCCGGACTGCCGGAGCATGGCGTCGACGAGGGTCGTCTTGCCGTGGTCGACGTGTGCGACGATGGCGACGTTGCGCAGGTCGGGCCGGGTCTTGCCGGAATGGCGGCCGGCATCGACTGCGGTGGCGCTGGCTGCGGGCACGCGAAGGCTCCAAAGGTTTCAAGTTCGGGTGTGGTGCCCGCGCCGCCTCGAGTGCTCACTCACGCGATCGAGTAACGTCGGCCGACTTTGGCCATACGCAGACCACACCAGGGTACCTGTAGCCGAACTGTGAGCACCCCCACGCCCCAAGATCGGTTAGCCTCACCTAACGTGAAGGCGTCGCCGACGTAGTCCGACGAGGAGCTCGAGTGGGCAAGAAACTTCCCGACGACCCGCACAAGCTCGTGCGCAAATGGATGAAGTCCGGCAAGGTCAAGAAGAAATGCTGCAGGTCGAAGTCACGGTGCGGAAAATGCCCCGTTCTCGCCCTGAAAAAGGCGAAGACGAAGATCGCGAAAGCGGCCTGACAGCGGCCTCGTGGAGATCGTCAGTGCACCACCGCCTCGTTGACCGCCCGCAGTTCCGGCGCGGTCCGGGTCGGCGAGAATTCGATCACCTCGTAGGCGGCCATGTGCTTGATCGAGAAGGGGTCGGTCGCGAGGATCGCGTCCAGCTTTCCCCTGGCCATGGGCCTGGTGATGATGACGCCGCCGACGCGGGGGTTCCGCCTGCCGGAGGCGAGGAAATTCCCGTGCTCGTACTGCTTGGTCAGCCAGTCGGCGTGATCCGGGAGCACGTAGTCGACTTCTTCGATAGGCGCGGTGTAGGTCAACAGGACGACATACATGAGATGAAGGTAGACCCGGATCGCCAAGATGACGGGCGTACTGCCTCGGCCGATATGAAGTGTTGACGCGACGTGCCCGGAATGAGTGACGCGCGCCTTTTCTCCCCCGCGTTTAGTCCTCTTGTTGCGGTAGTTCGACACCAACCACCGCAACAAGAGGACTACTTGCGGGACCTGGGTAGGATGACGGGCATGCGCGCGCAGAACGCCCAGTGGTGGCCGCCCTCCGGCGGCCCCGCAGTCCTGCGCTGAACCACTCCAGCGCACCACCAGGCCGCCCCACCGGGCGGCCTTTTTCGTGCCCGGACCCCGGGGCGGCCCGAATCCGGAAGGAAGAAGGCAGATGATCAGGTTGTCCGGGATCACCCCGTCCGGCCACGTCCACGTCGGGAACCACCTGGGGGCCATTCGGCGCTGGGCGGACGAGGGCGGGCCGGACGACCTGTACTTCGTCTCCGACCTGCACGCGATGACGAACTCGCACAATCCGGCGAAGCTGCGCTCGATGGCTTCCGAGCAGCTGGCCGTGCTGATCGCGGCCGGGATCGAGCCGGACCGCGTGTTCGTGCAGTCCGACATCGCCCGCGAGCTGGGCGCCCTCAACTGGGTCCTCGAGTGCACCTGCAACTACGGCGAGGCCGCCAGGATGATCCAGTTCAAGGAGAAGTCGAAGGGCCAGGCGGGCGTCCGGCTGTCCCTGCTGACCTATCCGGTGCTGATGGCGGCGGACATCCTGCTGCAGGGCGCGGGCGAGGTCCCGGTCGGCGAGGACCAGCGGCAGCACGTCGAACTGGCGAGAACGCTGGCGAAGCGGTTCAACTCCACCTACGGCGACGTGTTCACCATGCCGAAGGCGGTGCTGCCGCCCGCCGGCGCGCGGATCATGGACCTCGCCGTGCCGACGCGGAAGATGTCGAAATCGACGCGGGAGGAGGCCGGGGTCGTCTTCGTCCTCGACGAGGCAGACCAGGTCAGGCGGAAGGTGAAACGCGCGGTGACCGACGGCGGGTCCAAGCCCGCCTACGCGCCGGAATCCCGGCCGGGGATGGCGAACCTGCTGGACATCCTCGCGGCGTGCGTCAAGGAGAAGCCCGAGGTCCTTGCCGACCGGTACGACTCCTACGGCCAGGTGAAAGAGGCCGTCGCCGAGGCGCTCATCGAGGAACTGCGGCCGGTCCGGGAGGGCGCGCTGGCACTGCTCTCCGACCCCGGTGAGCTGGAGCGGGTCCGCAAGGCGGGTGCCGTCCGGGCGGCGGAGCGCGGCGAGCACCGGCTCCAGTCCGCGCTGCGGCTCATCGGCGCGGGCTGAACGCGCGTGAAGGCCCCCTTCCCGCGGCTCAGCCGAGGGAAGGGGACCTTCACGCGGGAGGTAGCAGGGCGTGGAGAGCCGGGAGCAGGACGCGGTCCGCGGGAAGCCAGTCGAGATCGTCCAGCTCGTGCGCGGACACCCACCGGACGTCCTTGTGTTCCACCGCCCGCGGCTCGGCTCCGGCGGTGACCAGCGAAGCGGCGTAGATCCGCAGCACCTTCCCGTTCGGCAGCGGAACGTCGTCGCCGACCCGGCCCCCGACCGTCACGGCGACGTCCAACTCCTCCTGGCATTCACGCGCCAGGGCGGCCTCGTCGCTTTCGCCGTCCTCGACCCGCCCGCCCGGCAGTTCCCACTGCCCGGCGTGGTCGGCGGGCCAAGCCCGCTGCTGCGCCAGCAACTGTCCGTTCCGCACGAGGGCGGCACCCACGATCACCACGCGCCACACCCTACGACCGCGGGGGGGGGGGGGGGTCCCCCCGCCTCGCCGGGGGGAAGGGGGAGGCCAATGAGTTGTTGCGGCCCCCTCCCTACAATCCTTGCCCCCACACCCCACCCCTCCCTCCGGCGTGGGGGTCCCCCCTCCTTTCGTGGGAGCGGGGGGGGGGGTCCCTCCCCCCGCTGGGCCGCGCCGCCTGCCAGACGATCTGGAACCGCGCCCCGCCATCGGGTGATTCGCCGACGCGCACCCGGCCCCCGCGCCGCCGGACGGCCTCCGCGACCATCGCCAGCCCCAGCCCGGTCCCGCCGGAGGACCGCGCCCGCGAATCGGAAACGCGGTAGAAGCGGTCGAAGACCCGCTCCCGGTGCTCCGGCGCGATACCCGGCCCGTCGTCGTCGACCACCACCCGCACGGTGGACCGCGCCGCCAGCACCGAAACGACGATCTGCCCCCGCGCGTACCGGCCCGCGTTGCGCAGCAGATTGCTCAGCACCAGCTCGACCTCGGCGTGGGTGGCCAGCGCCCACGCCGTCCCGGCAGTGCCGCTCACGCGGATCTCCGGCGCGTCGGCGGGCATCCGCGCGACGGCCGCCCGAACCTCGCTCACCAGCTCGACAGGTTCCGTGGGCGGCACCTCCCCCGCGTCCGACCTCGCCAGCGCCAGCAGCCCGTCGAGCAGCGCGGAGAGCCGCTCCGCCTCTTCGAGGATGTCGGAGAGCGTCTCCTGGGCGAGCTCGGGGTCGGGATTGGTGACGGCGACCTCGGCCTGCACACGGATCGACGCGACCGGCGAGCGGAGCTCGTGCGCGGCGTCCCCGGTGAACCGCCGCAGCCGGTCGGCGCCTTCTTCCTGCCGCGCCAGCAGGGCGTTGAACTCCTCGGCCAGCGCGCGGAGTTCGTCGTGCGAATCCGGCAACGGGAGCCGCGCGCCCGGCGGGAGCGCCCGCACCGACCCGCGCATCCGCGCCACCGGCCGCAGCGCGAACCGCACCAGCAGCCACGTCGCGATCCCGGCGCCCACCGCGCCCACGGACGCGACCGCGAACAGCCACAGCCCACCGGAATGCACAGCGGTCGCGAAGCCGACCAGGCCCGCGCCCACGACGATGAGCCGTTGCTGTCCGTCGGGCGCGGTGACCACGGTGCCCGCCCAGCGCCAGCTGTGCTCACCGCCGGTCGTGACCGATTCCCCCGCCTTCAGCGCGCGGACCTCCGTGGGGCCGAGGTTCGCGGGTGGCAGGCCGTCCACCGGGCCGCCACCGGTGTCGAGGACACGGACGGTGACCGCCGAGGCCGTCGGCTGCCGCCCTGCCGAGACGTCGGTCTTCGCCGTCTCGAGCTGGACGCTCAGTTCGTCGTCGACCGAGCCGATGAGCAGCGGCTGGAGATTGTCCCCGGCGACCGCCGCCAGCCCGAGCAGGAACCCGAGCGTGACCGCGGCCGTGAGCAGGGTGATCCGGACCTGGAGCGAACGGCGGCGCCACCAAGACGGCGAGCCGATCACCCCTGTCCCGCCGGGGCGATCACTTCGTCCAGCTGCGCGTCCGACGCCAGATATCCGTGCCCCCGCACGGTCCGGACCAGGGCGCCCGCTCCGACGGCGTCGAGTTTGCGCCGCACATAGCCGACGTAGACCTCGACGACGTTGCGGGTCGCGGCCTGTTCGTCACCCCAGACGGCGCGCAGCAGCTCGTCCTTGGTGACCACCGTTCCCGCGCGGCCGGCCAGTACCTCCAGCAGCGCGAACTCGCGCGGGCTGAACGCCACCTCGATGCCGTCGTAGCGGACCTGCCGCAGGCTCCGGTCGACTTCGAGCGCCCCGATCCGCAGCGGCCCGCGGATCGCGTCCGGCGTGGCCCGCCGCAGCACCGCGCGCACCTGCGCGACCAGGACGACGAACGAGAACGGCTTCACGAGGTAGCCGTCGGCGCCGAGGTCGAGGCCGTCGGCCTGATCGACCTCGCCGTCCTTCGCGGAGATCATCAGCACCGGCGTGGTGACGCCGAGCGCCCGCAGCCGTTCGAGCACGCGGTAACCGGAGAGACCCGGGAGCATGATGTCGAGCAGCACGACGTCGAAGGAACCCGTCTGCGCGAGCCGCAGGCCGCTGGGCCCGTCGGCCGCGGTGACCACGTCCATGTCCTCGGCGCGCAGCCCGCGCTGCAGTGCCTTGCGCACGCCGGGTTCGTCGTCGACCACCAGTACTCGAGGTTTCACGTCCTTCATCATTCACGCTTTCACCAGCTCACGCGCGAGCTCTCAGCGCCATCTCAGCTCCGACGGCGGAGTCTGAGTGGTATCTCAGCGTTTCCGGGGAAGCGTTGTCGCCAAGACCCGAGCACACTGGGGCCCGGGGAAACAGGGAGAGACAGCATGGATCCGAAGAGGAAGGCCATCACCGCGGCGGTGGTGGGAACGGCACTGGGCGTCGGCGGGCTCGCCGTCGTCGCGATGCCGGCCACCGCGGGTGACGCTCCGGTCTTGCCGCAGATCAGCGCCGAAGAGCTGGTGCAGTCCACGCTCAACGCGAAGCCGGCGGCGTTCGACGGGAAGGTCAAGGTCAACAACGACCTCGGCCTGCCGCAGATCGGCAGCACGCTGCCGGGGGCGTCCGCACTGAGCATCGACTCGGCGCAGATCTCGACCGACGGCGCGGGCAAGAGCAAGGTGTCGCTCACCGAGGGCTCCAGCCAGCAGACCATCGTCCAGAACGGCCAGTCCGTCTGGGAGTACAACTCCAAGGACAACTCCGCGACCAAGGTGACCATCCCGGCCGGCCTGGCCAAGGAGCACCAGAACAAGGTCGAGGGCAAGGCCGTCGACCCGGCCACGGTGGCTTCGGAGCTGCTCGGCAAGGTGCGTGAGAGCAGCACGATCGCCGTCGACGGGACGTCCTCCGTGGCGAACCGGTCGGCGTACGAGCTGGTGCTGACCCCGAAGCCGACCGAGCGGACGCTCCTGCGGGAGATCCGGGTCGCGATCGACGAGCAGACCCGGATGCCGCTGCGGCTGACGGTGCTGGCCAACGGCACCTCCTCGCCGGCGTTCGAGGTTTCGTTCAGCGAGATCAACTTCGCGAACCAGCCCGCGTCGAACTTCGAGTTCACCCCGCCGAAGGGCGCGAAGGTGACCGAGAAGACCGCCGAGGTCGACCCGAAGAACCGTGAGCTGGCCGAGCAGGCGAAGTCCGAGGTCAAGGTCGTCGGCGACGGCTGGGACACCGCGATCACCGGCAAGATCCCGGCCGACGCGCTGGCCAAGGCCGGTTCCGCGAAGGACGAGGAAGGCCGCCAGGTCGACCCGAAGGCGTTGCTTTCGCGGTTCGCCAAGCCGGTCAGCGGCGCTTGGGGCAGCGGCTGGCTGGTGACCACCAAGGTCGGCACCGGCGTGCTGACCGACGACGGCCGCTATGCCATCGGCGCGGTGCCGGAGCAGGTTCTCTTCGAGGCATTGGCCGCGAAGTGACCACCACGTTCGAAGCCGGGACGGGCGTCTCGCAGGAGGCGTCCGCCCCGGCGGTACCCATGGCGGCCCGCACCAGGGGCCTGCGCAAGGTCTACGGCCGCACGGTGGCCGTGGACCACGTCGACCTCGACGTTCCCGAAGGCGCCGTGCTGGGGATGCTCGGCCCCAACGGCTCGGGCAAGACGACGACCATCCGGATGCTGCTCGGTCTGGTGCGCCCCACCGAGGGCGAGGTCGAACTCTTCGGCAAGAAGATGCCCGACGAGGCGGCGCACGCGCTGCCCGACGTCGGCGCGCTGGTCGAAGGGCCGGGCTTCCACCCTTTTCTTTCCGGGCGGGAAAACCTGCTGCGCGTGGCCGCGGCCGAACCGAGGCTGGCCGCGGCCGGAATCCCCGGCGCGGTCGACGCGGCGCTTGAGCGCGTCGGCCTGACCGACGCCTCGAACCGGCGCTACAAGGGGTATTCGCTGGGGATGAAGCAGCGGATGGGGCTGGCGAGCGCGCTGCTCGTGCCGCGGCGGATGGTCGTGCTCGACGAACCGACCAACGGTCTCGATCCGGCCGGTACCAGGGAGATCCGCCGGATCATCGAGGAACTGCACGCCGATGGTGTCACCGTGCTGGTGTCTTCGCATCTGCTGGCCGAGGTCGAGGCGACCTGCACGCACGTCGCGGTGCTCCAGTCGGGGAACGTGATCGCCCAGGGCGAGCTCGCGGAACTGCTGGAGTCGGGGAACGCGGCGCTGCTGGTGCGGACGCCGGACGCCGAGCTCGCGGTGGAAACGTTGCGGGAGAACAGGATCGGCAGCAGGCTCACGCCGGACGGCGTCCGCGTGGACCTCACCGCCGCCGAAGCTCCCGACGTGCTGCGTCACCTGGTGACGGCCGGGGTGGCCGTGCACGAGGCGGCGCGGGCACGGACCGGACTGGAAGACCTGTTCGCCCGGCTGACCCAGCCGGAGTCCACTGTAGATGGTGAGGGGGAGTCGTGACGCACGCTCTGGCCGCGGCACCCGCGGCACGGACCGGCCAGGACAGTGTCGGCCTGCTCCGGTTGTACCGCGCCGAACTGCGCTGGATCTTCCGGCGGCCCCGCACGCTGGCCGTGCTGGGGCTGCTCGCGCTGATCCCGGTGGTCATCGGGGTCGCGCTGACGCTCGTCGACGAGGCGGCCAATCCCAACGGCGGCGGCAGCGGCGACGGCGCGCTGCTCGCCACCGCGGTCAACAACGGGTTCATCCTGCCTGTCGCGGCCTTGACGATGACGCTGGGATTGCTGCTCCCGCTGGCTTCGGCGATGGCCGGGGCGGATGCGATCGCGGGCGAAGCGGCGCACGGGACGCTGCGCGGCTGGCTGATCGCCCCGGTCGGCCGGGGCAGGCTGCTCGCGATCAAGGCGTTCGGCGTCGCGACGGTTTCGACGATCGCCGTACTGGCCATGACCTTCACCGGTTTCGTCACCGGGCTGATCATCAGCGGCGCCGACTCGATGTTCACCCTCACCGGCTCGACGCTGAGCGTCTGGGACGCGCTGGTCCGCATCCTGTTCGTGGCCGCGTGGGTGATCCTGCAGCTCTGGGCGGTCGGCGCGGTCGCGCTCGCGATCTCGGCGTTCACCGAACACCCGATGCTGGTCGTCGCCTCGGTGCTGGCCGGGACGATCGTGTTCACCATCCTCGGTTTCCTGGACGCGGTTTCGTGGTTGCATCCGTTCCTGCTCAACCAGGACTGGGCGCAAGCACCGGCTTCGGTGCTGATGGATCCGATCGACACGACACTGCTCGGCGAGGGCGCGCTGCGCGCCGCTTGCTACATCGCCATCGGGCTCTCGATCGCCTACGCGCGTCTCACCACCCGCGACGGCTGAGACCCCCCTCGCAACTCGTCCTCTAGTTGCGGTAGTTGCGCTTACGAACTACCGCAACTAGAGGACGACTTGCGGGAGCTGGGCGACGCCGTCAGGGTCCAGAGCCAGCCGCACGGTGTCGCCGGGGCGCAGATCGGCGGTCACCGGCGCGACGGCGTCCACAGTGGACAGATCACCGATCGTGACCACGAGCCGGACGTGCTCTCGCCGGTGCACCACGGCGGTGACCTCGGCCTCGACGCCTTCCGTGGCGACCCGCAGACCGTGCGGCCGCAGCCCCAGCCGCACCGCGCCGTCCTTGACGTCGGGCAAGACGACCTCGCCGAGCGCGCTCCGCACCGTCCCGCCGGACGCCTCGCCGTCGACGAACGTGGTGACGCCGAGGAACCGCGCCACCCCCTCGTCGACCGGCTGCCGCCAGACCCGGCGCACCGCGCCCTCCTGCCGGATCTCGCCGTCGTCGAGGACGGCGACGCGATCCGCGAGAGTGAACGCCTCTTCCTGATCGTGCGTGACCAGCAACGCGGTGATCTTGCTGCGCCGCAACAAAGCCGCGAGATCGATCGCCAGCTGCTCGCGCAGTCCGGCGTCCAAACCGGACAGTGGTTCGTCCAGCAGCAGGAGCCGCGGTTCCGGCGCCAGCGCGCGGGCCAGCGCGACCCGTTGTGCCTGCCCGCCGGACAGTTCGGTGACTCTCCGCCGCTCGTAACCGGTGAGCCCGACCAGGTCGAGCAGCGCCCGGACCCGCTCCGCGTGCTCGGCGCGCGGGACATCGTGCATCCGCAGGCCGAACGCGATGTTCGAGGCGACGTCCTTGTGCGGGAACAGCTGCCCGTCCTGGAACACCAGCCCGAACTCCCGCCGGTGCACAGGGACGCCGGAGAGGTCCTCGCCGTCCCACCGCACGGTCCCCGACGTCAGCGGCTCCAGCCCGGTGATCGCCCTCAGCAGCGTCGACTTCCCCGAACCGGACGGGCCGAGCAGCGCCAGCACCTCGCCGTCGGCGATGTCCAGCCCGGCGTCCTTCACCGCCGCGAAAGCTCCATAGTGGACGGTCAAATCCCGTACCGACAGCGACACTAGAACTCCCCTACCGAATTCTGCCCGCGGACCGCGCCGAACCGGTCGATCAGCACCACCGCCACCACGGTCACGATCATGAGCAGCGCGCAGGCCGCGTAGGCCATCTGGTTGTTCAGCTCACCCGGCCGCGAGATCAGCGTCGCGACGGCGACGGGCAGCGTCGGCGCGTCCGGCCTGGCCAGGAAGCTCGTCGCACCGAACTCGCCGAGCGCGACCACGTAACCGAAACCGGCGGCCGCGACCAGCGAACGCGCCGTCAGCGGGAGATCGATCTCCCGCCACACCCGGCCGGGACTCGCGCCGAGGGTCGACGCGGCCTGCCGGAGCCGGACGTCGACCGACCGCAGCACCGGCAGCACCATCCGCACGATCAACGGGATGATCACCAAAGCCTGCGCGAGCGGGACCAGCAGCGGCGACGTCCGCAGATCGCCCGGCAGCGCGTCGAGCGTGACGAGATAGCCGAAACCGACGGTCACCGCGGACACGCCCAGCGGCAGCATCAGCGCCGCGTCCATCGTCTCGCCCATCCCCCGCGCCAGCCTGCCCGGTGTGCGGCGCAACGCCACCAGCACGACCGAGGCCAGTACCCCGACGATCATCGCGAGCATCGTGGCGTCGAACGCCGTCCGCAGCGACATCGACGCCGCGTCCCAGCCCGAAACCTGCAGCGCACCACGGGAGCCCTGCCCTGCGAGGGCTTCGTACCCCGCGAGGCTCCAACCGTCCGAAGTGGACACCGACTCGAGGAGCAGTGCCACGATCGGCGTCATCAGGAGCGCGATCACCGCGAGACCGGCGGAGACGGCCCACCACTCGCCACCCCTGGGCCGCCGCGCGGTCTCGCTCCGCGAACGCAGCCGGACCGCGTTCTCCCGGCGGCGCCTGGCCAGCGCCCCCACCACGAGCGCGGCGACGACGGCCGCGAACTGCACGAGTGACAACGCGGCCGCGCCGGAGAGGTCGAGCAGGTCGACCGTGCGCAGGTAGATCTCGGTCTCCAGGGTCCGGAACTTCGACCCGCCGAGAATGAGCACGACCCCGAAACTGGTGGCGCAGAACAGGAACACCACAGCGGCCGACGAGGCGATGGCGGGCGCGAGCGCGGGCAAGGTCACCGAACGGAAGGCACGCCACGGCGACGCGCCCAGCGCCCGCGCCGCGTCCACGGTGCGCGGGTCGAGATGGCTCCACAGCCCGGAAACCGTACGCGCGACGACTGCGACGTTGAAGAAGGCGTTGGCCAGTACCAGCGGGAGCAGCCCGCCGTCGGGCCAGAGCGCGCGGAACGCCAGGCCGACCACGACGGTCGGCAGCACGAACGGCACCAGCACGAGGGTCCGGACCAGCGAGACACCCGGCAGCCGCACCCGCGCGAGCAGGAACGCGACCGGCAAGCCCGCGAGCACCGCGACGATCGTCGAAACCCCGGCGCTGGCGACGGTGAATCCCGCGAGCTTCCAGGTCAGCGGGTCGCCGATGGCCGTGCCGACCCCGCCGGAACCGAAACCCCTGCCGATGATCGCCGCGACCGGCCAGGCGAAGAACACCACGAGGAAACCGAGCGGCAGCACGGCGAGTGCGGCCAGCCCGGTTCCCCGGTAAGTCAGCTTGGGCGTGCTCAGCCTTCGAGTAGCGTGCGCCACTGGGCGATCCACTGCTCACGCCCGGCCTGGATCTTGGCCGGTTCGAGCGTCTTCGGCTGCTGCGGCAGCGGCGCGGCCTGCGCCCAGCCCTGCGGGAGTTCGACGCCCTGGCGTGCCGGGTACACGTACATGTTGGCCGCCACGGTCACCTGGAACTGCTGGGACAGCAGGAAGTCCACGACCTTGCGGGCCTTCTCGACCTGCTTGCCGCCCGCCAGCACACCCGCGTACTCGACCTGGCGGTAGCAGGTGTCCAGCAGCGCCTTCGTGCGCGGCTTGCCGTCGTCGCCGAGCTCGGCGGCGGGCGAAGACGCGTAGGAGACGACGATCGGCCTCGGGCCCTTGCCCGAGGAACCGGAGAACTCCTTGGTGTAGGCCTCTTCCCAGCCGCTGACCGTCTTGAGGCCGTTGGCCTTCAGCTGCGACCAGTACGCCTGCCAGCCCTGCTCGCCGAACTGGGCGACGGTGCCGAGCAGGAACGCCAGCCCCGGCGACGACGTCGCGGGGCTCTCGGCGACCATCAGGTCCTTGTACTTGGCGTCGGCCAGATCCGCGAACGACTTCGGCTCGGGGATCCCCTTCTCCGTGAAGTACCGGGTGTCGATGTTGACGCAGACGTCGCCGAGGTCGACGGCGGAGAGCCGGTGCTCGGGGTCGACGGAGTAGCGCTGGGGGCCGCGATCGGCCTCCGGGCTGGTGTACTGCTCGAAAACGCCCTCGGTGAGCGCGCGGGAAGCGAACGTCGAGTCGACGCCGTAAGCGACGTCACCGATCGGGTTCGCCTTGGTCAGCACCAGTTTGTTGGTCAGCGCGCCCGCGTCCCCCTGCTTGAGCACGGAGATCTTGATCCCGGACTGCCGCTCGAACGCGTCGAGGACCTCCTGCGGGGCGAGCCACGAGTCGTGCGTCACGAGCGTGACCGTCGCCGGTGCCTGCGCGTCGTTCCCCGTAGTCCCGGAGAGCGAGCAGCCCGCGGCAAGGGCGGCCACCGTGCCTGCCGCAACCAGCGTGCGGAGGGCGCGTTTCATCTAGCCTCCTGCGTTTTTTCAAGGGGGACCCGTGGCAAACGTGCAGCGTAGCCGACGGCGTACCACCATGGAGTCATGGCGGAAATCTTGAACGACAAGCAGGCGGACGAGGCCGTGACGAAGCTCTCGGGCTGGACCCGCGACGGCGTCACGATCGAGCGGACGGCGAAGCTGCCGAGCTTCCCGAAAGCCATCGAAGCGGTGGACAAGATCGCCGAACTCGCGGAGGCGGCCGACCACCATCCCGACATCGACATCCGCTGGCGGACGGTGACGTTCCGGCTCAGCACGCACTCCGCCGGAGGGCTGACGGAGAAGGACTTCGCGCTCGCGTCGCAGATCGACGGGGTGCTCGCCGGCATGTGACCTCCGCGACGATCGCGCCACGACTCCGCTTCCCGGGCGTCTACCCAGTACGACCGACGAGAAAAGGACGAGTGATGACACAGGCGATCGTGGTGGGGTTCTCCGCATTCGGCGCGATGGTGGCGGCCGCTGCCGGAGTGCTTTGGTACACGGCGCGCGATCGGCATCACCAGCACGATCAGTGATCTTCGCCACACTGGCGCGCGTGAAGTAACGCGGACCCTGATCAACGCGCTGTTCCCGGCGGACCTGTCGCTTCTCTCCCCCGGGGAACCGCCGTGAACAACGCCTCCATCACCGCCGCCCAGCGCGCCTGGGTGACCGTCTTCGCCACCGCCGTCACGCTGCTGACGATCATCGTGCTCGGCCTTCTCGGCTAGCCACTTCTAGCCCGGGTAGGCCTCGCGGGCGGCGACAAGCTCCGGAAGGTGCTTCGCCGCCCACTCGCGGCATGCCTCCATCGGCGCGAACAACGTCCGGCCGAGCGGAGTGAGTTCGTACTCCACTCGCGGCGGTGTCTCGTCGTGCGCCGTCCGCGTGATCATGCCGTCGCGCTCCAGGGCCCTGAGGGTCTCCGTGAGGACCTTCGACGTGACACCCCTCAGCGGCACCCTCAGTTCGGTGAACCGGCGTGGTCCCTCTTCCAGGCAGAGCACGACCAGGCCGGCCCACTTGTCGCCGATCCGGAACGGCGTGAGGTTCGACGGACACTCGGGCGCGAACATGTCCGCTTCCAGTGGCTTCACCCGTCCGAAGTTACCCGAGCGGCTTGGCCCAGACCGCCAGTTCGGCCGCGGCTTCCGCGTACCCGCGCGAGCCGATGGACATCGCGATCACCAGGTCGTACGCGTCGTCTTCCGGCGCGTCGAGGTCGTGACCGTTGAGCCCGTAGAAGACGAACGTCGCCATCCAGGCCAGGCGCTTGTTGCCGTCGATGAGCGCATGGTTGCGCGCCAGCGATTCGAGCAGCACCGCCGCTTTCTCGTGCAGCGTCGGATACGCGTCCCGGCCCATCAACGAGGCCTGCGGCCGGTGCGCGGCCGAGTCGAGCAGCCCGAGATCGCGGATCTTGGGTACCCGGAGATCTTCCGCGAGCGCCAGGAGGTCTTCGACGGTGAGATACTCGATCACTGGGCGAGACGGTCGAGCAGAGCGGCGTAGCGCTCCCGGCCGTTCTTGGACAGCACCCGGACCCTGTCGTCACGGACACGGCGGCCTGCCGCCTCGGTGATGGCGCGAACGGTGGCTTCGTGCTTGCTCACGCCGTCGGCCTCCGCCAGCAGGGCGAGGGCGCGCTCTTGCTCGTCGTTCAACCTCAGGGTCATGGCCATGGGTCGATGATACCACTCTGGTAGCACCCTCCTTCGCGTAATTTCACCGCGTGAGCATCGAGATCCTGGGCGACGCCGAGTACCGGCGCGCGGGGGACCGCTTCGAGTGGCCGGGGATCGACGAGCCCGCGGGGCGGTGATTTGGAGCCTGCCCACCCTCGACGAAGACCCGGGATAGCTGCTGCTGGACCGGATGGTTTCCGTGGATCAGCGCGGGCTGGTGTGCCGACCCCGTTCCCCGACGGCGACTACTACCTCTACCTGACGCCGGACTTCCGGCTCGGCACCTTCGGGCACCCTTGGGAGTACACGATCTGCGTGTTCGGCGACGAACTGGTGTCCGCGATTTCGGCGGAAGTCACCTTGATCCTCGGCAAACCGCTACGCAGGTCTGCGTAGGCCCGATTGCCGCTTCCGGGCCGACGCCCCGAGCGGCTCCGAGCGGGACTCTTCAGTGGTCGAAAACCCAGTGAGGAGTCCCACCATGAACCGTTCCACCGCCGCCGTCGCCAACGCTTTCTTCCTCTTCGCCGGCGTCGCCGGGCTGATCATCCAGATCGTCTCGGGCGTCCCCGGATTCCCGGACATCCCGCCCGGCCCGTTCATCCTCGGCGTGACCGGGATCCTCGTGCTGACCTTGGCCGCCAAGTACCGCTGGATCCTGTTCCTCGGCGTCGCCGCGCCACTGTTCATCCTGGTCGGCGCCCTGCTCGAAGGCTCCTTCTGGGGACGGCTCGCCGACGTGGGCGACTTCGGTCCCTTCGTCGGGACCGTGCTGCTGACCGGCGGGCTGATCGGGGCCATCGCCTGCGGCGGCGTCGCGCTGACCCATGCCTACCGCCACACCACCGTGGGCTGAACCGGAAAAGGGGACGATCGGAGGTTGCTCTGGCGGCCCGGCGACTATTGGCTACTCGAACGAAGGTCGTTCGAGAAGTGAGGGGTGTTCCATGGCAGGTCTGCGCAGGCGTGAGGTGCTCGCGGGTGCGGTGGCTCTGGCGGGCGCGGCGACGATCGGGTTGAACCCCGGCACCGCCGCCGCGGCCACGCAGCAACGTCCGGGCGCGCAGTTCCCGCCGTCGCTGGACTTCGGCGACTACCCCGTGATCGCGCGGGTCCGGTCGCGGCGGGCGCTGGAGCATCTTCGGGTGCTCAGCGACAAGATCGGCCCCCGGATCGCCGGTACCGAAGGCGAACTGCGCGCCAAGGACTACATCGCGAAGGTGCTGCGCGAGCTGCGTTACCAGGTCACGCTGCAGCCGTTCCCGATCGCCGACAAGTTCCTGGGCGGCCTGTCGGTCGGACGTGACAGCTGGCAGACCGGGTCGTCGCCGCAGGGCGCGCAGGACGTCACGCGGGAGGCGGTCGTCGTCGACGCCGGTGACGGGACCACCCTTCCGGACGACCTGACCGGCAAGATCGTGCTGATCGCGGCCGTGACGAACAAGGCCGACGCGTACCTGACGGCCGCGCAGCGCGGCGCCGTCGCCGTGCTGATCGGCCGGATCGGCGCCGACCCGGCGCGCAAACTGTCCGCCTTCTCCCCGACGCTGGCCACCCCTGTCACCGTCCCGGTGCTCGGCCTGGCGCAGGTGCAGGTGGAGCGGCTGCGCGAGCGGCTCGCCAAGGGCTCGGTCAAGGTGAAGGCGACGGCCACCCACCACAAGAACCTGACGTCGTACAACGTCATCGCCGAGCGGCCAGCCACCTTCCCCGGCAAGGACGACGGCGTGGTCATGGTGACCGCGCACTACGACAGCGTCCCCGGCTCCCCCGGCGCGAACGACGACGGCAGCGGCACCGTGCTGTGCCTGGAGCTGGCGCGCGTCCTGCGGTACCTGCCGACGAACAAGACACTGCGGTTCGCGCTGTGGGGCTCGGAGGAATACGGGCTGATCGGTTCGCGGCACTACGTCTCGAACCTGACCGACCCGGAAGCGAAGCGGATCGCGGGCTGCTTCCAGAACGACATGGTCGCCACCAGCTGGGACCCGGCGATCACCTACTGGCTGCTTTCGGTCGACGGTGCCGACAACGCCACGACCGCGGCCGTCAACGCCGCGGCCAAGCGGCTCGGTTACGACCCTCGGGTCAAGGGCCCGGTCGCGCGCGGTTCGAGCGACCACGTGCCGTTCTTCGAGCGCGGGATCGCGTCGGGCAACTTCAGCTGGCGCGGCGAGAGCGGCCCGGCACTGCTGGAGCCGACCTATCACACGCCGGAAGACACCATCAAGGACAACGTTTCCCTTGAGCGGCTTCAGGTCTCGCTGGAGCTGATCGGATCGGCGGCTTACAGCCTGCTGCGGAAGTAGCGCTTTCCCTCTGTCAGGAAAGGGGCTTTCGGGACACTTTTCGTCCTGAAAGCCCCTTTCCTGACACACGGGGGCGGGATTGTCGGTGGCGGCTGCTTCGATGACGCCATGAGCACCGTGCACGAGGTAGCCGCGCTTCTCCCCGACCCCGCCCGGCTCCGAGCCCATTTGCGCGCCCTGGCCGTCCTGGAAGCGGCGGTCGGCGACGAACCAGAGTTGTGCGAGTACACCTTCGACACCGCTTGGGGCCCCGAGGTGGAGGCCGCACTGATGGACAACGGCTCGGGCGACGACTTCGCCGTCCTCTTCACCCCGGCCGGGGTGCTCATCCGCGGCTTCGACCACGAGTCGGAGATGAGTCCGTACGGGACGAACGACGAACGAGTCTGGCCCGGAGTCATCGACGACGTGCCCACCGCATTGCGCCCGCTTCTGGAAGAACCCGCCTTCCACGAGGAGGGCATCGATGCTCCTCGGGTCACCGCCTGTCTGTGGCGGGAAACCGGCGACACCTCCTGGCACACCGGCTCGGCCATCGACTTCCCCGGCGGCAGTGAGGATCCGGACGGTTCCGGCCACCTCTTCCACCTCCTCGCCGACCGCTCACCCGAGGCCGTCCAGGCCCACTTCGAGGACTACTACGAGCGCCCAGTACCCCTAGACGCCATCCGCCACGTCCTCGCCGGGGAACCTCTCACCCTTGCCATCGCCGAGGCCCTCAACCCGGCGGCCCTCTCGGAGAAGGCCCTGCTCGACGGAATCGCCGCGCATCCCGAGGTCGCCTCCTTCCTGGCCTGCGACGGCGAATTCGACCTGGCCCGCACCGATCCGATCGAGTCGATCGCCCTGCCCAACGGCCTTCCGGTGGCGCCCGTGGCCGGGTGCAACGCGGGTGGCACCCACTACCTCTGCGGCCCGGCAGGCTCCCGTCCCGTCCTGTACACCGACTCGGAAGGCCAGGCCTCGCTCATCGCCGAATCCCTCGCCGAAGCCCTGACCCTCGCGATAGTCCTGCCGTCATGGCACGACGCCCTGGCCGGCTTTCGTCCCCCCGAGCTCGGGGCGGACTACCTCGAAGACCACCCGGACCACCCCGCCGTCCGGGACAGCCTCCTCGCCGCGCTCCGGCTTCCTGCGGCCACCGAACAGGAGGTCTTGAACCGTCTGCTCACCACTGCCGCCCGCACCGTCCCCGACGGATTCCTGCCGCATGTTCCCGGCGAGGAGGACTCCGTCTTCGAGGCGATGACTCTGCCAAACTCCTGAGCCATGAATGGCGCGCTGACGAGTGTGATCGCGATATCCGGAACGTTGGCAGGCTCGGGTCTCACCTACCTACTCGGTTTGCTCACCACTCGGCGAACCGAGCGAACCGCCCGCGACGAGCGGCTACGGCAGGAACGGATCGTCGCGTACGTGGCTTTCGCCGGTGCGATGACAGAACTGCGGCAAGCCGTGATCGCGAAATGGTTCCTGAAGCAGCGACAAGCACCGGACGAGGAGATGCGCGTCGCGTACACCGAGTCGGACAAGCGCGGAGCGGCGGCCGATCACGCACGCCTCAGGGTGCAGATGCTCACTGACGACGTCGAGCTTCTCCAACTCGTCGACGCCGTCTTCGAACCGATCTCGGACATGCACCAGGCACCGGATCTCACCTCGGTGAAAGAGCACGAGAAGCTCAGCCAAGCGACCCTGTCCGCGTTCATCCAGAGCGCCGGGCGCCAGGTCCGGGGTCAGACGTTGAAGCGGAACTCCACCACGTCGCCGTCCGACATGACGTAGTCCTTGCCTTCCATCCGCACCTTGCCCGCGGACCGGGCGGAGGCCATGGAACCGTTCTCGATCAGGTCGGCGTACGAGACGACCTCGGCCTTGATGAAGCCGCGCTCGAAGTCGGTGTGGATCACGCCGGCGGCCTGCGGGGCGGTCGCGCCCTGCGGGATCGTCCAGGCGCGGGACTCCTTGGGGCCCGCGGTCAGGTAGGTCTGCAGGCCGAGGGTGTGGAAACCGGCGCGGGCGAGCGAGTACAGGCCGGGTTCGTGCTGGCCGACGGACTCCAGCAGTTCGCGCACGGAGTCCTCGTCGTCCAGTTCCAGCAGCTCGAACTCGACCTTCGCGTCGAGGAACACCGCGTCCGCGGGGGCGACCATCTTGGCCAGCTCTTCGCGGCGGGACTCGTCGGTGAGGATGCCCTCGTCGGCGTTGAAGACGTAGAGGAACGGCTTCGTGGTGAGCAGGCTCAGCTCGCGCAGCGCCTCGAAGTCGACCTCCTTCTGCGCCTGGAACAGGGTCCGGCCCGAGTCGAGGATCTCCTTGGCCTTGACCGCGTTGTCGAGGGCGGGCTTGGCTTCCTTCTTGGTCCGCGCTTCCTTCTCGAGCCGGTGCAGCGCCTTGTCGAGCGTCTGCAGGTCGGCGAGGATCAGCTCGGTGTTGATCGTCTCGATGTCGCTCGCCGGGTCGATCCGGTCGTCGACGTGGATCACGTCCGGGTCGTCGAAGACCCGCACGACCTGGCAGATCGCGTTCGCTTCGCGGATGTTCGCGAGGAACTTGTTGCCGAGCCCGGCCCCCTCGGAAGCGCCCTTCACGATGCCCGCGATGTCCACAAAGGACACGACGGCGGGCACGGTCCGCTCGGAGCCGAACACCTTGGCGAGTTCGTCCAGGCGCGGGTCCGGGAGCGGGACGACGCCGACGTTGGGCTCGATCGTCGCGAACGGGTAGTTCGCGGCGAGCACGTCGTTGCGGGTCAGCGCGTTGAACAGGGTGGACTTGCCGACGTTGGGCAGGCCGACGATGCCGAGGGTGAGACTCACGGGCCAGAAGTCTACGTGCCGCCCGCCACCCCGTCCGCCGAGGCCCGGATCGCGGTGTCGGATTTCCGCCAGCCGACCCCACGACCTGGTGGCACGATCGATGTCATGACCGAGCAGACCTTGGCCGAACGGGCCGTGTGGCGCGACACCGAACGGTGTTACCGCGCCGTCGCCGCCCGCGACTCCCGGTTCGACGGCCAGTTCATCATGGCCGTGGCCACCACCGGGATCTACTGCCGCCCGTCCTGCCCCGCGTCGACGCCGAAACAGCAGAACGTCCGCTTCTACCCGACGTCGGCCGCGGCGCAGTCGAACGGCTTCCGCGCCTGCCGCCGCTGCCTCCCCGACGCCGTCCCCGGCTCACCCGACTGGGACATCCGGGCCGATCTCGCCGCGCGGGCCATGCGGCTCATCTCGGACGGGACCGTCGAACGCGACGGCGTGCCGGGCCTCGCACGACGGCTCGGCTATTCCGAACGTCAGCTCGGGCGTGTCCTCACCGCGGAACTCGGGGCCGGACCGCTCGCGCTGGCCAGGGCGCACCGGGCGCACTCGGCGCGACTGCTGATCGAGATGTCCGGCCTTCCGCTGACCGACGTCGCGTTCGCGGCGGGCTTCTCCAGTGTCCGCCAGTTCAACGAGACGATCCGCGAGGTGTTCGCGACGACGCCTTCGCAGCTTCGCGCGGCGAGCCTGCGTCGCGGACGTCGCAAGGCCGACGAAACACCGACCGGGACCCGGCTGAGCCTGCGGCTGCCGTTCCGCAAGCCGTTCGACGCGGCCGGGGTGCTGGAGTTCCTGGCCGTCCGGGCCGTCCCGGGCGTCGAGCACGTGACGCGCGACGATTCCGGCGTGACCGCCTACGCCCGCACGCTGCGGCTCGCGCACGGCGTCGGCGTGGTGCGGCTGACGACGAAGGACGACCACGTCCTTTGCGACCTGCGGCTCGCCGACCTGCGTGACCTGAGCAGCGCCGTGGCCAGGGTGCGGCGGCTGCTGGACCTCGACGCCGACCCCGAAGCCGTCACGCGGATCCTCGGGGCCGACCCGGCACTCGCGCCGCTGGTCGAGGCGATCCCCGGCATCCGGGTGCCGGGCGCGGTCGACGGGGACGAACTCGTGCTGCGCGCGCTGCTGTCCCCGGCCGAGACGGCGTCGCTCGCCGACACCCTCGGCGAGCGCGTGCCCAGCTGCGACGAATCGTTGGAAGGGGTGACCACGGTGTTCCCGACGGCGGCCATGGTCGCCGAACACGGCCCGGAGCGGATCGCCGCCGTGGCCGCCGCGCTGGCGGACGGCGTCTCGGTCCATGTCGGCCGCGATCCCGAGGAGTTGCGGGAGGAACTGCTGGCACTCCCGGGAATCGGGCCCCGGACCGCGGACTACGTCCTGATGCGCGTCCTGGGCGCGCCGGACGTCCTGCTGACCGGTGATCCGGCGCTGCGCCGGGGAGCGGCCGCGCTGGGGATCGCCGACGACGAAAAGACGCTGGCCGAACGCGGACGGGCCTGGCAGCCCTGGTCCTCGTACGCCGGCATGTACCTGTGGCGCGCTTGAAAGGGAGACGATGAGCATCGCGTATTGGTCCACAATGGACACGAAGATCGGGCCGTTCACCGCCGTGGTGGCGGATGACGGGGCCGTACTCGCCTCGGGCTGGACCGGCGACGTCGGCGAACTGACACCGCTGATCTCGCCGTCATTGGCCCCCGGCGAGGTGAAGCAGCGCCGGGACCTGGGACCGGTGAGCGCAGCGATCCGCCGGTACCACGACGGCGACCTGGACGCGGTCGCCGACGTCGAGGTGCGGCAGCGGTCCGGCGCTTTCCGGGAGCACGCTTGGGAAATCCTGCGGAAGGTGCCCGCCGGTGAGCCGGTGAGCTATGCGGAGTACGCGACGCTGGCGGGCAATCCGGCCGCGGTGCGGGCGGCCGCGTCGGCGTGTGCGAAGAACGCCGCGGCGTTGTTCGTGCCGTGCCACCGCGTGGTGCGGACCGGCGGCGGCGTGGGGAACTTCCGGTGGGGTGTCCCGGCGAAGCAGTGGCTGCTGACCCACGAAGCCGCCTGATCTCAACCCCTCCCGAGTGTCATGAAAGGGGCTTTCAGGACAAAATTTGTCCTGAAAGCCCCTTTCATGACACAGGAGGCCGGGTCAGGCGGCGTGGATTTCGACCGAGGAGCCCGTACGCGCCTTCCGGATCCGCAGCCGGGTCGGGATCCGCTGCCGCAGTTCCTCCACGTGCGACACCAGTCCGACCACCCGGCCACCGGCGCGAAGCTCGTCGAGGATGTTCATGACGATGTCGAGCGTCTCGGCGTCCAGCGTGCCGAAGCCCTCGTCGATGAACAGCGTGTCCAGTAGCGCCCCACCGGTCTCCGCGGCGACGACGTCGGCGAGTCCCAGGGCCAGTGAGAGCGACGCGAGGAAGGACTCGCCGCCGGAGAGCGTCTTCGCGGGCCGGACGGTGCCGGAGTAGTCGTCGAGCACGTCGAGTCCGAGTCCGCCGCGAGTGCCCCGTGCCCCGGCCGCGTCGGAGTGCACGAAGGAATATCGGCCCTGGCTCATCGTCCGCAGGCGGGCGGTCGCCGCGACCGCGACCTCTTCCAGTCTCGCGGCGAGCACGTACGAGCGCAGCGACATCTTCCGCGCGTTCTGCCCGCGCCCGTTGACCACCTCGGCCAGCGCCTTCAGTTCGAGGTACCGCTCTTCGACCGGCGCCAGCCCCGCCATCAAGGACGCCATCCGCTCGGCCACGCCGGTCAAATCGGTGTGCCGGGCCGTGGCCGTGCGCAGCGCCGCGAAGGCCTGCTCTGCTTCGCCCTGGGTTTTCCGCGCCACCTCTTCGGAGGCCACGACGTTGATCTCGTCCTCGGCCGAGATCCCGAACAACTCGGGCTGCGCGAGCTCCTCGCGAGCGGCCCGCTCCATCACCTTCGCATCGGCGAGGCTGGTCTCCAGTTTCGTGATCTGCTCGTCCGGCCGCGACGCGGCCCGCATCGCGTCGAGATCCGCGAAACCCTTGGCCTGCAAGGCTTCCTCGACAAGTTTCGCCTGCTCGTCGCGACGCTCGCGGGCACCCACGACACCGAGCCGCGCTTCGGCGAGCGCGTCGAGGCGGGTCGCGAAACCGAGCAGGTGCCGCCGCCGCGCGGCGACGTCGGCGAACTCGCCGCGTGCGCTTTCCAGCCGTCGTTCCCGTTCGGCCAGCCGTTCCGTGAGGCCCCGGACCTCGGTCGCGGCCTCGGCCGCCCGCTGCCCGGTCACGCGACGGCGTTCGGTCAGCTGCTCGGTCTTCCGTTCCAGTTCGAGGAGTTGCTTCTCCAGGACGGGCTTGCGCCGAGCCGTTTCCGACAGCGACGTGCCCAGCTCCCGCGCCTCGCCGAGTTCGGCCCGCAGCCCCTCGGCGGTGCGCTCCCGCAACCGCTCGACCAGCGTCTTCAACCGTCCTTCGGCTTCCAGCAGCGAGGCTTTCGCCTTCTCGCGCCGCTTGTCGGCCTGCTGCTCGGCGGCCTCGGCGCGGCGTTCGTCCTCAGGATCGACGAGACCACCGGTGTGCGTGGCGGGCGCCGGATGCTCGGTCGCGCCGCACACCGGGCAGTCCTCACCCGCGGCCAGTCCGGCGGCGAGTTCGGCCGCCATCCCGTCGAGACGGCGCTCACGCAGGTCCAGGCGATGCTGCCGCGCTTGCTGATGAGCGTCGACGGCGTCGCGGACCAGACCACGCGCCTGCTCGACGGCCTGCTCCGCCCGAGGCACCTCGTCGGCGTCCCGGACCAGCGCGGTCAACTCGTCGAAACGGGTGCGGACGCCTTCGAGTTTCGCCTCGGCTTCGGCGGCCGCGAGCGCCCCGGCACGCAACGCCGTGATCTTCTCCGGCGCGGATTCGAGTTCGGCGACCAGTTCCTCGGCCTGCTTCTCCGCCTCCTTCGCGGCGGTGCTCAGCTGATCTCGGCGGACCAGATCCCGTTGCTGCTGCTCGCCTTCGGCCACGAGTTCGGCCAGCGCGCCCGCTTCTTCGCGCAACCCGCCGGCACGGGCGCGGAGTTCGGCGGCGGAACTGTCCTCGGCGTCCGGCACTTCCCGAGACCGGAGCGCTTCCGCGGCCTCCGCCTCGGCGAGCTGGTTCGAGCGGCGTTCGAGCAGATCGGCCTCGGCGGCGACGCCTGCCGCGCGATGGGCCGCTTCGACCTCTTCCGCCCACTCCGCGCGCTGATCCGCCTGCTCGGCGATCACCGAAAGACGCGTGTACGCGGTGCGCACCCGGCGGATGCGCTCGGCGGTGGACCGGTTCTCCTGCCACACGGCCTCGGCAGCCTTCGCGGCCTTCCGCGCCTTCTCTTCCTGCTCCCGTGCCTGGGCGACAAGCTCGGCGGACTCCGTGAGAACCGCGTCGACCCACTCGGCCTGTCCCTCTTCGGGCGCCTCCTGCCGGGCGACCTGCGCGAACCGCGCGACCCACTCCCGCAGCGACTGCTGCCGCGCCTGCAGCTCGCGGCCGCGCTCGGCGCGCAGCTCCGCGAACCAGTTCTCGACGTCGGAGAATCGCTCGGTGCCGAACAGCCGCTCCAGCAGCTCCTCGCGTTCGGCCGTGTTCGCGCGCAAGAACCGCGCGAATTCGCCTTGCGGCAGCAAGACCACCTGGAAGAACTGCTCGTGCGTCATGCCGATGAGCCGCTCGACGGTGCGCGCGACCTCGTCGATCCGCGTGATGCCTTCCGCCACGTGCCCGGCGGGCACCGTGCCGACCCAGCTCAGCACCGCCTTGGCCTGCTGGAGGGTCATCCCCTCGCCACGGCGCTTGGGCCGCTGGTACTCGGGGTTGCGCGCGATCCGCATCCGCTGGCCCTGCACGGTCAGTTCGAGGACGACCTCGGTGACCTGATCCGGCTCGGCGAGATCGCAGCGCAACCGCTTGACCTCGCCACGAGCGCCGGGGACGGTGCCGAACAACGCGAACGCGATGGCGTCGAGCAGGGTCGTCTTGCCCGCGCCGGTGTCGCCGTGCAGCAGGAACAGCCCGTCTGCGCCGAGCACGTCGAAGTCCACCACCTCGCGGCCCGCGTACGGGCCGAAAGCGGCGACCTCCAACCGGTGCAGCCTCATACTTCGCGCTCCCTGCCCGCGGCGCCCAGCGCTGCCAGCACGAGCCGCTCCTCGCTCTCCGTCGGCGCGGACCCGCGGCAGTCCTCGAGGAAACCGCGCGTGATCTCGACGTCGGAACGCCCGCGGACGGCTTCGGCGTACTTCAGCGCGGCTCCGGCATGACCGCCTTCCGGCTGCCAATCCAGGTGCACGGCGTACGGGAAACGCTCGCGCAGTTTCCGCATCGCGTCGATCGGGCGGACCCGGTCGGTGATCGTGAAGGAGAGGAAATGGTCGGTGAGGCCGTCGTGGTCCGGATCCGACAGGAGATCCGCCAGCTCGCCGCTGAGCATCGCGAGCTGCCGCGGGACCGGCAGTTCGTGCCGCCGGACCTCGGCAAGCCCGTCGGCGCCGAGTTCGACCAGCCAGACGGATTTCCGTTGGCGCGTCTCGGAAAACGAATACGCCAGCGGACTGCCCGAATAGCGCAGGTGCTCGGCGAGGGTCTGCGGGCCGTGGAGGTGGCCGAGCGCGACGTAGTCGACGCCGTCGAACACCGAACCCGGCACCTGCTCGACGCCGCCGACCGCGATGGTCCGCTCGGATTCGGTCGGCTCGCCGCCGGTGACGAAGGCGTGCGCGAGCACCACCGACCGCGTTCCCGGCGGCCGTTCGGCGAGGTCGGCGCGGATCCGCCGCATCGCCTCGGTGAGGACGCCGGTGTGGCCGCGGGCCTCGGGGACGCCGAGGGCGTGGCGCGCGGGCTCCGGTTCGAGGTACGGGATGCCGTAGAGGGCGACGTCGCCGTGTTCGTCGGGCAGCAGCACCGGCTCGGCGATGCCGTCGATCGTGGCGCGCAGGTGCAGCCCGCCCGCCGCGGCGAATTCGGCGAACGCGCCCAGCCTCGGCGCGGAGTCGTGGTTGCCCGGCGTCATCACCAGCTGTGCCCCGGCCTGACGGAGCCTGCCGAGCGCGGTGGTGGCGACGCGGACCGCCTCCGCCGAGGGCACCGCGCGGTCGTAGATGTCGCCGGAGACGAGGACGACGTCGACCGACTCGGCGACCACGAGATCGGCCAGGTGACCGAGCACGGCTTCCTGCTCGGCGAGCAGATCGGCGCCGTGGAACGTGCGGCCGATGTGCCAGTCGGACGTGTGCAGGAGCTTCACGCAGCCCAAGGTAGGGCCGCGCACCGGCCGAAGAGGGGAGGCGCGCCCTTGGCGGCACCGCGCTTTCCGACACGCCGGGGACGGCCCAGGTCAGATACGGAGCGCGACCGCGCCACCCGGTTTTTGTCGGTGGGTTCCGCCATGATGTCCCGGACTCGGATCCGGAGGGGAGGTACCGGTGGCGACGGTGATCACCACCGCGGCCGTCGTGCTCGCGCTCCTGCTGCTCGTCGCCGTCGCGTTGCTGTGGCGGCTGTACAACGACGGCATGCGGCGGGCGGACGCGGCGGCGAAACTGGTCGCCGCGGAACGGTCGAAGGCGGATCAGCAGCAACTCGCGCTGCGCCGGTACGAGGTCGCTTTCGCCTCGATCAGCGGCCGCGGTGAGCTGGGCGAAAAGGTCCTCCTGGAGACCGCGCGCGCGCTCGGGCTCCGCGAAGAACTGCACTTCACGCTGCAAACGGACCTGGCCGGCGGCGGCGCCGCGAAACCGGACATGGTGCTGCGGGTCGGCGGCGGGCGGACGGTGCCGGTCGACGCGAAGGCGAGCATGGCCTGCTGGGCCGAAGCCGTCGAGACCAACGACCCCGAAGAACGGCTCGACGCGCTGCGCGTCCACGTCCGGCAGCTCCGGTCGCGGGCGGCCGAACTGGCGGGCAAGGGCTACCAGCGCTGGGCCGACGCGATCTACGGGACGATCATGTTCGTCCCGTCCGACGCGGCCGTCGTGGCCGCGCTGGACACGGACCCGGAGTTGCTGCGCTGGATGCTGGACCGGCGGGTCTTCCTCTGCGGGCCGACCGGATTCGCCGTGCTGGCGTCCGCCGCGCTGTTCGCCGCGACCGAGCGGGCGCTGGTCGAGGACGTCGAACAGGTCCGGGCGGGCGCCGCGGCCGCGCACCGGGCCGCGGGCAACGCCGTCGACGCGCTGAACCTGTCGAGTACCCACCTCCAGCGCTTCATCTCGGCACGGCGCCGGGAGCTGGAGGCGCTCGAGAGCTTCCGAAGCACGGTCTCCCCACTGACGGACGCGGCGGGCAGCCCGGCGCAGGTGCCCCTGATCCGGAAGGCGGACGAGCTCCCGGCCTCGTGACGGTCCTCGTAGCGCCTATCGGTAGCAGGACCGTCAGGCCCGGCCTGTCTGCTTGCGGAGTTTCCCTATTTCCACACGGCGCCTTACCTGCCCTGACGCAAGAGCCGCCGCACGGAGCGTTGCCCGGGCAGCCCGACGGTGACCGAGATCGTGACCGCGTGGATTTCAGGGCCACCTAACGACCCAAATCCACCCAGTGCCCCTCACGACCAGCTGCACCGAGGCTTCGCCGGTATCTTGGACCGCGCACCCCGTGCCCGAACGCCGGCTTCCGTACTCCATCACCAGCACCGAGTCCCAACGAATCGATGAACCCGAAACGAACTCTCGCATAACTTGTTTTCTCTGGATTCCACCCAGATCACCCACTCGAATGGATGAAGCGGCTGCCGAGATAGTCCGAGTACGCTCGATACGGGGCGAGATCGCATGGGGATGCATTTCGTCGATTCTCGGCCTTGTCCGATCGGCAACATCACTTGAGGCACCATTGACCTTGGGGGGTCATCAGAATGTCCGTGAAGACTTTCACCGGCACACATAAGAGAGCACGCTTGATCGCACTCGGAATCGGTTCGCTTTCCCTCGTCATCGGCCTCACCGGAACTCCCGCTTCAGCCGCATCCACAGCGGGCGAGGTACGGGAGATCTCCATCGAGACGAAGTCGGCGAAGAGTTCGATTCGGTCCTTAAGCTGACGTTCGACAAGCCTGTCACACAAGGGGAAGCGGACCGCATCCGACAGGACATGTCCAAGCAGGCCCCGGTGCAGATGTCGAAGGTGGAGGACTACATCTCCTGCGAGGGAGATCTCACCAGGTCGAACCAGCATGGAACGTGGACCGTGCAATACGTCTGCTTCAGCGGATACGGCACGATTCCGTGGGGGTTCAAGATCGCGCCCAATGTTCAGGCCATCGCGGCGAGCAATGTGACCGAAGACGGTTTGCGCTGGTGGCGAAACGGGGCGAGTATGCCGAAAAACGCGGGACACAATGTGCCCGCCTGGTACCATTTCCACGGAACCATGAATCCGGTCTACCACTACAACACGGTTCAATATCAGGACTACCTGACTTTCCGGCACAATCTGGGATCAGGCGGGACGGCGACGCTGACCTTCGCGGGCGCGCTCGACCTTCTCCCATAATGAGGACATGAACGATTCGATCGACTACGCGCGACAGGTTTCCCAGGCGGTGCTCGACCGCTTGGGAGACCTGTCGCCCCCGTGGCAGGTGCTCGCCGTCGAAGAGCATGTGGAGACCGCGGCGCCGCCGCCGGGTTTGACGATGCCGAACAGTCTGCTGGTGACCATCGGCGACGGTGACGGTTCCGTCCAGGTGTACTTCTCACTCGACGTCCCGGTCGACGAAGCCACAGTGGCGACCGCCGGCCAGATCCAGGACCACGCGATCGAAGAGAGCGTCGGCGCCGCCCTGCCGCCCTGCCCTGGCCATCGCCATCCGCTGAGCGCGAGATTGATCGACGGCGTCGCCAACTGGGTCTGCCCTCACGACGCGACGTACCACCGGGAGCCGATCCTGCCTCCCGACTGACCCGCGACCACCTGCGGTTTCCGGAATCGGAGGCTCCGTTTCGACCCGCTTGACAACCTTGTCGCGCCCCTGCGCGTAGTACCTCTCGAAAGCACCCGGGCAGTTCGTCCGGGTGGTCCGGGATGACCACTACCAGGCGATCGACATACCGCCTGTTGGCGGTATGTCCGCAGCTTGGATATACGGTGGGACCTGTGACCGCGATTCGCGATCGCCAGAGCGATCCTGATGCCGACGACGTTCCCGTAGCCTGGGACGAGCGTCCGCTCGTCGGTGCCAGGCGCGGGCTGCCCTGGTGGGCCGCCGTCCTGGTGGGCTTCGGGCTCGCCATCCTTGGCGCCTTCATCGACGTGATGACGCAGAAGGACCTGGGCCTGCTGTTCAAGATCTTCTACGCGCTCGGCGCGGTGGCCGCCGTGGTGGCCGTCCAGCGCAGAGGGCTGTTCGGCCCGATGGTGCAGCCGCCCCTGGTCCTCGCCGTGACCGTCCCGGGAGTCATCCTCCTGACCTCGGACAACAGCAAGGGCTCGGATCTGCTCGAGAGAGCCTTCGACATCGGCACGCCGCTGATCAACGGCTTCCCGACGATGGCCCTCACCACCGGTGTCACGCTGGCGATCGGTTTCTTCCGGATCTACCGCGAACGCGATCCCGACGCCCCGGTGAAGCTGAAGGCGAACGCCAAACCGGACCGTCGCGACGAGGCGAAACCGCCGGTCAAGCCCGCTGCCGCGGCGGCGGGCCGCCGTCCGGCCGCCAGGACCGGGCAGACGCCGCCCCCGCCGTCACGCCGGGGTGCGCCCCGGGACGACGCGCCGCCGCGCCGCCGTCCGGTCGACGACGATCGCCGTCCTCGCCGCGACGCCGAGCCCGGCGCTCGCAAGCCACCGCCTCCGGGACGTCAGCCCCGGCGCCCGCGGCCGCCGGAAGACGGCGAACCCCGCCGTCGCGACCCTCGCGGCGAGAGCGCCCCGGGTGCCCCGCGCCGCCGTCCGGCGCGTCCGGACGACCCTCGCCGAGGCGGTCAGCCGCCGCGCCGCCGCCCTTGGGACGACGAGCGCTGAAGCAAGGGACCTTTGCTCTCGCCTGAGCCTCTGACCACGAGAAAGGGCCGTCCGAGGAACTCCTCGGACGGCCCTTTTCGTATTCGGAGCCTTAGGCCCTGCCGACCTTCTTCAGCTCGTGCGGCAGCGCGAAAGCGATCTTCTCGTTCGCCGTGGTGACCTCGTCGACGTTGTCCCAGCCGCGCTCGGCCAGCCACGTCAGCAGGTCCATGACCAGCACCTCCGGCACCGAAGCACCACTCGTGACGCCGACGGTCTCGACGCCTTCGAGCCACGCTTCGTCGACCTCGTGCGCGAAGTCGACCAGGTGCGACGCGCGCGCCCCCGCCTTCAGCGCGACCTCGACCAGGCGCTTCGAGTTGGACGAGTTCGTGGAGCCGACCACCAGCACCAGGTCGCACTCGGCGGCCATGGCCTTGACCGCGACCTGGCGGTTCGTGGTGGCGTAGCAGATGTCGTCGCTGGGCGGGTCGGCCAAGCCGGGGAACTTGTCCCGGAGCTGGTCGACGCGCTCCATGGTCTCGTCCACCGAAAGGGTGGTCTGTGAGAGCCAGATGACCTTCGACGGGTCGCGGATCTCGACCTTGTCGACGTCTTCGGCGGTGTCGACGAGCTGCACCTTGTCGGGAGCTTCGCCGGCGGTGCCTTCGACCTCTTCGTGGCCTTCGTGGCCGATCAGCAGGATGTCGTAGTCGTCCTTCGCGAACCGGTTGACCTCTTTGTGCACCTTCGTCACGAGAGGGCAGGTCGCGTCGATGGTCCGCAGATTGCGCTCGGCCGCCTCGGCGTGCACCGCGGGCGAGACGCCGTGCGCGGAGAACACCACCAATTCGCCTTCCGGGACCTCGGAGGTCTCGTCGACGAAGATCACCCCGCGGTCGCGCAGGGTCTCCACGACGTGCCGGTTGTGCACGATCTCCTTGCGCACGTACACCGGTGCGCCGTAGAGCTCGAGTGCCTTTTCGACGGCGATGACGGCACGATCGACGCCCGCGCAGTAGCCACGAGGCTTGGCGAGCAGGACACGTTTGCCACCTGCCGGCACACCGGACTCGGTGATCGTCGGACTGCCGGCTGGCGTGATTCCGGGACTCGCAGAACTCATGACCCCCAGGGTACGGGCTGCCCGGGGGGCTCCTCGCACTCACGTTCAGGTGACCTGGGAACCCCTCTAAAGTATGTGCGTGGAGTCACGTCCTGTGAGCCGACCCACCCGTTCGGTTGGGCAGGATGGACCAGATACGGCAGGCTAGACGTATGAAGCCTCTCCCGCTCCCCCTCCGGGTCGCCGCGGGCCTCGCCGTCACCACCGCCGAGCGGGTTCGCGAACTTCCCAAGCAGCTCACCGGGCTCCCCGTCACGGTGGTCAGCCAGGTCCTCCAGTTCTCCATGCGCGTCCAGCAGCACGTCACCGAGCTGGCGATCAAGGGTGACGACGCCTTGTCGGGCCTCCGCCCGGTCGAGGACACCCCCAGCTGGGCGACCTTCGACGAGGACCTCCCGCCGGACCTCGGCGAACGCCGCTACGAACGCGACTCGTGCGTGATCCCGTTGCGCGAAGACCCCGAGGTTCCCGAACCGCGCGCCGAGACGAACGGCCACTTCCACGACCTCGAAGGGCTCACCGAAGACCCGTGGGCCGAGGAAGAGCGCGCGCTCGCCGAGGACCACGCCGATGGCGAGTTCGACAGTTCCGCGGCCCCCGTGACCTCCGGCCCGGCCGGGCTGGAGGACTACGACACGCTCACCTTGCCGCAGCTGCGTGCCCGCCTGCGCCGGTTCGACCTCGCGCAGCTGGAAGAGCTGCTGACCTACGAACGGGCGAACGCCGACAGGGCGTCGTTCGTCGGCATGCTCGCGCGTCGCATCGGAAACGTGAAGAAGGCGGAAACCGACGGCGACGACACCGGCAGCGCGGAAGGCCGGTGAGCGCCGAACCCACCGCCGCGCCGGCGGGGCCGTCCACCACCGCCGAGAACCCGTGGCCGGTCCGCACGGTCGCCCGCAAGGTCGGCGAGTGGATCAACCGGCTCGGCGCGGTCTGGGTGGAGGGCCAGGTCACGCAGATCTCGGCCCGCCAAGGCACCAACACCGCGTTCCTGACGCTGCGCGACCCGTCCGCGGACGTGTCGATGTCGGTGACCTGCCCGATGGGCCTGCTGCGCACGATCGAACCGCCGCTGCGCGAGGGCGCGAGCGTCGTGATCCACGCGAAGCCGACGTTCTTCATGAACCGCGGTTCGCTGAGCCTGCGCGCCAACGAGATCCGCGCGGTCGGCATCGGCGAACTGCTCGCGCGGATCGAACGGCTGCGACGGCTGCTGGCCGCCGAGGGCCTGTTCGCGCCCGAGCGCAAACGCAGGATCCCCTTCCTGCCCAAGGGGATCGGGCTGATCACCGGTCGCGCGTCCGCCGCCGAACGCGACGTGCTGGTGAACGCGCAGGCCCGCTGGCCGCATGTCGCGTTCAAGGTGATCAACACCGCCGTGCAGGGATCGCTCGCGGTCCCGCAGATCCTCCAGGCACTGTCCAAACTGGACCGTGACCCGGAGGTCGACGTCATCGTGATCGCGCGCGGCGGCGGCAGTGTCGAAGATCTGCTGCCGTTCTCCGACGAGGCACTGTGCCGCGCGGTGTCCGCTGCGGGCACCCCGGTGGTCAGCGCCATCGGGCACGAGCCGGACACCCCACTGCTCGACCACGTCGCCGACCTCCGCTGCTCGACGCCGACCGACGCCAGCAAGCGGATCGTGCCCGACGTCCGCGAGGAGACCCAGCGCGTCCGCCAGATGCGCGACCGCGGCCGCCGCGCCCTGCACGGCTGGGTGGACACGCAGGTCAGGCTGCTGACCCAGATGCGCAGCCGTCCGGTGCTCGCCGATCCGCTCGGCCCGGTCCAGCGGCGGTCCGACGACGTCGAGATCCACCGCGAACGCGGGCGGCGCGCGATGCTCACCCTGCTCGCCAAGGATCAGGCGGAAATCGCCAGCGCCCGAGCGCGGCTGACCGCGCTCGGCCCGGCGGCGACCCTCGAACGCGGCTACGCGGTGGTGCAGTACACCGACGCCGAAGGCAACCTCCAGGTACTCCGGTCCGTCTCCGAAGTCACGGACGGCGCGAACCTGCGCGTCCGCGTGGTCGACGGCGCGCTCGGCGCCGTCGTCGCGGGAGAGGCGGAGGAGAACAGTTGACGGCGAGTTTCCTGCCTTTGACCGTCGATGCCGCCCAGCGCGCGAACGCCCCCGGCGTGTTGCACAACGCGCTGCTGACCGACCACGCCGCCGCGGAATGCTGGACTGTTCTGCTGGCCGGATGCCAGGCCGAGGCGCTCTTTTCCGCCGAGGGCTCATCAGCGCCGTTTTCGATCAAGCGAGGCCTCGACGCGCAATTGCGGAAGCTCTCCGAAGCGACGGCTGAGCACGTCGGCACCCGATGGTGGTTCGCGGAGGGATCCGAGCACCGCAAACGGGTGGCCCGGGCGCAGGAAAACCTCGTCGCGGCGATCGCGGAGGGTGACGGCCAGGAGTTCGCTCTCGCCTTCGTGGGTTACGACAACGCCATGGCCGGCGCGGTAGTGTGCGCGGGTATCGGCAAGCACCGACGTCCGGTAGAAGGAAGCACAGCGTGAGCAAACCCGGTGGCGAGACCGCCGAACTCGGCTACGAGCAGGCCCGCGACAGGCTGGTCGAGGTCGTCCGCGAACTCGAAGCGGGCGGGCTGTCCCTGGAGCAGTCGCTCGCTCTTTGGGAAAAGGGCGAGCAACTGGCGAAGGTCTGCGAGCACCATCTCGAAGGCGCGCGCGAGCGGATCGAAGCTGCGTTGTCTTCCGTTGAAGACGAGAGCGGCAACGGTCAGTGACGTTCACCATGCTCTCGAGCCACCGAACCACCGTGGGTATCTGAGAGACTGGGACCCCGCCGAGTTCCTGACCCGGGAGGCCTCATGCCCACCCCCACCTCGTCCGCCAGCTCTTCCCGACGCCGTGAAGCGCCCGATCGCAACCTCGCGATGGAACTGGTCCGCGTGACCGAAGCCGCCGCGATGGCCGCGGGCCGCTGGGTGGGGCGCGGGGACAAGATCGGCGGAGACGGCGCCGCCGTGGACGCGATGCGCCAGCTGGTCTCGACCGTGTCGATGCGCGGTGTGGTCGTCATCGGCGAAGGCGAGAAGGACGAAGCCCCGATGCTGTTCAACGGGGAAGAGGTCGGCAACGGCGACGGCCCGGACTGCGACGTCGCGGTCGACCCGGTCGACGGGACGACCCTGATGGCCAAGGGCATGCCGAACGCGCTGGCCGTGCTCGCGGTCGCCGAACGCGGCGCGATGTTCGACCCGTCCGCGGTCTTCTACATGGAGAAGCTCGCCGTCGGCCCGGACGCCGCGGGCAAGGTCGACCTGGCCGCCCCGGTCGCGGAGAACATCCGCCGGGTCGCGAAGGCCAAGAACTCCAGCGTTTCCGACGTCACCGTGTGCATCCTCGACAGGCCGCGTCACGAGCAGCTGATCAAGGAGGTCCGCGAGGCGGGCGCCCGGATCCGCTTCATCTCCGACGGCGACGTCGCGGGCGCGATCGCCGCGGCCCGCCCGAGCACCGGTGTCGACATGCTGCTCGGTATCGGCGGCACCCCCGAAGGCATCATCGCGGCCTGCGCGATGAAGTGCCTCGGCGGCGAACTGCAGGGCCGCCTGTGGCCGAAGGACGACGCGGAGCGCGAGAAGGCGCTGGCCGCGGGCCACGACCTCGACCGCGTGCTCGGCAACGACGATCTCGTCCGTGGCGACAACGTGTTCTTCTGCGCCACCGGCGTCACCGACGGCGACCTGCTGCGCGGCGTGCACTACCGCGCGGGCGGCGCGACCACCCAGTCGATCGTGATGCGCTCGAAGTCCGGCACGGTCCGGATGATCGACGGCTACCACCGGCTGACCAAACTCCGCTCGTACTCGTCCGTCAACTTCGACGGCCACCTCGACGATTCACTGGAAGACGACGTCGTTCCCCCGCTCCCCTAAGGAGAATCAGTGCTCAAGCGCGTGCTCGTGGTCCTGTTCGCGGCGATGGTCTTCATGCCGGTCGGACAGGCCACGGGCGCGGGCGACCTCGTCGGCGGCAGAGAGGCCGACGAGCCGTATTCGTTCATCGTTTCGCTGCATTCGGCCTCCGGCAAGGCTTTCTGCGCCGGCGCGCTGATCGCGGCGGAGTGGCTCGTGACGGCCGGGCACTGTGTCGAGGGCAAGAACCCGGCGAATCTGAGCGCGCGGATCGGCAGCAACGACAACACCCAAGGCGGCGAGATCGCGAAGCTCGCCGAGGTCGTCGTGAACCCGTCCTACAACCCCGAGCCCGAACACGCGGGCGGCGATCTCGCCCTGGTGCGGCTGGCCGCCCCGGTGAAGGCGGCGCCGGTCACGATCGGGGCCATCGTGGCGCCGGGGACGCCGACGCGGCTACTCGGCTGGGGCCAGACGTGCCCGACTTCGGGCTGTGGCAAGGGCCCGGCGAAGCTGCAGCAACTGGACACGAAGATCGTCGAAGGCGTGCGCTGCACCGCGAAGTTCGACGGCGCCGTCGAGTTGTGCACCGACAATCCCGACGGGAAGTCGGGTTCGTGCTACGGCGATTCCGGTGGTCCCGAGGTCGCCAAGGTCGACGGAAAGTGGTTGCTGCTGGGCACGATCAGCCGTCCGGGCAACGCCGATCCGGTCTGCGCGACTTCGCCGTCGATCGCGACTTCGGTGGTGGCTTACGCGCAGTGGATCGCGGAGAAGACCGCACCTCCCGCGCCCGCTCCGCCTGCTTGACGTGTCAGGAAAGGGGCTTTCAGGACGAAAAACGTCTTGAAAGCCCCTTTCATGACACTCTCTACTCCGCGTTGCTGGAGTGACCGGGGAACAGATGCGCGTCCGGGTTCAACGCCACCGCGATGTTGTTGACCGCCGTCGCCGCTTCCCCGAATCCGGTCGCGATCAGCTTCACCTTCCCCGGATACGCCGCGACGTCGCCCGCCGCGTAGACCCGCTCGCGCGGGGTCGCCATGGTCGAGTCGACGGCGATCGCGCGGTGGTCGATCTGCAGTCCCCAGCTTTCGATCGGCCCGAGATCGGCGGTGAAACCGAGCGCCGCGACCACCGCGTCGGCACGCAGCACTTCGGGATCGGCGTCTTTCACCTGGATCTCGACCTCCGCGAGCGCGCCGTCGCGGTCGAAGAACCGGGTGACCTCGGCGTCGGTGACGATCCGCACGCCGAGTTCCCGCGCCTGCCGCACGATGGACTCGGCCGCGCGGAACCGCGCGCGGCGGTGCACGAGGGTGACGCTCGCGGCGACCGGATGCAGGGCGAGCACCCAGTCGAACGCCGAGTCCCCGCCGCCGACGACGACCACGTGCTGGCCCGCGTGCGCCTGGAGCGCGGGCACGAAGTGGACCATGCCGCGGCCGAGCCAGCCGTCACCGGCGGGCAGCGGACGCGGGGTGAACTCGCCGATCCCGGCGGTGATCAGCACCGCGCCGGCGCGCAGGACCTGTCCCCCGTCGAGCGTGACGGTGATGCCGTCCTCGACGCTTTCGAGTTTCTCCGCCTTGCGCCCGAGCAGGTACACCGGTTTGAACGGTGCCGCCTGGTCGACCAGGCCCTGCACCAGGTCCCTGCCGCGGACCTCGGCGAATCCGCCGACGTCGTAGATCATCTTTTCGGGGTACATCGCGGTGACCTGTCCGCCTGCCTCCGGCAGTGAATCCACGACGGCCGTCGAAAGGCCGCGGAATCCCGCGTAGTAGGCGGCGAAAAGACCCGTCGGACCTGCCCCGATGATGACGAGGTCGTACGACGTTTCCCCAGCGGACTCGCTCATTCGGCACTCTCCCGGCCGGTGGTGGGCGGCGTGATCGAGAACACATTCGATCCTAGCCCTCGCGTGCCGAAAGACACGGAGCGCGCCAGCGGTCACTGCGCGAAACTTGAGGCATGGCTGAACAGGAATACCGGATCGAACACGACACCATGGGCGAGGTGCGCGTCCCCGTCGACGCCCTCTACCGCGCGCAGACGCAGCGCGCCGTCGAGAACTTCCCGATCTCCGGCCGTGGCCTGGAGCGCGCCCAGATCCGCGCGCTCGGTCTGCTGAAGGCCGCCGCGGCGCGGGTCAACGCGCGCCTCGGCGTGCTGGACGCCGAGGTCGCCGAGGCCATCGCGAAGGCCGCCGACGAGGTCGCCGAAGGCAAGCACGACGCGCATTTCCCGATCGACGTGTTCCAGACCGGTTCCGGGACCTCGTCGAACATGAACGCCAACGAGGTCATCGCGACGCTGGCGACGCGCGCGCTGGGCCGCGACGTCCACCCGAACGACCACGTCAACGCGTCGCAGTCCTCGAACGACACCTTCCCGACGACGATCCACGTCGCCGCGACGGAGGCCGTCCTGTCCGACGTGATCCCGGCGCTGGAGTATCTGGCCGCCGCGATCGAGACCCGGGCCGCCGAATGGTCGGACATCGTGAAGTCCGGCCGCACGCATCTGATGGACGCCGTCCCGATCACCTTCGGCCAGGAGGCGGGCGCGTGGGCGTCGCAGGTCCGGTTCGGCGTCGAGCGGCTGAAGTCGGGCCTGCCGCGACTCGGTGAGCTGCCGATCGGCGGTACGGCGGTCGGTTCCGGGCTGAACGCGCCCGAAGGTTTCGGCTCGGCCGTTTCGCGGGA
The DNA here is from genome assembly GCF_055580625.1 of Amycolatopsis sp. NPDC031561. Lineage (NCBI taxonomy): Bacteria > Bacillati > Actinomycetota > Actinomycetes > Pseudonocardiales > Pseudonocardiaceae > Amycolatopsis > Amycolatopsis sp. NPDC031561. The sequence continues at coordinate 886,047 of NZ_JBVILA010000001.1, read as the reverse complement.
ACTGGCGTCGGTCACCGGTCTTCCGCTGACCGAGGCGCGTGACCACTTCGAGGCGCAGGCGACGCAGGACAGCGTCGTCGAGACGTCCGGGCATCTGCGCACGGTCGCGGTGTCGCTGAACAAGATCGCGAACGACCTGCGCTGGCTGGGTTCCGGCCCGCGCACCGGGCTCGCCGAACTCGCGCTGCCGGATCTGCAGCCGGGTTCGTCGATCATGCCGGGCAAGGTGAACCCGGTGATCCCGGAGGCGACGCTGCAGGTGGTCGCGCAGGTGATCGGGAACGACGCGGCGGTCGCTTTCGCGGGCGCGGCCGGCAACTTCCAGCTCAACGTGAACCTGCCGGTCATCGCGCGCAACGTGCTCGAATCGGCGCGGTTGCTCGCGGCGGTCTCGCGGCTGCTGGCGGACAAGGTGTTCGCGGGCGTGACGGTGAACGCCGACCGCGCGCGGGAGTACGCCGAGGGTTCACCGTCGATCGTGACGCCGCTGAACAAATACATCGGTTACGAAGAGGCAGCCGCGATCGCGAAGCTCGCGCTCAAGGAGCTGAAGACGATCCGCGAGGTCGTGATCGAACGCGGTCACGTCGCGAACGGCAAGCTCACCGAGGCCCAGCTGGACGAAGCGCTCGACGTGCTCCGGATGGCGCGCGGCGGCCGCTAAGCGCCGAGAGCGGCCACGGCCGCGTGGAGCGGTGAGGCGAGCGAAGCCGCCAACCCGCCCGACGGCGTCGTCTCGGTGAACAGGTGCAGCCACGTCAGCACCGGGCCGAGCAGGATCGCGTGCACGAGCGCCGGATCGGGCCGTCGTGAGAGTTCCCCTCTCGCGACGCCCCGATCCAGCATCTCGACCAGATATCCGCGTTCACGGCCGAGGAAGACCTCGCCGAACCGGGCCTCCAGCACCGGATCGGCCCGGACGTCGGCGAGCAGAGACGGCAGCGCCTGCCGCAGTTCCACACCGTCCAAAGAGGACTCGATCACCGCGAGGACCGCCGCCACGTCACCCCGCAGCGAACCGGTGTCCTCGGGTGGTCCGAGCTCGACGGGATGGATCACCGCGGCGAACACGAGTTCCGCCTTCGACCGCCACCGCCGGTAGACAGCGGCCTTGCCGACCCCCGCCCGCGCCGCGACCGCGTCGATCGTGCAGCGTTGGTACCCGGTTTCGGTCAGCAGCGCCCGCACGGCCTCGCGGACCGCGTCGTCGATGCCCTCTTCCCTTGGCCTGCCTCGCACCATGCACCCAGTTTACGAGACTGCCAGTTCCGTATATCGTCGGGGTATGACCTGGACCAGAACCTCGCGCGAAATCCTGCCCGTCCCGCCGTCCGCGCTCTGGGCGGCGCTGGCCGACTTCACCCGGTGGCCCGACTGGGATCCCGACCTCGTCGGCGTCGAACTGCACGGGCCCGCCGAGGTGGGCTCGACCGGTTTCCTCGTACCGAACGGATTCCGCGGCCGCGTGCACTCACGGGTCGCCGAGCCGTTCACGATCACTTCGCTGGTCCAGGACCGCGAGATCGCTCTCCGCCAGCCGATTCCCCTCGGCGCCATGGATCTCGTGCTGGGACTGACCGCGGTCGACGGCGGGACCGAGTTCGTCCAGAAGGTCACCTTCGCCGGGCCGCTGCGCGCGGTCATGGTCGCGATCATCGGCGGCGACGTCGTGAAACACTTCGACGTCAAGTGCGCCCGGCTCACCGAACTCGCGGCGGCGCAGGCCGACCACGACGCCTGAAGACACCAGCGCGACCCCGATCACCTGGGAGAACCGGAAATCCTGCATTCCCAGCAGCAGGGAGACGGCGAGACCGGAGACCGGCATCAGCCCCACCAGCACCCCGGCCCGGTCCGCGCCCAGCGCGGAAACCGCCGAATACCACAGAAGAAACGCGATCGCCGTGACGACGACCGTCAGATAGCCGAGCGCGATCAGTTCACGCCCGTCCGGCCACACCCAGGCGCCGGACGGGTCGGCGATCGTGCCGACGACCGCGCCGCCGACGCCCGCGGCGCAACAACTCCAGGTCGCGGTCGCCAGCGGCCCGAGCCTCTCGAGCACCCCGACGGCGAGCAGGGTGAACAGCGCCTCACACACCATCGCCAGCGCCGCGAGCACCAATCCTTGCCAGCGCGCCGCCCCGCCGCCGGACAGCACGGCGATCCCGAGCCCGGCGAGCACCGCCCCGGTCACCGGCGCCCATGACGGCCGGTTCCCCTTCGTCAACGGTCCGGCCAGCGCGAGCACGAGCGGCGTGCCGCCGAGGAACGCGGCGACCAGGCCGGGTTCGGCGTACCGCTGCGCGAACAGCAGGCACGCCTGGAACCCGATCATCCGGTCGCCGCGAGAGCGATCAGCGACGGCACGTCGCGCGGGCCGGGCAGCGGCAACGGCCGTCCGCTCAGGCGCGCCCACGCCAGCAGGAGCAGTCCCGCCAGGGCGTAACGCAGTGCCTGTCCGGTGATCACCGGGTAGCCGTCGAGCATCCCCGTCACCGGCACGGACGCGCCGACGATCAGCACCCCCAGTACGCCGATCGTCACGCTTCTTCGTTCGCTGACCATGTCACCACGATGTCGGCGAATTGGCCCTGGGGACAGGGCCAGAACGTGACTATCGGGCAGGGCCATAAGTCGGGGGCATCAGGGGCGCCGGTACCGAGTGGGTCGGGTTGGTCGTGCACCACCCTCCCGACGAACCTGGTCCCAGCAGGACCAGGCACCCGTCCCGCGGAATCGGGATACTTGTCGACATGACCGAGACGGCCGAGCTGGGCGACTTCCTCAAGGCACGCAGGGCCGCGCTGGATCCGGCCGACCTCGGCCTGCCGACGGGCTTCAACCAGCGGCGGGTCGCCGGGCTGCGGCGCGAGGAGCTGGCGCAGCTGGCCGGGATCAGCGTCGACTACTACACCCGCCTGGAGCAGGGGCGGGCCCGCAACGTGTCCGATTCCGTCCTCGATTCGCTGAGCCGGGCACTGCGGCTGCACCGCGACGAGGAGACGTACCTGCGCAACCTGGCCGCGCCGAAGCGCAGGCGCATCGCCCGACCCCGCGCGCAGCGGGTCCGGCCGGAACTGCAGCAGATGCTGAACGCGATCCAGTCCCCGGCGTTCGTCTTCGGCCGCTATCTGGACGTGCTGGCCTGGAACCCGCTCGGGGCCGCGCTGTCCTTCGATTTCGCCGCCTGCCCGCCCGGCGAGCGCAACATCCCGAAGATGTTCTTCCTCGACGAGCACGCCCGCGAGATGCACCCGGAGTGGGAGACCGTGGCGAAAGAGGTCGTGGCGAACCTGCGGGCCGAGAGCGGGAAGTACCCGGACGACCCGTACCTCGCCCAGCTGGTCGGCGAGCTCTCGCTCGGCAGCGAGGAGTTCCGGAAGCTGTGGGCGAAGCACACCGTGCGCGAAAAGGCGCACTCGTGGAAGGTGATGATCAACCCGGTCGTGGGTGAACTCCGGCTGCGCTACGAGACGCTGCGGCTGCCCGACGATCCGGACCAGGCCCTGGTGATCTACACGGCCGAGCCCGGTTCCACCAGCGAGCGGGGGCTCGCGCTGCTGGCCAGCTGGGTCGCGGATCCCGCGCACGCCTGAACCCGCTCGGCGCGAAACTGTCGGTGCCCGGGGTCATGATGGACCCATGCTGTTCACCGCGGTGGTGACCGCGTCGGCCGAATTGGCCGCCACGAGGTCCAGGAAGGCGAAGATCGCCACCCTGGCCGCACTGCTGCGCGCCGCCGGCGAGCCGGAGCTGCCCGCGGTGGTCGCGTTCCTCACCGGGCAGCCGACGCAGGGCCGCATCGGCACCGGCTGGCGGACGCTGGCCGAGCTGAACGCGGCACCCGCCGCCGAGCCGTCGTTGACCGTGGCCGAGGTCGACACGGCGCTCGGCACGGTCGGGGCGGCGTCCGGCTCCGGCTCGGTGAAACTGCGCACGGAGACGTTGCGGGCGTTGTTCGTCAGGATGACCAAGGGCGAGCAGGAGTTCCTGTTCCGGCTGCTGACCGGGGAGCTGCGGCAGGGCGCGCTCGAAGGGATCATGGTGGACGCCATCGCGGCGGCGTCCGAGATCCCGGCCGAGGACGTCCGGCGGGCGTTCATGTTGTCCGGGCAGCTGCCGGTGACGGGCCTGGCGGCGATGACCGGCGGCAAGGAACGGCTGGCGGAGTTCAAACTCGCCCTGGGCAGGCCGATCCGGCCGATGCTGGCGTCTCCGGCGGAGTCGCTGGAAGAGGCCGTCGCCGAGCACGCCGAGGCCCTGGTCGAGTACAAGATGGACGGCGCGCGGATCCAGGTCCACCGCGACGGTGACGAGGTCCACGTCTACACGCGGACGCTGCGCGAGATCACCGGCAGCGTCGGTGAACTGGTGGAGCTCGTGCGCTCGCTGCCTTGCACGTCGGTGGTGCTCGACGGCGAGACACTGGCGCTGACCGACGACGGCAGGCCGAGGCCGTTCCAGGAGACGATGAGCCGGTTCGGCAGCAGCCGCGACGAGCAGGTCAAGGCGTTGCTGCTGCGGCCGTATTTCTTCGATTGCCTGCACCTCGACGGCGCCGACCTGCTGGACGCTCCGCTGTCCGAGCGGAACGTGGCCTTGCGCAAGGTCGCGGGCGAGCACGTCATCCCGGGTGAGATCGCGCCCGCTTCGGCCGAAGCGGTATTGGAAGCGGCGATGACCGCCGGGCACGAGGGCGTGATGGTCAAGGACCTCGCGTCGCCGTACGCGGCGGGCCGCCGCGGGCGCGCTTGGCTCAAGGTGAAACCGGTGCACACGATCGACCTGGTCGTCCTCGCCGCGGAATGGGGACACGGCAGGCGCACCGGCACGCTGTCGAACCTGCATCTCGGCGCGCGCGACCCCGACGGCGGGCCGCCGATCATGGTCGGCAAGACGTTCAAGGGCATGACCGACGAGCTGCTGGCCTGGCAGACGAAGACGTTCCAGGAGATCGAGACCCACCGCACGGACTGGGCCGTGCACGTGCGGCCGGAGCTCGTCGTGGAGATCGAACTCGACGGGGCCCAGGTGAGCACCCGGTATCCGGGCGGGCTCGCGCTGCGCTTCGCGCGCGTCGTCCGATACCGGCCCGACAAGGAGGCCGCCGACGCCGACACCATCGACACCGTGCGTGGTCTCCTCAAGCCCTGACCGCAACTAGAGGACTAATTGCGGCGAGGAGGCGCCCCCGATCGAGTGGCGGCACCCGGTGGTGACGGGACGTCGCGGGCCGGTCACCCATAAAGTAGGCAGAATGCAGGCTTCCAAGATCGCGCGTGCCTGGTTCGGCGCGACCGCGCTGGTGGTGATCGCCGGCCTCGCCGCCCAGATCCCGGTCTCGGCGGGCACCGAGGGCGGCAGCTTCCACACCCCGGCCGGGCGGGTGGCCAACCTGCTGGCCTTCTTCACCATCGATTCGAACATCCTGGTCGGTGTCGGCAGCCTGCTGCTCGCGCTCGGTGTCGCGGGCCGGTCGACGTTGTTCGGCGTGCTGCGGCTCACCGGCCTCGTCGGCATCACCGTGACCGGCGTCGTCTTCCAGGTCGCGCTCGCCGACCTCTACGAACTGCACGGCTGGGCCGTGTTCGCCGACACGATGCTGCACAAGGTGTCGCCGCTGATGTGCGTCGCGGGCTGGCTGCTGTTCGGGCCGCGCGGCCAGCTGTCGTGGCGGGTCCTGTCCTGGTCGCTGCTGTACCCGCTGGTCTGGCTCGCCGTCACGCTGGTGCGCGGCGCGATCATCGGCTTCTACCCGTACCCGTTCGTCGATCCGGGCATCAACAGCTACGGCGGTGTCGCGTTCAACTGCGTGCTGATCGGTGTGCTGTTCATCGGCCTCGCGGCGGCCGCGGTCGGCTTCGACCGCACCTTCAGCCGCCGGGACGAGCAGGACGACTACCTAGCCCCGGACCCGGCGGAAGGCGTTGAGCGGATCCGCGACGCCGGCACGTACTAGCGTCCGCACCGCGCCGAGCCGCCGGTCCACCGGTTTCCCGGCCGCGACGCGGTGCATCTGCTGGGTGTGCCACTGGATTTCGAGCAGGCTGTCGGCCAGCCGAATCCCCGTCTTCGGGGCCTTGCGCTCGGCACGGACGTCCTCGCCTGCCAGCAGACGGCCGGGCAGCGCCGGATCGACGACCAGCGGCCTGCCGAGGCCGATGACGTCCAGCGCGCCGGAACGCAGCGCGTCCGCCATCCCCTCCGGGCTGGTGAAGCCGCCGGTGACCATCAGCGCGACGTCGGTGACCTGCCGCGCTTTCGCGGCGTAGTCGAGGAAGTAGGCCTCCCGGCTGACGGTGCTCGCCTTGCCGGAGCCCATCATGGCGGCCTTCTCGTAGGTGCCGCCGGATACTTCCAACAGGTCGATACCCGCTTCGCCCAGTTCGCGGACGACTTCGAGCGATTCCTCCTCGCTGAAGCCGCCGCGCTGGAAGTCCGCGCTGTTGAGTTTGACCGCGATCGGCACGGTGTCACCGACCTCGCCCCGGATCCGGGTGACCACTTCCAGCAGGAACCGGCGCCGTCGCACCGCGTCGCCGCCCCAGCCGTCGGTGCGCCGGTTGGTCAGCGGTGAAAGGAACTGGGAGACGAGGTAGCCGTGCGCTCCGTGGATCTGGACACCGGTGAACCCCGCCTCGACGACGGTGCGTGCGGCGACGCCGAACCGGTCGATGATCGCTTCGATCTCGTCGCCGGTGAGCGCCCTCGGCGTCGCGAACACCGAGCGGATGCCACGGTCGCCGAACGGCACCGCGGACGGCGCGACCGGCTGACGGGACAGGAAGCGCGGGCTCTGACGGCCGGGATGGTTGAGCTGGACCCACAGCCGGGTCTCGGTCCCGTCGGCCGACCGCGCCCACGGCTTGAACTCCGTCGAGTCCGGTTCCCGCGGCACCGCGACGTTGCGCGGTTCGCCGAGCGCGGCCGGATCGACCATGACGTTGCCGGTGATCAGTGTTCCGGCGCCGCCTCGCGACCACGTCCGGTACAACTCGGCCAGTTCGGTGGTCGGCCGGTTGCGGCGGTCGCCGAGCTGCTCGCTCAGCGCGGCCTTGGCCAGCCTGTTCGGCAGGAGCGCGCCGCAGCGCAGTTTCAGCGGCTCGGCCAGCAATTCCTTGGGCTCGCTCATCGCGCTTCCTCCGCCGGTTACCTACTGGGCAGTATCCCTACTCGAAGTAACATACTCGCGGTATGTCGGGTACTCAAGGCGCGCCGATACCGAAGGGGTTGTCGATCACGTAGCGCCAGAGCCCGTCTTCGCCACGGCGCGCGACGTCGGTGGCCGTCGCCGCGAGGTGCCCCTCGATCACCCAGTCGACGATCAACAACGCCAGGTCACCGGCCACGCGCACCTGCCGCGGCGTCACGATGACGGGCTGCCCGAGCGCGAGGATCATGCCGTTCGCGGCCCGGCGTTCCGCACCGGTCACCTGCACGCCGTCACGGCGGACGAACACGGCGTCCGGTTCGTAGATCGTGTCGAGGATTTCGGCGGATCCGGTGTTGAAGGCGGCCTGGAAGACGAAGGGATGCTCGGCGGGGTCGGCGGTCAAAGGCACACTGGTGGAATGCGTCATGCGGACAGCGAAACCGACCGCGAAGCAGGTCACCAAACGGAAACCTTCGACGGCGAGCTCGTCCCCGACTCCCGGGGCCGCACCCGGCGCCCGGAACCGGACTGCCCCGTCGAGGTCGCGCTCGCCGCGATCTCGGGCCGCTGGACGACGCTGGTCCTGCGGGAGCTGATGAGCGGCGCCCGGTCCTTCAGCGACCTTCGCGCCGCGTTGCCCGACCTGTCCGCGAAGGTGCTGACAGAACGCCTCGGCGACCTGACCTCGCGACGCCTCGCCGTCCGGGAGGAGCTGCCGGGCTTCCCGAGCCGGACCAGCTACCGGCTCACCCCGGCGGGGCGGGCACTGCGGCCGCTGCTGATCGAGCTGTACCGCTCCGGCTCGGCGCTACAGACCCTGTCCCAGTAGGCGAGGCGCGATCGGCTCCACCCGCGCACGCACCTTCACCTCGTCGGCCATCTCCCGCGCCCATGCCTGCAGGCCGGGGATGTCGATCCCGTGCGGCCTGGCCTGGCGGAACGGCTCGATGTTGTCCGCACCCCGTTCCAGCAGCGACGCCGCGCCGTTCCCGTTCCCCCTGGCCACGTGGGTCAGACCCACGGCGAGCTGCGCGAGGCCGCGCCAAAGCTCGCGCTCGGCCCCGTCGGTGGCCTTCCACGCGTCCTCGAACACCTCGTGCGCGTGAAACGGGCGGCCCGCGTCGAGCAGGCGCTGGGCCTCGGCGATGGTGTCCCCGGGGGCTCGCTCGATGCCCTCGGGCTGCCGTTCGACACCGTCGGCGCCGTACGGGAGCGGCCTCCCCAGACCGTCCCGAGGGCGCGCGTTGCGTGCTCGTCCGGCTTCGTCACGGTCCCGGTCGGTCATGCCGTCATTGTCCCACGCGGGTATCCTGGGGACTCGTGCGCTTTCTCGACGGGCATCGGCCCGCTCACGACCTGACCTACGACGACGTGTTCCTCTTGCCGAACCGCTCGGACGTGGAGTCCCGCTTCGACGTCGACCTGTCCACTGTGGACGGCACCGGCGCGACGATCCCGATCGTGGTGGCCAACATGACCGCCGTCGCCGGCCGCCGGATGGCCGAGACGGTCGCCCGCCGCGGCGGGCTCGTCGTCCTTCCGCAGGACGTCGACGTCGCCGCGGTCGCCGACATCGTCACCTGGATCAAGAGCCGTCACACCGTGTGGGACACCCCGCTCGTGCTGACCGGCGGAGACGCGGTGGCCGACGCCCTGAACCTGGTCGGCAAACGCGCCCACGGCGCCGTCGTCGTGGTGGACGAGGACGGCAAGCCGGTCGGCATCGTCGACGAAACGGCCTGTGCCGGCGTCGACCGCTTCGCGCGGCTCGCCGACGTCGCGGAGCCCGCGCTCGTCACGGTCCCGTTGGACACCCCGCCGCGCGAGGTGTTCGAGCGCCTGCACGCCCACGGCGGCGGTCTCGCGCTCGGCGTCGACGAAAACGGCAGGCTCGCGGGCGTCCTGACCGAGATCGCGGCGCTGCGCGCGGAGATCTACGCCCCGGCCGTCGACGGCGGCGGCAACCTGCGCGTCGCCGCCGCGATCGGCGTGAACGGCGACGTCGCGGCGAAGGCCGAAGCCGTCCTCGCGGCGGGCGTCGACGTGCTGGTCGTCGACACCGCGCACGGCCACCAGGAGAAGATGATCTCCGCGCTCAAGGCCGTCCGGTCGGTGAACCCCCGGGTCCCGGTGGTCGCCGGGAACGTGGTCACCGCGGAGGGCACGCGCGACCTGATCAACGCGGGCGCGGACGTCGTCAAGGTCGGTGTCGGCCCCGGCGCCATGTGCACCACGCGGATGATGACCGGCGTCGGCCGCCCGCAGTTCTCCGCCGTCGCCGAATGCGCGGCCGCGGCCCGCGAACTGGGCAAACACGTCTGGGCGGACGGCGGCGTGCGGCATCCGCGCGACGTCGCGCTCGCACTGGCCGCCGGCGCGTCCGCGGCGATGGTCGGCTCGTGGTTCGCCGGCACCCACGAATCCCCCGGCGACCTGCGCTACGACGAGCAGGGCAAGCCGTACAAGGAATCGTTCGGCATGGCGTCCAAACGCGCCGTCGGCGCCCGCACCCGGACGGACAACGTCTTCGAACGCGCCAAGAAGGGCCTGTTCGAAGAGGGCATCTCGGCGTCGCGGATGGCGCTGGACCCGGCTCGCCCCGGCGTCGAGGATCTGCTCGACTCCATCGGCTCCGGTGTCCGCTCCGCCTGCACGTACGCGGGCGCTCGGACGCTCGAGGAGTTCCACGAGCGCGCGCTGCTCGGCATCCAGTCCGCCGCGGGTTTCGCGGAAGGACGCCCGCTGCCCGCGGGCTGGTGATCCGGGGACCCGGAAGCACTAGGGTGCACCGGGTGAAGCGCCTGAGACGGACCGTGGCGGCGGCGGTGGACCGCCGCCACGAGGACAGCGACGTGCTCGCCGAACTGCGTTCCGTGGTCGCGGCCCAGGCCGCGGAGCTGGAGCGGTTGCGCGCGAAACTGGAGCACCACAACGCCTGGCTGGAGGACCACGACCGGGCGCTGCGGGACGGTGACGCGCGCACCACCACGGTCGAGGCCAAGCAGGAGGCCATCGGCTCGCGGCAGGAAGCGCTCGACGGCTGGCTCGGCGGCCACGACACCGCCTTCGAAGGCCTTCATCTCCGGACAGGCCGACTCGAAGCGGCCCGCGCCGTCCAGACCTTCACTCAGTGGCTCGAACCGCTGGAACTCGCTGCCACCCCGAAGATCTCCGTCGTCCTGCCCACGCACGATCGCGCCGGGCTGCTGCCCCGCGCGATCGAGTCGGTCCTCGCGCAGCGGTACGAGAACTGGGAACTGATCGTCGTCGACGACGCCAGTTCGGACGCCACGCCCAAGGTCCTCGCGGCGCTCGAAGACCCGCGTATCCGCACGATCCGCGTGGCGCACAACAGGGTCAGCGCCGCACGCAACGCCGCGCTCGCCGTGGCGACCGGCGACGCCGTCGCCTACCTCGACGACGACAACACCATGCATCCCTTGTGGCTCAAGGCGTTGGCGTGGGCGTTCGGCGAGCACCCGGAGATCACCGTCGCGTACGGCGCGTACGTCATCGACGACGTCGAAGGCCTGCCGGAGCTGTTGCTGAAGCCGTACAGCCGCGAAGCCCTGCTCAAGGAGAACCTCGCCGACACCGGCGCCGTCGCCCATCGCGCAGGCCTGGCGAAAGCCCGCTTCGACGAGTCACTGGTCGAAATGGACGACTGGGATCTCCTGCTGAGCCTCACCGCCGATCGCGAACCGCTCGTCGTCCCGGCGGTCTCCTGTTTCTACTCCACGGCGGCGCCGAACCGCCTTTCCCACGGTCCGAGTCACGAGGCCGATTCCGCCTCGGTGCGAAGGAAGCACGGGGAGTCCCCTTAGGACTGTCCCAAGAGGACTCCCCGACCGGCTATCCGTGGTCCTCCAGCATCTCGGTGACCAGCGCCGCGATCGGCGACCGCTCGGAACGGGTCAGCGTGACATGCGCGAACAGCGGATGCCCCTTGAGCTTCTCGATCACCGCCGAAACGCCGTCGTGCCGCCCGACCCGCAGGTTGTCGCGCTGCGCGACGTCATGCGTGAGCACGACCCGCGAAGCCGTGCCGAGCCGCGAAAGCACGGTCAGGAGCACGTTGCGCTCCAAGGACTGCGCCTCGTCGACGATGACGAACGTGTCGTGCAGCGACCGGCCGCGGATGTGCGTCAGTGGGAGCACCTCGAGCATGCCGCGGTCGAAGACCTCGTCGAGGACGTCCTGGCTGACCAGCCCGCCGAGGGTGTCGAACACCGCCTGCGCCCACGGCTGCATCTTCTCGCTCTCGGAACCGGGCAGGTAGCCCAGTTCCTGGCCGCCGACCGCGTACACCGGCCGGAACACCACGACCTTGCGGTGCTGGCGGCGTTCCATCACCGATTCCAGCCCCGCGCAGAGCGCGAGCGCCGACTTACCGGTACCGGCTCGTCCGCCCAGCGAGACGATGCCGACATCGGAGTCCAGCAGGAGATCCAGCGCCACCCGCTGCTCGGCAGACCGGCCGTGCAGGCCGAACGCCTCCTTGTCACCCCGCACGAGCCGGATCCGCTTGTCCGCGGTGACCCTGCCCAGCGCGCTCGAACTGCCCGCGAGCAGCCGCAACCCGGTGTGACAGGGCAGCTCACCGACCTCGGGCATCCCGAATTCCGCGGGATCCACGGAAGACCCGCTGAACAGCGCGTCGACCAGGGTCTGCGGGACGTCCACATCCGCCATTCCCGTCCAGCCCGAGGGCGTCACCTCCTGCGCGCGGTACTCGTCGGCTTCGAGGCCGACGGCGCCCGCTTTGACGCGCAGGGGGATGTCCTTGGTCACCAGCGTGACCGACGCGCGTTCCGCCGCCAGATTGAGCGCACAGGCGAGGATGCGGTGGTCGTTGGAGTCGGTGCGGAAGCCGACCGGGAGCACCGTGGGGTCGGAGTGGTTCAACTCCACCTGCAGGGTGCCGCCGTGCTCACCGATCGGGATCGGCGCGTCGAGCCTGCCGTGCTGACGACGCAGGTCGTCGAGCATGCGAAGCGCTTCGCGCGCGAACCACCCCAGTTCGGGATGGTGACGTTTCGCCTCCAGTTCACTGATGACGACCAGCGGGAGTATGACCGCGTGTTCGGCGAAACGAGTCACCGACCAGGGGTCAGAGAGCAGGACCGACGTGTCGAGCACGTAAGTGGACCGCTGGGATTCGGGCGAGATCGAGGCTTTCTCCGGGCCAGGGGCACCGGTCGAAGAACGGCCAGAGGCCTTGCGGGGTGAACGCTGCGCAGTCACGACGGCATCTCCCTCGTGGGCGTGGCACCACGCCCGCACTCGCTGGGCCGGGCACCTCCCTGGCTAACCGCTCCTTCTGACGCTTTCCGCGTCAGTCGGCACGGCCGCGAGGGCCGGGTGCCGGCCCCCTCGTGCATCCACTGGGCGGCTGTGCCGCCCTGTCGACAACTGCCACGACCAGGGCCTCCCGTGAGAGTCCGCATGGGACGCGAACCCTCACTTTCGGAAGGTACCTGCGTCGGGGCGATCGCGCAGGCAGCCACCACGGTGATTCGCCAAACCGTCATCTCACTGTCGGTCGCGTGACATCAACGCCTGGTCACCGTCACGGTGCGTAGTGTCGATCACCATTCAGGGACGCTCGTCGATGTGACCCGGATGGATTAACGCGACAGAGGGCGTTCGCCTGATCGAAATCCGGGTTCTACCACGGTCGGTAGCGGAGCGCATTTTGTGTCCGAGACAGAGAACCGTACCGAGTGAAATGAACCTTTTTCGGCTCACACAATGGGATTACGAGGCGGTCACAACACTTGAATAGCGAGTAATTTTCTCACTGCGGGACACACCCACCGGAACTCCGTGCCCCGTTCACCTGAATATCTCTACCAAGGAGTGTGCGCAGTGCTGAAGAAGGCTGGTTTCGTTTCCGCCGTCGCCGCGGGTCTCATGATGGTCGGCGGAACCGCGTTCGCCGCGACCGGTGACACCACCGGTACTCCGGACCCCACGTTCGGTGACGCCTACAACACCTTCATCGAGGGCGGTGGCGCGCTGGGCTATGGCGCCGCTTCACTGGTCGCCGGCGCCTACGCGGGCGTGGCCACCACCCCGGCTCTGATTCTCCACTCGCTGGAGCACCACCACCACTGATCTTCAGCGTCGACGACGAAGGCCCCGGAAGTGCACTCCGGGGCCTTCGTCTTGTCCGAAGTCAGGCACCTCGAGAACCTCAGGAACCGAAGCGCCGATGCCGCCACGCGTAATCACGCATGGCGCGGAGGAAATCGACCCGGCGGAATGCGGGCCAATACGCTTCAGTGAACCAGAATTCCGAATGGGCCGATTGCCAGAGCAGGAATCCGGAAAGCCGCTGCTCACCCGAGGTGCGGATAATCAGATCCGGATCGGGCTGGCCCGAGGTGTACATGTGTTCGGAAATGTGGTCGACGTCCAGGATCTTCGCGAGCCCGCGGATCGAGGTGCCCTCGTCGGCGTGCTGGAGCAGGAGTTTGCGGACCGCGTCGGCGATCTCTTGACGCCCTCCGTAACCGACCGCGACGTTGACCTCCATCCCGGAACGCCCCTCAGTGCGCTCCGCGGCCGCGCTGAGGGCCTTCGCGACCTCCGGTGGCAGCAGGTCAAGGGCTCCCACGATGCGGAGCCGCCACGGCGTGTTCGGCGCGGCGAGTTCGTCGGTGACGTCGGTGATGATCTTCAGCAGGGGGCTCAGTTCCTCGGCCGCGCGGCCGAGGTTGTCGGTCGAGAGCAGCCACATGGTGACGACCTCGACGTCGGCCTCGTTGCACCAGCTCAGGAAGTCGGCGATCTTCTTGGCGCCGGCGCGGTGGCCGTCGGCGACGTCGGTGAAGCCCGCTTCGCGCGCCCAGCGACGGTTGCCGTCCAGCATGATGGCGATGTGGCGTGGATGGCGCCCCTTGGCCTGCTGGATCAGGCGCCTGCCGTAGGCGCTGTACACGACATCTGACAAGAAGGACCGAAGACTCACGCCAGTGGAGAGTAGTCACCCCACGGGCCTCAGTGGGACGCGCCACGGAGACTGGTAAAAAACCTACGGTGCCGTAACCTGGACGGAGTGAGCGTAGAGTCCGAACAGCAGCCGTCCGGCCCCGCGCCCTTGGTGGACACGCGTCCGCGCCTGCGTGGGCACATCCACTTCTGGTCCTTCTTCGTCGCAGTCGCCGGCGCCGTGACCCTGATCAGTCTAGCCGCGTCCACAGTGTCGCCTATAGCCGCTTTGTCCACTTCGGTCTATGGGCTGACCGTGCTCGGTCTCTTCGGCGTCAGCGCGCTGTATCACCGTCGCTTGTGGAGCCCACGAGCATACGAATGGATGAAGCGCGCCGACCATTCGATGATCTTCCTGTTCATCGCGGGCACTTACACGCCGTTCACCCTTCTGGCGATGTCCCAGCCGACCGGGTACATCGTGCTGGCGATCGTGTGGGGCGGCGCGGTCGGCGGCGTCACCCTGAAGATGCTGTGGCCGAACGCGCCACGCTGGCTGGGCGTGCCGATCTACATCGCGCTGGGCTGGGTCGCCGTCTTCGTCCTGCCCGAACTGGGCGCGCACGCCGGTGTCGCGGCGCTCGTGCTGCTCTGCGTCGGCGGGCTGTTCTACACGCTGGGCGCGGTGTTCTACGCCGTCAAGTGGCCGAACCACTTCCCGGAAACCTTCGGGTACCACGAGTACTTCCACGCCTGCACGGTGCTGGCTGCCACCTCGCACTACGTCGCGATCTGGCTGGCGATGTACGCCTGACATCTCGCCACTAGGGTGAGGTGATGGGGACGATCAGGCAGGTCCAAATCACTTTCGACTGCGCGTCGCCCGAGCGCGTCGCCCGGTTCTGGTGCGAGGTGATGGGGTACGTCGTACCGCCGCCCCCGGAGGGCTTCGCGAGCTGGGACGCGTACAACGACTCGCTGCCGCCGGAGGACCGGGACAAGGGCTTCGTCTGCAGTGATCCCACCGGGGCGGGCCCGCGGATGTACTTCCAGCGCGTTCCCGAGGGCAAGGTCGTCAAGAACCGGGTGCATCTCTGCGTGCGGGTCGGCACCGGGCTCGTGGGCGCCGAACGCCTCGCCGCCCTCGAAGCCGAGCGCGATCGGCTGATCCCGCTCGGCGCGGTCTGCGAACGCGTGATGCTCGCCGACGAGGAGAACGAATCCTGCATCGTCATGCAGGACATCGAGGGCAACGAGTTCTGTCTCGACTGAGCGGTTCAGACCCCGAGCGCGTGGGTGAAGACGTTCCGCGGATCCCATCGCGCCTTCACCTGCCGCAGACGCGGGTAGTTCCCCTGGTGGTACAGCGTCTGCCAAGGCACGCCGGACGTGTTCCAGGCCGGATCGGCCAGGTCGACGTCGGGATAGTTGATGTACGAACCGTCGCCGACCGGCACGCCACCGGTCGACGAGTAGACGTCCCGGTAGAACTCCCGCACCCAGGCCAGGTTCGCCGTGTCGTCGGACGGCTCCAGCCAGAGTGAGCTGTAGACCGCCTTCATGATCGCCCCGCGCTGCGCGATCGCGGTCGCCTCGGGGGAGACGGCGCGTGAAGGACCCCTTCCCTCGGCTCAGCCGAGGAAACGCGACCTTCACACCTTCCCCGACTACATGAAGGCCGAGCCAGGCCGGTGGTGGCGTAGTGGGTCAAGCCTCGTGAGTGGTAAGGACGGTTAGAGCCATCCTTACCACTCACGAGTTTGAGGACTCGCCGATCCGAGTCGTCGCGAGGGCCGCGCCAGCCAGCCCGAGGCGTCGCGAAAGCCACTTTCGCGACACCTGATGTCCCGAAAGTGGCTTTCGCGACACCCGAAGCCGACAAGGGGGTGGGCAAGCAGC
>NZ_JBVILA010000001.1:604870-870049 GCF_055580625.1 Amycolatopsis sp. NPDC031561 | reverse complement strand
TGGTTTGAACACCCCCCCCCTCCGCCTCCTCGCGATCCCCCCCCCACCCCCCCGGGTTCTCCAAAACCTCCCTTTCCCCCACCTCTGTTTCCGCGAAAGTGGCTTTCGCGACACCGCCGCTGGGCACCACGAACTTGCGAACACCCGCACGCAGAATCCAGTAGGTACCTCAGGCGCCCTTGGTTCTAACCCGAATCGCCACTCACGACCCACGTGACCAGGACGGACACACGCGTGTTCCCTCTGGCACAAGAAAGTGCCTTCTTCCGCGCCTCCACCACGGGAGCCATGATCGCCACCATGGCCAAGAACCCACCGCCCCGCGCCCTCGACGACGCCGCCCTCAGCGCCTTCCTCGCCGAGCACACCTTTGGTGCCCTCGCGACCCTCAAGCGTGACGGCCGCCCGCATCTCTCCACCGTCGTCTACAAGTGGGATCCCGAGACCCGCGAAATCCGGATCAGCACGACCGAAGACCGTCTGAAGGTCAAGCAGATCCGTAACAATCCGCACGCGTCCCTTTACGTCTCCAGCGCCGATCACTGGAAATTCGCCGTCGTGGAAGGCGAAGCGGAACTCTCCGAAGTCGTTCGGACACAGGAAGACCCGGACGAGCGCAGGCTTTTCATCACCCTCAAAACCGGGAAACTCTATGGCACGGCCCTCGACATCGCTTAACGTACGCACCTGGAAAAGGCCAGGTGAGGAGACGCCCGATGTGGGAAAAGCGGATGGAGTGGCCGCTCAACGCCGCCGCCGTACTGTTCCTGGCCGCCTACGCGTGGCCGATCCTCCAACCCTCGCTCGGGCACACCGGCAGGGTCTGGTGCGAGGTGGTCACCTGGATCTCCTGGGCGGTCTTCGCCCTGGACTACGGCGTCCGCCTCAAACACGCCGAGGACAAACGGGTTTTCCTGAAGAACAACATCTTCGACCTGCTGATCATCGTGCTCCCGCTGATCCGGCAGTTGCGGCTGCTCCGGCTGGTCACGGTGCTCAACGTCCTCAACCGCAACGCCGGCCTGTCGCTGCGCGGCCGTGTCGTGATCTACACGGTGGGCGCGACGGCGCTCATCGTGTTCTGTTCGGCACTCGCCGTACTCGACGCCGAGCGCGCCGCGCCGGACGCGCCGATCTCCGACTTCCCGGACGCGGTGTGGTGGTCGATCACGACGATCACCACGGTCGGCTACGGCGACCGGTACCCCATCAGCGGCACCGGTCGCGTCGTCGCGGTGGGACTGATGGTGGCCGGGATCGCCCTGCTCGGTGTGGTCACCGCGACGCTGGCGTCGTGGCTGATCCGCCGGGTGACCGAAGCCGACGAGAACGCGCAAGCCGTCACTCGCGAGCACCTCGACGAGCTGACCCGCGAGGTCAAGGCGTTGCGGGTCGAGCTCGCCGAGCAGCGTGCCGGGCTCAGTCCTGCAACATCGGAGCCGCTAGGTACTGCTCGGGGATAGCGAAGGCGTCCACGAGCGTCCGCGCGTGCGGGCGCAGGTCGGCGCACAGCGCGTTCACCGCGGCGGTGACGGCCTTCGAGCGCCCCGAAGTCAGGCGTCCGTGTTCGAGGAACCAGCCTCGATCCGCCTCGATGTTCGCGAGCGCGTAGAGGTCGCAGACGCGCTCGAGCAGTTCCCGCGCCTCCGCGTCGGCACAGCGCTCGATCGCGCCGATGAACGCC
Organism: Amycolatopsis sp. NPDC031561; assembly: GCF_055580625.1. Classification (NCBI taxonomy): domain Bacteria; kingdom Bacillati; phylum Actinomycetota; class Actinomycetes; order Pseudonocardiales; family Pseudonocardiaceae; genus Amycolatopsis; species Amycolatopsis sp. NPDC031561. Next base: position 868,365 of record NZ_JBVILA010000001.1, on the reverse strand, counting down.
TCCAGCACCACTCGATCGACGTGCACCCGTCCGGCGCGCAGCACGTGGTCCTGCGCGTCGTTGAAGACGCCGAAGGGGTCCGAGCCTGCCTTACGCAGACGTTGCGCGACTCCGCCGAGTACGTGCTCTTCGCGGTCTTCGAACAGCTTCAGGTGCCATTCCCGCGAGTAGAGGACGTCGCTGTCGTCGGCGTCGGTGAGCCGCTCGACGACCTTGCGCGCCGACGTCCGTTCGATCACGGCCTCGACGAACTGCTCCGCCACGAACCGCGCGGTCGCGAGCGGGCTCAGGTCTTCGAAATGGTCCTTGTAGCTGGTCAGCAGGCCCTTCGCGACCAGCTGCAGCAGCACGGTGTTGTCGCCTTCGAAGGTGGTGAAGACGTCCGTGTCGGCCTTCAGCCCGGCGAGCAGGTTCTCCGAGAGGTAGCCGGAGCCGCCGCACGCCTCGCGAGCGGCCTGGATGGTGGCCGTCGCGTGCCAGGTCGAGACGGCCTTGATCCCGGCGGCCCGCGATTCCAGCTCTCGCTGCTCTTCCTCCGGCGCGTCCTCGGCGATGTCGTGAAGTGTCGAGACGAGCGCTTCCTGTGCGAAGTGCAGCGCGTACGACGTCGCCAGCGCGGGCAGCAGTTTCCGCTGGTGGGCGCGATAGTCGAGGATCACGACCTCGTCACCCTCGGGGCGCGCGAACTGCCGCCGCTGTTCGGCGTACCGGACGGCCAGCGCCAAAGCGCGCTTCGTCGCGCTGCCGGCACTGCCCGCGACGCTGACCCGTCCGCGGATCAGCGTGCCGAGCATCGTGAAGAACCGGCGGCCGTCGCTTTCGATCGGGCTCGTGTACGTACCGTCCTCGGCGACATCACCGAACCGGTTGAGCAGCGCCTCGCGCGGAACCCTCACCTGGGTGAAAGTGAGCCGCCCGTTGTCGACGCCGTTGAGGCCCGCCTTGCGCCCGCAGTCCTCGATCTCGACACCGCTCGCGCCCTCACCGCGGATCGGCACCACGAACGCGTGCACGCCGCGCGACTCGCCGCCGGTGATCAGCTGCGCGAACACGACCGCGAGTTCGCCGTCGCGGGCGGCGTTGCCGATGTACTCCTTCATCGCGCCGCGGTCCGGCGTGTGCACGACGAACTCGCGCGTGGCCGGGTCGTAGGTCGCGGTGGTGCGCAGGTGCTGGACGTCCGAGCCGTGGCCGTGCTCGGTCATCGCGAAGCAGCCCAGCAGGTCCAGGTCCTTGATCTTGCGCAGGTAGCGCTCGTGGTGACGCTCGGTGCCGAGCAGCTGCACCGCGCCGCCGAACAGTCCCCATTGGACGCCTGCCTTGACCATCAGCGAGAGGTCGCCGAACCCCAGCATCTCGAACGACATCACCGAACCGCCGACGTCGCCGCCACCGCCGTGCGCCGGGTCGAAGCCGAGCCCCGGCCGGTCGGTGCGGGCGAGCAGCCGCAGCCATTCGAGGACCTGCGCGCGATGCGCCTCGACGTCGAGGTCGACGGGGTCCTTGAAGTTCTCCGCGGCCATCTGCGCGCGAACCGCGCGGCGAAGCCCGGCCCACCGTCCATCGAGGACGGTGGTCAGCGCGTCCGGGTCGATCTTCGCGGGAAGTCCCGGTGTGTCCACGATTCCTCCGATGCGGTGCGGTCTGCGCTCAGCCTGCCGCACCGCATCGGGGGGCGCAGCACGAATCGGACCGGCTTCCCGCGGAGACGCCCGCCTCAGGAAAGGTCCGGTCCCTGTGAGCGGAGATCGTCGACCTTGGTCATCGCTTCCCGGAGCTCGGCGAGCCACGTGTCCGCGTGCTCCCCGACCAGCCGGACCGCCCAGGCCAGCGCCTCGGACCGCGACCGCGCGACGCCTGCGTCGACGAGGGTGTCGAGGACCAGGCGTTCGGGCTGCCGCAACCTGGTCATCACCGGCGCCGAATGCGTGGTGAACAGGTGCCTCGTGCCACCGAGGCTCGCGCCCCAGGCGACCTTGCGCTGATACCGGTGCTCGGCCTGGCGCGCGATCTCGATCCGCTCGTCGCGGGTCTCCTCGCGGAACCGGCTGATCCGGCCGTCCTCGGCCGCCGCGCGGGCGGCGTCGTCGGCGTAGTCACCGGTGAGCGGCTGGAGCTCGCCGACGATGACGATCTCCTCGCGATCCACCGTGACCTGGGGGTCTCCGGTGAACCAGCTCTCCGGGAGCCGTCCGCCGAACCACGCCGCCGCGTCGTCCGCCGAGGGGATCTCCGCCTGCTGCCAGCCGCCCCGGCCCTTCCAGCCACCGCGTCCCATATGTCTCGCCGTCCTGAAGTAGGTGTGCATGCTCGACTCCGCGATTACATGATTACAACGCTACCGACGCTACGCTCGCAATGGCCGAAAGACAGCCGTGTTCTCCCCCGGCGAAACCTGCGGTCGTCGTACCCGCGCGCGCTAGGAAAGGCCCGTTACTTGCAAAATTTGCCAGTAACGGGCCTTTCATTGCACTGCTCAGCCGAGCTGGGCGCGCAGCTCCTCCACCGTCGTGACCGGGCGCTCGCACACGTACCCGCGGCACACGTAAGCGGCAGCGCCACCCTCGACCAGCGGGCGGTCGGCGAGCAGCGGCACGCCGTCGGCATCCGGAGTCCCGCTCACGACGACAGCGCCGTCCGGCAGCGAAGCGAGGGCCGCGGCCAGCAGATCCGAGCGCGAAGCGGCATCCGGACCGACGACGGCAACCTGCACCGGGCCGGCAACGGCGGCTTCGGCGGCGGTCAGCCAGTGCCCGGCGAAACGCGGCGCGCGCGAGGCGAGCAGTCCTGAGCGGGACAGCGCCTGCTCGGCCGCCTCGCGGTAGCGGCCCACCCGGTCGTGCCCGGCCAGCACGGACGCGGTCAGCAACGCGTTCGCCAGCTCCGAGGCTCCCGACGGGCTCGCGTTGTCGGTCGGGTCGGAGGGCCGCTGCACCAGCACCTCCGCGTCGTCGGCCGTGTCGTAGTAGGCACCCGGCGAGTCCGGGACGCCGAAATGCGCCAAGGCGAGGTCCAGCAAGGTGATCGCGTCCGCGAGCCAACGCGGCTCTCCGGTCGCCTGGTGGAGTTCGAGCAGCCCCTCGGCGAGACAGGAGTAGTCCTCCAGCACCCCGGCCGTCGTGCCGACGACGCCATCGCGCGAGGTTCGCCGCAGTCGTCCGTCCACGAAATGGGTGTCCATCAGGAAAGCCGCCGCGCGGGCGGCCGCATAGATCCACTGTGGACGATCGAGCCGGGCGCCCGCCTTGGCGAGCGCGCCGATCGCGAGCCCGTTCCAGGCGGCGATGACCTTGTCGTCACGGGCGGGCTGAGGGCGTCCGTCCCGCGTGGCCAGCAGGGCACGACGGACGCGCTCGTAACGCAATTCGTCCTCTGGATGCGGCTCACGCAGCCGCAGGGTCGACGCGCCGTGCTCGAAGTTGCCCCGCTCGGTCACCTGGAACAGCTCGGCCGCCCAGGCGCCGTCCTCCTCGCCGAGCACCTCGACGAGCTGCGCGGGGGTCCAGACATAGGTGAGCCCCTCGACGCCCTCGGTGTCCGCGTCGAGCGAAGCGGCGAATCCACCTTCGGCCGTCCCGAGGTCACGCAGCAGGAATTCCGCGGTCTCCTCGACCGTCCGCCGCGCGTACTCGAGCCCGGTCACGCCATGGAACTGAGCGTAGAAACGCAACAGCAACCCGTTGTCGTACAACATCTTTTCGAAGTGTGGAACTTCCCAGCGCGCGTCGACCGAGTAGCGCGCGAAGCCACCGGCGAGCTGATCGTTGAGCCCGCCGAGGGCCATCGCCTCCGCCGTATGCTCGACGGCGCCGAGATCGGATCCGGTGCGCTCGTGGTGCCGGAGCAGAAAGTTCAGCGCCATCGTCGGCGGGAACTTCGGCGCTCCACCGAAACCGCCGGTCTCGGCGTCGTATTCCTTGTGCAGCAGGGCGACAGCGGCGTCCAGCGCCGCGGCGTCCACAACGGACTCGGGCAGCGGCCCGCTCTTCTCCGTGAGATGCGCGATGATCTGCTGGGCGCCGGACCGCAATTCGTCCGGACGCTCACTCCATGCCTCGGCGACGGCGACGAGCAACTGGGAGAACGACGGCATCCCCGGCCGCGGCGACGGCGGGTAGTAGGTGCCGCAGTGGAACGGTTCACCCTCCGGGGTCAGGAAACACGTCATCGGCCAGCCGCCCTGACCGGTCATCGCCTGCGTGGCCGCCATGTACACCGAGTCGATGTCCGGGCGCTCCTCGCGGTCGACCTTGATGTTGACGAAGTTCGCGTTCATCAGCGTCGCGGTGGCTTCGTCCTCGAAGGATTCGTGCGCCATGACGTGACACCAGTGACAGGCCGCGTAGCCGACCGAAAGCAGGATCGGCACGTTACGCCGGTTCGCCTCGGCCAGCGCCTCTTCTCCCCAAGGCCACCAGTCCACCGGGTTCTCGGCGTGCTGCAGCAGGTACGGACTGGTCGCGGCCTTCAGGCGGTTCGACATGCCACCAGGGTCGCACGCGGAAAAGCGGGCGCGCGGAACGGCCGTCTGCGCGACACTGACGCGGTGTTGCTGACCATGACGACCACCCGGACACCCGCCACCGACCTGGGCTTTCTCCTGCACAAGCATCCGGAGAAGCCGCAGTCGTTCACGCTCTCGGCCGGGACGGCGCACGTTTTCTACCCCGAAGCGGCCGAAGATCGCTGCACCGTCGCTCTGCTGGCCGAGATCGACCCGATCGAGCTCGTGCGCGGCGGCGGGACGTCGTTGACCCAGTACGTCAACGACCGGCCGTACGCGGGCGGCTCGTATCTGGCGGTGGCGCTGCGGGCCGTTTTCACCACCGCGCTGGCCGGCCGGTGCGCGAACCGGCCGGAGCTGGTCGACGAGCGATTCCCGCTGGAGATCCACGTGCCGTCACTGACCGCGCGTGGCGGCGCCGAGGTCGTCCACAAGCTGTTCGAGCCGCTGGGCTGGCGGGTCGAGGCGAAGCCCATCCCGCTCGACCCCGAATTCCCGCGGTGGGGCGATTCCCGCTACGTCGATCTCCGGCTGACCGGGACGCAGCGCGTCGTCGACGCGTTGCGGCACCTGTACGTCCTGCTGCCCGCGCTCGACGGCGACAAGCACTACTGGATCGGACAGGACGAGGCCGACAAGCTGCTGCGGGTCGGCGAGGGCTGGCTGGCCGGACACCCGGAACGGGAGCTGATCACCAACCGGTACCTCGAACGGCGGCGGCCGATCGTCTCGTACGCGCTCGATCGGCTGGCCGAGGCGGACGACGTTCCGGCCGAGGCCGAAGCGCTGGTCACCGAGCTGCCGGACCGGCCGGAGCCGCTGGCCGTCCAGCGCCACGGCAGTGTGCTCGCGGCGCTCCGGGCCGCGGGCGCGCGGCGCGTGCTCGACCTCGGATGCGGCGCCGGCGCATTGCTGCGCGTGCTCCAGAAGGATCCGTCGTTCACCGAGATCGTCGGTGTCGACGTGTCCGCGAGCGCGCTCGACATCGCCGAAAAGCGGCTCAAGGACAAGGCCCGGATCACCCTCCGGCAGTCCGCGCTGACCTACGCGGATCCGTCACTGGCCGGGTACGACGCGGCCGTGTTGATGGAAGTGATCGAGCACGTCGACGAGGAGCGCCTGCCCGCGCTGGAGCACGCCGTTTTCGGCGTCGCCGCACCGCGGATCGTGCTCGTCACGACGCCGAACGCCGAGTTCAACCGGCATTTCGAATTCCTCGAAGAGGGCCGGTTCCGGCACGCCGACCACCGTTTCGAGTGGACGCGCGAGCAGTTCCGTTCGTGGGCCGAGGGTGTCGCGTCCCGGCGCGGCTACGAGGTCTCACTACTTCCGGTGGGACAGGAGTCCCAGGAATCAGGACCGCCGACCCAGATGGCGGTCTTCACGTCTCGAAAGGAGGCCGTGGCATGAAACTGACCATTCCCGACATGTCCCTCGTCGTGCTCGTCGGGGCCTCCGGCTCCGGCAAGTCCACCTTCGCGCGGACGCATTTCGCGCCGACGCAGGTGTTGTCCAGCGACTACTTCCGCGGTCTGGTGGCCGACGACGAGAACGATCAGAGCGCGTCGGCCGCCGCTTTCGACGTGCTCCATTACGTCGCGGCGAAGCGGCTCGAAGCCGGACGGGTCACCGTCATCGACGCGACGAACGTCCAGCGCGCCTCCCGGGCGAGCCTGCTGAAACTGGCGAAGGAGTACGACGTCATGCCGACGGCGATCGTGCTGGACCTGCCGGTCAAGCTCTGCCACGAACGCAACGAGTCCCGGCCGGACCGCGACTTCGGCGAACACGTCGTCCGCCGCCAGCGCGGCGAACTGCACCGTTCGCTGAAGTCGTTGGAGCGCGAGGGTTTCCGCCGCGTGCACGTGCTGCGGAGTGAAGCCGAGGTCGCCGAAGCGGAGATCGTCGTCGAGCCGCTGCGCAACGACCGCCGCGACCTGACCGGACCGTTCGACGTCATCGGCGACGTCCACGGCTGCCGCGAGGAACTGGAGGAGCTCCTCACCGAACTGGGTTACGTCGACGGCGTGCACCCCGAAGGACGCACAGCGGTGTTCGTCGGCGACCTCGTCGACCGCGGACCCGACACCCCGGGTGTGCTGCGCCGCGTGATGGCGATGGCCGAGGCGGGCAGCGCGCTGGTCGTCTGCGGGAACCACGAGCAGAAACTGGTCCGCGCGATGAACGGGCGCAAGGTAAAGGTGGCGCACGGTCTCGCGGAGTCACTGGAGCAGTTCGCCGCGCAGGACGAGGAATTCCGTGTCAAGGCGCGGGAATTCTGCGACGGCCTCATCGCGCACTTCGTCCTCGACGGCGGCAAGCTCGTCGTCGCGCACGCGGGCCTGCCCGAAAAGTTCCACGGGCGCGCGTCCGGTCGGGTGCGGAGCACCGCGCTGTACGGCGACACCACCGGCGAGACCGACGAGTACGGCCTGCCGGTGCGGCTGCCGTGGGCGCGCGACTACCGCGGGACCGCGACAGTCCTCTATGGACACACGCCGACGCTGGAACCGGAGTGGGTCAACGGGACCATGTGCCTCGACACGGGCTGCGTCTTCGGCGGCAAGCTGACCGCTTTGCGTTACCCGGAGCGGGAAGTCGTCTCGGTGAAGGCGAAAAAGGTCTGGTACGAACCGGCGCGCCCGCTCGAACCGGAGCGGCCGCTGGGCGGCCGCGAGCCCGCGGTACTGGAGCTGGGCGACGTCACCGGGAAGCGGATCGTCGAGACCCGCCACCACGGCCGGGTCGGGGTCTCCGCCGAGCAGTCGGCGGCGGCGCTGGAGGTGATGAGCCGGTTCGCCGTCGACCCGCGCTGGCTGCCGTACCTGCCGCCCACCATGGCGCCCTGTGCGACATCCGCCTTGGACGACTACCTCGAACACCCGGAGGAGGCCTTCGCCGAGTTCCGCGCGGCAGGCGTCCAATCGGTCGTGTGCGAAGAGAAGCACATGGGATCGCGGGCGGTCGTGCTCGTGTGCCGTGACGACGACGTGGCTCCCGCGCGATTCGGGATCCGGGGACCCGGCGCGGTGTACACCCGCACCGGGCGGCCGTTCTTCGCACCCGAACAGAACACCCGGCTGCTCGACGGCGTCCGCGAAGCCGCGTCGGCGCTGTTCGACGAGCTGAACACCGGCTGGCTGCTGCTCGACGCGGAGTTGCTGCCGTGGAGCGCGAAGGCGGACTCGCTGATCTCGGACCAGTACGCGTCCGTCGGCGCGGCGGCCCAGTCCGTGCTGCCCGCGGCCGTCGCTTCACTGGACGCCGCGGCCGCTCGCGGGGTCGACGTGTCGGAGCTTTTGGCGCGGACGCGGGTGCGCGAGTCCGCCGTCGACGCGTACCGGCAGGCCTACCGGCGCTACTGCTGGCCGACCGACGGCCTCGACGGCGTCCGGCTGGCGCCGTTCCAGGTGCTCGCGTCGGAAGGGAAGTCGTACCACGACCGGCCGCACGACTGGCATCTCGCGCGACTGGACCGGCTCACCGGCGACCTGTTCACGCGCACGCGGACCCTGTCGGTCGACACCACCGACCCGGCGTCGGTGGCCCGCGGCGTCGAATGGTGGCTGGACCTGACCGGCGCGGGCGGCGAGGGCATGGTCGTCAAACCGGCGGCGAACCTGTCGCGCGGCACGCGTGGCCTGGTGCAGCCGGGAGTGAAGGTGCGCGGGCGGGAGTACCTGCGGATCATCTACGGGCCGGACTACACGCTGCCGGAGAACCTCGCGCGGCTTCGCAAGCGCGGGCTGAACCGGAAGCGGGCGCTGGCGCTGCGCGAGTACGCGCTGGGGCTGGAGGCGCTGGAGCGGCTGGCGCGCGGGGAACCGCTGTGGCGGGTGCACGAGTGCGTGTTCGCGGTGCTGGCGATGGAATCGGATCCGGTCGACCCTCGCCTTTGACTCGGTCCGGAAACGCTATGAAAGGCCCGTTACTTGCAAAATTTGCAAGTAACGGGCCTTTCATAGCAGCGCTCAGTCAGATTTGACGGCCGGTTTCTCCGCGGCCCGAGCGGCGGCGGGCTCCTCGGCGACGGCCTTCTCGACAGGAGTCTCGTCGGCGGGCGTCTCCGAGGCGGCGTCCGACGAAGCGGCAGGCTCGTCGAAGCTCTCCGGGAGCCGCTTCAGGTGCTTGGTCATCGACCGCACCAGCAGCGCGACGGCGATCAGGAACAGGATCAGGATCAGGAAACCCACCGGCGACGACTTGCCGAAGTCCTCACCCTGGCCGCCGTTGTCGCCGTTGCCGGGCTGCTGTGCCAGGAACTGCGACGACACCGTCACCGGAACGACGGCGAACGCCGGCACGACAAAACTCATTTAGCCCACCTTCTCCTTCAAACCGGCGAACAGATCGTCCTCCGGCAGGGTGCTGTCCACCAGTGAGCGGACCAGCTCGTACTCCTCGGTCGGCCAGACCTCGCGCTGCAGGTCGCGCGGGACGGCGAACCAGCGGCTGTTCGGGTCGATCTGGGTGGCGTGCGCCTTGAGGGCCTCGTCACGCTGCTCGAAGTAGTCGCCGCACTCGACGCGGGTGGTCACCCGGTCCATGACGTCGGCCTTCTCCGGGTCCCACGACTTGAGCCACTCTTCGTACGGCGACTCGAGGCCACGCGCGAGCAGGCCCTCGTGGAACACGGTCATCCTGGCGCGCGAGAACCCGTGCACGTAGTAGAGCTTCAACGGCTGCCACGGCTCGCCCGCGTCCGGGTAGCGCTCCGCCTCGCCCGCGGCGTCGAAGGCCGCGACCGAGATCTCGTGCGTGCGGATGTGGTCGGGGTGCGGGTACCCGCCGTTCTCGTCGTAGGTGACGATCACGTGCGGGCGGAACTCGCGGATGACCTTCACCAGGGCACCGGTGGACTCTTCGAGCGGGACGACCGCGAACGAGCCTTCCGGGACCGGGGGCAGCGGGTCTCCCTCGGGAAGGCCCGAGTCGAGGAAGCCGAGCCAGACGTGGCTCACGCCGAGGATCTTGGCCGCGCGGGCCATCTCCTCCCGGCGGATCTCGGTCATGTTGGCCAGTACGTCGGGACGGTCCATGGCGGGGTTCAGCACGCTGCCCGCTTCGCCACCGGTACAGGTCACGACCATGACCTCGTGCCCTTCGGCGGCGTACCTGGCCATCGTGGCGGCACCCTTGCTCGACTCGTCGTCGGGGTGCGCGTGCACCGCCATCAGGCGGAGGCGTGACTTCGGCGGTTCATCGGCTAGCACCATGCTCCGAACGTCCCCTTCTCGTTCCCTATTCCCCTGCGACCCTGCCTGACGGCCCGCCCGACCGGGCGCGGATACTCGAGGGGAACCACTCGCATACGACCCCATTGTCCCTGCGAGCACGACGACACCAACCGGGAGGCCCGGGTTGAGCACGGGACAGGACGCTCCCACCGCGGAAAGCGCCCGGACGGACTCACTGGACGCCCGGTACGGCAAGACCCGCGCCGCGCGGCCCGCCCGCTGGCGGCGCCTGGTGTTCGGCGTGATCGCACTGCTGGTCAGCGGCGGTATCGCTTACGCCATGTACGTGAACTTCGGCAGCGCGCCCATCGACGGCGAACGCGTCTCATTCGCCGAGAAGCCCGGCGACGCGATGGAGATCACGATCAACGTGACCAGGGACGACGTGAACCGTCCGGGGGTGTGCGTCGTCCGGGTCCGTGACAAGGCGGGCGCGGAAAGCGGCCGCAAAGAGGTCCTGATTCAGCCTGGTTCGAAGAACAGCAGGGTGACAACCACCATCAAAAGCATCGGAAAGCCCGTCACGGCTGATATCTTCGGGTGCTCATACGACGTACCACGGTACCTGTCAAGGCCATAGCGGCCAACGGGGTGAAACGGGCGCCCAACGCCGAGGCGCGACCGAATTCCACCGGCGGCGATGCCTCGCGCCGTGTTACTCTGATCTACCGGCACGGCCCAAGACGGGCCGTGTTTTTCCTTTTATCTCACCCAGGTTCGGCACGCCATGCCGAACCTGGCGGCCGGCTTGAACACCCAAGCCTGGCAGGCCCCACGAGGAGATGGTGACCGTGAGCGACACAAAGGTGACCTGGCTGACCCAGGATGCCTACGACAGGCTCAAGCAGGAACTCGACCACTACATCGAGCTCCGCCCGGTCATCGCTGCGAAGATCAACGACAGCCGGGAAGAGGGCGACCTCAAGGAGAACGGCGGTTACCACGCCGCCCGCGAAGAGCAGGGCCAGCACGAAGCCCGCATCCGCCACCTCCAGGAGCTCCTCCGTTCGGCCAAGGTGGGCGAGCCGCCCGCCAACGACGGCAGCGCGGGACCGGGCAAGGTCCTCACCGTCCGCTACGACGGTGACGACGAGGACGAGAACTTCCTCTTGGCGACCCGCGAAGAGGGCACAGAGGGCGGTCTGGACGTCTACTCACCGGAGTCCCCGCTCGGCAAGGCGCTGCTCGGCGCCAAAGAGGGCGAAACCCGTGAGTACGAGCTGCCCAACGGCAGCATCCAGAAGGTGACGCTCGTCAAGGCCGTGCCGTACACCGACAAGTGAGTCGCTGGTCTCCCCAAGGGCGCCCAGCGCCCGACGGAGACTTCACCCGCGCGCCGCTTTGCGGCCGAAGGCCCCGGAAACTCGATGAAGAGGCGCCCTCCACACGCAGCGCGAGTTGACTGCGAAACGGCGCCTCTTCGGCGATTTTTCGTCAGCGCGCGACAATCGACACCGCGCGCCCGGCCCGATATGGCCGGGCGCGCATATGAGCCGTTAGCGTTTCCCTCCAGATCAACCTGGAGGGAAACGATGAGCGAGCTACCGATCTGCGTCGCCTGTGGCATGCAGTACGCGGAACCCCGGTCCGACTGCCCGGTCTGCGAAGACGAACGTCAATACATCCCGCAGGCCGGACAACAGTGGACCGATCTGAACACCATTCGCGCCAGTGGCACGTACACGGCCCGCGTCGAAGAGCAGGGCCCCGGTCTCCTCGGGGTCGGGTCCACCCCCAATTTCGCCATCGGCGAGCGGGCGTTGCTGATCAAGGCCGAATCCGGCAACTTCCTGTGGGACTGCGCGGGCTTCATCGACGACGACCTCGTCGCGAAGGTCCGCGAACTCGGCGGGATCACCGGCATCGCGATCAGCCATCCGCACTACTACACCACCATGGTCGAGTGGGCTCACGCCTTCGACGTGCCCGTCTACCTGCACGAGGGCGACAGGCAGTGGATCGGCAGGCCGGATCCGGCGATCAAGCTGTGGAGCGGCGCGACCCTCGACGTCGCCCCCGACCTGCGGCTGATCAACCTCGGCGTGCATTTCGACGGCGGGACCGTGCTGCACTGGCCCGGTGGGGAGAACGGCCGCGGCGCGCTGCTTTCGGGCGACATCCTGCAGGTCGTCCCGGACCGCCGGTTCGTCGGCATGATGTACAGCTACCCGAACCTGATCCCGGAGCGTCCGGAGATCGTCCGCCGCGCGGCCGAGATGCTCGAACCGTACGAGTTCCAGGCGATCTACGGCGCCTGGTGGGACGCGATCATCCGCACCGACGGGCACGAGGCCGTCCAGCGGTCGGCCGCGCGGTACCTGCACCAAGTGCGCTAGTTCCGCGCCAGCCGTTCGAGCAGCGGCCGTACGCGCGGCGGAACCGGCGTCGACAACGCGATCGACGTCGACGTCCGCCGCACGTACGGCGCGCCGACCACCTCGTCCACCACTCGTTGCAGGTCGTCGTTGTTGCGCGCCACCATCCGCACGAAGAGGTCGCCCTGGCCTGTCGTCGCGTAGACCTCGCACACCTCGTCGATCGCGGACAGCGCCTCCGCGACCTCGGCCCGGCGGCCCTGCGCGATCTCCAGGACGGCGAACGCGGTGAGGCCGTATCCCATCGCCGCGAGGTCGAGCTCGGGCGGGAATCCGCCGAGGATCCCGCGTTCGGTCAGCCGGTCCAGCCGGGCCTGCACGGTGCCCCGCGCGACGCCGAGACGCCGCGCGCATTCGAGCACTCCGAGCCGGGGCGAGTCGGTGAGCAACAGCAGCAGCCGTGCGTCCAGCTCGTCGAGCACTTCCGACATCGTGCCTACCTCCTACACAGGTTGTCCACTTTGACCGCGCAACCCCACACTCCACTGGACATAGTGCGCAGCGAAATCTTTGACCATTGCACATTTTGTCACGCGCTCGGATGCTTCATGGCATGACGCACACAGTGGAACCCCAGGGTGCTCTTGACGACGTGAGCTACGACCAGCTGCGTCAGCTCGTCGGCCTCGTCGACCACGACTCTTCGACCGATCCCTTCCCGGTGAAGTCGATGGACGCGGTGGTGTTCATCGCGGGCAACGCCACGCAGACCGCGTGGTTCTACCAGGTCGCGTTCGGGATGCGGCTCGTCGCGTACTCCGGCCCCGAGACCGGGAACTTCGAACGCAAGTCGTTCGTGCTGAAGTCCGGCTCGGCGCGCTTCGTGATCACCGGCGGCGTCAAGCCCGACTCCTCGCTGCTCGACCACCACCGCCGCCACGGCGACGGCGTCATCGACCTCGCGCTCGAGGTCGCCGACGTCGACCGCTGCATCGACCACGCCCGCGCGCAGGGCGCCACCGTCCTCGAAGAGCCGCACGACGTCTCCGACGAGCACGGCACCGTGCGTATCGCCGCGATCGCGACCTACGGCGAGACCCGCCACACACTGATCGACCGGTCGAAGTACACCGGCGTCTACCTGCCCGGCTACGAGCCGCGCGAGAGCAAGATCGTCCGCCCCGAAGGCGCGCCGAAGCGGCTGTTCCAGGCCGTCGACCACTGTGTCGGCAACGTCGAGCTCGGCAAGATGGACTACTGGGTCGACTGGTACCACCGCGTCATGGGCTTCGTGAACATGGCGGAGTTCGTCGGCGACGACATCGCGACCGAGTACTCGGCGCTGATGAGCAAGGTGGTCTCCAACGGCAACCACCGCGTCAAGTTCCCCCTCAACGAGCCGGCGATCGCGAAGAAGAAGTCGCAGATCGACGAGTACCTCGAGTTCTACGGCGGCGCGGGCTGCCAGCACATCGCGCTGGCCACCAACGACATCGTCGCGACGGTGAAGGCGATGCGCGCGGCGGGCGTCGAGTTCCTCGACACCCCGGACTCCTACTACGACGACCCGGAGCTGCGTGCGCGGATCGGCGAGGTCCGGGTGCCGATCGAGAAGCTCAAGGAGCACCGCATCCTGGTCGACCGCGACGAGGACGGCTACCTGCTGCAGATCTTCACCAAGCCGATCGGCGACCGCCCGACGGTGTTCTACGAGCTCATCGAGCGCCACGGCTCGCTCGGCTTCGGCAAGGGCAACTTCAAGGCCCTGTTCGAGGCCATCGAGCGTGAGCAGGAGCGCCGAGGCAACCTCTAACGGCGAGGCGCCGTCAACGCAGCCTCGCGGCAACCTCTGACCCCGGCAGTTCGCAGGGCGTGAAAGGGCTCTTCATCGCACTTTGTGTGGTGAAGGGCCCTTTCGCTGCGTGACGGGGCCGACTTTGTCGGCGCGGGGTGGTACACCGGACGGGAACTAAACTTCGAGCACTCCGGAACCGAAGGCTCCTTCGGACCGTCAGTGTGAAGACGTCAGCATGCAGCTTGTGGAAGGGTCCCGATGCCGGACAACGTCGACGCCAGCGAACAGATGGTGGACAACTGGACGAAGCAGATCCAGGAGACCGCCGCGCGCTATCAGGCGATGGCCGCCCGCATGCAGGGGCAGACCGTGACAGAGCGGTCGAAGGACAACACCATCGAGGTGACGATCGACTCGAAAGGCCTGCTGACGAACCTGGTCATCGCCGAAGCCGCGAGCGGCAAGCGGATGGCCGAGGTCTCGTCGCAGGTCATGCGGCTCGTGCAGCTCGCGCAGTCACGGATCCCGGAACTGCTGCAGGCGGCGATGGCCGAAACGGTCGGCACCACCGACGAGACGGCGAGCAGGGTGATCGCGGAGGCGCAGAGCACCTTCCCGGAAGCTCCGCCGGAAGAGGACCTCGCTCCGCCGGAACCCGAGCGGCACCACCGCTTCGGCCCGGAGGACGAAGAGCCCCCGCCGCCCGCGACGGGCACCCCGCCGCAGCCCAAGCAGGTCCCGCGCCGCCGCCGCGCGCAGGACGAAGACGACGACGATTTCGGCGGCAGCATTCTTTCTTAGTGTTCATCCGGCCTGGTAGAGGGGAGAAACCATGGCAGGCAAGGGTTACGAGCTCGGCGCCGACCTCGACGCGCACGCCAAGCAGGTCGACGGCATCGCCGACGGGCTGCGCACGGCGGTCGACGCCGCCCAGCAGGTGAGCATGCCGACCGACGCGTACGGCATCATCTGCCAGCCGTTCCGGATGATGCTCGACCCGGTCGAGGAGTTCGGCATCAACGCGCTGAACAAGGCCGTCGAAGCCGCGACAGCGGTGGCGAACAACGTGCGCTCGGCGTCGAACGCCTACCAGGCACAGGACGAGAACTTCGCGGCGGAATTCAAGAACGTGCAGGTGCCTGACTGATGCCCGAGGGAAACCCGCTCGTCGCGAAGGCGCCGACGGACGGCGACGGCCCTGGCCCGCTGACGGCCGGGAACAGCGAATACGGCTACGCGGCGGGCATCGGTGTCGCCGAGTCGGCCATGGACGCCTTCAACGGCATCTCGAACGGCGACTGGGTCGGCGGCGGGCTCGGCGTGCTGAGCCTCGCGGGCGAGATAGCCAGCGCCGCGATCGATCCGTTCGGTTACCTCATGTCGTCGGTGGCGTCGTTCCTGATGGAACACATGCAGCCGCTGAAGGACATGCTGGACGCGGTGGCCGGCGATCCACCGGTGATCCAGTCGTACTCCGAGACCTGGGGCAACGTCGCCAAGAAGCTGGAAGACACCCAGGTCGACCTGGCGAACAAGGTCAAGAACGGCACTTCCGGCTGGACCGGCGAGGCCGCCGACCAGTACCGCAAGCAGGCCGCGGAACAGGCGGAGGCGATCAGCGCGGCGGCGACGGTCGCGGGCGGCATCAGCACCGTCGTGATGATCTTCGGCGAGATCGTCGCGTTCGTCCGCGAATTCATCCGCCAGCTGATCGCGGACGCGGTCGGCAAGCTCATCGCGTGGGTCATGGAGACGGTGTTCTCCCTAGGTTTCGGCACGCCCATCGTGGTCGCGCAGGCCGTCACCGCGATCGCCAAGTGGGCCGCGAAGATCGCCGACAAGCTCAAGGAACTGTGCGACGCGATGCGGCGGGTCTCGCCGCTGCTCGGCAAGCTGGTCGACGTCTTCGAGAAGATCATCAAAATCTTCGGCAAGATCGCGGGCAAGATCACCGGTCTCGACGCGCTCAACCCCAAGAACATCAAGGCGGGCGGCTTCGTCCAGCGCGGTGGCCGCGGCGGCGGCTCCGGCGGGCCCGACGGCGGCGGCACGGGATCCGGCGACGGACCGGACGGCGACGGTTCCGGCAGCGGCTCCGACGACGGCTCCGGCGACTCCGGTTCCCACGGCTCCGACGGCGACTCGGATGGTTCGGGTGACTCCGGCCGCTCCGGTGACGGCTCGAGCGACTCGGGCTCAAGTGACTCCGGTTCGAGTGACTCCGGTTCGAGTGACACAGGCTCGAACGGCGACTCGCGCACCGGCGACACCCCGTCGAGCACCACCACCCGCGGTGGCGACGGCGGCTCATCGTCCACAAGGGACGGTGGCGGCTCGCCGACCCGTTCGGACAGCGGCTCTCCCAGCCGCACCGGCGATGGCGACTCACCGTCCACTTCGGACGGAAACCTCGGCAGCACACCGGACGGCGGTGGCGGCTCTCCCAGCGCCGCCCGCTCCGACGGCGGATCACCCGGCGATTCCGGCACTCCGAACCGCACACCCGACAGCGGTTCACCGAGCCCGAACCGGGCGGACAGCGGCCCGGCACCTCAGACACGGGCCGACAGCGGCGGCTCGCCCAGCCACGCACCCGACGGAGGTTCCCCGGCACCGCACACACGGACGGACACCGGCGGTTCTCCCACTCACGCACCCGACGCCCCGAACACCCGGGCCGACAGCGGCGGCGGCTCTCCCGCTCCCCACACCAGGGCCGACAGCGGCGGTTCGCCGAGCCACGCCCCGGACGGTGGATCTCCCACCCCGCACACGCGAGCGGACACCGGTGGCTCGCCCAGCCACGCACCCGACGCCCCGAACACTCGGGCCGATAGCGGCGGATCGCCCAGTCACACCGGCGACGGTGGCGGCTCGCCCCGTACGCACGGCGGTGACGGCGGCGGTTCGCCCACACCGCGTTCCGATCCGTCGCCCGGCCAGCATGGCGGCAACGACGGCGGCAGCCCCACCCGGCCGACCGACAGCGGCACGACGACCAGCGGTACCGCGCCCACAGCACCGCGCGTCGGCGACGCGGGCCCGTCACACGTTCCTTCGCAGCGCGGCGGTACCGGTGGCGACGGTTCGCCCGGTGTCCCGCCGCAGGGTCAGCCGGTCGCCGGCGGCATGCCGCCCCAGGGCGCTCCGGGTGGCACGCCCGGCGGCACCCCGGGTTCGCCCGGCGGCAGGCCGCAGGGTGGCGGCTGGACGGGTACGCCCGGCTCGCCGCGCACCCCGGACACGCACACCCCGCGCGGTCCCGACACCCACACCGGCCCCAGCCGGGGTCCCGGCCAGACCGGTCCCGGCGGACGGCCGAACCAGCCGCATCAGCCGCAGCCGGTCGCCCGTGGCAACGACTTCGGCCCAGGGGCCCAGCCGCACACCGGTACGCCCGGTACACACGGCCCCGGCAACCGGCCGGGCGGCACGGGTCCCGGCAACTCCGGCCCCGGAGGCCGCGGTCCAGGCGGTCACTCCGGGCCGCCGCGTTCGCCGGACGGTCACGGCCCCGACGGGCACGGCCCGCGCCAGGACCAGAACGGCTCACCGCACGACCGGGGTCCCGACGCCGAGCCGGACCGCCCGCTGACGCCGGACGAGGTCAACCAGCGGCATTCCGAAGGCACCCCCGCGGGCAGTTCGTACCACCGCGGCGACGGCGACATGGGCGACCTGCCGCACCGGGTCCAGCCGGATCCGGACGGCCGCTACACCGTCGACGTGCACGTGACGCCGGACGGGCACGCCCGCATCGGCAACCGCACGTACACCCCCGAGGAATTCGCGGACATCCTGCGGCGCAACGGGGACTACGACGGCCGCCCGATCAGGCTGATCGGCTGTGACGCCGGCTCGAACGATTTCGCGCGCCGTCTGTCGCGGGAACTCGACACCGAGGTGATGGCGCCGAGCAAGCCGGCGTGGACCGACTCGAACGGGCGTGTCTTCTCGTCCGATTACGAGATCGGCCCCGACGGCCGCACCCGGCCGAGGATCCCGCCGAACGGCGAATGGGACGTCCACAGCCCCGACGGCACCGCCCGCCGGGCAAGCGACGACGGCTTCACTCCGGACACCTCGCACGCGGACAAGCAGGACGTCGACGCCGAGAGCGCCCAGAGCCGCGGCGACGGCGACGACGCCGGTCATCCGCCGTACGACGACGTTCCCAAACCTCGGACGATCCGCCCGGACTCGCCGGAGTTCAACGAGCGGTTCGCCACCTGGAACCGAGGGGCCGACTCGGAGTTCGCCGGGCCGCGGGACCGGCCGGGCGGGCACGATCCGATCGACTCGCCCAAGACCATCGACGACGTCAAGCCACGTACCCGGAACAGTCAGCCGGATCCCGAAGGGGTTCCGCAGGCTCTGCGCGGTGAGAAGCCGCTGGCGATGAACGCCGAGTACAAGGTGGAGTACAAGAACGGTGCCAGCAGCCGGTTCTTCACCGACGACACCGGGAAGGTGACGCACGTCGAGACGACGCTGCCGACCTCGAAGCCCTTCCACAACCCCGACCTGCGCTACCCCCTGCAGCCCAATACGCAGTATCGCGTCCCCAACTTCCACGACCCGACAAAGCACTGGACCTTCGAAGTCGGTGACAACGGGAAGCCGAGCGCGATGACCGGCGACCCGGTCTTCAAGGGGAAACACGACGACTTCCGCGACAACACGTCGCAGAACAGGTCGGGCCAAGAAGGTAAGGCGGCCTACCAAAGTCACCCGGTGCACGGGAGCACGTACGCACACGTCGAATGGGCGGGCGGGCACTTCTCGGCGCATGAGATGGGTGGTCCCGGCGAGTACGTCAACATGCATCCCCAGATGGCCGCTTCCAACAGCGGTCACTACAGGGACAGCTGGATCCATGACGCGTCCTGGCGGGCTCAAGAGGCCGAACTGGGCAAGTTCGACGAGGTGCCCGGCCAGAAGGTCGAGAACTATCAGGTCAGGATGGAAGGCGAGAGCAACGGCATTCCGGAGAACGTGGTCATGCGCTGGCAAGAGGTCGTGTACGCCGTCGACGGTCAGGGGAATCTTCTCCCCGGACCGGTCGAGGTGTCGCGAGTGACCAGACAACGCGACTTCCCGAATGATCCTTCCAAGGTCAACTACGGCCCGGACACCCATTACGGAGCGACCCCATGACGGACGAGCTGACCACCGGTATCGCATCCGCGCTGACCGAGGCCGCGCCGGACGGCTGGGCGAAGGTCAGCCTCACCGTGTCCGCGACCGTGCTGGCCTACGACTACGCCACGGAAATCCGGCTGGCCGACGGGCGGAGCGGGGACATCGACCTGCCCGCCGAAGTACGGGGCGGGTTCCGCGAACTGCGGACCCGGATGTACGAACCAGGTCGCGGAACGTGGTTCTCGGCGAAGGTCGTGCTGACGTCCGGTCTGGCACCCGAGTTCACGTTCAACTTCGACGAAGACCCGAAATGGTGGCCGCCGTTGCATCCGACCACCTTCACCCGCGACCTGGAAACGTTCCCGCGCGACGAGCAGCACGTTCCGGCGTGGTTGCGGAATCTGGTTGCCCAAGGCACACAGCTGGAGCAGGAACGGGACACCCCGGCCTGAACCGGCACCCGTGCCATGATGGGTCACCGCTATTCCAGCGGTGACCACGAGGAGGATTTACCGGATGGCTCAATGGCCCCAGCTCGACCCCATCGCGCAGAACGAGCTTCTCGGCGAGATCACCTTGTCGGTGGTCGGTGCTTTGCCGCAGGGCTGGCGTGAGGTGATGCTGGACTACCGGGTGGTCGGCAAGAACATCGACGTCGCGGTCGGCGTGCTCGACCCGAACGGCACCTACCAGGTGTGGGAACCGTCCGTCGAGACGTGGCGCATGTTCCAGCGGCTGCGCGGCGGCATGTACCAGGAAGGCGAAGGAACCTGGTTCTCGGCCAGGCTCGTCATCGAACCCCCGTCGCGGTTCCGCGTGCAGTACAACTGGCAGAACGAACCCGACTTCCAGCCGTACCCCGCACCGGGCGAGTTCGCCCTGGAGCAGGAACGGTTCCCCCGGGGCGAGGCGTACATGCCGGACTGGTTCAAGCGTGGATTGGCCGCCTCCGGCGCCAAGACCGACTGAGGAAGACGATGACCCAGCCGCCGACGCCGTTGAGCCAGCAGCAGCAACAGCAGCTCGTCTGGCAGATCGGTCATGCCCTCGCGACTCCGCTTCCGCCTGGCTGGCAGCAGATGCGCGTCGAGTACCGGGCGGCGGGCAGGCATGTCGAGGCCGACCTGCTCGTCACCGGACAGGACGGTCTGCCGCGTCCGGTGCAGCCGAGCCCGGAAGCCGTGCAGCTGCTCGGAAACCTGCGTGCGGGGATGTACCGGCCCGGCCGCGGGACCTGGCTGAGCGCGATCCTGGTCTACGGCTCGGCGACGGTGCTCAGCACGGACTTCCTCCCGGATGTCGAGCCGCCGTGGCGGCAGGCGCCGCCTCAGATCGGGTTCCAGGACGAACTGCGGTTCTTCCCGCGGGCCGAGCAGAACATCCCGAACTGGCTGCGACAGCGAGCCGGACTCGAAGCCGCACCGCCGGCCGAGCAGCTGGTCGCCACTCCGCCGGCCGAAGCCCCGGAAGCCCTGCGCTCGCCACGGGTCTACGACGGCCTCGACGAGTCAGGCCGTCCGGTGGTGAACCGCGAGCCGCTGTCCCCCGCCGAGCGAGACCGTGTACTGGAGTACCTCGACGGCGCGCCGGTCGTGCTGGCGTCGCGGACCTACGACGCCGACGCGTTCGAGCCCGACCGGGAACCGTTGGTGCCGTTGAACTTCCGCACGGACGGCAGCTGGTACTGGCCGGGTGCGGTCGCCTACTACCTGCGCGAGCACGATGTGGCGCCCGATCCCGAACTGCTCACTCACATCCGGGCGTCGCGGTTCACCCTGCCGGAGGTCGGCGAGCCCGAACGCGAACTCGCGGTCGCCGCCATCACCGGCCAGCAGGCGTCCTGAAGCGCGGCGTTCTCAGGGCGTCAGCGACCGGAGCGCTGACCGGATGATGCCACCTGACGGATACGTCACGTGACAAGTTCACCATCCAGGTACTCTTGACGACGGCGGCGAAGGCGACCAGGGAGCGCGCATGACACGGGGGAACATCGGCAGGGCCCGGGCGACCCGTTCAGCCGGGCTGCTCCCGGTCGTGCTGGCCCTCACTTCGGCCGCTCTGCTGACCGGTGCCGCCGTCTACACGGTCGATCGCGCCGGTTGCGTGGACCCTGGCCAGTACATCCGGCACGACAACCACATCGAGCTCGTCGGTGGCTGCGTCGACGGCTCCGAACTGCCTGCCGCCCCTCAGGGCACTACGCACGAAGCGGACGCGAAGAGCGGCATCGAGCCCAGTAACTTCCGCCCGTAACCGGGCGATTCTCCCACCACACCGCGCTGACCAGTGCAAAGAGAGCAAGGGACCTTTGCTGTCATTCAGTTAGCATGGGTACGCTAACGATAGCAAAGGTCCCTTGCTCCCACCCTGGGCTCGGCGGCGGTCAGCCCAGGGCCTTGGCCAGATCGGTGACCAGGTCACTGCCGTCCTCGATGCCGACGGACAGGCGCAGCAGGTTGTCCGGCACCTCGAGGGTGGACCCGGCGGTGCTCGCGTGGGTCATCCGGCCGGGGTGCTCGATGAGCGATTCGATCCCGCCCAGCGACTCGGCGAGGATGAACAGCTTCGTCTTCGACGCGACGTCGAGCGCGGCCTGCTCACCGTCGACGTGGGTGAACGAGATCATCCCGCCGAAGCGCCGCATCTGCTTCGAAGCGATCTCGTGGCCGGGGTGTTCCGGCAGGCCCGGGTAGTAGACGCGATCGACCTTGGGGTGCTTCAGCAGCATCCGGGCGATCAGCTCGGCGTTGTCGCTGTGCCGCTCCATCCGCAGCGCGAGCGTCTTGATCCCGCGCAGGGTCAGCCACGCGTCGAACGGGCCGGGCACCGCGCCCGCCGCGTTGCGCAGGTAGAACAGCTGCTCGCGCAGCTCGTCCTCGTTGGTCAGGATCGCGCCGCCGACGACGTCCGAGTGCCCGCCGAGGTACTTGGTCGTCGAGTGCAGGACGACATCGGCACCCAGCGAAAGCGGATTCTGCAGGTACGGGGTGGCGAAGGTGTTGTCGACGACCAGGCGGGCGCCGGCGCCATGCGCGACCTCGGCCAGCGCGGCGATGTCCGCGATCCCCAGCATCGGGTTCGTCGGCGACTCGCACCAGATCAGCTTCGTCTCCGGCCGGATCGCGGCGCGGACCTCGGCGATGTTCCCCAGGTCGGCGACAGTGTGCTCGACGCCCCACAGGCTGAGCACCTTGTCGATCAGCCGGAACGTGCCGCCGTACGCGTCGTTGCCGAGCACGAGGTGGTCGCCGGGCCGCAGGGTCGCCCGCAGCAGGACGTCACTGGCCGCCATCCCCGACGAGTAGGCCAGACCGTGCCGGGCGCCTTCGAGTGCCGCGAGCGCGACCTCCAGCGCGGTGCGCGTGGGGTTCGCGGTGCGGGAGTATTCGTAGTCGCCTTCGCGCGTGCCGCCGACGCCGTCCTGCGCGTAGGTCGAGGTCTGATAGATCGGCACGATGACCGCGCCGGTCCGGGGATCAGGGGTCTGCCCGGCGTGGATCGCGCGTGTCTCGAAGCCCAGCAGAGAGTAGTCGTCGGCCATACCTCCCAGGGTACGACCACCTCCTCGAGATCCCATCGACTGGGATTGAACTCACCACTGTCCGGGTGTAGGACCCTGCTGCTGTTGCTGCTGCGGCGGGTAGCCGTGGTGAGGCGGCGGCATGATCCCCGCGGGCTGCTTCTTGGCCGCCACCCAGCGCGCGGTCGGCGGGATCAACGCCAGCACGAGGGTCGCGATCGCCGGGGCCAGGACCACGATGAGGAGCACGCCGACGCCGAACTGCAGGGTCACCCCGCTGTACGTGAAGTAGAAACCCGCGCCGATCGCCCGGAGCACGAAGGCCAGGGCCACGAAACCGAGCGTGGCCCCGGAGCCGACGACGGTGAGCACTCGCCCGGCGCCTTTGCGCAGGAGCAGCAGGATGCCACCGCTCAAAAGCAGGGCCGCGGTGAGGAGGTCGAGTATCGCGCCGACCACGAGGAACGAAATGGTGAAATGGGAGAGTTCGATGATGTGGAACGCGACGCCGGCAAGGAACCAGAGCCCGCCGAGAATCGCGAGGATCCCGGCGATGATCCCGGTGGCGCCGTTCGGTTGCCGCGGCATTCCCGGCGGCGGGTAGGCGCCGGGCGGCGGATATCCGCCGTGCGGCGGGTACTGCTGGTACGTCATCGCTCCCCCTGTCGAAACCCTCGCCTCATCCTGTCAGCCCGGCTACCGGCCCGGAAGGCGATCCTGTTTCCGCGGCTCCCGCTCAGGACTCACCAACCGCTTTGCCGGGGAGCCTCATTCTGCGGCCGGTAGGGCTGGGCCGGGGAAGGGCGCCAGCGCAGATACTTCAGGGTCGGCGGGATGATCGCGAAGATCAGCGTGAACGGGACGACCGCGAACATGACCACGCGCACGAGGGCGACGAACGTCTCGAACTCGAACTGCATGCGGAAGTACAGGCCGTAGGCCCCGTTGAACGCCAACGGTTCCATCAGCACGGCGGTGATCACCATCAGCGAACCGAGCACCAGCAGGATGGCACCCGCGACGGAGCGGAAGAACGCCGACAGCGAGCCGACCAGAAGGAGCAACGCGGCCAGCAGGTACAGCCCCAGCGCGGTGAGTACGAGACCGGGCAGATCACCGATGCTGAATCCGGACGGCAGTTCGAGGAAGAAGTAGACCGGGAGGTATCCGGCGGTGCCCGCGGCGACGAGCCCCAGCAATGCCGCGATGATCGCCGTCGCCGCGCTCGGCCGGATCTGCGGTGCGTGATAGCCGAAGTTCGCCGGTCCGGGCTGCGCGGGATATCCGTACGGACCGGTCACGTCGCCCCCATCAGCCGGGTGTGGGTTAACGGCGCTAACCCTAGCCCGGTGGACCCGCACGTGGTCGGCGAATCCGGCGACCTCGCGAAAACAGAACACCCCCGGCCGAAAGCCGGGGGTGTTCTGAGCAAAACCGTTCAGTAGCGGCGAATCACCACTGCTGCGGAGGCTGACCGGGCTGCTGACCCGGCTGGCCGAAACCGCCACCGGGCTGACCCGGCTGACCGGGCTGCTGCCCGAAGCCACCGTGCTGCTGCGGAGGCTGGCCGTAGCCGCCCTGCGGCGGCTGACCAGGCTGGCCGAATCCGCCGCTGGGCGGACCGGACTGTCCGGGCTGCTGCCCGAAACCACCGTGCTGCCCCTGCTGCGGGAAACCAC
Source organism: Amycolatopsis sp. NPDC031561 (assembly GCF_055580625.1). NCBI lineage: Bacteria > Bacillati > Actinomycetota > Actinomycetes > Pseudonocardiales > Pseudonocardiaceae > Amycolatopsis > Amycolatopsis sp. NPDC031561. The sequence goes on along the minus strand of NZ_JBVILA010000001.1, from coordinate 844,173 downwards.
CCGAAGCCGGGCCGGGCTGACCGTGCTGGCCATAGGGGCCGGGCTGCGGCTGGCCGTACGGGTTGGGCTGCCCCGGCTGGCCGAAGCCGCCCTGCGGCGGGCCGCCGAAACCACCGGGCTGGCCGCTCTGCGGCGCGCCGAGCACCGAGCCGCCGCCACCGAGACCGACGAACTGCGCGGTCGGCGGGATCAGGCCCAGCACTCCGACGATCAGGATCAGGATGCCGAAGATCAGGTGCGGCAGGCCGATCCCGATGCTGACCTCGTTCGGGACACCGTCGCCGGACGCGGTCGTGGCGCCCAGGAGCAGGATGCCGAAGAGAAGCAGCAGAGCACCGCCCGCGGTGACCGCGATCGGGACGATCTTCTTGATCGAAGCCGGGAGCTTGCTCGCCAGCGCGAGACCGGCACCGGCCGCCGTCGCGATGATCGAAGCGACCAGCAGCAGGATCACGTAAAGCCAGACGGTGCCGGGCGACGCCAAGCCGAACTGGTCGAGAAGCTTGTTCACCGCCTCCTCACCGAGCTTGGAGGACTGGCTGTCGACACCTTCGGAGAACTCGCTCGCGTCGCCGAAGTAGACGAAGCTGAAGATCAGCGCGAGAAGACCGAGGAGGCCGACGAGGCCACCGGCGATGAACCCGAACAGCGGGTTACCGCCTCCGCCACCGGCGGGAGCGGGGCTGTAGCCCTGCGGCGGTCCGCCGAAACCGGGCTGCTGGCCGAATCCGCCCTGGGGCGGTCCGCCGAAGCCCTGCTGCGGCTGGCCGTAACCGGGCTGCTGCTGCCCCTGCGACGGGTCGAACCCGCCCTGCGGGGGTCCGCCGAAGCCTTGCTGCTGACCGAAACCGCCACCCTGGGCGCCATAGGCACCCGCGGCGGGGTTGTCGGCCGCGCTCGGCGGCGGGGCGTACGGGATGGCGGGCGGCTGCGAACCCGGCGGCACGAGCTGGGTGGACTCACTGGCGGGGGTCTCCCCGCCAGGGCTCACCGGCTGCACGACCTGGGTCGCGTTCGCGTCGCCCGAACCCGGCTGGACCGGCTGCACGACCTGTGTGGGCTCCGGCGTGTCGCCGAACCCGCCACCCTGGGGCTGCTCGTACGAGGGCTGCTGCCCGTACTGCGGTTGCCCGTAGTCGGGCTGGGCCGGCTGTCCGGGCTGCACCACCTGGGTCGGTTCCGGGGAACCGAACGGGTTGTCTTGCTGCGGCTGGGGGCCACTCGGGGGTCCTTGCGGTGGCTGGGCGCCACCCCAAGGCTGATTCGGTGGCTGCGGAGCACTCATTTGGGTCTTGAACCCCCTTGACGAGGACATAAAAGTTCAACTCACCCAACACGCTATCGGATAGCCGGGTGGGCCGCTCGTAACGCCCCGGCCCGACCATCCGATGAAATGCCTCTTTACCGTCCCGCGAGAAACGCGAGCAGGTCGTGCCGGGTGACGACGCCCGCCGGCTTGCCGTCCACCAGCACCAGCGCGCCGTCGGCACCCGAGAGCGCGTTCATCGCCGAACTCACCTGTTCACCGGCGCCGATGGTCGGCAACGGCTGCGACATGTGCTGCTCGAGCCTGTCGGCCAGCTGTGCCTTGCCGGTGAAGAGTGCTTCGAGCAGATCGCGTTCGTTGACCGCGCCGACGACCTCGGCCGCCATGACCGGCGGTTCCGCGCTGACCACGGGCATCTGGCTGACGCCGAACTCGGCGAGGATCGCCACCGCTTCGGCGACCGTCTCGTTCGGGTGGCTGTGCACCAGGCTGGGCAGTGAGCCGCTCTTCTTCATCAGGACCTCGCCGACGGTCGCGCCGCTGGAGTCCGGCGGCAGGAAGCCGTAGGAGGACATCCAGCTGTCGTTGAACACCTTGGTGAGGTAGCCGCGGCCGCCGTCGGGGAGGAGCACGACCACGACGTCGTCCGGGCCGAGCCCCTCGGCGAGCTTGAGCGCGGCGGCGACGGCCATCCCGCACGAGCCGCCGACGAGCAGTCCCTCTTCGAGCGCGAGACGACGGGTGATGTCGAAGGAGTGCGCGTCCGAGACCGGGATGATCTGGTCGGCGACGTTCCGGTCGTAGGTCTCCGGCCAGAAGTCCTCGCCGACGCCCTCGACCAGGTACGGCCGTCCGGAACCGCCGGAGTACACCGAGCCTTCGGGGTCCGCGCCGATGACCTGGACGCGGCCGTCGCTGACCTCCTTGAGGTACTTGCCGGTGCCCGAGATGGTGCCGCCCGTGCCGACGCCCGCGACGAAGTGCGTGATCTTGCCCTCGGTCTGGCGCCAGAGCTCCGGACCGGTCGAGTGGTAGTGGCTGGCTGGGTTCTCCGGGTTGGCGTACTGGTTCGGCTTCCAGGCGCCCTCGATCTCACGCACGAGACGGTCGGAGACGTTGTAATAGGAGTCCGGATGTTCCGGCGCGACCGCGGTCGGGCAGACCACGACGCGGGCGCCGTAGGCCTTGAGCACGTTGCGCTTGTCCTCGCTGACCTTGTCCGGGCAGACGAACACGCACTTGTACCCCTTGCGCTGCGCCACCATGGCCAGCCCGACGCCGGTGTTGCCGGACGTCGGCTCGACGATGGTGCCGCCGGGCTTCAGCTCGCCGGAGCGCTCCGCGGCTTCGATCATCCGCAGCGCGATGCGGTCCTTGACGCTGCCGCCGGGGTTGACGTACTCGACCTTGGCCAGGATGAGCGGTTGCAGCCCCTCGGCCAGTGCGTTCAGCTTGACCAGAGGGGTGTTGCCCACGAGGTCCACGATGTGCTCGACGTAATCCACGCTGACAGCCTAAACGCCGCAGGTCGGGATGTGTCCACTCAACCGGGGGCGGGAGAACCGCACTTTCGGAGAGTGGCGTGGGTCGCGTTCGCCTTTGACCCGCACCTCCCTCCGGTGGAGGATGCGGGTGAGCAACCGCTTAGCGCGTCTGGATCGAGAACAAGGGAGTGTCGTTCCATGCCCGAAGCCGTCATCGTCTCCACCGCCCGATCCCCGATCGGCCGCGCCGGCAAGGGATCGCTGGTGAGCATCCGCCCGGACGACCTCACCGCGCAGATGGTCCGCGCCGCGCTCGACAAGGTCCCCGAACTCGACCCGGCCCAGATCGAAGACCTCATGCTGGGCTGTGGTCTCCCCGGTGGCGAGCAGGGCTTCAACATGGGCCGCACGGTCGCCGTCGAACTCGGCTACGACCACCTGCCCGGCTGCACGGTCACGCGGTACTGCTCCTCCAGCCTCCAGACCACGCGCATGGCGCTGCACGCGATCAAGGCGGGCGAAGGCGACGTGTTCATCTCCGCCGGTGTCGAGACCGTTTCGCGCTTCGCCAACGGCAGCTCGGATTCCTGGCCGAACACGCACAACCCGCTGTTCGCCGACGCCGAGGCCCGCACCGCGCAGGTGGCCTCCGAAGGTGCCGACAGCTGGAGCGACCCGCGCGAGAACGGTGTCCTCCCGGACGTCTACATCGCGATGGGCCAGACCGCCGAGAACCTCGCGCGCCTGAAGAACGTTTCGCGCGAGGAGATGGACGAGTTCGGTGTCCGTTCGCAGAACCTCGCCGAGAAGGCCATCGCGGACGGCTTCTGGGCCAAGGACATCACCCCGGTGACCCTGCCGGACGGCACCGTGGTCTCGAAGGACGACGGCCCGCGCGCCGGTGTCACCCTCGAAGGTGTTTCCGGCCTCAAACCGGTCTTCCGCCCCGACGGCCGGATCACCGCGGGCAACTGCTGCGCGCTCAACGACGGCGCCGCCGCGGTGATCATCATGTCCGACACCAAGGCGAAGGAACTCGGCCTCACGCCGCTCGCGCGCGTCGTCTCGACCGGCGTTTCGGGGCTGTCGCCGGAGATCATGGGCTACGGCCCGGTCGAGGCGTCGAAGCGTGCTCTCGCCCGTGCCGGGATGTCGGCCGGCGACATCGACCTCGTCGAGATCAACGAAGCGTTCGCCGCACAGGTCATCCCGTCGTACAAGGACCTCGGGATCGACCTCGACAAGCTGAACGTCAACGGCGGCGCGATCGCCGTCGGCCACCCGTTCGGCATGACCGGCGCGCGGATCACCTCGACGCTGATCAACTCGCTGCAGCACCACGACAAGCAGTTCGGCCTCGAGACGATGTGCGTCGGCGGCGGCCAGGGCATGGCGATGGTGCTCGAGCGGCTGTCCTAGTCTCGTCGCGCGCTGACGAAAACTCGTCGAAGGGGCGCCGTTGCACTAGTCCGCAGCGAAAGCGGTGAGGCGCCCCTTCACCGAGTTTTCGGGGCCTTCGGCCAAAAGAGGCGCGCGAGGTGAAGTCTCCGTCGGGCGCTGAGCGCCCTTTGGGAGACCTCTCGGTCACCTCAAGAACAGCAAGGGACCTTTGCTCACGTTCGTTAGCACGCTAACTGACGTGAGCAAAGGTCCCTTGCTTCCTTCCAGGCCCTAGTGGGTCATGATCGGCGGGGCCGCGGGGACCTCGCCGTCGACTCCCTCGGGCAGCGCGGGCTTGGTCTTCGGCAGGAACGCCGCCGGGATCAGGCACAGCGCGAGCAGGATCATCGACCACAGGAACGTCGTCGAGAACGCGTCCGCGGTCAGTCCCGAAGCCACCTCGTGGGTCGCCGGGTTGAACACCGCAGCCGTCGCCGCCAGCTGCCCCTGCGCGGTCGGCACGCCGAACTTCCCGGCCAGCAGCGCCGCCAGGATGATCGACAGCACCGCCGCGCCGATCGCGCCCGCGGTCTGCTGCACGATGTTCGTCGCCGTCGACGCCTTCGCCATGTCCTCCGACTTGAGCGTCTGCAACGCGGCCGAGGTGATCGGCATCATCGTCGCGCCCATGCCGAGCCCCATCACGAACAGCGCCGAGAGCAGCAGCCAGTACGGCGTCGTCGCGGTGAGCTGGGTGAAGGCGATCAGCCCGGCGAGCATCAGCACGAGACCGGGCAGCACGATCTTCCGCGAGCCGATCTTGTCCGCGAACCGGCCCGCGATCGGCATGGTCAGCATCGCGCCGAAACCCTGCGGGGCGAGCAGCAGACCGGCGTTCATCGCCGATTCACCGCGCGCCAGCACGAAGTACGTCGGCAGGAGCAGCATCGCGCCGAAGAAAGCGACGCAGAAGAAGGTCATCGTCACCATCGCGACCGAGAACGACCGGTTCTTGAACAGTTTCAGGTCGACCAGCGGGTTCGAGACCCGGCCCGCCCGGAGCACGAACGCCACCAGCAGCCCGACCCCGGCCAGCGCGGGCAGCCAGACGTCCACCGCGCCGACACCGCCCGCCGACGGGATGTTCGAAACGCCGAAGATCAGCGCGGCAAGACCCGGCGACACCATCAGCATGCCGACGAAGTCGAAGCGCTCGCTGGGTTCCGGCCGGTCCTTCGGCAGCAGGCGCCAGGCCAGGACCATGGTGATCAGGCCGATCGGCAGGTTGATGTAGAAGATCCAGCGCCAGCTCACCGCGTCGACCAGCCAGCCGCCGAGGATCGGGCCGCCGATCGGGCCGAGCAGCATCGGCACGCCGAGCACGCCCATCACGCGCCCGATCCGGTGCGGACCGGCCGCCCTGGTCAGGATCGTCATACCGGCGGGCATCAGCATGCCGCCGCCGAAACCCTGCAGGACCCGGAAGACGATCAGCGATTCGACGTCCCATGCCATGCCGGCGAGCATCGAGCCGATCAGGAACAGCCCGATCGCGGTCATGTAGAGCCGCTTCGTGCCGAACCGGTCCGAAGCCCAGCCGGTGATCGGGATGACCGTGGCCAGCGCCAGCATGTAACCGGTCGCGATCCACTGGATGGTGTCGAACGAGGTCTGGAACTCGATGGTCAGTTTCTGGAGCGCGACGTTGACGACCGTCGTGTCGAGGATCGCCATGATCGCGCCGAGGATGACGACGACGGCGACCTTGAGCACGCCCGCGTCGAGTTTGTCGCCGCCCGGCGCGGCCGGACTTTGCGTTGACATGAAAAACCCGTCCCTGAGACTCAGTGTTTCCCTCGGACGCGACAACCCCCGTGGTCGCGACTACGGAATTCGACGCCCGACGTCATCGCCAGGCCTTCCCCGACCGAGCTTGTGCATTAAGGCGCAAGCTCGGGTATGTAGCCGAGGGTAGCCGAACACGGGTTTTACATGCCAACTTTTTCCCCGTACGCGCACCGAAAAGGCAGTCCCGCATACGGGACGTCACAAAGAGTGATCAGCAGACGCTGTCCTTGGGAGCCGGGTTGCCGAGCCCGAACAGCGGTCGCAGCTTGAGCCCGATCCAGGTGCCGCCGAGCGCGAAAACACCCCACAGCCACCCGTGCAGGCTGCCGACCGAGATCCCGCCGAGGTAGGCGCCGATGTTGCAGCCGCCCGCCATCCGCGCGCCGACCCCCATCAGGATCCCGCCGAGCACCGCGGCCGCCGCGGTGCGCCACGGGATCGAGCTGTGGATCTTCCACGCGCCCGCCGCCGCGGCGGCGACCCCCGCGCCGATCATGATGCCGATGTCGGTGAGGCTGTTCTTGTCCTTCCAGATCGGACCCGCCAGCGAAGCCGCGTTCGCCTTGATCCGCCAGAACTCCCAGGTCTCCGGGTGCAGCCCGAACACCTGCAGGATCTTGGCGCCCCACAGGCTGAACGCGCTCGTGACGCCCCAGATGCCGCCGGAGACCAGGAAGACCGCGCCCGCCAGCACGCCCAGGACGACGGCGCCGACGAGGATCGGCCAGGAACCGCGGTAGATCCGGGCGAAGCCGCGCGCGGTCGGGACGACGTCGACCGGCGGCGGGTTGCGGCGCTTCTGCACGAACCGGGTGCCCAGCACGATCGCGGCGAGGACGGCGACGGTGATCGCCCACGAACCGAACCAGCCGACGTGGTCGGACAGCAGGATCCCCTTGAACTCGGGCCAGCCCGACAACAGCGGGTACGCCCACGTGTAGAGGACCGAGCCGGTGATGAACCCGCCGAGGGTCAGCACGATCGTCGACTGCCCGGAACCGACCGCGAACAGGGTTCCGGAAGCGCACGCACCGCCCAGCTGCATTCCGATGGCGAAGACCGTCGCGCCGACGAACAGCGCGAGCCCCAGGCCGCCCGCGGTCGGATTCGGTTTGCTGCCGAACAGCCCGGAGCCGGTGCCGACGATCAGCGCGATCAGGGTCGCGGCGGTGCCGAGCAGCAGCGTGTGCGCCCGCAGGCCCTGACCGTTGCCGACCGCGATCAGCTGGCGCCAAGCCGAGGTGAACCCGAAACGGGAGTGGAAGAGCGCGAGCCCGAGCAGCAGCCCGAGGATGAGCAGGACCCCGAACTTCGCCCCGTGCGCCGCCCAGACGTACCAGGTCAGGCCGATCGCGAGGACACCCGCGACAGCCAGCGGCACGATCTTGACCGGCTCCTCCGGTTGCGGGACCGGGGCGGCGCAGGAGGTCGGGAAGTCGAGGAACTTCTTCTCACCGGCTTGGGCTTCTGTCGTCGCCACCAGGACTCCAGGTCGATCGGCGGGTTGGGGACGAGCAACGTTAGGACCGGTGACCGTCCGATCGCAGCCCGTCCCACACTGTGCGACGAATGGGGGCTCACACGCGGCCGGATGGCGGCGGCGATACCAAAGGTCCCTTGCTTCCCCAGCGCGTGAAGGCCCCCTTCCCTCGGCTGAGCCGAGGGAAGGGGGCCTTCACGCGAAACGAAGGATTATTTGTCGCCCTTGATGACGCACATCGTGGTCGGCGGGGTCGAGTAGCTGATGGCGTTGGTGGCTTCAGTGCCTTCGCACGCCGCCTTGTCCGCCTGCCCCTCGGCGATCTTCACGAACTCGACCTCCTTGGCCGGGTCCGAACAAGGCACCTTCTTGTAGCCCGCGGTGCCCGCGCCGAAGTTGGTCAAGCAGTCACCCTGCTTGGCGTTGATCATCAGGCAGAGCTTGTACGAGATGCGACCGGACTGCGAGTACTCGTCGTACGGGCCTTCCGGGCAGGACTCGTTGTCGCCCACCTTCGCCGCGACCTTGACGTTGGCTTCGGCGACCCCGCAGTCGGCCTGCTTCGGGTCGGCCTTGCTGGTGAATTCGGTGACCGCGAGGCAGTCACCGACCTTGGCACCGTCGGTGCCGGTCAGGTAGTTGACCGCGTAGCCGCCGGCGACGAGGACGACGATCACGATCGGAAGCGCGAACTTCAACCACGCGAGCTTGGACCGCTTGGGCGCCGCCGGCTGCACGCCGGGAGGCGGTCCGAAAGCGTCGGGCTGTCCCACCGGCATTTGGCCCCCAGGGGCCGGCTGGGAAGTGGTCACCGAGAAACCTCACAGTTGTGAAGAGGAATGAGAACCTCGGTATCAAACACTCACCGTGATCAACCTCATGAACCGGGCCCCCGAAAGAGTGAATGGCCCTGGTCGAGGATGCTATTTGCCGCTCTTGATGCAGAGTGTCGAAGGCGGTGTCGAGTACACCTCGAGGTGGGTCGCCTGGGTGTCCTCGCAGGCTTTGTCGCTCGCGACACCGTCGGCGACCTTCACGATCTCCGCGTCCTTCGTGGGATCCGAGCAGGCCACCTTCTGGTACGCCACCGTGTCGGCCAGGAAGTTGACCAGGCAGTCGCCCTGTTTCGCGTTGATCATCATGCAGAGCTTGTACGAGGAGAACGTCCCGTCGACGGTGAGTTCGTCGTACTCGCCGTCCGGGCAGGCGACGCCGCCTTCGGTCCTCGCGCCGACCTTCGCGTTGGCCTCCGTAGAACCGCAATCCGCCTTCGCCGGATCGACGCCGACGGCGCCGAAGGTGGTGATCGCGTAGCAATCGCCCACTTCGGCGTTGTCCGTGCTGGACGTGTAGCCGACGATCCAGGTCGCGGCGCTGATCAGGACGATGGCGACCGGCACCAGGATGCCCACCCAGAACCACTTCGAACGCTTGTGCTCGGTCATGTCAGCAAGAGTATTCACCACGACGCGAAAAGGGCGCCCCGATCGCTCGGAGCGCCCTTTCACGGAGAGACGTCGGTCATTCGCGGAAGTACGACAGCAACCGCAGGATCTCGAGGTACAGCCAGACCAGCGTGGTCATCAGGCCGAAGGCGACGTACCAGGACCACTTCGACGGTGTGCCTTCGCGGATCATCCGGTCGGCCTGGTCGAAGTCGAGCAGGAAGCTGAACGCCGCGACACCGATCACCACGAGGCTGAAGATGATCGCGATCGGACCACCGTCACGCAGCGGGTTGAAATTGAAGAAAAGGCTGGTGACGAGGTTGACGAGCATCATGATCGCGACGCCGACCACGGCGCCGATGATCCACTTCGTCAGCTTCGGGGTGACCTTGACTGCACCCGTCTTGTAGACGACCAGCATCGCGATGAAGACACCGGCGGTACCGACGATCGCCTGCAGCGCGATACCGGGGTACAGCGCTTCGAACAGACCGCTGAGCGCACCGAGGAAGACACCCTCGACGGCCGAGTACGCCAGCGTGAGCGGGCCGCTCGGCATCTTCTTGAAGATGATCACCAGCGAGATCACGAGGCCGACGATCATCGAGCCGACGAGCGCGCCGATCACGGCACCGGGGATGCCCATGATCTTGCCGGACGCCGACAACGGGATCTGGCTGATCGCCCAGATCGCGGTGAGCACACCGGTCACCAGCGCGGTGCCGAGGCTCAGCGCCGTCTTGATGACGACGTCGTCGACGGTCATCGGACGGTCGTCGGCACCGGCGGAGGTCTGCGGAGGGCCGTAGCCGGGCACGCCGCCCTGGGGTTGGTTGAAGCCTACGTTGGGTCCGTACTGCGCCGCGCCACGCGGCAGGTTCCGGAACGCCGGGTTGCTACTGGATCGCACCTGATCCTCCTGGATCTACTGGCACCTGCATGGGGTTCAACGACCGCGGGGGCCGCCCGGTTCCCGTCGAAGTAAAGACGACTTTACCCACATTCCCGGCGAGACCCATCCCCCACACCGTATGCGGCGGAGATCACCGACCGTTCACCGATACCCCACCTGATGCCCTATTGCCAAAACAGCTGCTCACAGGACACCCTGCACGTTGCGTGTTCGGATAATCACCGAAGGCGTGTCGGGGAACCTATCGATCGTGTGACCTGCATCGACGTAAAAGGCGCCGGGGCAGAGCACGGCCAAAGGAGTCAACACACCATGGGGTGGACCACACGCCCGAGCGTGCGTTCGCGCGCCTTGACCAGCCTGATCGCGACGTGCCTGCTCGGCGCCCTGTCCGCCACCGTCGCGGTGACACCGGCCTCAGCCGCACCGAAGCAGGAGGGTGTCGGCTACGAAGTCACACCTGGCCAGCCCCACAAGGCCGCGACCGGCAGAGACTGGCTCGGTTCCTACGTCGTGAACGGCAAGCACGTGTTCTGTGTTTCCTTCCAGCTGAAGGCGCCGGGCACGGACGAGGCGTACAAGCCCGGCGACGAGCTGCTCGACAAATGGGGCCAGAAGCTGCCTGCTGACGTCGCGGCCAACATCTCCTATCTTCTGCTGCGCTACGGCGCGGCGGAGAACAAAGCCGATTCCGCCGCGCTGGCACACCTGCTCCACTCGTGGACGTCCAAGCCCCGCACTCCTGCCGATCTCAACCCGAACCGGAACCCGGACGAGCTCGGCTACGACGTCGGTTTCCATCTGGAGAGGCTGAAGGCACAGCACTCCGACGCCGCCGCGGCCGTCGAGAAGCTGACCAAGGACGCCGAGGCCAACCGGGGACCTTGGACCACCGCCATCACGCCGCCGAAGGAAGACCAGCACATCGGCACCGCGGGCGAGTGGACGATCAGCGTCAAGAACGCCAACGGCAAGGGCATCTCCGGGGTGCCGGTGAAGCTCACGCCTTCGAACGCGACCGTCGACGGCGGTGAGACCACCAAACCCGCGTCGACCTCGACCGCCAAGGCCGAGAAGGCCACCACGGTGAAGACCGGTGAGGACGGCACGGTCGCGGTCAAGGTGACGCCGACCGGTGACCAGCCGAAGCTGGCCAGCTCGCTGTCCGCCCCCGCGGACCGGCCGTACGTGCAGTTCCCGGTCGACACCGGTGTGCAGAAGGTCGTCTCGACCGGTGGCGAGAAGGAACTGAAGGCGCAAGGTGTCGCCGTCGTCTCGAAGCCGGGCAAGGTCCAGGTGACCAAGGTCGACGCGAAGACCGGCAAGGGCATCGCGGGCGCCGCGCTGCGGATCACCGCCAAGGACAAGTCCGCCGCCGCTCTCGGCCAGGACGGCAAGCCGCTCAACGGCGCCGACGGCAAGCCCGCCGTCGTCACCACCGAAGGCGAGACCGGGACGGTCACCGTGGAGAACCTGCGGACCCCGCAGGAGATCTGCGTGGTCGAGGTCAACGCGCCGCCGGGCTACACCAACGCGTTCGACCCGAAGAATCCGCCGTCCGCCTGCGGCGAGGTCAAGCCGGGTGAGACGCTGGCGCTCAAGGTCGCCAACACGCCCAACGAGGTACCTCGCACCATTCCCGCCGGCGACCGGCCGGTGGCGATGATGCAGGGCACCGTCGAGAACTCGGCGTCGACCGCCGGGATCCTCGGCGTCGGCGCGCTCGCGCTGCTCGGTTCGCTGATGGTGGGCGTGGCCGCGCGGCGGTCTTCGCGACGCTAAAGAGGGTTCAGGAATGTCAGTACGACGCGGGTTCGCGCTGGGAGCCGTCACGGTCCTGTGCGCGGACCTCGTCGCGGCCTTGATCATCTGGCCGCCGACGACCGTGGTGGCGGGGACGGCTCAGCCCGTCTCCGTCCCCGTCGCGGGCGGTGCACCGGCCGCACCCGCGCAGCAGGAAGTCGCTCCGCCGCCGGAGATCGTCCCGACGACACCTTCGGCCACTCCGCCGCCGCCGAAGGAACCCGAAGCCCCGAAACCGCAGGGCCCGGGGACGATCCGGCTGCCCGCGGGCGGCGCGGCGAAACTCGTGCGCAAGGAACTCGGGCCGGGCGCGGAGCTGCCGGTGCCGGAAAACCTCGGTGAGGTGACCTGGTGGGGCGCCGAGCTGAGTTCGGCGACCGGGGCGAGCGTGTTCGCCGGGCACGTGAACTGGAAGGGCGCGACAGGCCCGTTCGCGGAGCTGTGGACCGAGCGGATCGGTGGCGCCGTCACCGTGGTCGACAAGGCCGGGAAGTCTTGGCAGTACAAGGTTTCCCAGCTGATCACGCTGAAGAAGAACGAACTGCCGCAGCGGGCGGACGAGCTGTTCGGCCAGTCCGGTCCACATCGGATAGTCCTCGTCACCTGCGGCGGCCGCTGGGTCGGCGGAGAGACCGGCTACGCCGAGAACCGGGTCGTCATCGCCGACCCGGCCTAGTTACCCGTGAGTAACTTCACGGGTGCCGTGGTGGTCAGCGCCGTAGTGATGCAGCAGAATGCCGGTGGACGCGGCGAACACGGTGAAGGGTGAGGCAGATGGCGACTTTTCTGGTGACCGGGGCGACCGGACTGATCGGGCGCCAGTTCACCCGGCTGCTGCTCACCAGGGAGGACGTCGACAAGGTCGCGCTCGTCGTCCGCGCGTCCTCGCGGGACAAACTCGCGAAACTCGTGAACGCCTGGCCGCATCCGGAACGCGTCACCCTCGTCACCGGTGATCTCGGCGAGCCTCTGCTCGGCGTCGGCCAAGAGGACCGCGAGACCCTTCGCGGTGTCGACCACGTCGTGCACCTCGCCGCCCTTTACGACCTCACCGCCGACGACGAAGCCAGCATCAAGGCCAACGTCGAAGGCACCACGCAGGTGATCGCGCTCGCCGCCGAGCTGAACGCCGGCTGCCTGCACCACGTGTCCTCGGTCGCCGTCGCGGGTGACCACGAAGGCATGTTCACCGAGGAGATGTTCGACGTCGGCCAGCGGCTCGTCACGCCGTATCACCGCACGAAGTTCGAAGCGGAGCGCCTCGTGCGCGAGCAGCAGGACGTGCCGTGGCGGGTGTACCGGCCCGCGGTCGTGGTCGGGAACTCCGAGACCGGCGAGATGGACAAGATCGACGGCCCGTACTACCTGTTCCCCGCGATCAGCAGGCTGGCCGGGCTGCCCGACGTGCCGATCGTCGGCCCCGACCTCGGCGACACCAACGTCGTCCCGGTCGACTACGTCGCCAAGTCGCTGCTCGCGCTGGTCACCACCAAGGGCCTCGACGGACGCGCGTTCCACCTGGTCAACCCGGAGCCGCAGCCGGTCGTCTCGGTCTACAACGCCTTCGCGAAGGCGGCGGGCGCACCGACGATCTCCGTGCAGCTCAACGAACGCGTGTCCAAGGGCATCGTCAACCTGGTGAAGCTGAGCGAGCACATCCCCGGCTTCACGATCGCGCGCGACGCCGTGATGGAGCGGCTCGGCATCCCGCCGGTGCTGCTGGAGACGATGGCGTTCCCGTCGGTGTTCTCTTCGGCGTCGACCCGCAAGGCGCTCATCGGTTCCGGTGTCGAGGTGCCGCGGATCGAGGACTACGCGCCCACCCTGTGGCGCTACTGGCGCGAGCACCTGGACCCGTTCCGCGCGCGCAAGCACGGCCCTCGCGGCGAGCTGGACGGCCGTCGCGTGATCATCACGGGAGCGTCGTCGGGGATCGGCCGGGCGACCGCGATCAAGGTCGCGGCGGCGGGCGGGGTGCCGCTGCTGGTGGCGCGGCGCCAGCACGAACTCGAAGAGGTCCGGGACGAGATCATCGCCGCGGGCGGCACGGCGTCGGTGTACCCGGCCGACCTGACCGACGAGGAGTCGGTGCACAAGGCCGTCGACGCGATGCTCGCCGACCACGGCCGGATCGACATGCTCGTGAACAACGCCGGCCGGTCGATCCGGCGTTCGATCAAACTGTCGTACGACCGGTTCCACGACTACGAACGCGCGATGGCGATCAACTACTTCGGCGCGGTCCGGCTGATCCTCGCGGTACTGCCGCATATGTCCGAACGGAAATTCGGGCACGTCGTCAACGTCTCGTCGATCGGTGTGCAGGGAATCGCGCCGCGCTTTTCGGCGTATGCGGCGTCGAAGGCCGCTTTGGACTATTTCTCCCGGATCGCCGCGACCGAGACCCACGGCGACGGAATCACCTTCACGACCATCCACATGCCACTCGTGCGCACGCCGATGATCCGGCCGACGAAGATCTATGACGCGTTTCCGACGAAATCGCCGGATCAGGCCGCGGACATGGTGATGAAGGCGCTGAAGGAACGTCCGAAGCACATCGGCACACCCGCCGGGCAGGCGATCGGTCTCGCCTACACGCTCACCCCGGGACTCACGGATGCCGTGGCCTACCAAGGATTCCGCGTGTTCCCGGACTCGGCGGCCGCGGGTGGCGGCGGCGGGCTCAAGATCGGTAAGGGCGAGCAGCATCTGTCCCGCGCCGCGATGGCCCTCGCCCGGCTCAGCCGCGGCTTCCATTGGTGACACTGCGCACACGGGTGGCGGCCGTTCAGGTGAGGAACAGCTGCTGAAAGACGACACACGTCGGTGAATCACCAAGCCTGACAACGGCGACGCCGGGTACGCAGGTACCGTCGTGACCATGGTTCCCGAGCGAGACAACGGCCTGTTGCCCCTGCGGCGCGAGTACACCCAGGCCTGGCACGGCTTCGACCGGAACGAAGTGCGCCAGTATCTGGATCATCTCGAAGCCCAGCTGCATCGCGTGATCACCGACCGCGACGCCGCGATCGCCCAGGCGACGTCGGCGTCGCGCGAACTCGAAACCGTGCGCCACGAGGTGGCGAAGCTCAACGCCAGGATCGAGGAGCTCAAGAAGCCGCCGGAGCGGCTCGAGGACCTCGACGAGCGGATGCAGCGCACCGTCACGCTCGCGCAGGCTCGTGCCGAAGAGGTCACGAAGCGTGCCGAGGTCGCGGCCGAGAAGCACTGGGCGTCGTCGAGTGAGGCGTCGAAGAAGCTCCGTGAGCGCTACACGCGGCTCGTCGCCGAACTGGACAAGCAGGCGGACGCGCTGCACTCCGAGCACGAATCCGCGCTCGCCGAGACGCGGGCCGAGGTCCACCGGCTGACCGTCGAGGCCGCCCAGCGCCGGGAACTGCTGGACAACGAGGCCGAGCGCAAGCGCCGGAAGATCGAGCGCGAGTTCGAGCAGACGATCACGGCTCAGCGCACGTCGCACGAGAAGCACATCGCCGACCAGCAGACGGCCAGCAAGAACCAGGCCGAACGCCGGATCGCGGAAGCGACCGCGGAAGCCAAGCGCCGTGTCGACGAGGCGACCGCCGAGGCCAAGCGCCGGCTCGACGAGGCCACGACGACAGCCGCTCAGCGCACGACCGCCGCCCAGCGGAAGGTCGAGAGGCTGGCGGAGATCCGCGAGCAGGCCCGCAAGAGCCTGCTGCAGGCCGACGAGGTCCTGAAGGGCAGCGAGGCGATGCTCGCGGCACTGCCCGAGGAGTCGGTGATCCCGCACGCTTCGAAGCTCGTCGGCGGCGACAGCAAGGCCGAAGAGACGAAGCCTGCCGCCAAGCCCGCCGAGCAGCCCGCGTCGAAGGCGACCGCCCCGGCCAAACCCGCTTCTTCGGCGCCTGCCGCCGCTGCGCCGAAGAACGGACAGGGCGAGCAGAACGGCCCGAAGGCGAACGGCCAGAAGCCGTCGCCCGCCAAAACCGGCTCCTGACCAGCGCGAAGTAGCAAGGGACCTTTGCTATCGCTCTCTTTCGGAGAGTGATAGCAAAGGTCCCTTGCTCTCTTTCCGGGGTCAGGAGGTGGTGGTGCGGGGCCAGGGATTGGCCGCTTCGAGCTGGGCCGCGAGGCCCAGGAGGAGTGCTTCCCCGCCAGGCGCGGCGACGAGCTGAACGCAGGCCGGGATACCCGAGGAATGCACGCCGACCGGCACCGAAATGGCCGGATAGCCCGCGAGATTCCACAGGCCGGCGAAGCCCGCGACGCGCACGGATGGCAGCACGTTGGCGATCCATCGGCTTTCGTGCCACCTGCGGGCCTTGAGCGGGAGGCTCGCGAGCATGGGCGTGACCAGGACATCGTGGTCGGCGAAGAATTCTTCGGCACGCTCCAGCCAGCGCTCGCGAGTGGTCTCGCGGACCCGTTTCGCCATCAGATGCCCGAGCCGCACGTGCGTGCGCGTCCGGGGCTGGAGTGCGCCGAGATCGAACCCGGCCGCTTGTTCGGCCGGGCCCGCGACCCAACGCGCGAGGAGGCCGCCGATGGCTCCGGCGCTGTAGCGGGGCGTTCCGGGCGCGACGGTGTGCCCTGCCGCGCGGAAAAGCTCTCCGGCCTGGGCGACGGCCCGGCTGAACGCGCGCGGCAACGGCGCCCTCGTCAACGGGACCTGAGTCGACAGGGCGATGCGAGACCGCTTCGGGTCGGCGAGGTCGGCCAGGCCGGGCTGTTCCGCGAGGACCGACATCAGCACGGCCGCGTCGGCCACGGTGGTCGTCATCGGACCGTGCGTGGACAGGCCGAACCAGCCGTCCTCATTCGGTACCCGGACCACCCCCTTGCCCGGCTTGAGGCCGACGATGCCGCACATCGCGGACGGCAGCCGGATCGAGCCCAGGCCGTCGGTGCCGTGCGCGATGGGCACCAACCCGGCCGCGACGGCCGCGGCACTCCCGCCCGACGAACCGCCCGCGGCGTAGGACGGATTGCGCGGATTGCGCGCCGTCCCGTCCGGATCGTCGCTCGACGGCCAGATGCACAGCTCCGGCACCCGGGTCAGGCCGACGATCACGGCCCCGGCCGCGCGGAGGCGTCGCGCGATCTCACCGTCCTCTGTGGACGCCACAGACGAGCCCGCACGCGATCCCCACGAGGCATACTCGCCCTCGACCGGCGCGACGTCCTTGACCGCGACCGGCACTCCGGCCAAGGGCAGGTCGGCCAGGTCCGCGCGTTCGGCGACGGCCGCGGCCTCGGCGAGCGCCTCCTCGGCCCGAACCCGGCGGAACGCACCGATCACCCCGTCTGCCGCCGCGATCCTGGCCAGCGCCTCACGGGTCACCTGGACCGGGTCGAGTTCCTTGGCACGCACAGCCGCCGCGATTTCCACTGCCGTCTTGACCATCCCCGCACTGTAGAACGGGCCGCGAAGATCAGCTGCGCGCCGAACAGGCGAACTTCGCCGAGTCCGGTTCGAAAGCCGGGAAATCGGTGTAGCCGTCGAGCCGGGCGCCGTAGTAGACGTCGTGGTCCGCTCGGGCGAGCGGGGCGTTGAGCGCGAATCGGGCGGGCAGGTCCGGGTTCGCGATGAACAGCCTGCCGAAGGCGACCACATCGGCCAGCCCGGCTTCGAGCAAGGACTCACCCTCGGCCCGGGACGTCGGCTCCTGAGAGCGAAGGTTCGCGACGAGCGCCCCCGGCCACAACGGCCGCAGGTAGGACAGCGCTTCGGCCTGCGGAGTGTCGATGACGTGCAGGTACGCGAGCTCGTACCGGCGTAGTTCCGTGAGCAGTCGTGAATACACCTCCTTCCAGTCGTCTTCCACGATGTCGTTCTCCGGGTTGCCCGGGGAAATCCGCAGCGCGACCCTGGCCGCGCCGATCTGTTCGGCCACGGCCGCCACCACCTCGAGCGGGAAACCGACCCGGGCGGCGGCCGAACCGCCGTAACGGTCTTCCCGGCGATTGGTGTTGCGCGCGAGGAACTCCTGGATGAGGTATCCGTTGGCACCGTGGAGTTCCACACCGTCGAACCCGGCGTCGACGGCCCGGCGTGCCGCCGCGGCGAAGTCCTGGACGACCTCGCCGATCTCGTCCTCGCCGAGCGCGCGGGGCTCGACCGTCTCCGTCCAGCCGCCTGCCACGAAGATCCGCCCGGCCTGCCGGACCGCCGACGGCGCCACCGGGGTCCGGCCCATCACACCGGGGTGCGAGACCCGGCCTGCGTGCCAGAGCTGCGCGAAGATGCGGCCGCCTTCCTCGTGCACGGCCTCCGTCACCTCACGCCAGGCCTCGGCCTGGCGGTCTGTCGCCAGTCCGGGGATACCCGGACCGCTCTTGCCCGTCTCGGTGACCCAGACACCTTCACTCACGATCAAGCCGGCGCTCGCACGTTGCGCGTAGTACTCGGCTGTCAGCGGATGTGGCGCGCCTGTCTTGTCGTCGGCACGCCCCCGGGTCATCGGGGCCATCGCGACGCGGTTCGGCAACCGCATCGCGGTACCGCGGAATTCTTCGAGCAGCCTCATGAACGCGAAGCTAAACCCTGACACCGGCGTCACGGTCAACCTCGGTTTCCCCGGTTACTGTGGCCTCATGCGGATCGGCGAACTGGCGGAGCGGACCGGCGTGAGCGTCCGCTCGTTGCGGTACTACGAAACGGAAGGCCTGCTGCGTCCCGACCGGAGCGGCAACGGCTACCGGACCTTCACCGAAGACGACATCGCCCGGGTTCTGCAGATCCAGCTCTTCTATTCGGCCGGGTTGTGCAGCGGCAAGATCGCGGAACTCCTTCCCTGTGTTTCCGGCGACGACACACATTTGGTGCCTTCACCGGAGATGACCGGCGAACTGGAGATCGCCAAGATCCGGATTCAGAACCAGATCTCTTTGCTCACCTCCTCTCTGTCGGTTCTGGAGCGTGTCTTGGCCGCGGCCAAGGGGACCGACGCCGCCGAGGTACCGGTTCCTTCCCGGCCCGCCCGGCGACACCGGGGCATTCACGTCTGACCGCCGTCAGGCGTTCGGGTCGCGGCCCAGCAGCCCGAGCAGCCTGTCCTGCAAAGGCGCGTCCTCGGGCACCTTCACTTCGGGACCGAAAACGACGATTCCCGGCCCGAAGGCACCGGGGATCCTCATCTGGTCGGGGATCTCCTGCACTCCGGGCCACATCCGGGCGACCTCCGCCGGGTCGATCGTGTCGTCCTGCCCGGTGGCACGGGCCAGATCCCAGCCGTGGACCACCATGTCGGCGCTGACGACCTGGTCGATGTGCTGTCCGGCGGTCATCTTCCCCGCCGGTGTCTCGTGCTCCGTGGCCTCGAGCACAGGATCGGTGAGGACGGCCTCGACATCGGCGCGGGCCGCCCGGAAGGCGCCGAGCGGGTCTTCCAGGAGTGACGGCGCCGGCCCGAGCTCACGTCCGAAGGGGCGCAGCATCGCGCCGTGCATGTCGACGATGTGCCCGACGACATCCCTGGCGTTCCACTCCGCGCACGGAGACCTGTTCTCCCACTGCCCGGCTCCGACGGCGGCGACCTTGCTCTCGAAGGCGTCGGCCCGGACGCGATAGCGCTCCGCGATGGCGTTCATCGTGTTCACGCCCTCGCCGGGACGGCCACGGCCTCGGCCAGCTTGTCGAAGCCTTGACCGACGCCCCGCTCCATCCCGGATTCGAGCACGGCGTCCCGGATCCGCTCCGAGCCGTACCGCAGCACCTGGGTCAGAGTGGTCACGCCGCCGTGTTCGACCAACGTCAGCGTCGCCAGCGCCTGCCCTTCCGAGGCGTCGCAGTCCTCGTTCGTCTCCAGGGATACGAGCCTTTCCGGACGGCTGATCTCCTGGTAGACGCCCTGCAGCAGCATCTCCATCCCATCGTCGTGACGCAGCCGGTAGCGCCATCTGCCGCCGACGCGCAGGTCGATCTCGCATTCGACGACCTCGCAGCCGTGCGGGCCGAACCAGCGGCGGACCAGCTCCGGTTTGGTCCACGCGTCGAACACCAGCGCCCTCGGCGCGTCGAACGACCTCGTCATGATGATCTCGAGATCGCCGGATTTCACCACGCTGAGAGTGCGTCCCATCGTGTCGTCCCTTTCCGCTCGTGCGATGGTCAGTCGGTCTCGTCCCGGCGCTCCGGGTGCCGCAACTCGTCTTCGAGGACGAGGTCCAGTTGCGAGAAGGCCTCGTCCCAGTAGCGGCGGTAGCCACCGAGCCATTCGTTCGCGTTCTTCAGCGGCTCGGCCACCAGGCGACAGGGGCGACGCTGTGCGTCACGCCCCCGTGCCACCAGCCCCGCCCGCTCCAGCACTTTCAGGTGCTTGGAGATGGCAGGCTGGCTCATCGCGAACGGCTCGGCCAGCTCCGTCACAGTGGCCTCGCCGCGCGCGAGCCGCGCGAGGATCGCGCGGCGGGTGGGGTCGGCGAGTGCCGCGAAGGTGGCATCGAGCAGATCCTGGGCCACGGTCGCCCGCCTTTCAGTTCTCACAAGCTCGAGCCGTTTCACAGGTTCGAGCAGTTCTCACGATCGGGCTCTCATGCCGCGGGGACGAGAGCCCCTAGATAACCTTGCGGTTCCATAACCATGTGGTAATCTACGGCGGAGCAGATCGAACTGTCAAGTCCCAACAGCGGTTTGACGAGGGAGAACACGAAAGAGGAGGGAGTGGAGCCGAGGCCCGAGGCCGCACGACCACGAACAAAAGGACACGCGAGCGCGTACTAAAGGGCAACTGGGGTTACCGTCGGTACCGGCATGGACGACGAACGAAACGAGCTGATGAACTCCGGGCGCCCGAAGACGACGAAGCGATGGACGGCCGTCATTCTGGGAGCCGCCACCGTTCTGGCCACCAGCGTGCAGTGCGGTACGGCGAACGAACAGGCCGGATCGGCACAACCGGCCGGGACGGTACCGCCGCGCAGCAGCACTGTTTCGAGTCCGTCCAGCGTCATCCCTCCCTCTTCCTCGCCGTCACCGAGGGCGGAGCAGGTGCCTGATCCGGGCTGCGAAGCCGTCATCGCCGGGATGAGCCCCCGGCAGCGGCTGGCGCAGCTGATGGTGGTCGGCGTGAACGCCGGCGATCCCCAGGCGGCGGTGAAGCTGGTGCGCGATCAGCAGGTCGGCGGGATCTTCCTCGGCGGCAACGAGACCGCCCTGCTGCAGAACCGCGCGCTGGACGAGGTGCAGCGGGCGGCGAAGGTCCCGGTGTCGGTGGCGATCGACGAGGAAGGCGGCCGCGTTCAGCGGATCGACGCCCTCGACGGCACCATGCCGAGTGCCCGGAAGATGGCCGCGACCCTGACGCCGGCACAGGTGCGGACGAAGGCGGCCGAGCGGGGCAAGCAGATGCGGGCCCGAGGCGTCACCGTCGACTACGCGCCCGACGCCGACATCACGGACCAGCCGGACCGCGACATCGTCGGCGACCGTTCGTTCGGCTCGGATCCCGAAGTCGCGCGTAAGTACGTCCTGGCGTTCGCGCAGGGCTTGCGGGACGCCGGGGTGCAACCGGTGCTGAAGCACTTCCCCGGGCACGGGCACGCCACCGGGGACTCCCACAAGGGACTGGTGCGGACGCCGCCGCTGGCCTCGCTGCGGAAGGTCGACCTGGTGCCGTACCGCGATATCGGTGAGTACGGCGAGGTCGGCGTCATGGTCGGGCATCTGGACGTGCCCGATCTGACCGGCGGCACCCCGTCGACCCTCTCGGCGCCGGCGTACCGGCTGCTGCGGAAGGACTACGCGTTCGACGGCCCGGTGATCACGGACGATCTCGGGGCGATGAAGGCGATCACGGCGCAGTACCCGTTGCCGACGGCGGTCCTCAAGGCCTTGCAGGCGGGGGCGGATCAGGCGTTGTGGTCCTCCGGCGGCAACGTCGGCACGGTGCTGACCACGCTGGAGCAAGCGCTTGCGTCCGGCGACCTCCCTGCCGCCCGGGTCGACGAGGCGCTGACCCGGGTGCTCGAGGCGAAAAAGGCCTGCGGCTGACCTGCCGTGGCCCCGGCATCGCGGCCATGACGGAGTGACAGGAAAAGCAGTCCGAAAACTCAATGAACACAATGCTGACCAGGCCGGTGCCGGGAGTGACCCTGATCACCGCCCCGCCGCCCGATCAAGGAGGATCGCGTGCCTGGTCCCACGAAGTATCTACGCCGTCTCGCGCTGACGGCGGCCGCCGCCGCCGGACTGAGCCTGCTCGCCGCACCGGTGGCGTCGGCCGCGCCGTCGCCGATCGATCGTCCGGTGCCGACCACCGGCTGCCACCGTCCGTCCCCGATGCCCGCGGGAGCGACGACGCTGCGGACTTTGACGTCCGGCGGTCTGGTCCGCGAGTACACGGTGCACGTGCCCGAGCGGTACCGGCCGTCGCGGTCGTACCCGCTGGTGTTGTCGTTCCACGGCCACAAGCGGACCTCGAAGTACCAGGAGGAACTCTCCGGTTTCTCCGCGTATGACGCGATTTCCGTCTACCCGCAAGGACTTCCGGGCACTGACGGCGAATCGGCCTGGACAGGCGCGCCGTATTCCGCGGCCGCCGACGACGTGCTCTTCACCAGCGACCTGCTGACCACACTCCAGCGGGAACTGTGCGTCGACTCCCGCCGGATCTACGCGACGGGCAAATCGAACGGCGGCGGTTTCGTCGGCGTGCTCGCCTGCCGGATGCCGGGCCGGATCGCGGCGTTCGCCCCCGTCGCCGGCGCGTTCTATCCGCAGGGCGGCGAATGCCACCCGTCGCGCCCGGCGCCGATCCTCGACTTCCACGGCACGGCCGACACGACGATCCCGTACACCGGGAATCCCGCCAAGGGCCTGCCGACGCTGCCGGACTGGCTCGCCGGATGGGCGGACCGGAACGGCTGCTTCCCCCGCCCGATCCAGTACTCGCCGAAGACCGACGTCACCGTCCAGCGCTGGCTCGGTTGCTCGCTCCAGCACTACCGCGTCGAAGGCGCGGGGCATGTTTGGCCGAGTACGGCGCCCAACAACGACTCCGCCACCCCGACCGTCATCAACGCGACCCCGGTCATCTGGAAGTTCCTGCTCGCCCACCGTCTGCGGTAAAAACCGCCGTTCTCCTTGCCGGACCCGTCCCCTCGGCGCTACCGTCTTACTGACCGGATGACCAGATAAGCAAATCTGGTCACGAAGTCAGAGATTGGGAGCGCACGTGGCAGAACGTCCGGACCGCACCGCCGGCCGCGCCGATCGCATCCTCGACGCGGCCGGCGTCCTGCTGATCCGGCTGGGCTATCGCAAGGTGACCATCGAGGACATCGCGAAGCAGGCCGACGTCGGGAAGGGCACGGTCTACCTGCACTGGCGCACCAAGGAAAACCTCTTCCACGCGTTGCTCCTGCGTGAATCGCTCCGGGCGGCCGAGAGTCTCCTCGGCCGGCTGGACGAAGATCCGGCGGAAGTCATCCCGCATCGGTTCCAGCGGACGGTCTTCCTTTACACCCAGCGGAGTCCGTTGCTCGGCGCGCTCATCACCGGCAACACCGAACTGCTGGGCCGGTTGAAGAAACATCCCTTGCAGGATCAGGACGCCGTCGTCACCGAGCGGTACCTGAAGACGATGACCGACCGCGGGCTGCTGCGCGACGACATCCCGGACCTGCTCTTCACCTTGCGCGCCTCTGCGCTGGGGTTCTACCTGATGGACAGCTTCACCACCGAGGGCACCGGCCTCACCGCCGAGGAAAAGGCCGATGCCCTCGCGCACGTCATCCGGAGGGCGTTCGAGCCGCCGGAGCCGCCGTCACCGGCGAACGTGGCCGCTACCGCGGCCGAAGTGATCCAAGCGTTCCGGGAGCTGATCTCGTCCTATCGCGCCTGGATCTACCGGCAGGACGGCACCGAGGAGCCCGCCTGATCCGAGCTCTTCCACCACGAGAAGAAGGGGGCAAGCCATGACCACCATCGCCGAAACCTGGGGTGTCCACGAAAGCCAGTTCTGGCTTCGGGACGAATTCCCGGCCGACCCGGTCCGTTTCGATCCCGACGCGGGCATGTGGCACGTCTACGGCCACGCCGAGGCACTGAAGACCCTGAGTGATCCCAAGGTGTTCTCCTCCGACACCGCCCGCCTGATCCCCGCGGAGATATCGCCGGAGAAGGACCAGTTCGTCGAAGGCAACCTGCTCCAGATGGACCCGCCGGACCACAAGAAGCTGCGCACGCTGGTGAGTCACGCCTTCACCCCGAAGGTCGTCGCCGATCTCGAACCGCGGATCGCCGAGTTGACGAACGAACTCCTCGACACCGTCGATGGCGCGGACTCGATGGAACTGGTGACCCACCTGGCTTATCCGCTACCGGTGATCGTCATCGCCGAACTGCTCGGTATCCCGGCCGGCGATCGCGACCTGTTCAAAAAATGGGTCGACAAGTTGCTGAACAACAGCCAGCAGCGGTCGCTGCTCAAGCAGACCGAGGAGGACAAGAAGGCCGCCGAGGAAACGCGCGAGCAAGTGAACAACCTGGTGAACTACCTCTCCGAGCACGTCGACGACAGGCGGCGGAACCCGCGCGAGGACCTGCTGACCAAACTCGTCGAAGCCGAGGTCGACGGCGAGAAACTGACTCAGAACGAAGTCGTCAACTTCGCGAACGTGCTGCTGCTCGCCGGGCACATCACCACCACGATGCTGCTCGGGAACACCGTGCTGTGCCTGGATTCCCATCCGGACGAGTACCGGCGTGTCCGAGAGGACCGTTCGCTGCTGCCCGCCACCATCGAGGAATCGCTGCGTTTCCTCAGCCCGTTCGCGCTCGTCGCGCGCGCCACCACAACCGAGGTCGAACTGGGCGGCCGGACCATCCCGGCGGACAGCATGCTCTTCGTCTGGGTCGCGGCGGCGAACCGGGATCCGCGCACGTTCACGGATCCGGGGACCTTCGATCCGGCCAGGGCGCACAACCCGCACCTGGCCTTCGGCCGCGGGATCCACTTCTGTATCGGCGCTCCGCTCGCCAGGCTGGAAGGCAAGACCGCGCTGAACATCCTGCTGGACCGGTTCCCTGATCTGCGCACCGATCCGGCCGCTCCGCCCGCGTTCATCCCCAGCCCGCACATGACCGGGGTGAACAAGCTCCAGCTGCTGCTGAAGCCCTAGCGGGCGGCGAACCGGGAGGCGAGCGGGACCACCACTCGCGGAGTCCGCTTCCCTGGTGTGTACCGCAGTTCGGTGATGTCGCCGTTCGGCACGAGATAGGTGTCGGCGAACGTGCGGAATCCGCGCATGGCCTCACTGTCCTGGGTGGTGGTCCCGGTAAGCAGCGACCACATGACGGCGCGGATGAAGAGCCCGTGCGTGAAGACGGCGATCGGCCCGGGTTCCCGCTCGCCCAGCCGCGCCAGGAACTCTTGGGTCCGGGTGAAGAGTGCGGCGAAGGACTCCGCGCCGTTCACCGCGTGGTGCGGATCGGCCCGGTTCCAGTACGCCTCCGTGTACGGCTTCCGGGTGGCCGTGGTGGTGACCTGTCCATGGAGTTCGCCGAGAAAGGTGAACTCCTGGACAGGCCACTCCTCGCACTCCACGCCGGGGAACCGTTCGATCGTCGGTTCCGCGGTCTGCCGCGCCCGCACGAACGGCGACGTCACGATCAACCGAGGCGGCTCGGCCAGCGATTTCGCGATTTCGCGGGCTTGCCGTCTGCCCAGTTCGGTCAGCACCGAAGCACCCGGCTCGCCGCCGGGAAGCCCCGCGTTCGTCTCGCTTTCCCCGTGCCTGATCAACCACACCCGTGCCACGATCGCCTCCTAGACCCCGTGTGCCTCGACGATCGCACCGAGTGGAGTTGATCGCGACTTCCAGGATGCCGTAAATCACCGTGGCCGTGGTGCGGTTCTCAGCGGTCGAACTGCCCCGACGCGCGTCCCTCGCCCGCGGGCCCGCGGTACGCCTGCGCGATGTCCAGCCAGTGGTCCGCCAGCGCGCC
This sequence comes from Amycolatopsis sp. NPDC031561, assembly GCF_055580625.1. NCBI lineage: Bacteria > Bacillati > Actinomycetota > Actinomycetes > Pseudonocardiales > Pseudonocardiaceae > Amycolatopsis > Amycolatopsis sp. NPDC031561. The sequence continues at coordinate 818,614 of NZ_JBVILA010000001.1, read as the reverse complement.
TTCGGCACGGACGTCGAGGTCGTCGCGGTGACGGCGCCGCGTGACCAGCAGGCAGAAGTCCTCCGCGCTGCCGGTGATCCGCTGCCGCGAGTCCTCGGGTCCGAACGTCCACAACTGGCCGGACGGCGAGGTGATCTCGAAGCGGAACTCCTGCTCCGGCGGTGTCAGGCCCCGTGCCTCGTAGCCGAAGTCCCGCACACGGACGGCGAAGCCGACGAGGTACGCGAGCCGGTCGGTCCGCTCCGGACGCACCCCTAACGCGTCCGCGACGTCCTGGCCGTGCGCGAACAGTTCCATCATCCCCGCGCAGGCGAGGATGGCCGGCGGCAGCGGGTTGACCAGCCACGGCACGACCTGGTCCGCAGGGACCGCGGCGAGCGCCTTGATACCGGCGTCGCGTTCGGCGCGCCAACGGCTCAGCAGGACCTCGTTGGGGTCACCGAGGTAGTCGTCGAGGGCCGCGTTGACGGCGGCGTCGAATCCGCGCGCCATCGAGCTCTTCATGAGTTCGCCGAACTTCCGCGGCTCGGCCGCGGCCAGTCCGGCGATCCTGAAGATGAAGGAGAGATGGGCGATCTGGTGCCTGACCGACCAGCCGCCCGCGGGGGTGGGCAGATCCCATCCCGCGTCGTCCAGATCGGACACCAGGGCGTCGACCTGTTCACCCTCCGTGGTGAGGTCCCTGATCACGTACCGGAAGTCAGTCACCGTGCCGTCCTCTCGCCGTTTCCACCCTTTCGAATGATGCGGACACGTCGCGCCGTCGTCTTCTCCTCGCGAGCCCGGTCGAATTCCGGACTTGATTCTGGAGCCGGGTCCAAGTTCTACCCTCGGGACATGCGAACCGAAGCGACGACGGCGCTGACGGCGTTGACCATGTCCCAGGTGACCTCCCGGGCCGGGGTGCGACCGGACACCGTGCGCTACTACGAGCGCATCGGCCTTCTGCCCGCACCGGCGCGGACCACCGGGGCACACCGGCGCTACGACGAGGGCGTCATCGACAGGCTGCGGTTCATCCGGGGCACCCAGCGGCTCGGGCTCACGCTGACGGAGATCGGCGACCTGCTGAGCGTGCGCGACACCGGGGTGTGCCCGTGCGAACCCGCCGAAACCATGCTCGAACGCCATCTCGCCGAAATCGACGCGGAGATGACCCGGCTCGGCGCGCTGCGCGCCGAACTCACTTCCATGCTGTCCGGGATGTCCGGTGAGAACTGCGCCGATCCCCTTCCCGGCGCGTGGTGCCCGCCTGACCGCGAACCCGGAAGAGGAGGTGGATGATCATGCGGAACGACGACTGGTGCGACTGTGACTGCGGCGGCACCGGCTGCTGCTGACCCGCTTCGGCGGGACCGGCCGGGCGTGACGTCACCCGGCCGGGTCCATCCGCGGTCAGTCCTGCGGCAGGAGCACCGTCTTCCCGATCAGGTCCTTGCAGACTTCGGCCGAATAGGCCATCAGCCCGCCCGCCTGCGCGTCCCGGAACAGCCGTTGGATCGGCGAAGTGCGCAGGAAACCCGAACCGCCGCCCGCCTTCAGCGCCAGCTGGGCGACATCGCGGGCGATGTCGTTCGCGAGCACCTTCGCCGTCATGGTCGCGGGCAGGAACTCCGGCGAGTTCTGATCCGCCAGCCACGCCATGTTCCGGGCGTACACGCGCGCGGCTTCGAGGCGGGTGTGGACATCCGCGACTTCGAACCGCAGCCACTGCATCTCGGCGAGCGGCTGTCCGGTCGCGGGAATGACGCGGCTTCGGGAGTGCGAGACGAGCGCGTCCTCCGCCGCGTCGGCTATCCCGAGTGACAGGAAGGCGAGTCCGGCCGAGATGTGGTTCGGGCGCCGTTCGGTCGAAGGCGGGCACCTGCGGTCTTCCCGCAGGACGGTCCCTTCGAAGGAGACGAGCTGGCTGCGGCTGGCGCGCAGTCCCATCGTGTCCCAGATGGGCACGAAGGTCATCGTGTCGTCCGGCGCTACGCCGAAGAAGGTGGGCACGCCGCCGACGAGCGCGTTGACCAGGAAGTGGTCGGCGGCCTCACAGCCGGAGACGAACCGCTTGGCGCCGGTGAGCCGGAACCCGCCGTCGACGGGCTCGGCGAGCTGCTGCGGCATCAGGAACATGTTGCCGCTGCTCGGTTCCGACAGCGCGTTGGCGAACCGCTTGCCGCCGATGAGTTCCCCGGCGTAGAAGCGGCCCGTCGCGGGATCGGACAGCTGGACCAGGCCGACCGCGGCGCCGATGTGCATCACCCAGATACACGCCGTCGAGGAACAGGCGGCGCTGAGGATCCGGACGATCTCGCCGTAGGCCCGATAGCTGAGGTCCTCGCCACCGAACTCCGCGGGCAACGCCGCCCTGTCGAGTCCTGTCCCGTGCAACGCGCGAAGGTTGGCGATGGGCAGTTCGGCCGTTTCGTCGAACTCGGCGGCCGTCGCGGCGAAGTCCTTCGCCAGTTCGGTGACGGTTTCGATCCAGTGGCGTTCGTGGGCGGGCGGGGCGAACGGATGGGCGGGCTCGGTCATGACCGCATCATGCCGGGATCTTCGCGAAACTCGACGCGACCAACCGGGTCCAGCTGACGATCTTCGCCTACGAAGCCGGGCTTGTCGCTCGCTGACGAGCCGTATCGAGCAGCCCGGCGACGACGGTCGCCCAGAGGATCACTGCCCCGCCGAAGCCCGGCACGAGCTGCCAGGCCGCCGTCCAGCCCGCGATCGCGAGCGCGGCCGCGAGCACGGCGACGACGCACAACAACACGCTCAGCACGAGGAAACGCCGCGACCCGAACAGTTTCGCGAACGGCAGGAAGTGCAAGCCGACCACGAAAAGCACCCACGCGGGCACGGCTTCGGGAACTTCGAAGACCGCCGAGAGCACCCTCGCCCCGGCGAAAATCCCCACCAGCATGAGCAGCACGGCGATCCCATACCGCTTGCCGAACGGGCTCTCCTCCCGGCCGCCGCCCGCGGGCAGCCCGGCACCGCGGCGGGCGGTCAGGACGAGCCAGCCCGCCAGGCCCAGTACCGCGAGGACACCCAGGACGACCAGCGGCGTCGATCCGCCGGAGACGGAAGCGGCACCGAAGAACCACCACCCGGCCCCGAATCCCACCCCGATCGCGGAACTGATCAGCAACGTGGTCAGGTGCCCCTTGGTGAATGGTCCGTCCGTCATCGTTCTCGGGTCTCCTCCTCCCCCCGGCGGCACAGTACCCCGGGCTCAGGCGAGCCCGGCGAGGATGGCGGCCGCCTCCTTCGGGTGGATGAGGAAGCGGACGTGGCTGCTTTCGAGCGAACGCACGTCGGTCGGGTTGTCCGGGGTGAGCGCGTCCGCCTCCTTGATGAAGCGGTCCTGCAGCGCGAGCGGGATCGACAGGTCTCCGGTGAGCCTGATGTAGGTGCGCGGGATCCGGCCCCAGGTGGCGGCGTCGGCCCTCTCGGTACCGGCGTCGAGGCTCTCGTCCGGCTCGAGAGTGTTGAGGTAGGCGAAGAACTCCTGCTCGGTGCCGTCTTCGAGCATCGCCGTCTTCAACGCGGCCAGCAGTGCGGGATCGGCGGTGCGCCAGTTCATCCGGAGCGCGCCGAGCGCGGCGGGGTCGGCGACGACGACACCGCCGACAGTGTTCAGCGCGCTGGTCGCGTACTCGGGCTCCTGCATGTACTCGCCCAGCGTCAGGTCGACGGCGCACCACGCGGAGACGTAGACGATCCGCTCGATCAGCTCCGGGACGGCGTTGCCCACCCCGGTGAGCACGACCCCGCCGCGACTGTGGCCGACCAGGATGACCGGCCCGTGCACGGCGACCTCGCGCACGACGTCCACCACGTGCTCGACGGCTTCGGCGGCGGTGGCGCCTGCCTGGTTCGACGGCGCCGTGGCCAGCGCTTCGAGGTCTTGCGGCGCCTGGTAGGCCGACTGGAAACCGGCGCTGAAGCCGTGCCCCGGCAGGTCGACGGCCAGCGTGCGGTGGCCGAGAAGGGCGAGCTCGCGCTGCAGCGGGCCCCAGGTGAACGAGGCGCTGTTGGAGCCGTGGACGAGAACGTAGGTCGGAGTCACGGTTCGTATCCTGACATTCCGGCTTTGCTCAGTCCGCGATGAGTACCTGGCCCGCGCCGTCGAACCGGTAGCCGACCCCGCGCACCGTGGTGATCGGCGTCAGCACGGGTTCCAGCTTCCCGCGGATCTTGCGGACGTGGACGTCCACGGTCCGCCCGTTGCCGCCGCTCAGTTCCCACACCCGTGCCATCAGGGTGCCGCGGTCGAAGACGCGGTCCGGGTTCCGGCTCAGGAACAGCAGGAGATCGAACTCCAGCCTGGTGAAGTCCAGGACCTCGCCGCACAGCAGCACTCGCCGCGAATCCGGCTCGATGCGCAGCGGTGGCGTGGAATCGCTGAGCCGCCGCCGCCGTCCGGCGAGTTCGACGACCTGACCGGAGTTCGTTTCGCCTTCGTGGAACGTCCGTGCCGTCAGCGTCACGCCGACAGTGTCCTCAAAGGACCGGAGCAGGCGCGCGGCGATCGCGGCCGCGTGCTCGGAGTCGGTGCTCACCCGCAACGCCAGGGTCAGCTCGACGGTCGGTTCCCCGTTCACCGCGACCGACTGCGTCATCTCACACCACCCGGACCGGATGGCGGACGACGGCGTCGAACAGGTAGCCCTGGGTGTTGTGCGGGGTGACGTCCGGCTGGGCGGCGCCGGTGATGTCCGTGGCCCGCGCCCGCAGGGTGTGCGTGCCGGAAGTCTTGGGGCGCCACGGGATCTCCCAGCGTTGCCAGCCGCGGTCCGCCGAGGTGCCCACGAACTTCGCCTGCCGCCAGCCGGTGCCGGCGTCGACTTCGACGCGCCGGATCCGGCCGTTGCCCGACCACGACCGGCCGCGCAGCACATGCCTGCCGTCCGCCGCGAATTCGGCGTTCCACGGCAGTTCGAACGCGCTCTTGACGACCTGCCGGGTCACCACCGTGCCCTCCGCCGGATAGCCCGGCCCGAGCAGCCGGTAGTACTGGGTGTTCCAAGGCGACACCAGTGGCGTTTCCGAGACTTCGACGCGCCCCAGCCATTTGATCGACGAAATGCCCACCCAGGACGGCACGACGAGCCGCACCGGGTGGCCGTGGTCCGGCGGGAGCGGCTGCCCGTTCATCTCGTAGGCCAGCAAGACGTCCTGCAACGCTTTCGCGATCGGCAAGGGACGCCGGACCTTCCCCAGGTTGACTCCGCCCGTCACGTAGTCGGCGTCCAGTCCTTCCGGGAGGACGTCCACCGCGTGCCGCGTCAGTCCCGCCTTGGCCAGCACGGTGGAAAGCCGGACGCCGCGCCAGCGCGCGACCCCGATCGCGCCGAGCTTCCACGCCGTGCCGGACACCGCCTGCCCTTGCTGGCTGCTGAAGAAGCTCCGGCCGTTGCCCGCGCATTCGATGGCGGAGGTGATCGTCTCCGAAGGCAACCGGAGCAGGTCTCGGTAGGTGAACTCGACGGGCCTGTCCGCCGTCGGCGCACCGCGCAGTCCCGTTCCGAACAGCTTCAGGCGCCAGTCACCGACGTCGATCGACGGGGTGGCGGTGTGGTTCCGCACGAAGAACCGGTCGATCGGCGTCAGGTAACCCTGACCGCTCAGAGCCTCCCAGCGCGTTTCCGCGTTGGTGCCGTAGACCTCGAAGAACTCCGGTGGCAACGGTTTCACGATCGGCGAGGCGGCCGACGCCATCCCCACCGGCAGCGTCCCGAACGCCGTCAGCGCGAGGGTGCCACCAGCCGCCAGGCGAAGCAGCCCGCGCCGGGACATCCCGTCACCTCGCGCTTGCCCGGCACGCCACTGCGCGAGCCGTGTGCGGTCGTAGGTGGCTTCGTCGGTCAGGCCGGTTCCGGTCATGCGGGTCATTGTCGGCAGCGACCGTCCGTGCGGACCAGCACGTCCACAGAGCGGAACCGGTTGCGCCTTCACGTCAAGAGCGTGCTCCCGTCCAGTTCGCGAACCTCGAGGAGCCGGGGCCCGAGCACCGCGACGGACGCGACATACCCGTGGCACGCCGTGAGATCTCTGATCGTGACCAGGTCGGCCAGATCGTCCCGGCCCTCCGCCGCCACCAGCCTCACCCTTTCTCCCGGCGGGGAAAGGGTGAGACCGGCCAACGGCATCCGCAAGCCGTCACCCGTCGCTTTGACGATGGCTTCCTTCCTGGTCCAGGACGTGTAGAAAGCCGCGAACTCGTCGACGCCGGGGGTGGCGGGCCGGGCCGATTCGGCGGGGGACAGCAGGTACGCGGCCATCCCCCGGACGTCGGCGTCGGCGCGGACCTCTTCGACGTCGACGCCGACGGCACCGGCACGCGACACCGCGACCGCGATCCGCCTGCCCGAATGCGACACCGAGACCTCGATGTCCCCGTCGAGGACGACAGGCTTGCCGTGCGGGAGGGCGCAGTCCGGACAGGACCGGGTGATCCGGACCCGCTCCGGCGCCACGCCGGTGTAGCCGCCCGCCGTCAGGCGAAGCAGCGCGCAGCCCACGGTGAACCGGTCCCGGTCCGCCTGTCCCGCGATCCCGGCACGGCGCGCCCGTTCGACCGGGTCCAGCAGTGCCAGGTGCCGATCGGACGCCTGCGCGGTACTCGCCCACCACACGTGGCAGGTCCCCGGTGGCAGCGCGCCGGGCAGGGGCGCCGCCACCGGGGAGACGGCCGAGGACGTCGTGGTCACGACGCCGTGGCGCCTTCCTTCTCGGCGACGGCGCCGAGCCTGGACTCGACGAACTTGGCCACGTGGTTGACCGTCCGGAAGTTGGCGATGTCGAGGTCGGCGGGGACCACGGCGACGCCGAACGTCCGCTCGACCCACATCACCAGCTGGACGGCGAACATCGAGCTGACACTGCTGGTGGCGAAGATGTCGTGATCGTCGGTGAGTTCGGTGTCACGGACGTTCTGCGCGATGAAAGCGCGGATGATCGAAATACGGTCCTCAGTCATTCGGCACCTGCCATCGTCCCGGCGTTGACCGGCTCGTAGGGGAAGAAACCATGGCCGCTCTTGCGGCCAAGCCGGCCTGCCGCGACCAGTTTGCGGAGCAGTGGGGCCGGCCGGAATTTGGGATCGTTGAAATTGTCGAGCAGCACTTCGAGGGAATAGAGAACGGTGTCCAGCCCGATGAGGTCCGCGGTCTCCAGCGGTCCCATCTGGTGCCCGAGGCACTGCCGGAAAAGCCGGTCGATGTCGCCTGCCGAGGCGATGTTGTCCTGGAGCAGGAGAATCGCCTCGTTGACCGAAAGCATCGCGACCCGGTTGGTCACGAAACCCGAGGAGTCCTCGACCACGACGCAGTCCTTGCCGATGCGGCGGAAGACCTCGCGGGTGAGTTCGATGGTCTCGGGCGAGGTGTGGAAACCGCGGATCACCTCGACCAGCGGCTTGAGCGGTACCGGGTTCATCAGATGGGTTCCGACGACCCTGTCCGGGCGTTCGGTCACCGAGGCCATCTTGGTGATGGGGATGGCCGAGGTGTTCACCCCGAAAACACACCGCGGCGAGCAGATCCGGTCGATCTCGCGGTATAGGCCCTGCTTCACCTCCCAGTTCTCGGTGACGTTCTCCACCACGAAATCGACGTCGGCGAGTTCGTCCGCCTCGGTGGTGAAAGTGATACGCGAGAGCACGTCCGCGGGCGTGCTTGCCGCGAGCGCGCGGTTGAGCATCCCGTAAAGCCTGGCGTTGTTGGCGATCTCGTCGCGTGCGCGGTCGAGGGCCGCACGGGAGGTGTCCACCAGCACCACGGGCAATCCGCCCGCGGCGAACGCGTGCGCGCCGCCGATGCCCATCGTGCCGGCGCCGAGTACGCCGACGCGCCTGACTGCAGTGGTGTCCGTCATCGATCTCCCCTGGTCGCTCGAAGAAGCCGCTCGGCCCGCTCCCGTAGCGGTTCCGGCCAGCCGGCCATGTCCCATCCGTACTGACACAGCACCGCGTAGGTCAGGCGCTCCAGCCCGAAGCCGACGCAGGCCGAATAGACCACCTCGTCGTCCGGGCCCTTGATGCCGAAGGCTTCTCCGAAATGTTGTTCATGAAGGTTGAACGAGCCGACCGCGATGCTCTCCCCCTGCGGGCCGACATCCAGGTGCAGCTCGTGCTTGAGTTCGAGCAGCCGTTGCGACGACGCTCGCGCCGCTCCTTCGACACTGGCGAAGAACGGGTCGTTGGCGACCTCGCACCGCCCGGCGAGCCCGAGTTCGGCGACCAGTTCGATCGCCCGGTCCCGGAACCGGTCCCTGGCGCTCCGGACGAACTCGGCCGAGCCGAGGAAGACCGTTTCCCTGATGGTGAAGTCCGCCAGCCGTTCCAGCGTCCGGTGGTATCGGGCCTCGTGCCGGAACGATCCGCCTTTCGCCGTCACCACCATGTTCGCCTTGTCCAATGTGGACCCGGAGAACTGGTCGAAGGTGTGGTAGCACATCGTCGGCGGCAGGCACCGGTCCACCGGACCGCATTTCCCGAGGATGTGTTCACCGATCTGGGCGCGCTCGGTGACTTCCTTCGCGAAGGCGCGATAGGTGTCGACGTCGCCGTCCAGCCGGGCGGCGAACATCATGTGCTGCGGGAACGACGACAGGTAGCCACTGCGATGCAGCGCGGTGACCGGCAGCAGCGTGGGATACCGGTACTCGCGTGCGTCGAACTCGTCGTCGATGATGCGGCGCAGCAATCCGTCCAGCGTGTTCAGCGCGGTGATCGCCGGTTCGCCGAGCGCCACCTGACCCGGGCCGATCTCGTGCACCACGCCATCGGCCAGCATTCCCTCGAAGACGTCGGACAGCGGCACCCGGGTGGAGTCGGATCGCCACACCACCTTCGGCGGCGTCGGCAGCTGGGTCCGCACGTCGTTCTCGACGACGAACTCCAGCTTCCTGGAGAGCTCGGCGGCATCCGCGGGCTCGTCGGTCGTCACCACCACGGCGACCACCTCGTCGCCGGAGAAGACCAGCTGGAAGTCGACGATGTCCTCCGACACGAAATAGACGCGGCGGCGCAACTCGTCGAGATGAGCGTCGATCAGCGGTTTTTCCAGATCGAGCCGATAGTCGTGCATTCGTCCTCCTCAGACCGACGTGGGAACACCGAGCAGGCCGGCGATGATGGACCGTTGGATCTCCGAGGTACCGCCGTAGATCGTGCCCGCCAGCACATCCCGCAGTTCCCGTTCGATGCCCAGTTCTTCGGTGTAGCCACGGGCACCGTGGATCTGCATCGCGTCCAGCGCGCTGACGCTCAGGCTTTCGCTGACGTACAACTTCAACATCGACGCCTCGTGCAGGGCGAGCCTGCCGCGCGAGCGCAGCCAGCCGACCTTGTAGAGCAACAGGCGCGCCAGCTCCAGCCGGACCCGCATGTCGGCGATCTTGTGCGAAACCGCCTGGAAAGCGCCGATCGCCCGGCCGAACTGCTGGCGGGTGCTCGCGTATTCGACACAGCGGTCGAGCAGCCGCGCCAGCACACCGACCCCGCTGGCGAACATGAACCCGCGTTCCCACTCCATGGTGGAGGTGAACAGCTGATATCCGGCACCTTCGGCGCCGAGCCGCTGATCCTCGCGGAGCGCGCAGCCGTCGAAGACGATCTCGCCCATCGGCGTGCCCCGCAACCCGGCCTTGGGGATCAATTCCGTGGAGAGACCGGGAGTGTCCCGCTCCACCACGAAGGCCGAGATCGACCGTTGCGGTGCTTCCGTTTCACTCGTCCTGGCGAACACGATGAACAGATCGGCGCGCGGACCGTTGCTGATGAACTTCTTGGTGCCGGTCAGGACATAGCCGTCCCCGGTCCGGACGGCCTTGGTGGTCAGGGAAAGCATGTCCGACCCGGTCTCCGGTTCGGACAGCGCGTGCGCCCCGACCATCGAGCCGTCGCACAGCGGCGGCAGCCACCGCCGCCGCTGCTCTTCCGTCCCGTGATCGGCGATGTAGACCGCGCACGCGAACACGTGGTTGTTGATCGCGAACACCAGGCCGTTGTCGGCACATCCGTAGCCGAGACCTTCGTAGGCCATGATCGCGGTGAGCGGATCGTAGCCGGAACCGCCGTACTCGCTCGCGATCGGCCACCCGAGCACGCCGAAGTCCGCGCACAGCTTCCAGCCGTCCTCGTCGAACGTGCCTTCCCGGTCGTGTTCCGCCGCCCGTGTACCGATCGTGGTCTTGGCGAACCGGATCACCCGGTCACGAAGTTCTTGTTGTTCCGCGGTAGGCGCGAAGTCCATTCCGTTCCCCTCCCCAGTGAATACCGGCCGTCCCCTGTCGGTACAAGCTTCCTCCCAGGTGAATCCCTTGCGTGGTCATCATTTCGCCAGCGGGGCCTTGTCCTGCCCGGCCTGTGCCGCGTGCTCGATCGCGCTCGACCGCAGTTCGTCGCTGAAATCGACGACCTGGGTGCCCGCCCGCGCGTATCGCCGCTTCACCGCGCCGCCGGTGCGACGGAGCACGGTCAGGCTGTTCTGCGCGAGTTTGTGCGGTTCGAGCAGGTTCACGATCTCCATCTCGCCGGGCCGCGACCGCTGGATTCCCGCCAGATAACGGAGAATCGCGTCCCCCTCGGGGTAGGTCATCAGGTAGTGCAGGATCACCAAGCCGCCGTCCGGGTTGATCAGCTCCCAGAAGTTGTCCACGAAGTACAGGCACTCCCACGCGTCGACCCACGCCAGGTCGATCGGCGTCAGCTCCGCGGGCAGGAGGTCCGCGCACTCGCGCAGGTCGGCGTTCACGACCGTCACCCGGTCTTCGAGGTCCAGTTCCCGCAGCACCGTCCGCACCCTGCCCGCGGACGATTCCTCGATGGACAGATCGTCCACCGCGACGAGGGTGGGCCGATACGGCTCTAGGTAGTAGTCGGGGCGCGCCAGCGGAGGCTCCTCGTTGAGCCAGGTTTCGTCCAGCTCGGCTTCTCCGTCGAGGTACGGCCGGGACTTCACCCCCAGCGCCTCCGACTCGGCGCGCACCAGCTCCTCGACTTCGGCGAGCGCGCCGGCCAGGAACGGCGTGGTGTAGCCCATTCCCACTTCGAGGACCCGGCGCGGACGGACCAGGTGGACGAGCGATTTCAGCAGCGGCCCGACGGATTCCGTGCCCATTCCTGGCACCCGCAGCCGCTCGACCGCGGCGCGGAACTCCGCACTGTCGGTCCTTTGTGGACTCATCGCTGTTTCCCTTTCGGACTCGGTCGGCCGGGTTCGGTGAACTCGCTGTGCAGGAACAGCAACGGAGGGCGTCCGGTCAGCACGTCGAACGCGCGTACCGCGCCGATCAGGACGGCGTGGTCGCCGACGGGATGGATCCGGTCCAGCACGCAGTCGAAGTAGCCGACCCCTTCGGGCAGGATCGGGCAGCCTGTGTACGGCGCGGCTCGCCATGGTATGTCCACAAAGGAGCGCGCACCGGACGGGCGTTTCGGGTCGGCGAAGGCACGGGCGACGCTCTCTTGGCCGGCACTGAGCATGGTCACCGCGAACACCGCCGAGGAGCTGATGTGCCGGTACGTCCGCGAATCGTGGTTCACCGACACCAGGATCATCAAGGGGTCGACCGAAACCGAGGTGAAGGCGTTCACGGTCATCCCGTGCGGCTGCCCGTCCACGACGGTGCTCAGGACCGTGACCCCGGTCGGGAACCGGCTCGCCGTGCGGCGGAACCGTTCCCCGGTCCGGTCCAGCCCGGATGCGGGCGGGGCCGCCTCCCGCGTGCCGCCGTCGCGAGGGTTCACGAGCCGGAGGGCGCGGTCGACAGCTCCCGCACCTGGTTGAGGTGTTCGAAACCGGCCAGCACGGTCTCGGCGGGTACCCCGAAGTCGATCAGGCAGGCGACCTCGTCGACCCCGGCGTCACGGAATCGCTCCACCATCTTCTGCGCTTTGCCGACCGTGCCGAGGAGCGCGCCGTCGTCGTAGTACCGGTCGAACGAGCGCCCCACCAGGAAGTCCACGTCCTCCTTGTGCAGCTTGGCCGGATCGAGCTTGCGCGCGCCGTTGAGCTGGGAACCCAGCAGCAGGCCGAGCGAGCTGCGCAGGTAGTCGTGCAGCGGCTCGCGGACCTGTTCGCGCACTTCGTCCTCGTCGTCGCCGAGGCAGGTGTGCACCATCAGCGCGACCCGCCCCGGCCAGCCGTCGGCGTCTTCGCGTTCGGCGACCGCGCGGCGGTATTCGGCGATCTTCTCGGCGAGCTCGTCGAGGTCCTGACCCAGCAGGTGGGTGAGCAGGCCCGCACCGGCCCGCCCGGCGGCGCGGAAGGTCTCGGCGTTGCCCGCGCTGGTGACCCAGACCGGCAGCTCCGGCTGGACCGGCGGCGGGAAGACCCGCACCTGCTGCTCGGTGCCGACACCGTCGACGACGGACATGGTCTCGCCACGCCACAGCCTGCGCACCTGGTCCACGTATTCCACCAGGATCTGCTTGCGGTCCCGATAGTTCTCCGGGCGCAGCGCGAAATCCACGGCGTGCCAACCGGACGCGAAGGAGAGGCCGACACGTCCTCCGGAGAGGTTGTCCACCACCGACCACTCTTCGGCGATCCGGATCGGATGGTGCAGCGGCGCGACCACGCTGCCGGCGCGGATCTGCACCCGCTCGGTGATCGCGGCCACCGCCGCGCCGGTCACCGACGGGTTGGGGTAGAGACCGCCGAAGGAATGGAAGTGCCGCTCCGGCGTCCACACGGCGGTGAAGCCGTTGGCGTCCGCGAACCGTGCCCCGTCCAGCAGAAGCTGATAGCGGTTGCGGTCACGTTCGTTGCTGTCGTTGGCGAAGTAGAACAGGCTGAAGTCCATGTCACGCCCCTGTCACGGATTCGGTCGCGGATGCGGACGGCTGTCGAGTGCGCAGGGCCCATCTGGTCGCCGACGGCGCGGCCACGCCCGCGGCGATCATCGCCACCCCGAAGATCAGCCAGCCGAGCTGGCCGACGCCGACGATCAACCCGGTCACCAGCACCGGGGTGACCATCGTGCCGAACTGCGTCGACATGCCGAAGAACCCTTGGTACTGGCCCTGTGCGTGTTCGGGCGCGAGGCCGAAGGACAGCGACCACGAACCCGCGCTCCACAGCATCTCGCCGAAGACGTGCGCCAGTGCGCCGGCGACGAGGATGAGCACCGCCAGCCACGTCGGCTGCCCGGCCGCGAGCGCGAACAGCGCGCAGCAGGCCGCCAGCAGGAAACCGGACCGGCGCAGGGCTTTCGCCCCGCCGGGGGGCAGGTCGCTCCCCTTGCTGGTCCGCACCTGGAGAAGCACGACGGTGACCGTGTTGAGCAACAGCAGCGCGGAGTACAGCCAGGCCGGCGCCTTCGTCTGCTGGATGATCCACAGCGGCAGCGCGACGGTGAGGATGACCGTGTTCATGGTGAGCACGGCGTTGAGCAAGGAAATCGTCGCGTACGGCTTGTCGCGCAGCACGACGAGCCGCGCGCCCTCGGACTGCGCGGGTACCGGGGGCACGGTCGGCAGCCTGAAGTACGCCAGACCCGCCGAGATGACCAGCAGACCGCCGCCGATCAACACCGAGATGTAGGCCGTGCGGGTGTCGAAGTGCAGTCCGATGCCGCCCGCCACCGCGCCGAGGGAGACCCCGAGATTGCTGATGGAACGCAGATAGGACCAGGCTCGCACCCGTTCCTCCGGTCGCGTGATCCCGGCGATGAGCGCGCCGCGCGCCGCGTCCGTCGCGGATTCCGCGATCAGCACCAGACTGGTCGCCACCAGAAGGGTGACGAACCCGCCGACGAAGGCGTAGCAGCACATCAGCGCGCCTTGCAGGCACATGAACACGATCGTGGTGTTGCGCGGACCGAGGAGGTCGGCCGCCTGCCCGGCGGGCACGCTCGCCGCCATCCCGAGGATCCCGCCGATCGTGAGCGCGAGCCCCACCTCACCGGCCGGGATCCCCGCCGTGCGGGTGAAGAACAGGATGCTCACCGCCATGAACACGCCGTTGCCCACGGTCTTCGCCAGGTTGCTCAGGCACAGCACGCGGACCGGCCCCGGCGGGGGGATCAGTTCTCGGAGGTAGGACATCAGCGAGCGATTCCTTTCTCTGCGCGGTTTCGGATGTCCATCGCTACGCCTTGACCGGACGGCGGGCGGGCAGCAGGTCTCGCAGCCCGTTCCGGTCGATCTTGCCGTTGGCGTTGAGGGGCAAGGAATCGAACTGTTCGAAGCGCCGCGGAACCATGTGGATGGGCACCTGGTCGCACAGCCAGTGCAGGAAACGCAGGGGTGCCTGCGGCTCGCCCGTGTAGCAGCCGACGAGTTCGGTTTCGTCCCCGTTCTTGATCGCGAGCACGACCGCGTCCCGGATTTCGGGGTGCCGCCGCATGGCCGCCTCGATCTCGCCGAGTTCGATCCGGTAGCCGCGGACCTTGACCTGGTTGTCCAACCGTCCTAAATGGACCAGGTTGCCGGACTCCCACCGCACCCTGTCCCCCGTGCGGTAGTAGTGCGCCTCGGTCAGCGGCCCCTTCCCGTCGTACACCGTCGTTCCGGCGTCGTCGTGGGTGAGGAACCGGCCGACGTCGTCCCGCGGGTCCAGGTAGCCGTCGAAACGCTGGGAGCCGCGGACGCAGAGTTCGCCCTCCTCCGCGGGAAGTCCGGCCTCGTCCAGGATCACGTGGTCGAGGAAGTCGTAGACCGGACCGATCGGCACCGTGTCGTTCGTGGTGACGGGCCAGTGCTCCGGCTCGTCCGGCAACCGGAATTCGGTGCAGGCGACGGTCAGCTCGGTCGGGCCGTAGACGTTTTCCAGTACCGCGTCCGGCGCGACGGCCCGCCACTCCCGCGCCTGCCTTCCCGTGAGCTGTTCGCCGATGAACAGGCTGTAGCGCAGCTCGCTCACCCGTCCCGTCGGCAGGTTGCCGAGGTCCGCGCTGACCGAAACCACCGAGGGCACCGAGAACCAGTGCGTGATCCGGCGCTCCGCCAGATAGTCCACCGGGGTCAGCAGTTCGGTGCGCCGCGGGACGACCAGGGTCGCGCCGCCGCCCCAGGTGACGAAGAGATCGAACACCGACGGATCGAAGGTCAGATCGAAGGCGTGCGACATCCGGCAGCCGGGCTTCACCTGGTAGCGCTCGATGTTGTGCGCCAGGTAGGGCGACAGATTGCGGTGCCGGATCGGCACGCCTTTGGGGCGGCCGGTGGAGCCCGACGTGAACAGGACGTACGCGACGTCGTCACCGGTCGTCTCGCGCGGCCGTGCTTCGCCGGTGGGGCTGGCCGCGAGCACGTCTTCGTCGGTGGGCGCGAGCACGGTGGCGGCGAGGTCGTCGCCGAGCTGCGCGGAGCCCGCTTCGTCGGCCAGCACCAGATCCACGTTCGCCAGCTCGCAGACCGTGCGGTTGCGGGCCGCCGGATACTCCGGATTGAGCGGGGTGAGGACAGAGCCGAGGTACAGACCGGCGAGATATCCGGCGTACGCGACCACGCTGCGGGAAGCGAGCAGCGCGATTCGCTCCGGCGCGCGGCCGTGCTCGGCGACGATCCGGCCGGCGAGCGCCAGCGCGCATTCGTGGAGGCGCGCGTAGGTCAGGCCGACCTCCCGCACCTCGACCGCGGTCTCGTCCGGCCACCTGGCCGCCGACGCGGCGAACCAGTCGTACAGCGTTTCCGGTGTGCCGTTCAGACTTCCCACAACGTCACCGCCCAGGCCGCCACCGGGCTGTTGTTCAGCACCAGCACGAGATCGCCCTCGGACAGCTCGCCGGTGGCGAGGAGCCGGTCGAGGTTGAGCACGACGTCCATCGCGCCGAGGTGCCCGTACTCGGTCAGCTGCGCCAGGCACACGTCGTGGATCGGCAGTTCGAGCAGCGACGTGTAGAAGCCGAACGCGCTCGCCGCGACGTTCTGCATCAGGGTGGTGGCGACGGCGTCCTTGCCGACTCCTGCTTCGGCGAGGACACGGTCGACGAGGCGGCTGAGCCGGAATTGGCTGTGCGTCGCGAGTTCGAAGCTGTACCTGGACGGGTCCAGGCACTCCTCGCGCCACTCGTACCAGGGCGTCTGCTTGTAGTCCACGCGGAACAGGTCGTTGAAGGAACCGTCGGTCTCCTGCCGGTGCCCGCGCAGCACCGGACGGCCGCCCCGGACCATCGTCATCGCGTACGCGCCGTCGCCGACCACGGTGACGGGGAACCGGATCCGGTCCGCCCCGGTCGGACGGCTGGTGTGCGTGATCATCACGCTCTCGCGGCCGGGATCGGCCACCAGCAGGTCACGCGCCAGCGCCCAGGCGGCGCTGGACCCGGTGCAGCCCAGCCCGTCCACGCTGAAGGCGAACGCCGAGTCCATCTTGTTCTCCGCCTGCACGCGGCACACGTCCGAGCCGAGCAGCACGTCCGGCGACCGCGGGCCGACCATCAGCAGGATGTCGGGGTCGACCGGATGCTCGGCCAGCAGTTCCCGGCAGGCCTGCGCGGCGAGGGCCGCCTGCGCGGTCTCGGTGAACACCCCGACGGTCCGCACGCCGCATTTCTCGACGAATTGGAGCTCTTCGTGGCCGAGCTGGGCGAATTCCGGCAGGTCCGTGACCGCCACCCGGTCTTCGGGCAGCAGGCAGTGCATCGCGCCGATACCGATCGCGCCGGAGCCGTCTTCCCTGGTCATGAGCGCGTTCCCCTTGTCCTCACGAGATTCGCCACCAGTTCGCCCGCCGCCGCCTTGCTCTCGGCCAGGTACTCCAGCCCGCCGCGCAGCAGCTCTCCGGTCGGTTCGGAACTCAGTCCGGAGCGGCTCAGCCAGTCCTGCCAGCCCTTGGCTTCCATGTCGTCCTCGCCGAGGTTCTCCTCGCCTTCGAGTTCGTAGAGGGTCATGTTCGACAGCACCTCGTCACCCGTCGCCAGTGCCGTTTCGGCCACCCGCCGCTTCCATTCCTCCGGCTCGACGGCCTCGGTCGGCAGGCCCGCTTCGGCCAGCAGCTCGAACATCTGCCGAGGGTTGATCAATTTCTCGTGCACCAGGTGATACGCGCGGCCGACCGAACCCGGGACGAACGAGAGTTCCGCGATGGCCTTGGCCACCACGTCGACGGGCGCCACCGGCCAGGCACGCTCGTCGAGCGGATGCGCCCCCACCGCGAGACCGCTGGCCAGCAGATGCCAGACCAGGTCCTTTTCGTTGCAGGCCCCCGTCGTCCGGGAGGAGACGATGACGCCCGGCCGGAACACCCGGACCCGCATGCCGTCGCGCTCGGCCCGTTCCAGCAGCCGTTCGCCGACCCATTTGCTGACGCCGTACCCGCCCTGCTCGGGATCCAGCGGTTGTTCCCTGGTCTCCAGGATCTTCCCGCCGGTACCCATCGCGATCCCGGTCGCCGCGACGGTGGAGACGAAGGAGAAGTCCCGGATTCCGTTGCCCCGCATCCACGACAGCAGGTCGACCATCGGCAGCAGGTTGCTCTCGCGCAGGACCCGGTACGGCTCGGTGAAGACCACCCGGGCCGCGCAGTGCAGCACCCGGCCCACCCGCGTGGCGAGCTCGCCGTCCCGGTACTCGCGGCAGACCCTGGCGATGTCGTGCAGGTCGCCGGGCACCACGTGCACGCGGTCCGAGTCCGTTTCGGGCAGCCCCAGCGCTTTCGCCGCGTTGCTCAGCCGCTCCCGGCCCTCGGCCTCGTCGGCGGCCCGCACCAGGCAGTAGATCCTGCCCTCGGTCGAGGCCAGCAACTCGTGCAGCAGGAACGCGCCGAGGAAGCCGGTCGCGCCGGTCAGCAGCACATCGGTACCCGGCGCTTCCGTTTCCGCCACATCGGCCAACGGCAGTCGCAGGTCGGCGTCCGTCAGGTCGCCGTCTCCGTCCGCGACCTGGTAGACGGCTTCGTTGCCTTCGGCGCCGAGTTTGCCCCGGACGATCTGGGCGACCCTGCGCACCGTGGTCCGGCTGCCGCCCGAGCGGTGCACGTTGATGAGGACCTGGTGGCGCTGCTGGACCTTCAGGGCCATCTGCACGTACAGCAGGGAAGTCCCGCCGAGCAGGCCGAATTCGTCGTCCACACCGATCGAGGAGACGCCGAACAGATCGCGCCACAGATCGAGCAGCTCCGCCTCGATCGATCCGGGCTCCTCCGGGTTCACCGCGCTCACGGTGTCCACAGTGGACTCGGCGGGCCGGGACCAGCTCGAAGGCGCGGCGATCGGCGGCATCCTGTCGAGCGCCCAATACCGGCGCCGGGAGAACGGATACGTCGGCAGCGCGACCCGGCGGCCGCGACCACCGGAGGCCGCCTCCCAAGTCACGTCGACGCCGTGCTGCCAGGCCGCCGTGAGCGCCTCCTCGACCCGGTCCGCGAGCACACCCGGATCGGTGTCCGGTTCGAGCGCCAGGACGTGGCGGGCCGGTCCCGCTTCGCCGGTGCCGACGAGCAGCACGAACTCGTCCGCCGACGGTCGTGCGGGCTCCTCCCGCAGCACCACGGGCTTGCCGGGCAGCGCGGCGAGCAACGCGCGCGGCACGTCCAGTCCTTCCGGCGCGACGACGATCGCGCGCCGAGCGGAGGTGGTGCGCACCGTGCGGGCGGCGGGCGGACGGGGCAGGCGCAGCACCGACGCGAGTTCGCCGGGGGCGGCGGTCACCACCCGGCGCTCGGTGAAAGACCGCCGTCCGACCCTCAGTGTGTGCGCCACGTCCGCGACGGCGGGCCCGCTGGTGTCCAGCTCGTCGGCGAGCCGCACGGACAGCGCGTCCAGTTCGGCGCGACTGCGCCCGGACAGCACCAGCCGGACGACCTCGGTCTCCGGTGCCGGGGGCCGCACGGGCGCGGGCGGCGGGGCGAGCACCGCGACGGCGTTCGTGCCGCCGACGCCCATCGAGTTGACCAGCACGTGCCGGTCCCGGTCGAGGTTCGAACTCGCGCTCGTCGGCACGAAGAACGGGCTTTCGGCGAGGATGCCGGGATCCCGCGGCCGGTCGAACATCGGCTGCGGCGGCAGGTTCCCGGTGCGCACGATGTGCACCGCCTTCAGGAAACCGGCGATACCGGCGGTGGCACCGGTGTGCCCGATGTTCGCCTTCACCGAGCCGAGCCCGCAGAATCCGCTGTCGGAGGTGGTGGCCCGCAGGCCGTCGGTGAGCCCCAGCAGTTCGATGTGATCGCCGAGGGCGGTGCCCGACCCGTGCGCCTCGACGTACCGCAGCAGCCGTGCCGGGACGTCGGCCACCCGCAGCGCGGCCGCGACCACGTCGGCGACCCCGGACGGCGTCGGCGCGGTGAAGCCCGGCCGGTTCGAGCCCTCGTTCCCGATGGCGCTGCCGCGAACCACCGCCAGGATGGGATCGCCGTCGGCGAGGGCGTCGGAAAGCCTGCGCAGCGCGACCACGCCGATCCCCGAGCTGAACGCGGTTCCGGTCGACGTGGCGTCGAAGGAACGGCAGTAGCCGTCCTCGGACGTCAGGCCGCCCGGCTGGTACCGGTACCCGGTGACCGGCTCGGCGATCGTCGTACCGCCGGCCAGCGCGATGTCGCATTCGCCGGAGAGCAGGCTCAGGGTCGCGTAGTGCACCGCGTACAGCGAGGACGAACAAGCCGTCTGCACGCCGACGGTCGGCCCGCGCAAGCCCAGCTTGTAGCCGATCCTCGACGTCATCAGGTCCCCGAGGCCGCCCAGTGTCAGCCCGAGGTCGTCGAACGCCTCGATCAGCCCGGACTCCATGGTCTTCGCCGCGAGCAACGCGGCCGAGTACCGGCTCGGCGCGCCTCCCGCGAAGATGCCGGTCACCGGCCCGTCCGCACGCGGCGGATGTCCCGCGGACTCCAGCGCCTCCCAGCAGCTTTCCAGGAGCAGCCGGTGCTGCGGGTCGATCGTCTCGGCCTCGGTGGGCGACACCCCGAAGAACTCGGCGGCGAAGTCTTCCGCTCCCGGCAGGGTCGCGGCCACCCGGACGAAGTCAGGCGCCTTCAGGTCCGCATCGGACACACCGGACGCCCGGAGCCGGTCTTCGTCCTGTTCCCGCATGGAAACCACACCGGCGTCGAGATTCCGCCAGAAGCGTTCCGGGGTCCAGGCGTCGGGGAAACGGCAACCGGCGCCCACGACCGCGATATCGGTCTCGTTCGTCATGGGTCAGTTGCCCGCTTCGGTCGACTGGGTGCGCCGTGCCATGCCGAGCAACCGGCCGCGTTCGCGACCGCCGAGCTCCGCGGGTCCGGCGGCCTCCTCGCTGCCGAGCAACGCGGCCTGTGCCACCACCGTGCTGTGCTCGAAGAGGTCGGCCGCCCTGAGGTCGCGTTCGGTCATGCCGTTGAGCTGCTCCCAGAGCAGCAGCAACAGCAGCGAGTTGCCACCGGCGTCGAAGAAGTTGACCTCCAGCGGAACGGTTTCGACGGCGATGTCGAGCGCGTCCGCCCACGCGCTTCGCACCTTGCCGACGATGTCGGGCTCAGCGATCACGGTCTCGTTCACTTCAGTTCCCCTTATTCGCTTTCGCATCCGGATCAGCCGTCAGGTTCATCGCCTTCGTCACGAGCGCGGCGAGAAGATCGGTGATGGTGTCTTCGTCGAACAGGTCGCTCAAATAGGAAGCGGACAGCAGCAGGTCGCCGGCGAGTTCGGTGACGGTGAGCTCGAACTCGTACTTGACGTGCAGCGGCCGCAGCGGGAGGTAGCGGGCTTCGATGCCGGGAGACAGCTCGGCGGGCGACGGCACACCGTCGGCCGAAGCGAGGTACACCGGCGTCACCGGCGGCCGGTCGAGGCCGCGGTCGGGATGCACCGCCGACGCGATCGCGTCGAACGGCACGTCCGCGTTGCGGTAGCAGGAAACGCTCGCCTCACGGACCCGGCCGAGCAGTTCCCGCCAAGTGGGTTCACCGCTCGAGTCCACCCGGAGCACCAGTGTGTTGACGAACATGCCCACCGCGTTCGCGGACTCCGGCGCGTCCCGGCCCACCCAGGGGATCGCGAACAGGAAGTCCCGTTGCCCGCTCCGGCCGCCGAGGGTGCTCGCGAGCAGCGCCGCTGTCGCCATGAAGGTGGTACAGCCGAGTTCGCCGCAGACCTCGCGCAGCCGGGCCGTCAGCTCTTCCCCGAGATTCACCCGGCGGGACGCGCCGAGGGTCGGCTGGGTGTTCGTCCGCTGCCGGTCGTACGGAAGGAGCACATCGGTCGGCGCACCGTCCAATTCGGACACTCGCGCGGCGGCCCGCTCTTCCCGCGACGAGGCCGCGGGAGAGTTCAAACCGTCCACTTGGGACGGATGGACGGGTGCCGGAAGCTCGGCGGGTCTGCCTTCCCGCTCGGCCCGATAGGCCTCGGCCAGCTGTTCGGACAGGATCTGCTGCGACCACCCGTCGTTGACGACGTGGTGCGCGCTGACCACGACCAGCGTCCGGTCTTTCCGCGTGATGACCTCGGCGCGCGCGAGCGGTCCCGTCGCCAGGTCGAACCCGTCCCAGCTCACCTTCGCCAACCGGGCCTCGAGCCGGGCGTCGTCCCACCGTTCACCGCCGCTCACCATGATCTCGGGAGGCGGCGCGTCCGTGCGGTAGAAGAGCCGCCGCAGCTTCCGGTCGAGCTCGAACCGGGAGCGCAACGCGGGATGGCGGCCGAGGACCTGCTGAAGCGCCCGGCGGAGCGCGTCCTGATCGATCGCGCCCCGCAGCTCGATCACCATGGGGAGCACGTAAGCCGACCGCAGCCCGGCGATCCGGTCGAGGAACCAGAATCGCTGCTGCACCGAGGTCGCCGGGTACCGGTCGGCCGGATCCGGCGCCGCGCCGCCGGACTTTTCGACCGGCGCTTCGGTACCCGCGGCGAGCAACCGGCCGAGCCCGGCGACCGTGGGGTCGGCCAGGAAGTCGGCCGGGGGCACCCAGATACCGTGGCGTCGCTGAGCCTCGGAAAGCATGTGGACCGCGAGCAGGGAATGACCGCTGAGGGAGAAGAAGTTCGTCTCTGGAACCAAGTCCGCGACGGCGAGCGTCAGATCTCCCTTGGCCACCTTGGGCAGCACGTCCACGAAGAGGTCCGCGGCCCACCGCTGCTCCTCGGTGAACTCGCCCCGCCACACCTCGGCCGGCCACTCGGGCTCTTCCTCGATGCCTTCCGGGGCCCGCTCCCAGTCCGCCAGCCTGTCGTCGACATCGTCGATATCGGCGAGCAGGTCGCGAACGGTACTGCCGGGTTCGGCCACCGCCTTCGTGAGGACGGCCAGGAAATCGTCGCCGACGAACCGGCCCATGCCGCCGGGGTGGCGATCGGTCGCGAACTCGACCATGCCGGTGATCTCGTCGTGGTTCTCCTCCAGCAACAGAAGGAGGTCGAACTTGGCCGTACCGGTCGGAAGCTGGACCGGCGGAGTCCACAGCTCCGGAGCGGGCGGCTTCGGCGCCGGGACGTTCTGCAGCGCGAATCCCACGTCCACCAGCCCGACGCGGGCACCCTTCGCCGCGGCGACCTCAGCGGTCAGCTGGTTGAACGGGATCCGTTGGTAGGTAAGGGAACGGAAGGCCTCTTTCCGGGTCTGCCCGCAGAGTTCGGCGAACGTCCAGTCCGATTCCGAACGGCATTTCAGCGGCACGGTGTTGACGAAGAACCCGGCCAGCTTCTCCAAATCCGGATGCGGGCGGTTGGCGGCGAGCGTCCCCACCAGGAATTCCGGCTGCCCGGACCACCGCCGCAACACCAGCTGAAACGCGGCGAAGAGCAGCACATACGGTGTCGCGCGCAGGGTCTTCGCCAGCTCTCGCAGGTTCGCGACCACCGGTCCGGGCACCGTGAAGGTGTGCTGAGCGCCGGGAACAGAACCTTCCGGGGAGCCCGTCCGGGGCCGTCGGCCGGTGAGACTCAATCCTCCGGGCACGGCCAGCAAGTCCGCCGCGCGGTCGGCGACCCGTTGCCGCAGCTCGGGATCGGCGCCCGCCGCCCGGTCCCACACCGCGAAATCGGCGTACTGGATGTCCAGCCCGGGCAACGACACCGGCCGGCCCTCGAGCGCCGCCTGGTACGCCTTGCCGAGATCTTCCAGCAGCACCGCGATCGACCAGCCGTCGACGGCGATGTGGTGGATCACCAGCAGGAGCGCGTCCCCGGGCGGAGCGCCGCGCCACAACGTACAGCGCAGGAGCGGCCCCGCGGCCAAGTCGAACGGCTTCGCGGCTCGTTCCTCGGCTTCCGCGCGGATCCGTTGTCCCGCGTCCCTGACGCCGTCGAGTTCGATCACCTCGACCTCGACTGCCTCAGGGTCCTCGACCACCTGCACCGGCTGTCCATTTCGGACCTGGTACGTCGTGCGCAGGATCTCGTGTTTCGCCACCACGGCGGTCAAAGCGGCGCGCAGCGCTTCGGCGTCCGCCCGGCCGCGCCAGTTCATCAGCATCGGAACGTTGTAGGTCACCGAACCCGGTGTCGTGGCGTCGATGAACCACAGCCGTTCCTGTGCGAACGACAGCGGCGCGACACGAGCGCCCGACCGGGTCAGCGCGGGCAAGGTCGAGTTGGTCAACAGTTCCCCCGGTGGATCGTTGCTCCGTGGACGCGGGTGGCCATCGGTTACGACGCCGACGTGCGGACGTGGACCGCCAGCGCGTCGAAGGATTCGGCGAGCAGTACGTCGGCCGGTTCCAGCGGAACCGCGTACCGCTGCTGGATCCGGGACGCGACCTGGACGGCGAGGACGGAGTTCCCGCCGATGTCGAGGAAGTTGTCGGCGGCGGAGAAGTTCGACCTGCCCAGCACGTCTCGCAGGATTCCCTTGACCTGGCTGAGGACCGGGTCGTCGGAAGAATCGTCTTCGGCCGGTTCGTCGCGGCCCGCTTCGGCGAACAACGCGACCATCCGGGCGCGGTCCGCTTTCCCGGTCGCGCCGACCGGCAGCTCGGGCAACACGTGCCAATGGGCGGGGATCATGTAGCCGGGCAGTTTCGCGGTCAGTTCCCCTGCCAGCGCGCTGGTCGGATCTTCGCCTGTTCCCTTGGCGGGCAACAGGAACGCGACCAGCTCGGCGGACGCCCCCTCACCCACCTTTTCCACGAACGCGGCATCGACGAGACCCGTGGAAACCGCGACCCGCTCGATCTCCTCCAGCTCGATCCGGAAGCCGCGCAGCTTGATCTGCCGGTCCTTCCTGCCGAGCATTTCCAAGGCACCACCGGCGACCTCGCGGACCAGGTCGCCGGTCCGGTACACCCGCTCACCGGTGGACGGCGCGATCACGAACCGTTCCGCGGTGAGTTCGGGGCGGTTCAGGTAGCCGGTGGCCACCCCGGGCCCACCGAGGCACAGCTCACCCGATTCCCCGGCGGGCACCGGGTTCAGGTCTTCGTCCAGTACGTGGACCGTCGTCTTCTGCAGGGCGTACCCGATGGGGATCCGTTCGGCACCGGCCAGGCTTTCGGCGGTGCATTCGAAGAAGGTGGCGAAAGCGGTGGCCTCGGTCGGCCCGTAACCGTTCACCAGCCGGGCGGGCGGCCGCGCGGCGAGCACCCGCCGGACCGCGGCGAGGTCCAGCTGTTCCCCGCCGACGACCAGGTTCTTCATCGAGCCGAAAGCGTCAGGACGCTCCCAGGCCACCGTATGGAACAGCGACGTGGTGAGGAACATCGTGGTGATTTCCTCGGTGCGCACCAAATCCGCCCAGGCGTTCATGGTGACGTCGGTGAGCAAGGGAAAGGGCACGATGGTCCCGCCGGAGGTGAGCGTGCTCCAAATCTCGCAGGTGGTCACGTCGAAGGCGGGATTGCACGTATTCGCGACGCGATCGCCCGGGTCGATCGTGCAGTAGTTCGGATCCACCACCAACCGGTTCACCGCGCGATGCGGGATGACGACGCCTTTCGGCCGTCCGGTGGAACCCGAGGTATACGTGACGTAGATCGGATCTTCGCCGGCCACGGCTTCGACCGGTGCCGTCGAATCCGTCTCGCCCGGCTCTTGCGGCACCGAAAGCACCCGCACGCCCGAAGGAAGACTCGCCCGGCGTCCGGCCTCGGCCTGTGGCGCGCAGATCAGCACCCGCGAGCCCGATTCCTCGACGATATCGGCGATTCGGTCCGCGGGAGCGTGGACGTCCAAGGGCAGGTAGGCGGCGCGGGCCCGGACGACACCGAGGAAGGCCACCACCAAGTCGAGGGAGCGTGGGAGATCGACCGCGACAAGATCGCCGGGGCGCACGTCTTGGCTCATGAGAACCTCGGCGAGCCGCCCGGCGTGCTGCCAGAGCTCACGGTAATTCATCGACCTTCCGGTGACCGGTTCGCGCACCGCGCAGGCTTCCGGTCGCAGCTTTACCCATTCCTCCACCAGGGTCGCTATTCCCTTGGCGGAGGCAGGCGCCGAGAAAGAATTCACCAGAGAAGGTTTTGTCCTTGTCGCGTGTTCGGCAGAGCCCATGAAGCAACATCCCCCAGAACATGATTGAACAGATCATGACCTTGCCAGGCAGTAGAAGCCCGCCTGTATGACCGCACCCCAGCCCCGATCGCCAAGCTAGGTGATGCGGGCGGTGCCATCAATACGCCAATCGAGGCAAGGATTCGCCCGCGTCGCGACCAAGGCGGTCACACCCTGCGGATCATGGATATCTTTTGCCGCATGACACTTCCCGCGATCTTTCTTCGCGCCTCGGACAAAGGTGAAGTACTCACCTACGGTGACGGCAATGTCTCTTTGGTGCTGGCTTCCGGTGACGCGACAGGCGGAGCGTTCTCCGTTGTCGAGCACCGGCTTCGGCCCGGCGCGAGCGGCCCGCCACTGCATCGCCATGAACGCCTATGCGATTCCTTCTACGTATTGGAAGGAACAGTGACGCTACGCATCGGAGAGCGCACAGTTTCCGCGGGCCCCGGCTCGTACGCCTGTTTTCCTCCCGGCGTCGCGCACTGCTACCGCAACGACACCGACGCCCCGGTGCGCATGCTCAACATCAACGCGCCGGGCGGCTGGGATCGGGTACTGCGCGCACTGATCTCCGCCGGGGGCGACCGGCCGCTCGACCAGACCGAGATCGGGCGCATCTCCGCCGAGCACGACATGATCGTCCTGGAATAGCGCGGGCCGGTGTTCGACCGGGAACTCTCCCCACTCGAACACGAACGGTCCGGGATTCCCCGCCTTTTTCTGCGGTAACGTCCAATCAACCGATCAAAACGAAGTCAACCGATCAAAACGGAGGATCGCCTTGCTGCGTCACCGCCTCGCCCCGGACGCGGATCTCCGCGCGCTCGAACCCTGGCTGGCGGCCGAATTCGCCGCCTACGTCCACCGGAACCGGGAGCATCTGGCGCCGTGGCTGCCCTGGGCCCGGACCATCGTCGACGATGAGACCGCCCGGCAGTTCCTCCAGCGGTACGCCGATCAGCAGGCCTCCGACGGCGGACGGATCTACGGGATCTGGCTGGACGGCGAACTCGCCGGCGGCACGCTGTTCCGCATCTTCGAACCCCGGACTTCGACCTGCGAGATCGGTGTCTGGCTCGCGCGGGAAGCGCAAGGACGCGGGCTGATCCAGCAAACGGCCAGGCTGATGATCGACTGGGCCGTCCACGAGCGTGGGATGAACCGCGTCGAATGGCGCACCTTTCCGGCGAACGACCGGAGCATCGCCGTGGCACGGCGGCTCGGGATGAAGCGCGAAGGCACACTTCGCGAGGCGTTCCCCATGGACGGCGTCGGTCAGGACATCGAGGTGTGGTCGATCCTCGCCGCCGAGTGGCGGGCGGCGAACCCGCCCGCCACGTCCGACTGAGCGAGCTCGATCAGCGGCCGCCGGGAAGCACGCTCACTCGGCGGCCGCCGGCCTTTCCGGCCGGTGCTGCTCCAGCTGACGGGCGAACTCGCGCCAGGATTCGGCGCAGCTGCGGGCGATGTCCGCCACCGCGACACTGCAGTGCTCGGGGATACCGTCGACCAGCCTGTCCCAGCCCTCCGTCCCGAGTACATGGACATCGAGCAACCGGAGCACGGTGCGTCCCGCTTCGGTGAACCGCAAGGACGGGTCCATGCGCAAGGCCTCCAAGGCCGCGACGGCGTCCTCGGCGAGCGAATCGGCCGTATACCTGTCGCCGGCCTCGGAGGCCGCCTGATCGCGATGTGGCGGAGCCGGGAACTTCTTGCCACGACGCTGCCGCAACGGAACCGGATCCTGGCCACGCCGCAACCGTTCGCGCACATCCCTCGCCGTGCTCACGGAGACGCCCGCGGACTGCGAGATCTGACGCAACGGAGCCTTCGGGTCACTGGCGATCAGGTCGCGTGCGCGGAGGCGGCCCTGTGCGGCGTTGAGCGGGCGGACGCGCCCGTCCAGGCCGACCCGCGTGTCCGGTTGCGGGACGTCCCCCGCCGAACGGGACCGGATGGCGGCCACGGTTTTGTGCGCGAGTCCCGTGGTTTCGGCGATCGCGCGGTCCGACAGATGCGGATGGGAGCGGATGATCCGTGCCGCCGCCGACGCGCGATCGATGGGGGACAACGGCAGCCCGTGCGTGGAATTGAGCCGGACCGCCAGCAAGAACGCGTCCAGGTCGGTACCGTCGAAGTAGCGCACCGCGATCAGTTCTTCACCACGGAGCACGGCCGCCCGCAACCGGTGCATCCCGTCGATCACCCGCATCGTCACGCGATGCACGACGATCGGCGGCAAGCTCGCGTCCAGCTCCGCCAGCTCACGCACATGCTCTCCGTCTTCGCCACCGATCCTGGGCGAATCGGAGGGCAGCAGTGTGGCGATCGAAGCCATGACGACAGGCCCCCGATCATCTTGATGCCCGTATTCCCCGGCATCTCCGGTATTCACGTCCAAGACCTGTCCCCCGTCGAATCCCACGCTGGAAACGTCCGACCCGGATACCGCCCCCAAGACGGCATCTGACCTATGACTATCGTTTGACGCACCGAAAAGGGAATCGGTTGCCCTCGCCGGAAAAAATCCCCGCCGGCGCGCGTTTCCCTTACATCCACCCAGATTCGCGTACTTCACCCTCCCACACCGGCCCCCGGCACCACGCTCGACTGCCCCCTCCTCCGCCCTTTCGTCGCCGAAGTCAAGCCGCCGCGTCCACGAACGGCGTAAGATCAAGCGCTGTGCCTTCAGAGCTACCGGACCCGGTTTTGCTGCGAACGTTCGTTTCCGTCGCCGAACGCGGATCGTTCACCGCGGCGGCCTCCGCGGGTGGATACACCCAGTCCGCGGTTTCCCGGCAAATGGCTTCCCTAGAAGATGTTTGGGGTGTGGAACTGTTCGCCCGGCGGGCTCGCGGCGTCCGGCTCACCCCCGCCGGAGAACACCTGCTGCCCCACGCGAAAGCGCTCCTCGAACGGTTCTCCGACACCATTCGCGCACTGGACGCCGTACGGCGGCTCGACGTCGGGCACTTGCGGATCGGCGCATTTCCCACCGCGAACCTGGCACTGGTTTCCGGCGCGCTGAAACGTTTCCAGTCCCGGCACGAGGGAATCTCGCTGGCTTTACGGGAAGGGACCACCGAGCGCCTGCTGCGCCTGTTAGGGGCGGGCGACCTGGACATCGCCGTGGTCAGCACCCACAAGAATCCCGATCTCACCGGCATCCACCTGGATCATCTCGTCGAGGACCGGATACACGTCGCCCTGCCCGGAGAACATCGGCTGGCGTCGCGGGACGAGGTCCCCATCGCCGAACTGGCCGACGAGCACTGGATCGTCGCGGACACGGTCGAGGCCGTGTCCGCGCTGCAGGCCACCTGCGCCACCGCCGGGTTCATCCCGCACACGCCGCTGCGCGCCGGCGAGTGGATGGTCAAACTCGAACTGGTGGCCGACGGGCTCGGCGTGGCCCTCGTCCCCGGCATGATGACTCCCCACATCCCGGCGAGGATCGCCGTGCGGCCGCTCGCCCCCGATCCGCCGAGACGGACCGTGTACGCGGCGGTTCCCCCGCACGCGCACCGATATCCGGCGGTGTCCGCGTTCCTCGAGGATCTGCGTTCCGTGGCCGCCGATCTGGCGAAGACCCCGGACCTCACGCCGGAAGCGAAACGACGAGATCGACTTCCAAAAGCGCGTCGGGATTGAACAGCCTGCTCACTTCGACGGTGGTGCTGGAGGGCGGCGTCCCGGTCAGATGTTGTTTGCGAATGGCCAAGTAGCCCTGCAATTGGTCCATGTCGGTCAAGAACGTCCGGATGTTGACCACGTCGTCGAAACCGGCGCCGTGCGCGGCGAGGATCTTGCCGAGAATGTCGAAAACCCGCTCCGTCTGCTTGCCGACGTCGCCCTTCCCCACCAGCGCGCCTTGGTCGTCGACGGCGATCTGCCCGGAAACGTACAGCAGGGCGCCGGAGTCTCCATTCACGCGAACGGCGTGAGAGAAGGCCCCCGGAGGCGGCGCGGGTACGCCGGGCGGGTCACTGTGCACAATACGAGGCATTGCCGGACTCGTTTCGATCGACGCGGGCTCGCGGGCGGGAATCCTTTATGACTACCGGAAATCCGCCGGCTGCTACGTTTCCGGCCGACGGGTCCAGGTCATCGCACGACCACCTTATGGTCGTCCGCGGCACGCGACCAACGAGCGTTTCTCATGGCAATCATGCGAGATCGGCATGGCTCGTCGGGGAATCGGTTCAGTTGAATTTTCACCCGACCGGCCACACCAGCCTGCCGAAGCGGCTTCGTGAGGATGTTGTTTGTGCCCCGGACGGGGATCGAACCCGCACTGGGTCGATTTTAAGTCGACTGCCTCTGCCAGTTGGGCTACCGGGGCACGGGCAAGCCTAGGCGATGCCCCGGGCGGGTGGTCACCGAGGCCGGGGCCTAGTTCGCCTTGTCCGCTTGGCGGTACTTCAGCCAGCTGTTGCCGACGAGGTCCCAGATCGCCTGGTACTCGTCGAACTTCTCGCGCAGGACGGTCCGGTCCAGCTCGTCCGGCGGCGTGGAGGCGATGTAGTAGGTCAGGTCGTCGCGCAGCCGGTAGAACTTGTACTGGCCTTCCTCCATCAGCACCCACAGCGAGCGCCAGGCGAAGAACGGCTCCAGCACGTTCACCACCGTGACGACGGCGACCAGTGCGAACGCTGTCCCCGTCCAGGGATTCAGGTTCTGCAGGCCGAGGATGATCGTGGAGGCCGCGGACAGCAGCAACGCCAGGATCCGCAGTACGACGGACCTGGTGCGGAACCGGCGTTTGCGGATCCGCGCGTACTTCGTCCCCTGCTCGATCCGGTCCACGAGGTCGTGGGCGAGTTCGAGCGGGGTCGATCCCGGCTTGGGGAGGGCCGACTGGACGGGCGGCTTCAGCTTCCGGAATGCCTGCACCGGCACACCCTAAACGCCGTGAAGGCCTCCTTCCCTACTCTCAAGGTAGGGAAGGAGGCCTTCACGGAGCTACGAGCTCAGGACTTCGACAGCCTGTCGAACTCTTCGCGCGGGTTGTTGATCTGGCCGAGCGAGATGACCTCGCGCCGGAACAGGCCACCGAGCATCCAGTCGAACAGGATGCGGATCTTGCGGTTCCACGTCGGCATCGCCTTGAGGTGGTACGCGCGGTGGAAGAGCCAGGCCGGGAAGCCCTTGATCTTCAGGTTCAGCGCGTCGGCGACACCCTTGTGCAGGCCGAGGCTGGCCACCGCGCCCAGGTTCTTGTGGTAGTAGTCCTTCGGCTTGCCGCCGCGGATCACCTTGATGATGTTCTTCGCCAGCAGGCGCGCCTGGCGAACGGCGTGCTGCGCGTTCGGCGGGCAGGTCGCCGTCGGATCCTGCTCGGTCCGCGAGAGGTCCGGCACGGCGGCGTTGTCACCGGCGGTCCAGACGTCGGGGTGCCCGACGACCTGCATCGCGGCGGTGGCCTCGACGCGGCCGCGCTTGTCCAGCGGCAGGTCCGAGCTCGCGAGCACCGGGTTCGCCTTCACGCCGGCGGTCCAGATGATCGTGTCGGTGTCGAATTCGGTGCCGTCCGAAAGCACGACATGGCCGTTTTCGAACGACTTCGCCGCTGTCGACAAATAGACTTCGATGCCGCGCTTCTCGAGCTGCTCGACGGTGTACACACCGAGCGTCTCGCGCACCTCGGGGAGGATCCGCCCGGCCGCCTCGACGAGCACCCAGCGGATGTCCTCGACCTTGAGGTTCGGGTAGTAGTTCTCCACCGCGAAGCGGGTCATGTCCTCGAGTTCGGCGAGCGCCTCGATACCGGCGAACCCGCCGCCGACGACGGTGAACGTCAACAGGCGCTTGCGCTGCTCGGGGTCGAGCGTGCTGGCGGCCTCGTCCAGCTTCGTCATGACGTGGTTGCGCAGGTAGATCGCCTCGCCGATGGTCTTGAAGGCGATGCCTTCTTCGACCAGGCCCGGGATCGGCAGGATGCGCGCGACGGCACCGAGCGCGACCACGAGGACGTCGTAGTTCAACTGCTCGACGTGCCCGTCGGCGGCTTCGACCGTCACGGCCTTGCGGTCGTGCTCGATCTTCGTCACGCGCGCGGTGAGCACGTGGCAGCGCTTGAGCACGCGCCTCAGCGGCACGACCACGTGCCGCGGTTCGATCGCACCGGCCGCCGCCTCGGGCAGGAAGGGGGCATAGGTCATGTGCGGCTGCGGATCAACGACCGTCACGGACGCTTCGTTGGCCCGGAGCATCTTCTGGAGCCCGTACGCCGTGTAGAGCCCGACGTACCCACCACCAAGGACGAGGATCCGTGTCGGTTCCGACTTAACACCAGCCATATTTCTATAGTCGCACCCATGCGCTGAGATCGCTCGTGTACCCCATCCCGCTGTGACCAGCGTCGCCACGGTTTCCGCACCGATTCAGTTCAGGCCCGCCGCCGAGGTCGCGGAGGCCATGACGTCGCACACCATGTCAAGGGTCAGCCTGCCGGTCTGGACATTGCGCTGCGACACGTGGTAGCAGCCGAAGAGGCGCAGGTCGCCGAGCCGCACCTCGGTCCCGTGACCGAATTTCGGGCGTGGCGCGGGCACCGGCCAGCCCGCCTCGGCGAGCACCGGCAACAGCGCCTGCCACCCGAAAGCGCCGAGGACCACGACGGCCTTGAGCGTCGGTTTCAGCAACGCGAGCTCGGCCGCGAGCCACGGACGGCAGTTGTCCCGTTCCTCAGGTTCGGGCTTGTTCGCGGGTGGCGCGCATCTCACCGGGGAGACCATCCGGGTGCCCCTCAGTACGAGACCGTCACCCGGATGGGTCGACGTCGGCTGCGAGGCGACACCGACCCGGTGAAGAGCCTTGAACAGGACGTCACCGGAGGGATCGCCGGTGAACATCCGGCCGGTCCGGTTCGCACCATGCGCCGAAGGGGCGAGGCCGACGATCGCCAGCGACGCGTCCGGCGGTCCGAAGCCGGGCACCGGCCGGGCCCAATAGGTCTCGTTCGCGAAGGCCGCGCGTTTGACCACGGCTATCTCCTCGCGCCACGCGACCAGCCGCGGGCAGGCGCGGCAGCCGACGACCTCGGCGTCGAGTTCGGCGATGGAGCGGAACCTCATAACGCCTCCTTCAACGCGTCTCGGGCGAGGCGGTCGGCGTGCCGGGTCGTCTCCGGCTGACGGAACGCGGGCGACAACCGCAACACCTGGCGGCACGCGTTGTCCAGGGAGATCTTGTGGCCGGTGGAGACGTAAACGGGCTTCACCCCGTCCTGGGTGCGCAGGACCATGCCGACGACCTCGCCGTCGTCCACGAGGGGTTCCTTGGCGCCGCGCTCCCGGCCCGGCTCGCCGTGCTCCCCTATGAAGCGGGTCTTGCCGACGCCGAGGGTGGGCAAGCCGGTCACGACGCCCAGGTGGCACGCCAGCCCGAACCGGCGCGGGTGGGCCAGGCCGTGCCCGTCGCAGACCAGGAGGTCCGGCGTGTGGTCGAGCGCGCGCAAGGCTTCGAGCAGCGGCGGCAGCTCACGGAAGGCGAAAAGGCCCGGTTCGTAGGGGAACGAGACCTCGGAGACGACGGTCCGCTGCTCCACGACGCGGAATCCGGAGGTCTCGAGCGTGACCGCCGCGGCGGCGATGAGGCCGCTGCCCTCGTCGTAGGCGACGTCCAGCCCGGTGACCGTGACGATCTCTTGTGGACAACGGTCCTCGGGATCGACCAGGCCACGCAGGGCTTCCTGGATCCCGACCGCTTCGGCGACCGTATTCGGCCGATCATGCGCAGAGACGATGTCCACCCGTACAGAGTGCCAGTAGGTTGGAGGCATGCCGGACACCAATCCCGAGGAAAAGGCCACCGACGAGAAGGACACCCCGTCGGTGGAAGCCAAGGTCGAACCGATCGACGACCTGGTCACCACGAAGCACACCCTGACGCTCAAGCGCAAGAAGCTCGCGTACACGGCCCAGACCGGGCGAATCGTGCTGCGGAAGGAGGTCATCACCGACGGCAAGTCCGAAGGCCACCAGGCCAAGGCCGAAGTGTTCGTGACCTCGTACACGCTCGACGACGCCGAGTCCGGCTCGCGCCCGGTCACGTTCGCCTTCAACGGCGGCCCCGGCTCCGCGAGCATCTGGCTCCACCTGGGCCTCCTCGGCCCGCGCCGCGTGCTGTCCGGCGACGTCGACGACCCGGCGGCGCCCCCGTACGGGCTGACCGACAACCAGGAAACCCTGCTCGCGCACAGCGACCTGGTGTTCATCGATCCGGTGTCGACCGGCTACTCGCGCGCCGTGGACGGCGAGAAGGCCAAGGACTACCACGGGTACACGGCCGACATCGAGTCCATCGGCGAGGTCATCCGGCTGTGGGTCTCGCGCAAGCAGCGCTGGCTCTCGCCGAAGTTCCTCGCGGGCGAGTCGTACGGCACGCTCCGCGCGGCCGGGCTGGCGGCGCACCTGCAGGAACGCCACGGGATGTACCTGAACGGGCTCCTGCTGATCTCGTCCGTCCTGGACCTGGGCACCCTGCGGTTCACCGAAGGCAACGACCTGCCGTACTCGCTCTACGTGCCGACGTACGCGGCGATCGCGCACTACCACGGCCTGCACGGCGAACGCCCGCTCGACGACGTCCTCGCGGACGCCGAGGACTTCGCGGCCAAGGAGCTCCCCTGGGCCCTCGCCCGCGGCGCCCGTCTGTCCACACAGGACCGCGCCGAAGCCGTCGCGACACTCGCCTCGCTGACCGGGCTGAGCGAGTCCTATGTGGACCGGGTGAACCTGCGGATCGAGCACGTCCGCTACTTCACCGAACTGCTGCGGAACAAGGGGCTCGTCGTCGGCAGGATGGACGGCCGGTTCACCACCTGGGAGCCGGACGGCGGCCGCGAGCACATGAGCGACGACCCGTCGATCTCGCGGATCATCGGCGCCTACTCGGCAGGACTCAACCACTACGTGCGCGCCGAACTCGGCTACGAGAACGACCTGCCGTACGAGGTCCTTTCGACGGACGTCTTCAAGGCCTGGTCGTACTCCGACTTCGAGGGCCGCTCTGTGTCCTCTGTGGACTCTCTCGCCACGGCCATGCGGACGAATCCGCACCTTCGCGTGCACGTCGCCTTCGGTCACTACGATGGCGCGACTCCTTACTTCGCTTCGGAGCACGTCCTCGCGCAACTGCAGATCCCTGAGGAACTGCGGGAGAACATCGACACGGCCTACTACCCGGCCGGGCACATGATGTACGTGCACGAGGCCTCACGGGTCCAGCAGTCGAAGGACCTGGCTAAGTTCGTGAAGGCCGCCTCGGCCCGCTAACCCCTCCCCACGCGCGCGTGTGGGGCCCAAAGAGTGTCATGAAAGGGGCTTTCAGGACGTTTTTAGTCCTGAAAGCCCCTTTCATGACACCTTCGGGTCGGTTTCTGTCGGGGCACAGGGCGACGATCCTGGACGTGAACACCACAAAGCTCGTACAGACCCGATCCCTACTACTCGAGAACAGCAGCCACGGCGTAATAGCCGCAGGGCGGCTCGAACAACTGGGCGTACCCCAGCGAACCACCTATCGCAGATGTCAACCAGGCGGACCCTGGACTCACCTGCTGCCGGGCATCGTGCTCTTGTCCCGCACCCCTCCGACGACACGCCAGCGCATCGAAGCGGCACTGCTGCATTGCGATCGTCGCGGCGTGGTGACCGGATTCGAGGCACTCCGTCTCTACGGACTGTCCACGGCGCTCAAGAGCAGAGCGGTTCATGTGCTCGTCCCGGAAGAACACAAGTTCACCAACGCGAACTTCACCATCGTCGAGCGGACCAAGCACTTCCCTGACTCGGTCATCCTCGATGGCGTTCCTCTCGCTCCGCCCCATCGGGCGGTACTGGACGGGCTCCGCCGGGTGCGGGATTTCGATCTGGTGAGCGCCACTCTGCTCGAAGCCCTCGAGTCAGGCCTGTGCACTCATCAGGACCTGGTGGCCGAACTGGACTCTGGCAGTCGCAGAGGTACCGCTCTACCGAGATCCGTGTTGCACAGACTCGAAGACGACGTTCGATCCGTGCCGGAACTCGACGCGGTCGCCCTGTGGCGGAGCGCAGGATTTCCCGAGCCCCTGTGCAATGTCAAGATCTTCGATCACGAAGGCCGATTCGTCGCTATGGCCGATCTCTGGGACGACGGGGTCGCCATGGCCTGGGAGATCGATTCCTGGGAGTTCCACCAGAAGGGTGCGCTCTTCGCGAAGACCGTCGAGCGGAACAATCGCTACGCGGCGAGCGGAATTGTCGTGGTGCAGACATTGCCGAGCAAGCTACGTTCCGACCCCAAAGCAGTCATCCGCGAGTTGAGAGCGGCGCGCAAATGGGCGGCGTCTCGACCGAGGCCGGCGGTGACGATCGCCTTGCCCCGGAAACGCTCCGCATAACGTCCCCCAGATGTCATGAAAGGGGCTTTCAGGACGAATTTCGTCCTGAAAGCCCCTTTCATGACATACCCAAACACCGCCCCATTCACTGAAGCGGCACCCAGGAGCGAGAGGTCAGCCTCGCAGGTACTGGGAACCTCGGGTCACGGCCGACCAGGCGTCAACCGCGCCATGGCCGTAGAAGCCGTTGAACGAAGCGTCACCCGTGCAGGTGGCGGTGAACGACGCGTCCCGGCCTTCCTTCAGGTAGTCGACGGTCCGCGGCACCGGGCAGGCGATGTCCGAAGCCGTGCCCTCGAGCACCCGCTGCACCGCGTCCGGGTTCATCCCGAAGTCGCGGGAACCCTTGCCGTACTGCGAAACGATGAGCGCCGCGACACCGGTCGCGTGCGGCGACGCCATCGACGTCCCCTGCAGCCACTGGTAGTAGCCGACGCGGCCGTCGGCGGCGGTCGCCTTCTGGACTCCGGCGGTGACGCCGTCGGGCGTGATGTTCCCGGCCGCGTCGATGTTGCCTTCCGCGACGCCGACGTTGCGCGGGTAGGTCGAGAGGATCTGGTTCTCGACCGTGCGGTACCACGGGGTGCCGAAGTAGTCACGGAAGTATCCGCCGGGTGCGGAGACCGAGATCTGCTCGACGCCGTAGTTCGAGTAGTCCGCCTTCGCCTGCGACGGGCCGAAGGACGAGACGCCGATCGTGTGCGGGCCTTCGATGGGCAGCGAGAGGCAGCTCGCGTTGTCGATCTGCCGCGAGTGCGTGCTGCCCGACGGGTAGCCCGGGCTCGACGCGTCCGGCTGCGGGGCGGCGAGGTCGCTGTGCTGGTTGCCCAGCGAGACGACCTGCGTGACGCCCTTGCGGTGCGCGTAGTTCAGCGCGCGGGTCGTCGCCTCGATGATGGTGCGCTGTTCGGCCTGCTGCGCGGGGGTGTCCGCGGCGTTCGCGGAGCAGTTGTACAGCCACGGATCCGTGTAGAAGCTCATGTTGACGACGTCCACACCGGCGTCGCCCGCGTAGGTGATCGCGTCCACGGTCGACTGCAGGAAGAAGAAGCCCGAGTCCTGGCCGGCGCGGATGTTCACCAGCGTCACGTTCGGCGCGACGCCCGAGACGCCGAAGCCGTTCGCGGCGGCGCCGATGGTTCCGGCGACGTGCGTGCCGTGCCCGTTGTCGTCGTGGTCCGCCGGGTCCTTGCAGCTGCGGAACTCACACGGACCGTCGACGACGGCGCCATTCACGTCGGCGACGATGTCCTTCGTGAAGTTCCGCGACGCGGCGAGGTCGAAGTTCGGCGCGATGTCCGGGTGGCTCGCGTCGACACCGGTGTCGATGATGCCGACCTTCACTCGCTTGTCACCCGGCTGCTTGGTGCGCGAGAGGTCGGAACGGACGGACTGGAGACCCCAGAGCTGATCGTCGAGGGGGTCCATGCCGACGGCCTTCGGCTTCGCCGGCTTCTTGGCCGACGCGGCGCCGCGGCTCTCCTTCTCGACGACGTTCGGCTTGACCTTCGCCTTGCCGTTCTTCGGCGCGGTGCCGATCGGCTTCGCTTTGGCCGCACCGAAAACGGAGCGGTCGGCGGAGACCCGCTCGGCGAAACCGTTGGCGGGCGCCGACGCGGTGATCAAGCCGACGGCGGCGTTGCTGGTCACGACGGTGCCACCGGCGGCGCGGATCGCCCTTTCCACCGACGCGACACTCTGGCCTTCACGGGCCAGAACGGAGAATTCGGTCGCCGCGCCGGAAAGCTGCGGCTGCGCGGACGCCACCGGGGCCGCGACGATCGCGCCGAACAGCGGCACCGCGAGCGCGACGACAAGAGATCTGGATCTTTTCATTTCCTGCCTCCTGAAGAAAACGATTCATGAAAACTACGTCAGTGATCCCACGCGATCAACGAAGTCCCTACCAAAGTCAGGGGACGACAGTTTTTTCCTCCGCGAAATGACAGGCGGACAAATGCCCACCGGTCCGCGTGATCAATTCGGGTTCCTGATCCGCGCAAAGGTCCTGCGCCTTCCAGCACCGGGTGCGGAACCGGCAGCCCGACGGCGGGTCAAGCGGGCTCGGCACGTCACCCTCCAGGCGGATCACCTGCCGCTGCCCGCGCAACGCGGGATCCGCGACCGGCACCGCGGACAACAGCGCCTGCGTATAGGGATGTGACGGATGCTCGTAGATCTCCTCTTCCGTCCCCATTTCCACGATCTTGCCCAAGTACATCACCGCGACCCGCGTGGAAAGGTGACGCACCACGGACAGGTCGTGTGCGATGAACACATAGGAAAGGCCGAATTCCTTCTGCAATTCACCGAGCAGGTTCATCACCTGCGCCTGGATCGAAACGTCCAGCGCGGAAACCGGCTCGTCACAGATGATGACCTTCGGCCGCAAGGCCAGCGCCCGCGCGATCCCGATGCGCTGACGCTGCCCACCGGAGAATTGGTGCGGATAGCGGTTGATGTGCTCGGGATTCAGCCCGACGACGTCGAGCAGCTCCCGCACCTTAGCCGCCCGCGAACCCTTCGGCGCCACCTCGGTGTGGATCTCGAAAGGCTCGCCGATGATGTCGCCGACGGTCATCCTCGGGTTCAGTGAGGTGTACGGATCCTGCAGCACGATCTGGATCTCACGCCGCAGCTTCCTGAGTTCGGCTCCCCGCAACGCGAAGATGTCACGGCCCTCGAAGGTCGCGAGCCCGCCCGTGGGTTCCTCCAGCCGCATCAGCACCTGGGCCAAAGTGGACTTACCGCAGCCGGATT
Organism: Amycolatopsis sp. NPDC031561; assembly: GCF_055580625.1. Classification (NCBI taxonomy): domain Bacteria; kingdom Bacillati; phylum Actinomycetota; class Actinomycetes; order Pseudonocardiales; family Pseudonocardiaceae; genus Amycolatopsis; species Amycolatopsis sp. NPDC031561. Next base: position 780,120 of record NZ_JBVILA010000001.1, on the reverse strand, counting down.
CTCCGACCACGCCAAGGGTTTCCCCCGGCATGAGATCGAAAGACACCCCGTCGACCGCCTTCACGTGGCCGATCGTGCGTTTGAAGAGAACCCCGGCTCGCACCGGGAAGTACTTCACCAGGTTTTCGACGCGCAGAATGGGCTCAGACACGGCCGCTCACCACCTCGTCGGCGAAGTGGCAGGCGCTGACCCTGCCGAAACCGAGGCTGTGCAGCGCGGGTCGTTCGGACTCGCACCGGCTTTCCGCCCGGGGGCAGCGTGGATGGAACGGGCAGCCGGGCGGGACGTTCAGCAGGCTCGGCGGCAGGCCCTTGATGGTCTCCAGCGTCTGTCCTTTGAGGTCGAGCCGCGGCAGCGAGGCCATCAGCGCCTCGGTGTAGGGATGCCCCGGCGAGCGGAACAGTTCGGCGACGTCGGCCTGTTCGACGATCCGGCCCGCGTACATCACCGCGATCCGGTCAGCGACCTCGGCGACCACCGCCAGGTCGTGGGTGATCAGGATCAGCCCCATCCGCCGTTCGGCCTGGATCTCCGCCAGCAGGTCCATGATCTGGGCCTGCACGGTGACGTCGAGCGCGGTCGTCGGCTCGTCCGCGATCAGCAGATCGGGGTCGAGCGCGAGCGACATGGCGATCATCGCGCGCTGCCGCATCCCACCCGAGAACTGGTGCGGGTACTCGCGGATCCGCCGGGCGGCGGCCGGGATGCGCACGGTGTCGAGCAGTTCGATCGCCCGCCTGCGAGCGTCCTTTTTGGACATACCGAGCCGGACCCGCAGCTGTTCCTCGATCTGGAATCCCACGGTGAAGACGGGATTCAGCGCGGAGAGCGCGTCCTGGAAGATCATCGCGATCTCCCCGCCCCGCACTTCACGCCGCCGCTCTTCGGTGGCGGTGAGCAGATCCTCGCCTCGGTAGCGGACGGCGCCGCCGGTGACGACGGCGGGCGGGCTGTCGAGGATGCCCATCACCGTCTGGGCGGTGACACTCTTGCCCGAGCCCGATTCTCCCAGCACGGCAAGGGTTTCCCCGGCGTGCACGGAATAGTCGACGCCGTTGAGCACCGTCGCGACACCGTCCGAAGTCCGGAACTCGACGTGCAGGTCCTCGACTTCGAGGAGCAGTTCGTTTTCGATGGAGGACAAGCCGATCACCGGGCCTTCGGATCGAGCGCGTCGCGGATCCCGTCACCGAGCATGACGAACGCGAGCACGGTGACGGTGACGAACCCGGCGGGGAACAACAGCATGTGCGGATTCACCCGGAAGTAGTCCCGCGCGTCGCTGATCATCACACCCCACGAAACGACCGGTGGCCGCACGCCGACACCGAGGTAGGCCAGTGTCGCCTCCGCGCCGATGAACGCGCCGAGCGCGATGGTCCCGTAGACCAGCACCGGGGCGACCGTATTGGGCAGCAGGTGCCGGAACACGATGCGTGGTGTGCTCGCGCCGAGCCCGCGCGCCGCCTTGACGTAGTCGAGTTGCTTGGCCACCAGCGTCGCCGACCGCATGATGCGCATCGCGACCGGCCAGCTCAGCGCCGCGATCGAGACGACCACCTGCACGATGATGGTGACCGCGCCGGGGTTCGTGCCGGGGGCGTTGAAGGTCGTCAGGATGACGATCGCGCCGAGCACGAACGGCAACGCCGCGAAGATGTCGCCGATCCGGGAGAACAGGCTGTCGACGAGACGGCCGTAGTACCCGGCGACGATCCCGACGATCGAGCCGATCAGGATCGTCAGCACGGTCGCGAAGACACCGACCAGCAACGACGCCCGCGCACCGTGGATGGTCCGCGCGTAGACGTCGTAGCCCTGGTTGTCGTAACCGAACCAGGCGTCCGCGGACGGTCCTTCGTTGGCGTGGGTCAGATCGCTGAACCCGGCCGCACGCGAACTGAACAGGTCGGGGGCGATCGCGACGAGCACGACGAACGCGATGATGACGGCGGAAATGACGAAGGACGGCTTGCGGCGCAGCGACCGCCAGGCGTCGCCGCCGAGACTGCGTGGCTTGTGCGCCACCGCGGAATCGTCGGCGACACCGGCGGCGGCGACGTCCACGGAGGACACGCCGCCGGCCACGTTCGGGTCAGTCATAACGGATCCTCGGGTCGAGAACGGCATAGAGCAGGTCGACGGTGAGACTCACCAGCAGATAGACCATCACCAGCAGGACGACGACGCCGGTGACGGTGGCGCCCTCCCGGTTTTGGATACCGCGGAAGATGAGCCCGCCGATGCCGTTGATGTTGAACACGCCTTCGGTGACGATGGCCCCGCCCATGAGCGCGCCGATGTCGGTGCCGATGAAGGTCAGCACCGGGATCACCGAGTTCCGGAGCAGGTGAACGCCGACGACGCGGCTGCGCGGCTGTCCTTTCGCGACGGCCGTGCGGACGTAGTCGGCATGCCGGTTCTCCGCGATACTCGTTCTCATCAGCCGGGCGATGTAGGCCATGGAAAGACTGCCCAGCGCGATTCCCGGCACGATCAGCTCGCCGACCGTGGCGTCCTCGGACACGCTCGCCTCGATGAGGCCCAGTTCCGAACCCAGGATGATCTGCAGCACGATCGCGGTGACGAACACCGGGATCGAGATCAGGAACGTGGTGGACATCAGCACGAGGTTGTCGAGGAAACCCTTACCGCGCAGGCCGGTCAGGATGCCGGCGGAGAGCCCGATGATCGCCTCGATGGCCACCGCGATCAGCGCGAGCCGCACGGTCACCGGATAGGCGTTCCCGATCAGCTCGCCGACCGAGACGCCGTTGAAGGTCTCTCCCCAGTCGCCGGTGAACAGGTTCCCGAGGTATTTGAAGTACTGGACGAAGATCGAATCGTCGAGGTTGAACTTGGCGGTCATCATCTCGATGTAGGCGGGCGGGCAGGCGACCTGACCGCATTTGCCGGCGAACGGGTCACCGGGTACCGCCCACACGAGCGCGTAGATGAGGAAAGTGGTGCCGAAGAAGACGGGGATGAGCTGGAGCAGTCGTCGGAGGATGTACTGGGACATGGGCGTGCCGTCCTGGAGATCGCGTGGTGGGAGCTGGGGTTCCGGCCGGCCGGGAGCGGTGATCCGCCACTCCCGGCCGGCACGACCACACGGTTACTTCGCGGCGACCTCGATGGACGAGTAGTCCGCGAGACGGCCGTAGTCGAGCTTCGCGACCTTGAGCCGGTTCGACTTGCCGCCGACGCCCTTCTCCTCCCACACGGGGATCTGCGGCAGATCCTTCGCGATCTGGTCCTCCGCCTGCTGGTACAGCTTGATCGCGGCCGCCTTGTCGGCGGTCTGGTCCGCCTGCTTGAGCAGCGCGTCGACGGCCGGGCTGTTGTACGTCGAGTCGTTCGACGAACCGGTGCTCTTGTAGCGCGGGTTCAGGTAGTTCTCGATCGACGGGTAGTCGGCCGACCAGTCGGAGCGGCCCATCCCGGTCAGCTTCCTGCCGTTGACGATGCTGCGCCACTGGCCGAAGTCGGTCGCCGGGACGAAGTCGCATTCGACGCCGAGCGCGTTCTTGATGCTGTTGCACGCCGCGACCAGCGGTTCCTTACGGCCACCGTCGGCGTTCGACGCGATGGTCAGCTTGCCGGTGTACCCGGACTTCGCCCAGTACTCCTTGGCCTTCACCGGGTCGAACTTGCAGAACTCGCAGACGCCCGGCCGGTAACCCTCGATGCCACGCGACACGTAGCCGTCGGCCGCCGTGTAGGTGTCGTTCATGACGGTCTTGACGATCTGCTCGCGGTCGATCGCGAGCGCGATCGCCTTGCGCAGGTCGAGGTTGTCGTAACCCGGGACGTAGTACGGGATGGCGAGCGCGGCGATGCCGAGCAGTTTGCCTTCCACCAGGCGATCACCGAGGTCGGTCTTGTACTTCCCGCCTGCCTTCGCCGCGGGCGGGAGCGCCTCCATGAAGTCGAGGCGGTTGCTCAGCAGGTCCTGGTACGCGGTTTCCTGGCTGGTGTATATGCGGACTTCGAGGTCCTTGAACTTGACCTTGTCCTCGCCCTGGTACTCGTCGTACCGCGTGAGCTTCATGTTCTGGTTCGGTGTGCGCGAAACGAACTTCAGCGGTCCGTTCCCGATCGGGGCTTTGGCGAACGCCTCCGGGTCGGCGAAGAACTTGTCCGGCAGGGGCGCGAAGGCGAGGTAGCCGATCTTGGTGGAGAACACCGAGAACGGGCCCTTCAGGGTGACCTGGAACTCGTAGTCGTTCACGATCTTGAGCCCGGACATCTCCTTGACGGCGGGCTCTTTCGCGCTGATCTCGTCGTAGCCCTGGATCTGCTCGAAGAAGGACGCGTTCTGCATGCCGTTCTTGCCGTTCGCGCTGTAGTTCCACGCGTCGACGAAGTTCTTGGCCTTGACCTCGGTCCCGTCGTGGAACTTCCAGCCCTTTTTGATCTTGATGTCGAAGACCTTGGAATCGGTCGTGGTGATCGATTCGGCCATCAGGTTGTACGGTTCGGCGGTGTCGGATTTGTAGCCGACCAGCGCCGAGAAGACCGGCTTGAGGGCTTTGGACCCGCCGAGTTCGTTGGTGTTGGCGGGGATCAGCGAGTTCTCCGGCTCGGTGCCGTAGACCGAAACCGCCGCGTTGGCGTCGGTGGCACCGGATCCCTTGTCTTCCTTGGATCCACCACCTCCACAGGCCGTCAGCAGCAGGGCCGCCGTGGCCACCACCGCCGTCGCTCCCCAGAACCCGCGTGAAGCCCGCATGTCCCCTCCAACTCTCGTCGTCGGATAGTCCGGCGAGCGCTGGTCGCGCCCTACCGCCCAGAAGGTGAGACGACGCTATGGGACAGGTGAAGCCGATCACAGTGCGTTGGCGTTGCAAATGTGTGACGGTGTGCCGGACCACCCGGTTAGAGCACAACGTTGGTAGGAACGGGGTTGCGCCGAACGGCCTAATCCGGACTGGAGGTCACCACGTGATCACCGAAAGAAATGGCTTCACGTAAGAGAAAACCGGGCGATCAGGCGAGCGACAGGGCGATCCCGTCGAGGATGTCGTGCTCGGAGATCACCAGTTCGCCGGGACCACTGCGCGTGGCGAACTGCTCGGCCAGCACCTGCACGATCACCGAGCCGCCGCCGATCACGTCGACCCGGCCGGGGTGGATCACCGGGTTCGCTGCGCGGGTCGCATGGTCGGCTGTGAGGAGCGACTGGGCGACGCGGTCGATGTCGGCGCGGGAAAGCTTCGAAAGGTGGGTGCGCTCGGAGTCGTACTCCGAAAGACCCTGCGCCACGGCCGTCAGGGTCGTGACCGTCCCGGCGACACCGATCCACGTCTTGGCGGTGGACACGTCCACGACGTCGAAGGCATCGGCGAGCACCTTGGCGGCCAGCTGACGGGCTTCGGCGATCTCGTCCGCGGTCGGCGGGTCGGACTTCAGCGCGCGTTCGGTGATCCGCACGCACCCGATGTCGACCGACTTCGCCGCGATGACCTCCGCCTTGCGGCCGTCCCAGGTGCCGACCACGAGTTCGGTCGAGCCGCCGCCGACGTCGACCACCACGAAGGGGCCGTCGTCGGGATCCTGCTCGCCGACAGCGCCGGTGAAGGACAGCCGCGCCTCTTCGTCACCGCTGATCACTTCGGCTTCGGTACCGAGCACCTCGCGCGTCATCGCGAAGAACTCGTCGCGGTTGCTCGCGTCGCGAGTCGCCGACGTCGCGACCATGCGGACCTTTTCCACACCCTTGCGGCGCGCGGCGATCGCGTAGTCGGCCAGCGCCTTGCGGGTGCGCTCGAGCGCCTCGGGGGCCAGCTTGCCGGTGGCGTCGACACCCTGGCCGAGGCGGACGATCCGCATCTCGCGGTGCAGGTCGCGCAGGTCGACCGTCCCGTCGTGACGCGGGGTCAGCTCGGCAACGAGCAGGCGGATGGAGTTGGTCCCACAGTCGATCGCGGCAACACGAGGCATGCCCCGGAGATTACCGCGCCCCTTGCCGTCAGGTGGTTCCGGCGGCGCCGGTGCTCGTTGGCGTCACCGTCGTCGTCGTTGTGGTCGTCGTCGGCGAGGAACAGGTCGTCGGCGGCGTAGTCGGGGCCGTGGTCGTCGCGCTCGTGGTCGGACTCGGGACCGTCTCCGTCACGGTGGACGTCGGACACTGCGGCGGCTTCGAGCTTGTCGGCGGTTTCGACGACGACGAAGAAGTACTCGTCCCCGGCAAGGTCGAAGACGGCGGCGGCGTCACCGAGCCGGGCGGTGTCGACGGCACCGGAGGCGGCGGCACCGAGGCGGGCGGCGGGGCGGCCCCGGCGTTCGGCGCGCCGATCGGCACCCTGCTGTCCGGCGTCGGCAGCACACCCGTGCGGTAGGCCTCGGCCCAGATCAGCACGGTGTTCACATAGGTGTCGGAGTTGTTGTAGCGGAAGACAGCCGCGCGCAACTGGTCCGGTTTGGACAGATCGAGCCCGCCGGAGCACAGGTACCGGCCGGTGCCCAGCGCCGCGTCGAAGATGTTGTTCGGATTGGACTCGCCGTCGCCGTTGCCGTCGGAGGCGTAGCCCTTCCAGGTGGAGGGGATGAACTGCGTCGGGCCGACGGCGCGGTCCCAGACCGTGTCGCCGTCGTACTTGCCGCCATCGGTGTCCGGGATGGCCGCGAACGGGCCGGCGCCGTTGAGCTGCGGGCCGAGGATCGGTTCGAGGGTGTTGCCCTTGGCGTCGACGTAGCCGCCGCGCGCGTGGTTGGACTCGATCCGGCCGATACTCGCGATCAGCGCCCAGTCGATGTGACAGCCGGGCTGTTCGGCGATGAGGACGTCGGCGGCGTTGCGGTACGCGGCGAGCGCGGTGACCGGGATGCCGAGCGGTCCGTTGGGGAGTTCGTCCGCGGGGAGCGGGAGCGGAGTCGGCGCGTTCGGCAAGCTGCCGTCGACGCCGATCTGGTGGACGAGCGGGTTCTTCGGGTCATAGCCGCCGACGAGGGCGACGTTGTCCGAATGGATCGTGCTCGCCGTCGCGGCCCAGCTGCCGGCACCGACGACCGCGGCACAGGCCGGGACGATGGCGAGGACACCTCCGGTCACCGCGGCGATCGTGCGGTGCCGGAGACAGAGTCTCCGGACATGACCGGTCACCGCGCCTGGCACGTGCCTCACGCGCATACCTCAGAACCCTCCCGGCGGATCACGACTCGGCGATCCGTTACTTGCCCACCCCGATAACCCGCAACTGGTGCACAGCCTGCCGCATGCGGTGACCGGTTTCACCCCATAGGGGAGGACCAGTTGGTCGACAACGGGTGAATTAACCCACCTGGAGGAACTATCTGTACAGCAGGGGCAGGCGTTACCCCTGGCAGTCACCCGACGGCCAGCCGTTCGCTTTGAGCAGCGCGAGGGTTTCGTCCCCGAACGGGTTCACCCCGGGGCCGACGGCGAGCGTGTGCGCCAGGTGGACGTGCAGGCATTTGACGCGGCCGGGCATCCCGCCCGCGCTGACCTCGTGGCCGAGCGAATCGATGGCGTCGCGTTCGGCGAGGTAGCTCTCGTGGGTCCGCTGGTAGGCGGCCGCCAGCTCGGGGTCCTCCGCGAGCCGGTCGGTCATCTCCTTCATCAGCCCGGACGCCTCGAGCGTGCCGACCATCGAAGTCAGCTTCGGGCAGGTCAAGTAGTAGAGCGTCGGGAAGGGGGTGCCGTCGTCGAGGCGGGGGCTCGTCTGCACGACCGACGGGTGACCGCTCGGGCAGCGCGCGGCTACGGCACGCAGCGCACGGGGTACCCGGCCGAGCTGTTCCGCGATGATCTCGCGGTCGGCGTCGGTCACAGGGTCGTATGAAGACTTTTCCGTGCTGTTCACGCCCATAAGGCTAAAGGGAGAGCTTCAGTCGCCCGCGACCTGATCCCACAGCTTCTCGTACCAGGAGCCCGCGGGCACCGGCTGCTGGCCTTGCGGCTGCCCTTGCTCGGGCGCCTTGTCCTCGGGGAGCTGCACGATGTACGGCGTCTCGCCGGGCTTCACGAAACCGAAGCGTTTACGCGCCTCCGCCTCGATCTGCGCGGGGTCGCTCAGCTCGGCCTTGCGACCTTCCAGCTGGGCGACGCTCCGCTGCAGCTCGGACTGCAGCTGCTGCTGCTCGGTCACCTCGGACTTCTGACTGAGGTACGTGCGCAGCGGGACGGCGATGGTGAACGCGAGCGCGCACACCACGATCGCCACCACCGCGGCCCGGCGGGTGGTGGACATGCCGAGCACCTTCGCGGCACCCGATGCCCGTTTCGCCGCCAGGCTGCGGCGCAGCCGGGTTCGGGCGCGGACCTCCGTCGTCGTCGTACGGCGGGCGCGCTCCGGACGGCGGCCCCTGCCGGAGCCACCGCCTTCCGCGCGCCCGTTACGACGGGTCCGCGCCCTCCCCCGGTCCGCCATAGCTCGTTATCCCTCGGCGCTGAACCGGGGAAATGCCAGGTCGCCGGCGTAGCGCGCCGCGTCGGCGAGGGTTTCCTCGATCCGGAGCAGCTGGTTGTACTTGGCGATCCGCTCGCCGCGCGCCGGGGCGCCGGTCTTGATCTGGCCGACACCGGTCGCGACGGCGAGGTCCGCGATGAAGGTGTCCTCGGTCTCGCCGGACCGGTGGCTCATCATCGACTTGTAGCCGTACGAGGTGGCCAGCGAGATCGCGTCGAGGGTCTCCGACAGCGTGCCGATCTGGTTGACCTTCACCAGCAGCGCGTTGGCGGCGCGGCGGGTGATGCCCTCTTCGAGGCGGTCCGGGTTGGTGACGAACAGGTCGTCGCCGACGATCTGGACCTTCTCGCCGACCTCGGCGGTCAGCTGGACCCAGCCGTCCCAGTCGTCCTCGCTCAGCGGGTCCTCGATGGACACGAGCGGGTAGTCGCGCAGCAGTTCGGCGTAGTAGGCCGACATCTGCTCGGCGCTCTTCTTCGCGCCTTCGAAGGTGTACGCGCCGTCGGAGTAGAACTCCGTCGCGGCGACGTCGAGCGCGAGCGCCACGTCGCGGCCCGGGGCGTAACCGGCCTTCTCGATCGCCTGAAGGATCAGGTCGAGCGCCTCGCGGTTGTTCTTCAGGCTGGGCGCGAAGCCGCCTTCGTCGCCGAGGCCGGTCGCCAGGCCGCGGCCCTTCAGGACCGACTTCAGCGAGTGGTAGACCTCGGTGCCCCAGCGCAGGGCCTCGCGGAACGACTCGGCGCCGATCGGCGCGATCATGAACTCCTGGATGTCCACATCGGTGTCGGCATGCGCGCCACCGTTGAGGATGTTCAGCATCGGCACCGGCAGAACGTGCGCGTTCGGCCCGCCGAGGTAGCGGAACAGTTCCAATTCGGCCGAATCGGCGGCGGCCTTCGCGACGGCGAGCGAAACGCCGAGGATGGCGTTCGCGCCGAGGCGGCCCTTGTCCGGGGTGCCGTCGAGATCGACCAGCTTCTGGTCGACGATGCGCTGGTCCACGGCGTCGGTGCCGACCAGGTCCGGGCCGATTTCGTCCAGGACGGCCGCGACCGCGCGCTCGACACCCTTGCCGTTGTACCGGCCGGTGTCGCCGTCACGCAGCTCGACGGCTTCGTGTTCGCCGGTGGACGCACCCGAGGGGACCGCGGCCCGCGCCAGCGTGCCGTCGTCGAGAGCCACCTCCACTTCGACCGTCGGGTTGCCTCGCGAGTCAAGAATCTCGCGAGCGCCTACCTGCTCGATGAGCGCCACGCCATGCTCCTCATGTGGGTTGTGCCTGCGGTGACCGGCCCCAGCCTAGCCGTCGGCGTCGTTCACCCGTTGGAGGCACGCGCCACACAGGACCTACTCGGCGACTGGTTCACCTGCGCGGACTTCCCGCCAGCCCGACGGGAGCTCGACGGTGTCGGAGAACTGCTGCCAGAACGTCCAGCTGTTGCCGCCGATGTCGGAGACGGTGAACACGCGGGCGCCGTAGGGCTGATCCTGCGGCGCGTCGAGGTCGGCGTCGTCGCCGAGGGCGGCGCGAATCCGCTCGTACTGCGCGTCGGCGTCGGCGACGTAGATGATGTTCAGCTGGCCGACCGGGCCGTCGACACCCTTGCCGTCCCAGTATTCGGGTCCGACCCCGGCCAGCTGGATCTTCGCCGGACCGGCGCACAGGGTGGCCTGGAACACCTCGCCGGAGGCGTCGGCGAAGCGCACCTCCTCGGTGAACCCGAACACTCTGACCAGCCACGCGACAGCTTCGGTCGCGTCGGCGTAGTAGAGGTACGGCGCGAGACCGAGGTATTCGGGCCTGTCCTCTTCGGCACTGCTCATGGCAAGACAGTCCACCATGACCGTTTCAGCTCCTCGTGAACGGCCCTGCCCAGGGGTATCGTGGAGCGGACCATGATGGATGCCGAACCCGCCCCAGAACCTGGTCCGGACTCGTCCGGCGAATCGCGGTTCCGCGCCTTCCGACAGGCGGAGGCCCTGGTCGAAAGCCGCAGGCCGCTCGATGCCCTCAAGGCCCTCCAACCGTTGCTGGAGGAGGAAACCGACAAACCGAGCGTGCAACTGCTGGCGGGCCGCGCGTACTTCCACTCCGCACAGTTGCGGCGGGCCGAGCGCGCCTTCAACCGGGTGCTGGAGCTGGACCCCACCGATCATTACGCCCGGTTCGTGCTGGGGCGGACCCTCCAGCGCCTCGGCCGGTTGACCGAGGCGCTCGCGCAGATGCGGATCGCGTCGGCGATGCACCCGATCCCGGAGTACCTGGAGGCGATCAGCGAGGTCAGCGCGCGGATCGCGTTGCGCGACTGACGCCGGTTCTCAGGTGGACTTGGCCCGCAGGTGGGCCCGCTCACCCTGCTTGCCGAACAGCACCAGCAGTTCCACCGGCCCCGGCCCCGCGCTTCCGAACCAATGCGGCACCCGCGTGTCGAATTCGGCGGCCTCGCCCGGCCCCATCGTGAAGTCACGGTCACCGAGCACCGCCCGCAACCGTCCACTGAGGACGTACATCCACTCGTAGCCCTCGTGTGTCCGTTGCACCGGTTCGATGTTCTCGACCGGGATCAGCAGTTTGAACGCCTGCGGCTGACCGGGCTGCGCACTCAGCGACCAGGCGGTGAACCTGCCGAACTTCTGCGGTTTCATCCGGACCCGCGGATCGGACGGCTCGGGTTCGCCGACGAGTTCGTCGAGCGGGACCTTGTGTGCCTCCGACAACGTCAGCAGCAGCTCCAGGGTGGCCTTCCGGGTGCCCGATTCGAGCCGCGAAAGCGTACTGGCGGAGATCCCCGTCGCCTCCGAGAGCGCGGAGAGGGTGGTGCCGCGTTCCTTGCGGAGCCGCTTGAGCTTCGGGCCGACCTCGGCGAGCCGCCGTTCGATGTCCTGCATGCCCCCAGTTTGCCAAACCGGCAATGAACTTTGCCAGATCTCGACGGAAGTCGGATGCTCGGGACCATGAGCAACGAATTCGACGTGGTGATCATCGGCGGTGGTGTCGCGGGCCTCAGCGCGGCCTTGGTACTGGGCAGGGCGCGGCGGAAGGTCGCCGTGATCGACGGCGGGACGCCGCGCAACGCGCCCGCCGCGCACGCGCAAGGTTTCCTGACCAGGGACGGCATCCCGCCCAAAGAACTCCTGGCGATAGGCCGTGACGAAGTGCGCGGATACGGCGTGGAGCTCATCGACGACGTCGTCCACCGGCTGCGGCACGACAAAGCGGTGGAACTGGCGAGCGGCCGGGTCGTCAGCGGGCGCCGGATCGTGATGACCACCGGGCTGGCCGACGAACTGCCGGACGTCCCCGGTGTCGCGGAGCGGTTCGGCACCGACGTGCTGCACTGCCCGTACTGCCACGGCTGGGAGGTGCGCGATCAGCGCTTCGGCGTGCTCGCCACCTCCGAGAAGTCGGTCCACCAGGCGCTGATCGTCTGGCAGTGGAGCAAGGACCTGACGTTCTTCACCCATACCCAGGAGATCTCGGCGGACGACCGGGTGAAGCTGACCGGGCTGGGCATCCGGATCGTCGACGGGAAGGTCTCCGAGCTCGCCGTCGAAAACGACCGGCTGGCCGGGGTCCGGCTGGTGGACGGCGAACTCGTCGAACGCGACGTCGTGTTCGTCGGCCCGAAGTTCGTCCCGCACGACCGGCTGCTCGCCCAGCTCGGCTGCGCGCGCACCGAAGACGGTTTCGTCGCCGTGGACGCGCAGGGCCGAACGAACGTGGACGGCGTCTGGGCGGCGGGGAACGTCGTCGATCCGATGGCGCAGCTGGTCGTCGCGGCGGGCGACGCCTACCGGATGGCGGCCGCGCTCAACTTCGACCTGGTGCTCGAGGATCAGGGCGCGACGCTGGCGTCCGCGTAGGCGTCGGCCGCGCTGAAGACCTCCTGGGCGTACGGAACGGCGGGGTTGAACATCCGCATCGACTTCCACCATCCCTCCGGGGTGGCGACGTCGTCGCCGGCGGCGCACAGGTAGCGGGCGGTGGCGAAGGCGGCGTCATCGAGGTTCTTCGGATCCGGCGGCTTCCCGTCACTGGTGGCCCGGACAGCGTGCTTGGCCCAGATGTCGGGCGTGAGCGTGATCGGGCCGGGCCTGCCCTGCGCCGTCTCGACGTGGGAAACACCGGCGAGGGTCGCCCAAGAGAGGTGACAGCCCGGTTTCTGCCGCCGAAGCCACATCTCCGCCCGGCCGTAAGCGGACAGGTCGGTGGCGGACAGCCGCGTCTTCGCGGCCACCCGGTTCGCCCAGATTTCGAGTTCGGCCGCGTCGGAAACGGTGGGCCGGTCGGGCGGCGCGGCGAGCCCGGCTCGCGGCGTCGCCACCCCAGGCTGCGGTTTCTGGTCGGGAACCGCGAGCGCGGGCTGCGGCTCCGCCGGCGGGGGCGGCTCGTCCCCACCCGGCCGGTTCATCCCGACGGTCATGATCAGCACCACACCGGTCAGCACGAGCCCGCCCGCGAAAGCGAGCCTGGGGACGTACGGCGGCAGAGGGCGCGCTGGGTGCTCCGGGGCGTCGATGCTCGACTGGGTGGTTTCGGCCACCCGGTCAGGTTACTTCGCCACACTGCCGGGGGATGACCCATTCGGAGGAGCAGGTCAGCGGACGGTAAACCGGCGGTCGTGGTGCCGATTCGTTATGTGATCCGCGCGGTGCACGCTGACCTGCGGATGCTTTCCGAGCGCCCGTCCGATCAAGGCCCGTTCAAGCGGTTCGTCCACATTCGCCACCGCCCGGCTGAGCTGGACTTTCAGGCAAGGCTTACCTAAAACCTGGAGGTTCAGTCAGACGACCAGGGAGAACGACGTGTGGTTCGCGAGTGCGCTCATCGGCCTGCGTGAAGGCCTGGAAGCCGCCCTCGTCGTCAGCATCCTCGTCGCGTTCCTGGTCAAGACCGGCCGGAAGCACGCGCTGCGCTGGGTGTGGCTCGGTGTCGGCGTCGCCGTCCTGCTGTCGGTCGGGATCGGCGCGATCCTTACCTACTCCACCGCTCAGCTGTCCTTCGAGCAGCAGGAACTGCTCGGCGGCACCCTGTCGATCGTCGCGGTCGGTTTCGTGACGGCGATGATCTTCTGGATGCGCAAGGCGTCGAGGACGATCGCCGCCGAGCTGCGCGGGAAGCTGGACGAAGCGCTCGACGTGGGCCCGGTCGCCGTCCTCGTCCTGTCGTTCTTCGCCGTCGGCCGCGAAGGCCTGGAAACGGCGGTGTTCTTCTACTCGACCGTGCAGACCGCCCAAGGCGGGACGACCGAACCACTGATCGGTTTCACCGCGGGCATCCTCACCGCGGTCGTGCTGGCGTATCTGATCTACCGCGGCGCCGTCCGGTTCGACCTCGGCAGGTTCTTCACGATCACCGGTGTGCTCTTGGTGTTCGTCGCGGCGGGCGTGCTCGGCTACGGCCTGCACGACCTGCAGGAGGCCGCCTTCCTGCCCGGTCTGAACACACTCGCGTTCGACGCGTCGAACGTGCTGCCGGAGACCAGCTGGTACGGCGCGCTGCTCAAGGGGATCTTCAACTATTCGCAGCAGACGACGGTCCTGCAGGCCGTCGCGTGGGTCGCGTACGTGGCGATCGTGCTGCCGCTTTTCCTCAGACCCAAGAAGATGGCCGCGACGGTTCCCGTCGCGGCCGCGGTTAAGGAGTGACCACCGTGTCCCGTCGATTCCCGCTCGCCGCTCTCGCCGGCGTCGGCGCCCTGGTGCTCACCGCCTGCGGTGGTGGCGAGGAAACCCCCGCTGCGGCTGGCGGCCCGATCAAGGTCGAGGCCTCGGACAGCGCGTGCGCCGTCTCGGTGAACACCGCGAGCGCGGGCAACGTGACCTTCGAAATCACCAACAAGGGCAGCAAGGTCACCGAGTTCTACCTCTACGCCGAGGGTGACCGGATCATGGGCGAGGTCGAGAACATCGCGCCCGGGCTGAACCGGCGGCTCATCGTCGAGGTCGCCGAAGCGGGCAAGTACCAGACAGCGTGCAAGCCGGGGATGACCGGCAACGGCCTCCGCGGCGACTTCACCGTCACGGGCGGCGGCGCTAAACAGACCGACCCGAACTCGCAGAAGGCGCAGGCGGTCAAGAGCTACGCGGAGTACGTCGCGAACAACACCAAGGCGCTCGACGAGGAGACCACCAAGTTCGTCGCGCTCGTGAAGGCGAACAAGGTCGACGAAGCGAAGGCCGCGTACGCCCGCACCCGCGTCTACTTCGAGCGGGTCGAGCCGGTGGCCGAGAAGTTCGGCGACCTCGACCCGAAGATCGACGCGCGCGAGGCCGACCTCGAACCGGGCCAGAAGTTCACCGGGTTCCATCGGCTGGAGAAGGACCTTTGGGTGACCGGGCTGCAGCCCGACGCGCCCCAGGTCGCCGACCAGCTGCTCGCCGACGTCAAGGAACTCGTCACCAAGTCGGCCGCGCTCGAACTGAACGCGCTCGACCTGGCCAACGGCGCCAAGGAACTGCTCGACGAGATCGCCACCGGCAAGATCACCGGCGAAGAGGAGGCGTTCTCGCACACCGACCTCTCGGACTTCCAGGGCAACCTCGACGGTTCGAAGGCCGCGATCGCCTCGCTGCGCCCGCTCCTGCAGGCGAAAGACCCGGCCCTGGTGTCCACTTTGGACAAGGAGTTCGGCAGCGTGCAGGCGTTGCTGGACAAGCAGCGCGAAGGCGACGGCTTCAAGCTGTACACCGCGCTGAGCCAGGACCAGATCAAGGAATTCGCGTCGGCGGTCGACGCGCTGAGCGAACCCCTGAGCAAGGTCGCGGAGGTCGCGGCGCAATGACCGGGACGGAGGACACCCAGGTCTCCCGCCGGAAGCTGTTCGGCATGGCGGGAGCGGGTGCCGCTCTCGTCGGAACGGGCGCGGCCGCCGGATTCGGGGCGAACCGGCTGCTCGGCGGGGACAGCCCGGCACAGGCCGCGCAGAGCGTCGTCGAGTTCCATGGCGAGCACCAGGCCGGGATCGTGACGCCGGTCCAGGAGAACCTGCATTTCGTCGCGCTGGACGTGACGACGAAGGATCGCGAAAAGCTGGTCAAGCTGCTGCGCACGTGGACGGACGCGGCCCGGCGGATGACCGCGGGCCGGGAGGTCGGAACGGGCGGCGCCGTCGGTGGCGCCCCCGCCGCCCCTCCGAGTGACACCGGCGAGGCCCTCGATCTCGCGGCGTCGTCGCTGACGCTGACGATCGGTTTCGGCCCTTCGCTGTTCGACGACCGGTTCGGGCTCGCCTCGAAACGGCCCGCCGCGCTGATCGATCTCCCCCTGTTCCCGGCGGACAAACTCGACCCCGCCCGCAGCGGCGGTGACGTCTGTATCCAGGCGTGCGCGGACGATCCGCAGGTCGCGGTGCACGCGATCCGGAACCTGGTGCGGCTGGGCTTCGGCGTCACCGCGGTGCGCTGGTCGCAACTCGGATTCGGCCGCAGTTCGTCGACGTCGCGGGCACAGTCCACGCCGCGGAACCTGTTCGGGTTCAAGGATGGGACGCGCAACGTCAAGGCCGAGGAGGCCGACGTCCTGCGTGACCAGGTGTGGGCGACGGCCGAAGACGGGCAGCCGTGGATGGCGGGCGGGTCGTTCCTGGTGGCCCGCCGGATCCGGATGCACATCGAGACCTGGGACCGGGAATCGTTGCGGGGGCAGGAAGGCATCGTCGGCCGGTCGAAGGGCGCGGGTGCGCCGCTGGGACAGGCCGCCGAGTTCGACGAGCCCGACTTCAACGTCGGCGGCGCGGGCGGCGAGAAACTGATCCCGGAGGATTCGCACGTCCGGCTCGCCTCGCACGAGAACCTGAACGGGGCGCGGATCCTGCGGCGTGGCTACAACTTCGTCGACGGTTCCGACGGTGTCGGGCACCTCGACGCGGGGCTGTTCTTCCTCGCTTTCAACCGGGACACCCGCAAGCAGTTCGTGCCGATGCAGCAAGCGCTGTCTTCGAAGGACGCGATGATGGAGTACCTCCAGCACACCGGATCCGCTCATTTCGCCGTGCCACCGGGCGTACGTGAAGGCGGTTTCTGGGGCGAGGGCCTGTTCTCTTGACCTCCAGTTAAGTAGAGGTCGCACACTGGGATCCATGTTCAGTGAAGCGGAACTCGACTATCTCGCCACCCAGGGACTCGGACGACTCGCGACGGCTCAGCCGGACGGGACGCTGCAGGTCAGCCCGGTCGGCTATGCCTACAACACCGAGACCAGGACGATCGACATCACCGGCTACGAACTGGCGAAGAGCAAGAAGTTCCGGAACGTGGCCGCCAACGGGCAGGCCGCGTTCGTGGTGGACGACATGCCGTCGCAGGACCCGCCGAGGATCCGCTGCCTCGAGATCCGCGGCCGGGCCGAGGCACTGACGGGCGCCCGCACGGCCGACGGCCATTTCGACGGCGCGGTGATCCGGATCCACCCCTCGCGGATCATCAGCCTCGGCGTCGACGACCCGGACCACGACCCGCTCGATCTCGTCCCGCACAACCGGAACGTCTGACCAGCGGATGTCATGAAAGGGGCTTTCCTGACGGAATTCGTCAGGAAAGCCCCTTTCATGACACTTCAGCGGCGATTACCGAAGACCGCGTAGGTCCCCAGGCCCGCCACACCGAGCACCACGGCGGTCCACGTGGCCGCGGCCACGTCGCTGGGCTGGAAAAGCCAGGTGATCACCACGTTCGCGGTGTCCGTGCCCGACGTGGTGGCCCAGACCACGAGCGAGACGGCGAACACGAACAGCGGCAACGTCCACCCGAAGGCCCCGCCGAACAGCACCGCGGAGATCCCCGCGAGGCCGAGAAGTCCGCCCGCGTTCCGCGTGACGATCTCCACCGGCACCTGCTCCGCCTCCCACAGCCGGGGCAGGAGCGCGGCGCCGGAACCGAGGCCACCGATCAGGAGGAGATGCAGGCCTCGACGAGGAATCCACCGGATCGCGGCGGTCCGGTCGAGATCGGCGTCCTGTCCGCTCAGCCCGGTGGCCATCACCGCGACCGCGGCCGTGAGCGCCAGGGATACCGGGATCATCGACCAGTGGTCACGGGCCAGGAACCAGATCACGGCCATGGTCACCACCAGCGCCGCGAACGACGCGGGCAGGCTTCGCGACCGCGCGTACAGCACCGCCCACCTCATCGGGCGCCTCCGAGCAGGATGTCGAGCTGGTTACCCTGGCAGGTCAGGCCCGCCTGTCGCACCGCGATGATCCGCTCTCGCTGCACGTCGGCCGGGAGGGCACGGAAGGTCTCCTGCTTCTGGAGGACCTCGTTCTTCGCCTCGTCGCTCCAGTAACCGCTCAGCATCTTCCACTCGCCGAGGAACCAGTTCGAGGTGATCGATCGCGCGGCGAGTTCGTCCATAAAGGACTTATCGATGTCACGTGGGGAGTAGCAGGTCGGCGTCCCGGCGCCGGCGACCAGCGCCCGCGTCACGTCGTCCGGGACCAAGAGCGAACGAACGGACCAATCAAGCAGGTCCATGTAGACGGTGTCGGCGGCACGCGGCGGCACCTCGTCGTAGCCCAGCCGCCGGTCCTGTACCGCGACCTTGACCGGCGCGTCCGGCAGTGTTCCCAGCAGCCGCAACGCCTCCTTGCCCGGCCCGGAGAGACGAGGTAGCTGGGACTCGAGCATGCGGGGGGCGCAGACCGGGCCGTCGCAGACCATTGCCGTCGCGTGCGGGTCGACGATCTTGCCTTCGGCCGTGCTGCCGGGAAGAACGGGCAAGGCGATCCCGGCCGCCACCAGCGCGGGGACGACGGCGAGTGCCTTCGCCCGGTTGGAGCGAACCGCCAGCAGGAGGAACCCTGTCGCGGCCAGTCCGGCGAGCCAGATCACCTGCCCGAGATCCATCCGGCCCGAGGTGGTGTTGAACGGATCGTCGATGACGTCCATCGCGGGAGAGAGCAGCGAGACCCGGAACGGCACCAACCCGGACAGCGCGCTGCCCTCCCCCGCGGCGATCTGGAACAGGATCGCGGCCGCGAACGCGGCGACGGCCACCGCGGGCGCGGTCAGCGGATGCGGCAGCAACCGGCCGATCCCGAGCCCGATCCAGGCGCCCGCGAGCATCCCGAGTACACCGACCACGACGATCGGCAGCCAGCCGAAGGTGAAGAACCCGCCGTTGAAGATCGCCTGGACGGCGCCGACGGCGAAGATCAGCAGGTAGCCCAGCACCAGCAGGCCACCCAGCGCGCCGGCGAGTTTCGCGGCCCGCTGCCAGCCGGGCCGCGGCATGGTGGTCATGAGTTCGGCCGTGCCGGACCGGCCGTCCCGCATCCCCTGGATGACACCGGCGCCGATCGCGATCGGCCACAGGAACACCAGCAGGAACCGGCTCCATTCCGCGGCGGGCACCCAGTGTTCGTTCCAGGCGGTCGGTGTTCTCGTCCACGGGCCGGAGAACGAGTACAGGAATCCGAGCGCGACGACGAGGATCGCGAGCGTGGCCCAGGGGGCGATGGAACGGCGGAGTTCGATCCGCAGAATCCGCGTGTTCACCAGTTCCCCCTCCCCTGCTCGTGCCCGAGCAGCGCCGAATAGCCGCGCTCGATCGGGCTGTCGCCGACGTACTCCGCGGTCCCGGCGGCGGCCATTTCGTCCGGCGTCCCCTGGAAGACGAGTTTGCCGTTTTCGAACAGGACGACGTCGGTGCACGCCGTGGCGACGTCCTCGACAAGGTGCGTCGAGATGACCACGCAGGCGTCACGCCCCATTTCCTGCATGAGTTCCCGGAACCGCACGCGCTGCGCAGGGTCGAGTCCGGCGGTCGGCTCGTCCAGCAGGAGGACGTCGGGGTCGTTCACGATCGCCTGGGCGATCCCGACCCGCCGCACCATGCCGCCGGAGAGCGTCTTCATCTTGTCGTCGGCGCGATCGGCGAGGCCGACCCGTTCGATCGAACGCTGCACCGCTCCCGGAATGTCCTCTTTGGACATTTCCTTGAGCCACGCGATGTACTCGACGAACTCGCGGACGGTAAAGCGCTTGTAGTAGCCGAAATTCTGCGGCAGATAGCCGATCCGGCGGCGCAGGCGGCGCTGATCGGTGAGCCCCCCGACGGATTCACCGAGCAGCGCCAGCCCTCCCTCCGCCGGCCGGAGCACCGTCGCCAGCGCCCGGATCAGCGTGGTCTTCCCCGCCCCGTTCGGGCCGAGCAGACCGTGCACCCCCGTGCCCAGTTCCAGGTCGAGCCCGTTCACGGCGAACTTGCGTTTGCCGACCCGGACCTTCAGTTCCTCCGCCTTGATCTGCCACGCGTAGGTCGTGGGTGCGACCTCCGCGGCCCCGACAGCACGCATCATGTTCTCCCCTTCGTTCATCGTTCGGATCCGCTGAGCTGGCCGAAGGTGCTCCGGCGGAGCACCACGACGGCCATGGTCAGCGCGAAGATCACGGCCCAGACCGGAAGCAGGTCGGGTTCAAGCACGCTGGATCGCCCTTGCGAAGCCACCGCGGGCGCCAAGACCACCACCACCCAGACCCCGGCCAGGACATACGCCGCACGGGTCACCCCGATCAGCCCGCCGAGCGCGAGTGTCCCGGTGGTGAAGGCCAGGCTCGGCAGGAGAGCGAGCCCCCCGAAGCCACCACCGCCGAGCCAGCTCGCGAGAGCCTGCATCGGCAGCACCACGGCGAGGACAGCCGTCGTCCGGCGCAGCAGCAGGTAGAACCCGCCCCTCGGCGCGGAAGTGACGAGTTCGTAAGCGGGATCGAGGCCCTTGGACCACGACACCGCGACCCCGAGCACCGGCAGCACCGGTGAGAAGAGCTGGACGAACGAGTAGTTCCGGCTCCACGTGAAGCCGGCCCAGTCCAAGAGGAATCCCGTCGCCGGGAGCAGGATGATCATCACCAGCCACGGCAGCATCACCGGTGTCACCCAGGTGTGCAGCCGCCCGGCCCACCGGCTCCGTGACCGCCCCGGCCCCGTTTCGGCGAGTTTCGGGCCCAGCCCCGCCCAGACGTCGTCCACCAGCGCCGACACCGTGGGCAGGCTGACCGCGGTCAGCCTCCCCCGGCATTCCGCGCAGGATTCGAGATGGGCTTCGATCGCCCAGACCTCGTCACCGGCCAAGCCTTCGTCCCCGCGGACGTAACCGGCGAGGAGCTGTCCGGACACATGTTCCTTGTTCACGACAGCGCCTCCCGCATCGCGATCCGAGCCCGCCTGGCGCGGGTTTTGACGGTTCCTTCCGGCACGCCGAGCAGGACCGCGGTCTCCCGGACGGTCAGCCCGTCGAGCACCATGGCCTGCAGGACCTGCCGTAGTTCGGGAGCGAGCCTGCGCAGCGCGTCGCCGACGTGGTCGCCGACCGCACCGGCCAGCGCCTCGTCTTCCGCGGCGGGCGCCACGGCCGCCTCCGCGACCGGCAGCGGCAGCGCGTGCTTCGCCCGGCGGCGGAAAGCGTCGACGAGCCGTCTCGCGGCGATCGTCCACAACCAGCCGACGGCGCTCCCGCCGACGGCCGAACCGGCGAACGCGCCGGCCGCCCGCCAAACCGCCAGGTAGGTCTCCTGCATCACCTCGGCGACGATCTGCTCGTCGGCGCAGCGACGGCGCAGGCGTACGGCCAGCCACGGCGACGTGCGGCGGTAGAGCTCCTCGAACGCCGCGCGGTCACCTTTGGCCGTGCGGCGGACGAGCTGCTCTTCGTCCGGTTCCGTTCCCTTCACACCCGGCAAGACGCCGAGTCCGCCAAAACGGTTCTCACCCGATTGTGTTCCGCATCACAGCGGCCGTACCGCTTCGGACGCTTTTTCGTCGAAAGCGGAGCGTGCGGCGAAGATCTGGTCGACATTCTCGACGGCCCATTCGGCGACGGCGTTCGTCAATTTGCCGACATCGACGCCGAGCGGGGTGAGCCCGTACTCGACTCTCGGCGGGACGGTGGGATAGACGTCCCGCCGGATCAGCCCGTCCCGTTCCAGGGAGCGGAGGGTCTGGGTCAGCATCTTCTGCGTGATCCCGTCGAGCAAACGGCGAAGTTCGCTGAACCGCATCGGCCGCTCGTAGCGCCGGATCGCCCCGAGAACGTAGAGCGCCCACTTGTTCACGAGCACCTCGATGACCGTCCTGGACGGACAGTCACGGCCGTGCACCGCCACCCATTCTTCGAATATCCGCCGCTCATCGAAGGTACCCATGAGGTACCTAGATACCAGTGCGGTGCCTACTTCACAACGGGTACCTGGCAGCGACATGCTCGTTTCCATGCGAAAGATCCAGCAAGTCTCGTTCGGCGGGCCCGACGTTCTCCACCTCGCCGAATCGGAAAAGCCTGTTCCGGGTGAGGGCCAGGTCCTCGTGCGCGTCCACGCCGCCGGGGTGAATCCGGCGGATTGGAAGATCCGGAACGGGCTGGTCGTCGGTGATCTGCCGCTGACCGTGGGGCTCGACTTCTCGGGCGTGGTCGATTCCGCCGGAACGCGGTTCCAGCCCGGCGACGAGGTCTACGGCGTCACGTTCCCGCCGAACGGCTCGTACGCCGAATACGTCGCGGTCGGCGAGGACGCACTCGCGCTGAAACCGCGAAGTCTCGATCACGTCCACGCGGCCGCGCTCCCGATCGCGGCGCTGACCGCGTGGCAGCCGTTCATCAGGTTGTTCCCGGTCGGACCGGGTCACCGGGTGCTCGTCCACGCCGCGGCGGGCGGGGTCGGGCATCTCGCCGTGCAGATCGCCAAGGCCAAGGGCGCGTACGTCATCGGCACCGCGCGCGAGGCCAAGCACGACTTCCTGCGGGATCTCGGCGCGGACGAACTGATCGACTACACGACCAGCGATTTCGCGAAATCGCAGGACGTCGACGTCGTGCTGGACCCGATCTCCGGCGAGTACGGTCCCCGGTCGCTGGAGACGCTCAAACCGGGCGGTTCGCTGATCGACATCGTCGGGCACGGTCCGGACCGGACGGAGGTCCGGCGGAAGGCCGAGGACCTCGGTCTCCGATTCGCCGAGTTCTACGTCGCCCCGTCCGGAACGGATCTGGCGGAAATCGCGACTTTGGCCGACGCCGGTTCCCTGCGGGTCTCGATCGCCGACGTCCTCCCGCTCGAACAGGCGGCGAAGGCGCACGAACTGAGCGAATCGGGACGCGTCCAGGGCAAGCTGGTCCTGACGGTCTAGCTCGGCCAGAACTTGCGCCAGCCGTCGGCCTCGAGCGTCGTCGGTTCGAGACCGGCGTCTCGGGCGGCCTGTTCGGCATCACGGATGTCGCGCGCGAACCGCTTCGCGACGGCACGGAGTTCGCCTTCGGGGTCGATCCCGGCCCGGCGAGCGGTCGCGGCGACCCGGAACAACTGGGCCGCCGCTTCGGAACCTTCGGGGAACAGGTCGAGCGGGATCCCGGCCCGGCCGCTGCGCTGCCCGAGCTTCCCGGCCAGCGCCACGGCGGGCTGGCCGAGCGCGACGCCGTCCACAATGGACTGGCGACTCTTCTCGGCCTGCTTCAGTTCTTCCCACTTGAGGTTCTGGTGGTCGACGGTCTCGACCCGCGGGGCGTCGGTGAAGACGTGGGGGTGACGCCCGACGAGCTTCGCGACCAGATCGGACGCGACCTCGTCGATCCCGAACGGATCGGTCGCGTCCTCGATGGCGACGCGCGCGTGGAACAACACCTGGAGCAGGACGTCACCGAGTTCTTCGCGCAGGGCGGCCCGGTCGCCTTCCTCGATCGCGTCGAGCAGCTCGTAGGTCTCCTCGACCAGGTATTGACGCAGCGACTCGTGCGTCTGGACGGCGTCCCACGGGCATCCGCCCGGCGAGCGGAGCCGGTCCATCACCTCGGCGGCCTCGACCAGCGGCGGAACGGGCGCTTCCAGCACCCGGGCACCCGCCCTGATCAGCGCCGCGGCCTTCGGTTCCCGGCGCGAACCGGCGATGAGCACGAGGCCGCGCACCGGTGCGTCACCGAGCGCGGGCACACCGAAAACGCCGGGATCGACATCCGACGCCGCGTACACGGCATCGCTGTTTCGCAGGATCGGGAGTGCCTCGGCGGGCAGTGTCGCCCCGCGGGCGATCACGACGACGGCAGCGGTCACGGGTTTTGCGGGGTGGCGCCGTGCACCGGCAGCACGATGCCCTTTTTCGAAGCTTCGTTGGGCGCGAGATCCATGCCCACGACATCCCACACGCCGTAGCGCGGGTTGACCTTGAGGTCGACCTGGTCCAGGTACGGCTGGAGGAGCCGGATACCCACGTTGGCCAGCTGCTGGGCGGTGGGCTGCGCGGCCTGATCCGACGCGACGGGCTTGTCGGCGGCCCGCTCACGCACCACGACGACGACCCACAGCGGCTGCTGCGGCGTCGGCTGGAACGCGGCGACGGTGTTGGGCTCGAGCCCGAACAGGACGGTGGCCGCGGTCGCGGGCGACTGCATCGCCGGCAGCTTCTGACCGGTGCCTGCCTGCGTGTCGGACGTCTTCTGGTCCTGCGCGATCAGTTCCGCGGCCGCGTTCGGCGAGGCGGCGAACTTGCGGGCCTTCTCGATCGCCTGCTCGCGCAGCTTGTCCGCGTCGGAGCCGGTGGCGTCGGTCGAGGAGACCGAGCTGAAATCGAAACTGACGGTGAGCTTGTCCAGGTACTTCATCGCGAGCTGGGTCTGCTGCGCCGCGTCGACCAGGGCTTCGCGGTGATCCCGCACGCGCGCGACGAGCTGCTGCACGCTGATCGCGGGATCGTCCTGCTGCTTCGCCTCCATCGGCTTCGCCAGCGGATCGTTCTGCAACGCGGCCACGACGAGGGACTCGTCGACACGGACGCCTTCGCGCTGGGCGGCACGCTCGGTGAGGTCGTGGAGGATCTCCTGGCGCACGATCTCGCGGCCGACGAGGTCGAGCTTGTGCTCCTTGGCGAGCTGCTGCCCGTACGGATGCTCACGGACGGCCTTGTCGATCAGCTGCTGCACGCGATCGACCGAAACGGACTTGCCGTCGACGATCACCGCCGCACCGACCTGTCCCGGTCCGGCGTTGCATCCGGCGAGAAGGAGAGAACCGGCAAGAACCCCGACCAGCGCACGACGGCGCCTCATGATCCGCATCACAGCGCCTACCCTCTCATACCGGCCCCGGTGAGAGAACCTGGTCGTAAGTCGCGATTCGGGTTCGCTCACGCGACGGGTGCCGGTGACTTCATCAGGTTCGTCAACAGCTTCGCGCACCAATCCAGCAATTCCTCGTCCCGCAACGCCGGGGCACCGATGCGGCCGCCGGCCGCGCCCTCGGTCGGCTTCGGCACGGAGACCGTGTTCGTCACCGCTTTGAAGAGAGCCTTGGGATACAGGCGCTTCAGCCGCACCATCTGCGAATCCGCCAGCGGCAACGGCGCGAACCGGATCGACGAACCCTGGACGGCGACCTCGGTGACCCCCGCCGCGCGGCAGGTGTGCCGGAACGCGGCGACGGCGAGCAGCCGTCGCACGGCGGCGGGCGGCTGGCCGTAGCGGTCGACCAGTTCCTCGCGCACGGCGTCGAGCCCGGCCTGATCGGGCGCGGCCGCGATCTTGCGGTACGCCTCCAGCCGCAACCGCTCACCCGGGACGTAGTCGTGCGGGATGTGCGCGTCCACCGGGAGGTCGACCCGGACGTCGGCGAGTTCTTCTTCCTCCGCCGTGTCCGCGCCCGCGTGCCGCCGGAACGCGTCGACCGCTTCGCCGACGAGCCGCACGTACAGATCGAAACCGACACCGGCGATGTGCCCGGACTGCTCCGCGCCGAGGATGTTGCCCGCGCCGCGGATCTCCAGGTCCTTCATCGCCACGGCCATCCCCGCGCCCAGTTCGGTGTTCTGCGCGATGGTCGCCAGCCGGTCGTGCGCCGTTTCGGTGAGCGGCGCTTCCGGCGGGTACAGGAAGTACGCGTACCCGCGCTCGCGACCGCGCCCGACCCGGCCGCGCAGCTGGTGCAGCTGCGCCAGGCCCAGCAGGTCCCCTCGTTCCACCAGCAGCGTGTTGGCGTTCGAGATGTCCAGCCCGGTTTCGACGATCGTGGTGCAGACGAGCACGTCGTACTCGTTCTCCCAGAAACCCTGGATGATCTTCTCGAGTTTGTCCTCGTTCATCTGCCCGTGCGCGGTGACGACACGCGCTTCAGGCACCATCTCGCGAATACGCTTCGCGGCCTTTTCGATCGAGGAAACCCTGTTGTGCACGTAGAAGACCTGGCCGTCGCGCAGCAGTTCACGCCGGATCGCGGCGCCCACCTGCTTGTCGTCGTACGCGCCGACGTAGGTCAGGATCGGGTGCCTGTCCTCGGGCGGGGTCAGGATCGTGGACATCTCGCGGATCCCGGCGAGCGACATCTCCAGCGTCCGCGGGATCGGCGTCGCCGACATCGTCAGGACGTCGACGTGTGTCCGCAGCGCCTTGATGTGTTCCTTGTGCTCGACGCCGAACCGCTGCTCTTCGTCGACGATCACCAGGCCGAGGTCCTTGTACCGGATCCCGGTCTGCAGCAGGCGATGCGTGCCGATCACGATGTCGACGTCACCCGAGGACAGCTGTTCGAGGATCGCGTCGGACTCGACCTTGTTCGTGAACCGCGAGAGTCCCCTGATCTTCACCGGGAACGAACTCATCCGTTCGGTGAAGGTGTTGAGATGCTGCTGCGCGAGCAGTGTCGTGGGCACCAGCACCGCGACCTGCTTGCCGTCCTGCACCGCCTTGAACGCCGCGCGCACCGCGATCTCGGTCTTGCCGTAGCCGACGTCGCCGCAGATGACGCGGTCCATCGGGACACCGCGTTCCATATCCGACTTGACCTCGTCGATCGCGGCGAGCTGGTCGTTGGTCTCGGTGAACGGGAAGGCGTCTTCGAGTTCGCCCTGCCACGGGGTGTCCTGTCCGAACGCGTGCCCGGGCGCGGCCTGCCGCGCGGCATAGAGCTGCACCAGTTCGGCGGCGATCTCCTTGACCGCCTTCTTCGCCTTGGCCTTGGTGTTCTTCCAGTCGGACCCGCCGAGCTTGTTCAGCGTCGGCAGCTCGCCGCCGACGTAGCGGGAAACCTCGTCGAGCTGGTCTGTCGGGACGAAGAGCCGGTCTCCGGGGTGCCCGCGCTTGGAGGAGGCGTACTCCAGCAGCAGGTACTCGCGGGTCGCGCCGGCGACGGTGCGCTGCACCATCTCGACGAACCGCCCGATGCCGTGCTGGTCGTGCACGACGTAGTCACCCGTCTTGAGGGCGAGCGGGTCGACGGCGTTGCGCCGCCGCGACGGCATCTTGGTACTGAAGTCCTTTGTGGACGTTCCGGCGCCGGAACCCCGGCCGGTCAGGTCCGACTCGGACAGCACCACGAGAGCGCGCTCGGGCGACACGAAGCCGTCCGAAAGCCCGCCGCACGTCACCGTGACGACGCCCGCCGTCAGCGGCCCGGTGAGGCCTTCCGCCAGTGACGCGGGCACGTCTCCCGCCGACAGCTGCTCGACCGCGCGGGCCGCGGTGCCGTGCCCGGCGACCACGAGCACGGCCGTCCCGCCCG
This sequence comes from Amycolatopsis sp. NPDC031561, assembly GCF_055580625.1. Classification (NCBI taxonomy): domain Bacteria; kingdom Bacillati; phylum Actinomycetota; class Actinomycetes; order Pseudonocardiales; family Pseudonocardiaceae; genus Amycolatopsis; species Amycolatopsis sp. NPDC031561. The sequence continues at coordinate 753,210 of NZ_JBVILA010000001.1, read as the reverse complement.
CGGCCGTGTGCGCGCGCAGGTCGGTGGTCGCGCGCTCGACCTCGCCGCGGTAGTTCGGCGCGGCCTCGATCGAGACGTTGTAGACATCGGGATCGTCGCTGGCCAGCTGCGTCAGCGTCCACCACGGGCGCTTCGTCTCCTGAGCGCGCTTCGCGATCTCCGCGAGGTCCCGGTACGCGGACGCGCCGAGGTCGATCGGCGCCTGACCGCCCGCGGCGGCCGTGGTCCAGGACGCCTCGAGGAACTCCTGCCCGGTGCGGACCAGGTCGGCCGCGCGGGCGCGGATCTTCTCCGGATCGGCCAGCAGCACGTGCGTGCCCTGCGGCATCGCGTCGGTCAGCAGGTCCAGCTCGCCCTCGCACAGCACGGGGATGAGCGCCTCCATGCCCTCGACGGGGATCCCGCCGGACAGCTTGGTGAGCATCTCGGTGAGCTGCGCGTCCGCCTCGTACGTCGTCGCCAGCTCGGCGGCCTTCGACCGCACCGACTCGGTGAGCAGCAGCTCACGGCACGGCGGCGCGCTGACGTGCTGGATATCCCCCGGCAGCGATCGCTGGTCGGACACCGCGAACGCGCGGATCTCGCTGACCTCGTCGCCCCAGAACTCGACCCGCACCGGATGCTGCGCCGTCGGCCCGAACAGGTCGAGGATGCCGCCGCGCACGGCGAACTCGCCACGCTTCTCGACCATGTCCACGCGCGTGTACGCCAGCTCGACCAGCTGCTCCAGCAGCCCTTCGAAGCTCTGCTCCTCGCCGACGACCAGGTCGATCGGCGCGAGCGAACCGAGCCCGGGCGCCATCGGCTGGATGAGGCTGCGGACGGTCGCGACGACGACGCGCAGGGCGTCGGCGCCGGTCTTCAGGCGATGCAGCACCTCCAGCCGCCGTCCGACGGTGTCCGCCCGCGGGGACAGCCGCTCGTGCGGCAGCGTCTCCCAGGACGGGAAGTCGACGACGGCGTCTTCGCCGAGGAACGACTTCAGTGAGGCTGTCAGTTCTTCGGCCTCGCGGCCGGTGGCGGTCACCGCGAGCACGGGGCGGCCGGCGCCCTCGTCCGCGGCGAGGGCGCCGGCGACCAGCTGGCGGGTGGCGATCGCACCCTGCAGCTCGAGCACCGGGGCACCGGCCCGCTCGACGACCCCGCGAAGGGCCGGATCGGGAAGGATGGAATGAAGGAGTCCGGACAATGGAGCGTTTGTCACCGTCCCAGCCTACGTGGGGGCACCGACAGTCCGCCGCGCGATTACCTGGGCAAGGCCTCGACCACCTTCGGAAGCTGCTCGTCGAACTCCGCCGGTTCCTGCGTCGCGATCCGGATCAGCACGTGTTCGGCACCCGCGTCCCCGTATTCGCGAAGCCTCTCGGCGACCTCTTCGCGGCTGCCCGCGATCTGCACTTGGATCTTCTCGACGAAGTCCAGCGGAACGCCGTAATTGCGCTGCGCGTAGTCCTCCAGTCGCTCACGTGCCCGGATCGGGTCATCTTCGATGAGCACTGTCGCGAACAACGCGGGTGTCACGGGACGTACGGCTGCTTCGCGGATCTTCGCGAGGCCGTCGACGTAGTCCGTGACGTCGGGCGGATACGGCAACCAGCCGTCGTAAAGCCGCCCCGCTCGCTCCAGCGCCCCTGGGGTGAACGCGGCCAGCCACACCGGCGGACCACCCGGACGGTGCGGCTCCGGGTACTCCGGAAGGGTGTCGTAGTGCAGCACCTCGCCATGGAACGGACCGCTGTTCCCGCTCCAGACGTGCCGCCACAGCGCGACGATGTCGTCGAGCCGGGCGCGGCGGCGCTCCCAGGGAACGCGGGTGAAGGCGAATTCGGGTTCGCTGCGGCCGGCGAACCCTGCTCCGACGCCGAGCGTGATCCGGCCCTGGCTGAGCAGGTCCAGTGAAAGGATCGCGTTCGCGGAAAGAAGCGGATCCCGCAGTGCCGGAAGCAGCGCGGCCGTGCCGAGCGTGACCCGCTCGGTTCTGGCCGCGAACGCGCCGAGCAACGTCAACGGATCGATAGGGGCCTTCGCCAAGGTGTCGCCGACCCAGACCGAATCGAGGCCGAGGCGTTCGGCTTCGACCGCGACGGCGACCATTTCCGGCGCGGTGCGCCCGGCGTCGAGGATGGACCGATAAGTGGGGACGACCAGACCGAATTTCATGCCGGAAGCATCTCCGCGACGAGGAATCGTCTCAATTCCCTCGAGGGAATAGCGGCGCCGTCGGCGCTTCGGCCAAGATGGCGACCATGGTTTCCGGATTCGGCCCCGCGCTGCGGGGCTGGCGCGAACGGCGGCGGCTTTCCCAGCTGGAACTGGCATTACGGGCCGGAACCACCCAACGGCACGTGAGTTTCCTGGAGGGCGGCCGGTCGATCCCCGGCCGCGGTTTGGTGCTGCGCGTCGCCGAATCGCTCGAGCTCCCGCTCCGGGAGCGCAACGGCCTGCTGCTCGCGGCCGGCTTCGCCCCGGGCTTCCCCGAAACGGCGCTGGACGACCCCAGGCTCCTGCCGGTCCTCGACGGCATGCGGCGGCTGCTCGACGGGCACCGGCCGTACCCGGCCATCGTGGTCGACCGCTACGGCATCCTCGTCGCCCGCAACGACGCGCTCGACCTGCTCCTCGAGGACGTGGCACCGGAACTGCTGGAAGAACCGGTCAACACCCTGCGGCTCGCCCTGCATCCGAAGGGAATGGCGCCACGCGTGCGGAACCTCGCGGACTGGGCGCGGCACATCCTGGAACGGCTGACCCAGGAGATCGCGCACGCGCCCGACGAGCGGCTCACCGAACTGCTGGCCGAACTCGAAGGTTACGTTCCGGAGCCGGAGCCGCCCGGTCCCGATCACCTCGGGTTCGCCGTCCCGATGCGCCTGTCCACCTCGGCGGGCGAACTGCGGCTGATCACGGCCATCACGACGTTCGCGACCGCCGCCGACGTCACGGTGTCGGAACTGAAACTGGAGACGTTCCTTCCCGCCGACGCCGAAACGGCGAAGATCCTGACCGGATGACCGGTTCGTTCCTCGCGGGCGATTGGGCACGATGGCATGCTGATGCCATGCGCACTACCGCCGTCGTCGCGATCGCGTCCCTGTCTTTGCTGGTCACGGCCTGTTCCGGGGCGTCGAGCGAAACGGTGCAGAGCGCACCGCCGGTCACCTCGAAACCGTCCGTGACGAAACTGAAGGTCGAGCAGGTGACGGCCGGGCTCGAGCACGGCTGGGACGTCGGCTTCCTGCCGGACGGGAAGATCCTCGTCACCCAGCGCCCCGGGAAGCTGGCCCTGGTCGAGGGCGGCACGAAACGCGACGTCGCCGCCGACTTCTCCGACGTCCACGTGCGCGGCGAGGGCGGCCTGATGGGGATGGTGATCAGCAAGGACTTCGCGGCTTCGCGGGAGTTCATCACCTGCCAGACCCACAAGGAGGGTGACAAGGCCGTCGACATCCGGCTGGTCACCTGGCGGCTCTCCGAGGACGGCGCGAGCACCACGAAGGTCAAGGACCTGCTGACCGGGCTGCCGGTGAACTCCAGCGGCAGGCATTCGGGCTGCCGTCCCGCGTTCGGCGCGGACGGCGCGCTGCTCGTCGGCACCGGCGACACCGCGCGCCCGGCCTTCCCGCAGGACCGCACGAACCTCGGCGGCAAGGTGCTCCGCATCGACGCGAAGACCGGGAACCCGTTGCCGGACAACCCGTTCATCTCGTCGGCGAACCCGAACGAACAGCGTGTGTTCACCTTCGGGCACCGCAACGTCCAAGGCGTCACGGTCCGGCCGGGCAGCGGGCAGGTGTTCACCGCCGAGCACGGCCCGACCATCGACGACGAGGTCAACCTGGAACGCGCCGGCGCGAACTACGGCTGGGACCCGTCCAAGGGCGGCACCGAAACCAGCTACGACGAAGGCGTCCCGATGACCGACACGCAACGGTTCCCGGACGCAGTCAGTCCTTTGTGGACGACCGGGGAGATCACCGAGGCGATCTGTGGAGCCGAGTTCCTCACCGGATCGCAGTGGGGCGCGCTCGAAGGCTCCCTCGCCGTGACGGCACTGAAGGGGCAGAAGCTGCTCCTGTTCCGCCTCGACGACGCGGGCAAGGTCACCGAAGTGACGCTGCCGCCGGAGTTCGACGACAAGTTCGGCAGGCTGCGCGCCGTCCGCAGCGCCCCGGACGGCTCCCTCTACGTGACGACCTCGGAAGGCAAGGACGACAAACTGCTGCGCGTCACACCGGGCGCCTAACGGCCGAGGTGCGCGCCGCCGTTGACGTGGACGACCTGGCCGGTGACGTGCCGCGCGCCCGGACTGGCCAGGAAGGCCACCACGTCGGCGACGTCCGCGGGGTCACCGGCGCGTTTGGTCAGCGTGTTGCCGACGAGCCACTCCCGGCGCTCGTCGGACAGCTTGCCGTTGAAGAACTCGGTGTCCCCGACCAGTCCGGGCGCGACGATGTTCGCGGTGATCCCCCGCGGCCCGAATTCCCTTGCCACGTCGACGTTCCATGACTCCAGCGCGGCCTTGGCGGCGCCATAGGAACCGGCGCCGGTGTGCGCGGCGATGGAGCCGATCGTGACGATCCGCGCGCCGTCGGCGAGCCTTTCCCGCAAGGCGCGGGTGACCAGCACGGCACTGAAGACGTTCGCGTCCAGGTTGGCCTGCCAGTTCGCGGCGAACGCTTTCAGGTCCCCGGCGGGCCCGTTCCGGAAATCGGTGTTCCCGCCCGCGTTGTTGACCAGGACGTCGACGTGCGCCGGCAGTTCGGCCAGCGCCCTTTCCACCGCGTCCGGGTCGGCCGCGTCGAACGGGACCGGATTCGCCCCGAGCAACGTGGCGGCCTCGGTGACCACAACTTCTCTCCGCTGCCCCATGGGCTCCATGCATAGGGACACTAGGCTCCCGTCATGACGAAGATCGACCCGGCGACGACCGCGCTCGTCCTGATCGACCTCCAGACGCGGATCGTCGCGCTGGAGACTGTCCCGCTCGAAGGCACCGAAGTCGTGTCGAACGCCGTTCTGCTGCGTGACGTCTTCGGCGCGGCCGGTTCGCCGATCGTCCACGTGCAGGCGCACCGGCCGTACGTCAAGGAGCAGCCGCCCGGGAGCGAACTGGTCGCCGAACTGACGCCCCGCGAAGGCGAGCACCTGGTCACCAAGCACACGATCGGCGCGTTCTACGGCACCGGACTCGACGAACTCCTGCGCGGGTTCGGTGTGAAGACCCTGGTGCTCGGCGGGATCGCCACGGAGTACGGCGTCGAATCGACGTTGCGCGCCGCGGTCGACCACGGCTACGAGACCATCGCCGTTTCGGACGCGATGACCGGGATCGCCGCGATCTCCCACGAATCCGCGATCACCAAGGTGTTCCCGAGGCTGGGCGAAGTCCTGACGACCGCCGAGACCGCCGCGGCGCTGGGCTGAACCGTGATCGACAAAATCGCGTGGCTTCACCTGCGGGACGGCAAGGTCCTGTGCGCCCGTTCTCACGGCAAGTCCTTGTTCTACTTACCCGGAGGCAAGCGAGAACCCGGCGAAACCGACACGGAGACACTCGTCCGCGAGATTCGCGAAGAATTGGCCGTCGAGATCGACCCGGCGGGCGCCGAGCCCGCCGGGACCTTCGAAGCGCAGGCCGACGGGAAAACGCCGGGAGTCGTGGTCCGGACGGCCGCCTACACCGCCGAGTACACCGGGACGCTCACGGCCAGCAGCGAAATCGACGAGATCGCCTGGCTCGCCTACGCCGACAGGGACCGGGTCTCCGCCGCGGGCAAGGTCATCTTCGACCACCTGAGGGAGATCGGCCTCCTGCGCTGACGACCGCTACTTGAGCTTGTCCAGGCACAGCACCCTCGACTGAGGGAGCCCGCCACCCGATCGCTGCCACGCGATCTTCTCGTCGGTCGACGGCACCTGAGTGCAAACGGTGCTGTCGTCGACGAGGAATGCCGTGCTCTTCTCGATGGCGAGGACCTTGTAGCCGGCGGTCCCGCAGTCCACCCTCGTGAGCTTCTTCGCCTTGACCACGTCATCGGGGAGACAGTCACCGACAACCGGCGGCCGCTCACCCGGGTTCTTCAGGTCTTCCAGGCACAGCAGGATGCCGTCGCTGCCCGTCTTCTTTCCCTGGAAGAAGTACGCGTCGGTCGTGGGGTAATCGTCGCATTCCGACCCGCCCGAGAGCTTGAGCCCGATTTCCGACTTGTTCTCCTGTTTGCCGACGACCTTGAAGTTCGCGTCGGGCTGACCGCATTCGGTCTTTTCGACGCTCTCCGCGTTGTTGGTGTCACCCTTGAGGCAGGCGCCGACTTCGGTGCTCGACGCCGTGAACGGATTCGCGACGAGGAACGCGACCAGGGCGACGACGCCGAAGACGGCCAGGCGGATGACGGGCCTCAGCCACGTTTTCTTCCGCGGCACCATCTGTTCCACGGCGGGCGCAGGGTAGTTTTCCATGGTGTTCCCCCAGCTTGTTGATCTCTATGGGGGCCATAGCGCTCATCGGTCGGGAAACGTTACTACCAGGCGACGCAGATCTCAGCGCAGCCGCAGCTTCGGCTTGTGTTCCAAATTGGACAGACCGTTCCAGGCGAGGTTGACCAGATGCGCGGCGACCTCGTCACGCTTCGGTTTCCGGGCGTCGAGCCACCATTGCCCGGTCAAGGCGACCATCCCGACGAGCGCCTGCGCGTACAGCGCGGCCAGCTTCTCGTCGTAGCCCCGCGCGGCGAACTGCTGCGCGAGGATGTGCTCGACCTGGCTGGCGATGTCGTTCAGCACCGTGGAGAACGTGCCCGTCGAACTCGCGACCGGCGAATCCCGCACCAGGATGCGGAAGCCGTCGTGTGAGTCCTCGACGTAGGAGAGCAACGCGATCGCCGCCTGCTCCAGCATCACCCTCGGGTGTCCACCGTGGAGGGTGGAGACCATCCGGTCGAGCAGCGATTGCGTTTCGCGGTCCACGACGACGGCGTAGATGCCTTCCTTGCCGCCGAAGTGCTCGTACACCACCGGTTTGGAGACGTTCGCGCGATGCGCGATCTCCTCGATGGAAGTGCCCTCGAAACCCTTTTCCGCGAACAGGGCTCTGGCGACGTTGAGAAGTTGTTGCCTGCGCTCGGTCCCCGTCATCCGCACACGGGCCACCGGAGCGACAGGACGCGCTCCGGTGACCGCTTCACGTTTGGTTCGCCGTCTCCCCGCCATTGGAGAAGACTAACGTGACCTCGCTATTTGCTTTCGGCGGCGATGCGCGCGAGGCGCTGCGGGGTCGGCCAGCGCACGTCATAGGCCCAGCCGAACTTCTCGAAGATCCAAATGAGACGCGCGGAAATGTCGATCTGACCGCGCTGCACGCCGTGCCGGGCCGAAGTCGGGTCCGCGTGGTGCAGGTTGTGCCACGACTCGCCGAAGGAGAAGATCGCCAGCGGCCAGAAGTTCGCCGACTTGTCACGGGCGGCGAACGGACGCTCGCCGATCATGTGGCAGACCGAGTTGACCGACCAGGTCACGTGGTGCAGCACGCAGACGCGCACCAGACCGGCCCAGAAGAACGCGGTCACCGCGCCCCAGAACGACCAGGTGATCAGTCCGCCGAGCACCGCGGGCATGACCAGCGTGAGCAGGCTCCACAGCCAGAACAGGTCGTCGACCTTCTTGATGGCCGGGTCCTTCACCAGGTCCGGCGCGAACCGCTCCGCGTTGGTCTGGTCGCGCTCGAACAGCCAGCCCATGTGCGCGTGCCAGAAACCCTTGGCGATGGCGAGCGGCGTGGTGCCGAACAGCCACGGGGAGTGCGGGTCGCCGTCGCGGTCGGAGAACGCGTGGTGGCGACGGTGGTCGGCGACCCAGGTGATCACGGGGCCCTGGACGGCCATGCTGCCGGCGATCGCCATCGCGACGCGCAGCCACGGCTTGGCCTTGAACGAGCCGTGCGTGAAGTACCGGTGGTAGGACACGGTGATACCGAGGCCGCTGATCGCGTAGAAGACCACGAAGATGGCGACGTCGACCCAGGTCAATCCCCAGCCCCAGGCGAACGGGACGGCCACGAGCAACGCGGCGAGCGGGAAGATGACCCCGAGGTAGACCGAGAGCTGCACGCCGCCCGATCGCGTCCCGTCGAGAACGGGCTTGGGGCCCTTCGCGGGCTTCTGGGAACGGTCGAGGGTAGCCGTCATGCAGTCACTTCTTTTCTACGCGCGACCCTTGAGGGTTTACCTAAGGGTGACCTTACCTACGATGCCGTAAGTTACGGTACAGGAGGTTTCGTCCCCTGTGGAGTGCCCGCGACCGTGAGGCAACCCCCGGGCGCACGCGGGCGTCTCCGGCATGGCTATTCTGACCAGGATCGATCCGCCGTAGTGTAATCGGCAGCACTTCAGATTTTGGTTCTGACAGTTCAGGTTCGAATCCTGGCGGCGGAGCAGACGAACAGATGACCAGCGGCGTTTTCAACGGTGGGGGTGTGTGCGGCTGACCGAGGACGCGACGACCAGCAGCAGGCGGCCGGCGCTTGCGGAGATGTCCGACGCCTGGCTCCATGGTCGCGCGCGCGAACTCGGCGCGGCCATCCAGCGCGTCAGCTTCGCCGAACAGCTGGACATCGTCACCAGCCTCGACGAACTCCTCGACGAGACGCAGCGCCGTGGCGAACCTTTGCTGGTGGCCCAACTGCTGCGCTACTCCGCGATGGCGAGGCTGGTCACCCGCGGTCTCGCCGCCGAAGCCGAGCCCAGGCTCGACGAGATGCTCGCGCACACCCGGCGTCACGGCCTCGCCCTGATGCGCGCGGACGCGCACGCGATGCGCGGACGGCGCCTGGTGATCGCCAAACAAGAGGACGCCGCTCTCACCGAGATCGCCAGGGCGCTGGCCATCCTCGACGACTCCGCGGTCCCGGACCGCCAGGTCGGCAGGCGCAACTGGGACCGGATGCTGTCCACGACCCTGGTCGACTGCTGGCTGGTGCTGAACCAGCTGGGCGTCTACGAGGCGGCCGAGGAGGCCATCGCCCGCGCCGCGCAGGCGATCCGCGACAGCGCGAGCCCGCACGAGATCGCGCTCCAGCTGATCAACCGGGTCAAAATGCTGCTGGGCTGGGGCCTGCGGCTCGAACGCATCGAGCGGTACGACGAAGGAGCGGACAAGTTCCGCACCGCGGCTTCGATGGCGCAAGCCGCCGAGGGCCCGTTCACCGAGTCGCTGTTCCCGCGCAAGGCCGGGGTGCCCGCGATCGACCAGGTCGGAGTGCTCGCCGCGGCGGCCGCGCTGGCGTCACCCGATTCGTCCCACATCGAGCGGCTGAAGGCGCTGCTGCATCCGGAACTGGTGTTCCCGCACGAACGCGAGATCATCGCCATCGCGCTGGCCCGCTGCCTGGACAACGTCGCCCGCCGCGAGGACGCGCTGCAGGTGCTCAAAGAGGTTCGCGAGGACAACGAGGAGGGCTCGCTGCCCTCGATGCGGTTGAACCTCGCCCGCGAACTGGCCAGGCTCGACACCGCCCCGGACTACGCGTCCGGCGCGAGCCAGTCGCTGATCGACTACGCGACCATCCTGGAAACGGAGATGTGGTCGCTGCGGGAATCGCAGATCGCCACGCTCAACGCGCGCCGGGAGCACGAACGGCTGTCCGCCGAGCACGGCGCGATCACCCAGCAGGCCCTCCAGGACCCGCTCACCGGGCTGCCGAACCGGCGCGCGCTCGACGAAAAGCTGCGTTCGCTGGCGTCGTCCGCGGACGCCCAGCCGCTCGCGGTCGCGCTGGTGGACCTCGACGGATTCAAGGACGTCAACGACAAGCAGTCCCACGCCGAGGGCGACAACGTGCTCCGTGTCATCGCGAGCACGCTGCGCGACGCCCTGCGCGGCGACGACGTCGTCGCGCGATACGGCGGAGACGAGTTCATCGTGCTTCTACCTGGGGCTCCGGCGTCGGCGGCGAAGCAGGCGCTGGGTCGTTCTGTGAATGCCGTCGCATCTCTGCCGCACCACCTTTCGCACGGCGTCACCCTCTCCGTCGGCCTGGTTTCGCTCCGCCCGCAGGAGCGGGCCGAACAGGTCCTCGCCCGCGCCGACGCGGCCATGTACCAGGCGAAACGTGGCGGCGGGAACCAGGTTTCGTCGGTGAACTCGATGGCCATCGATCCGGTCACCGGATGGCCCGGCGAGGATGCTCCGACCGACCCCGCGTGGGACGCCGAGCAGCCCACGTAGGATCAATGCCCGACAACCACCGTTGGTGAAATGTTGGGAGTGCCGTGACCGGCCCGCTGAGCACGTTGATCCTCGCCGCGGGTGAGGGCACCCGTATGCGCTCGTCCACCCCGAAGGTGCTGCACCCGATCGCCGGCCGTCCTCTGGTCGAGCACGCGGTGCGGGCCGCCGCGGGACTGAGCCCCGAACACCTCGTCGTGGTCATCGGCCACGGTCGCGACTCGGTCGGCGCGCGGCTGGCGAAGGTCGGCGAGGCGCTCGGCCGCGAGGTCGTCACGGCCGTCCAGGAGGAGCAGAAGGGCACCGGGCACGCCGTCTCGTGCGCGCTCTCGGCGCTGCCGGGCGGGCTGACCGGCACCGTCGTCGTCAGCTACGGCGACGTCCCGCTGCTCGACACCGAAACACTCGCTTCCCTGGTCGCGGAGCACACCGCGACCGGAAACGCGGTCACCGTGCTGACCGCGGTCGTCGAGAACCCGGCCGGTTACGGCCGGATCATCCGCGACGGAAACGGCGTCGTCACCTCGATCGTCGAGCAGAAGGACGCCACCCCCGAACAGCACAAAATCGCCGAAATCAACTCCGGCGTCTACGCCTTCGACGCGTCGGTCCTGGTCGACGGGCTTTCGAAGCTTTCGACCGACAACGCGCAGGGCGAGCTCTACCTCACCGACGTCCTCGGCATCGCCCGCGGCGACGGTAAGGGTGTCGGCGCGCTGGTCATCGACGACCCGTGGGTGACCGAAGGCGTCAACGACCGCGTGCAGCTCTCCGTCCTCGGCGCCGAGCTGAACCGGCGCATCGTCCGCGGCTGGCAGCGGGCGGGCGTCACCGTCGTCGACCCGTCGAGCACCTGGATCGACGCGGGCGTGACCCTGTCGCGCGACGTCGTCATCGAGCCCGGCGTGCAGCTGAAGGGCTCGACCTCGGTCGGCGAGGGCGCGCAGATCGGCCCGGACAGCACCTTGGAGAACGTCTCCGTCGGCGCGGGCGCGTCGGTGGTGCGGACGCACGGTTCGGATTCGGAACTGGGCGACGGCGTCAAGGTCGGCCCGTTCACCTACCTCCGCCCCGGCACCAAGCTGGGGACCAAGGGCAAACTCGGCGCTTTCGTCGAAACGAAGAACGCGGACATCGGCGCCGGGACGAAGGTTCCGCACCTGACCTACGTCGGCGACGCGACGATCGGCGAGAACAGCAACATCGGGTGTTCCAGCGTTTTCGTGAATTACGACGGCGTGCACAAGCACCACACCACGATCGGCTCCCATGTCCGGCTCGGCGCGGACAACACGTTCGTCGCCCCGGTGACCATCGGCGATGGCGCCTACAGTGGGGCGGGCACCGTGATCAGGCAAGACGTACCCCCGGGCGCGCTCGCCGTGTCCACCGGGCCGCAGCGCAACATCGAAGACTGGGTGACCCGGCGCAGGCCGGGCACACCCGCGGCGGAAGCAGCTTCCGCCGCGAAGCAGGACACCACCGCCGTGTCCGATTCAAATAAGGGAAACGACGGGGAGTCGCCAGCATGAGTTCGAAGTCCGGCACACCGAAGAAGAACCTGATGCTCTTCTCCGGGCGCGCACACCCGGAGCTCGCCGAAGAGGTGGCCAAGCACCTCAACGTGACGGTCGTCCCGCAGACCGCGCACAACTTCGCCAACGGCGAGATCTTCGTCCGGTTCAACGAATCGGTGCGCGGGACCGACGCGTTCGTGATCCAGAGCCACCCGGCGCCCATCAACGAGTGGGTGATGGAGCAGCTGATCATGGTGGACGCCCTCAAGCGGGCGAGCGCCAAGCGGATCACCGTGATCATGCCGTTCTACCCGTACGCGCGGCAGGACAAGAAGCACAAGGGCCGCGAGCCGATCTCCGCGCGCCTGATCGCGGACCTGTTCAAGACCGCCGGCGCCGACCGGATCATGACGGTCGACCTGCACACCGCGCAGATCCAGGGCTTCTTCGACGGCCCGGTCGACCACCTGCTCGCGCAGAACGTGCTGGCCGCGCACATCAACAAGACCTACCAGGACGAGAACATCACCGTCGTCTCGCCGGACTCGGGCCGCGTGCGGCTGGCCGAGAAGTGGGCGGCTCAGCTGGGTGACCGGCCGATCGCCTTCATCCACAAGACCCGCGACCCGGACAAGCCGAACCAGGCCGTCGCCAACCGCGTCGTCGGCAAGGTCCGCGGTCAGCTGTGCGTGCTGATCGACGACATGATCGACACCGGCGGCACGATCGTGAAGGCCACCGAGGCCCTGCTCGACGAAGGCGCGTCCGACGTCGTCATCGCCTCGACCCACGGCATCCTGTCCGACCCCGCCACCGAGCGGCTGTCGAACTGCAAGGCGCGCGAGGTGATCGTCACGAACACGCTGCCGATCCCGGAGGAGAAGCGGTTCCCCGGCCTGACCGTGCTGTCCATCGCGCCGCTGCTGGCGCAGGCGATCCAGCAGGTCTTCGAGGACGGGTCGGTCACGTCCCTCTTCGACGGCAACGCCTGATCCCGAACGAAGCAAGGGACCTTTGCTCCCGCTGTCTTCCGGAGAGTGAGAGCAAAGGTCCCTTGCTTCGTTTTCGGCTCCTCGCGAAACAGGGCGCGCCGGGCCGTCGGGCGTGGCTAGGTTTCCGTTCATGGGGAAATTCAAGTTCGGTGTGAACCTGTGGGGCGCCGAGAACCGCGAAGACTGGGTCGCGAAGTGCCGGCGCGTCGAGGCCCTCGGCTACGACGTCATCTCCGTGCCCGATCATCTCGGCCCAGGACGGAACTCGCCTTTTCCGGCCCTGACCATGGCCGCCGCCGTGACCGAGCGGCCACGCGTCGGCACTCTCGTCTCCAACGTGCCCTTCTACAACCTCGCGCTCTTCGCGCGCGAAGTCGCCACGACGGTGAAGATGACGGGCGACCGGCTGGACCTCGGCCTCGGCTCCGGTCACATGAAATCGGAATTCGACGATGCCGGCCTGCCGTGGATTCCGGCCAAGGAGCGCATCGAGTACCTCGCCAAGGGCCTTGACCACCTGCGCGAACACTTCGCCGCCGAAGGGATCACGCCCCCGCCGTTGCTCCTCGCGGGCAACAGCGATGGCGTGCTCTCCCTCGCCGCCCGCGAAGCCGATATCGCCGGCTTCGCGGGCCTTCGCCAGGCACCGGGGAAACCGCCGGGCACCTTCCGGCTCGACGACGCCGAGCGCATGGACGAACGCGTCACCTTCTTCCGCTCGCACCTCGACGGCCGGGATCCCGAGCTGAACATGCTCGTCCAGCGGGTCGTCGTCACGGAAGACCGACGCGCGGCCGCGGAGTCCTGGCGCGAAGAGCTCAAGGACCAGGACGCCCTCGACGTGGATACCCTGCTCGAAACGCCACAATTGCTGTTCGGGACCGTCGACGAGATGGTCCGGCAGCTCCAGGAACGTCGCGAGCGGTACGGCTTCTCCTACATCACGGTGTTCGAACCGATGCTGGAAACGTTCGCTCCGGTCGTGAAGGAACTCTCCGGTCAGTAAGCGACGCAGAAACGCTGACGGCGGCGCTCCGGCTTGTCGATCTCGTCGACGAACGCGATCGCGTAGTCGGCGCCGCTGATCTTCGACCCACCGTTCTCGTCGGTCAGGAGCACGTCACCGCCGAGCCGGAAGTCACCGGTCCGCTCGCCCTCGGCCCACGCGCCGAACTCGGCGGCCGGGCTGACGTAGAACCAGTCGATGTCCTCGGGAAGCTTCCGGAACGCTTCCAGCACCTCCGCGTGCGCCCCCGCCTCGCCCTTGTACGCGTCCGGGAACTCGGGGGTGTCGATCAGCCGCGGCCCGCCCTCGGCCACGTGCAGGCTGCCCGCCCCGCCGACCACGCCGATCCGCGCGCCGTTGTCCTTCGCGACCCGAGCGATCGAGGGCACCGCGTCGAGCAGGCCGCCCTGACCGTGAACCGCGATCACCAGGACGTCGGCGCCCTTGGCGACGTCGGCGAGGAAGGCCTCGTCGTACAGCGACCCTGCCTTGGCCCCTTCGCCTTCAGCGTTCCTCGACACCACCAGGACCTCGTGGCCGCGGCCGCGTGCCTCCGCGGTGATCTTCCCGCCCGCGTACCCGGTTCCTCCGAACACAACCAACTTCGCCATCACGTTCTCCCTTTTCATCGGCGACAACGCCGATGCTAAGAACGCATGATCGACTACTTCAACGTATGTAACTCACCCGTGGGTGAGTGTGCAGGTCAGCCGCCCAGCGTGGCGAACTCGGACTTGAGCTTTTCGCGGACGCCGTTCACGTCGACCGGAACCCGGACCTCGCCGCGGGGCGACGGCTTCGCTTGTACCTGGTAGCTGGCGTTCCGATTCGGCAGCTTGAACTTGACCTCGCAGGACATGCTCGTCGTGGTGTCCGGTGCCGCGTTGGCGTCCGCGGTGCAGGTCTGCGCGCCGAGTGACTGGGCCGTGAACTCGACGGTCAGCGTCAGGTGCACGGGCGTCTTGCTCGCGCTGCCGATGACGGTGTTGGCCACGTCGATGGTCGCCCGGCAGGTTCCGACGAAATCGGTGCAGTCCAGTTTGTCGTTGACCACGCTGACACTGACCTGGACGAGCGCGTCGAACGGCTGCCCGACACCGCCGACAGCGCCATCCAGATCGGTCTGGAGCTTCTTCAGCGCGTCCCCGGTGAGTGGCTCGACCCGCATCTCGGCACCGAGCGTCTTGCCGCCCGCCGCGTCGACGAGGGACGGCGCGAAACTGACCACGCGATGCGGCGCCGCGGTGGTCACCCGCAGCGTCCCGAGCCCGCTCCCGACGTCGTAGACCTCGGTCCCGTCGGGCAACTTCGACCGCACCGGATCGGTCAGCCGGTTCATCGCGGACACCGCAGTCCGGAGTGTCGACGCGGCCTTGCGCGGGTTGAGCACCTCGACGGCGTTCACCGGCAGATCCGAACTGTCGGTGCGGACCCAGTTGGTGCCGTACTGGTCGCTGTTGCCGAGCCCGTGCGCCTTCCAGTACTCCGGCGTCGCCGAGAGGTACAGCTGCTTGTCGGCCGAGATGACCTGGATGCTCTGGCCGTCGACCGGCAACGCGCCTTGCGCGCTTCCGTTGCGGGTGATCCGGAACTGCAATTCGGCGGGTTTGCCCGAAGCGTCCTTGATTGTCGACTTGTAGACAACGGCAGGTGCCTGCTCGAGCGCCTTCAACGCGCTCTCGACAGCACCTCGCTGCTCCGTGCGCCGATCCACCCGCTGCTGCTCGGCGGGCGAGATCCCGGCCGCCCCGTCGATCGCGACGTCGCAACCGGCCACGAGGCAGCACAAGACGGCGACCGCGCCGATCCTCAACCGTCGTGCCGGCATTCCGCCCCCTGTGTCTCGCGTGCGCAGAGATCACACCTTAGAAAAGGGGTCACGCACCACCGCATTCGCGGGTTCCCGAAGCAGCTGTCACCGACTTGTCACCTGAACGAGCCACCCGGCGGGACCCCGGCACGACCGGTTGGTCTACACTTTCCCGGTCTCGGCGAGGCGGGTTCCGTGAGCACCTGGTGCCCGACGTGATCGACGCGGCGGCTTGAGTGGCCACACGCGATCGAGCACGCCCGTGGAACTCGCCGCCGAACACCAGAACCGCCCCGAACCATCCCCACCCTCAGCATGATTTCGCTGAACATGTTGGTGAATTGAAGGAGTGCTACACCGTGTCCGAGGTACGCCTGTCCGTCGAGCCCCGCACCGAATTCGGCAAGGGTGCCGCGCGCCGCACGCGTCGCGCCGGCAAGATCCCCGCGGTGCTGTACGGGCACGGCTCGGACCCGCGCCACTACGCCCTGCCCGCCCTCGAGTTCGCCCGCGTCGTGCGTGAGAACGGCAGCAACGCCGTCATCACCCTCGACCTCGAGGGCAAGAGCGAGCTGGCGCTGACGAAGACCATCGTCGTCCACCCGCTGAAGAACTACATCGAGCACGTCGACCTGCTGGTCGTCATCCGCGGCGAGAAGGTCACCGTCGACATCCCCGTCGTCGTCACCGGCACCCCCGGCCCGGGCACCCTGGTCACCACCGACCTCGACGCCATCCAGATCGAGGTCGAGGCGCTGCACATCCCCGAGCAGGTCGAGGTCTCGGTCGAGGGCGTCGTCGCCGGCACCCAGATCAACGCTTCGGACGTCGTCCTGCCGAAGGGCGCCTCCCTGGTCACCGACCCCGATGCCCTGGTCGTCGCCGTGAACGAGTCGCCGTCCGAATCCGCGCTCGAGGGCGAAGACGCCGCTGCCGAGGCGGAAGAGACCGCCACCGAGACCGCCGAATAAAGTCACTCGTGTGACCGAAGCAGTACTTCCCGGGGCCGGCGAGCAGATCCTGCTCGCCGGCCTTGGCAATCCCGGCCCCCAATACGCGGGCAACAGGCACAACGTCGGCTTCATGGTGCTCGACGAGCTCGCCGGCCGTGTCGGCGGCAAGTTCAAAGCCCACAAGAGCGGTGCCGAGATCCTCGAAGGCAGACTTTCCGGGCAGCGAGTGGTCCTGGCCAAGCCGCGCTCGTACATGAACCTCTCGGGCGGCCCCGTGGTCGGCGCGGCCCGGTTCTACAAGATCCCCCCGGCCGGTGTCGTGGTCGTCCACGACGAGCTGGACGTCGACTTCGGCGCCCTCAAGATGAAATTGGGCGGCGGTGACAACGGCCACAACGGTCTCCGCTCGATCACCAAATCTCTCGGCACCAAGGACTACTACCGCGTCCGTTTCGGCGTCGGACGTCCTCCGGGACGGCAGGATCCGGCCGATTTCGTGCTGAAAGACTTCTCAACGGTCGAACGCAAAGAGCTCGCTTTCGAGATCGATCGTTGCGCCGACGCCGTTGAAGCGCTTATCAGCACCGGCCTCACCGCGGCCCAGAACACCTTCCACGCTGGGTGAACCCGCTCACATGGCGGTGTGTTACATCTCGTCACTCGAAGGCGTTTCACCACGCCCCTGATCGAGTCGTGGAATAGCGCGGACTCTTCCGGGAAACTCTCAAACCCGTTAGGACGGGATGCGGAGATCGCATTCCCCACCGAAACCGGAGAGAGTTTCATGTCGTTTACGGCCGAAGACATCACCGGCGCCACTTTCCCGAACGCCCCGATCGGACGGCGCGGATACGCCAAGCACGAGGTCGACGCGTTCCTGGAGCGGATCGCGGACACGATCTCGGACCGGGACGACCTGACGGCAGCCGAGGTCCACCACGTCATGTTCTCGCGTCCGTTGATCGGGAAGCGCGGCTACGACGAGCGCGAAGTCGACGATTTCCTCGACAAGGTCGAAGGACAGCTCGCCCACCGGACCGGCCAGCACGTGCTCGGCGTACCCGGCGCGCGTGAAGAGGACCAGGCGACCGCCGAACGCGCCGTTCCGGACCGCGGTCCCGTCGAGTTCCTGCGGAAGCGCTAGTGCCCGTCACCGCGTTCGAGGCCAGGACCCGGCAGTTCGACCGGGCACCGATCGGCGCCCGCGGCTACTACGAACCCGCGGTCGATGCCTTCCTCGAACGGGTCGCCGCGACTCTCGACGGCGACGACGACCTGTCGGTTTCGGACGTCCACAACGTGGCGTTCGCCAAAGCGCCGCTCTCGAAGCGAGGCTACGACCCGACAGCCGTCGACGCGTTCCTCCGGGACGTCGAAGGCACGCTAGCCGGGCTTTCCCAGGCCGCCAGCTACTACATAGCGCCGGCCCTGGAGCACACCCACACCCGTAAGCCGCCCTGGCGACGCCGCTGACCCACGGAAGCTGCTGAAAGGGGGCCGGGATCGCGATCTTCGCGGTCCCGGCCCTCTCGTGTCAGCTGGTCGCCGCGTTCTTGGCGATCCTGTCCGCGAACTGGGTGGCGGTCGCGGCCCGCTTCACCTTGCCCGAAGGCGTCTTGGGCAAGCTCCCCGCCGGAAGCACCACGACCGCGAAGGGCCGCATGTCGACCGCGCCGCGCACCTTGGCCGCGACTTCCTTCGCCAGCGCTTTCTCCGTGTCCGGATCCCCGGCGAGCTTCGATTCGAGGACGACGGCGAACCGCTCCCGGCGGCTGCCCGCGTCGATCCGCACGGCCACGGCGTTCCCGGCCCGAACCCCCTCGACCGACGTCGCCGCCCGCTCGATATCGGTCGGGTACAGGTTCCGGCCGCCCATGATGATGACGTCCTTGCGACGGCCACAGATCACGATCATGCCGTCGACCAGGTAACCGAGGTCGCCGGTGAGCAGCCAGCCGTTCTCGTCCTGTGTCGCGAGAGGACCTTCCATGGTCAGGTACCCCGGCGTCACGGCCTCGCCGCGCAGGCGGATCTCCCCGACCTGGCGCTCGCCGAGCACGGTGCCCTCGTCATCGACGATCTCGGCCTCGAGCCCATCGAGCGGCGGCCCGAGTACCGCGAAGGAACGGACGTCGTCGGTCCCGCGCCGCGGGTCGCCCTCGGGCACCGGTACCGCACGGTTGTCCGCCTCGAGCGCGTCGGCTTCGACGATGTCCAGCGTCAGTCCGGTGAACAGCGGCGCGAACGAAACCGCGAGAGTCGCCTCCGCCATGCCGTAGGCCGGGAAGACGCACTCGGCGGGCATCTTGAATCGTGCCCCTGCCTCGACGAACGTCTGCACAGCAGTTTCGTCGATCGGCTCGGCGCCGTTCAGCGCGATCCGGAGCTTCGAGAGGTCGTATGCGTTGTCGTCGTCGACACGAGCCATCCGCCTGCCGACGATCGCGTACGCGAAGTTCGGCGCGGCCGTGGTCGTGCCGTTGTACTTGCTGATCAGCTGCGGCCAGATCAACGGCCCGGACAGGAACTCGAGCGGCGTGATCTTGACGAGTTCGACGCCGAACGTCATCGGAACCGTCAGGAAGCCGACCATGCCCATGTCGTGGAAGGTGGGCAGCCACGAGACCATCACGTCGACGTCGAAATCGAACTCGGCGCGATCGACCATCGCCTTGACGTTCGAATACAGGTTTCCGTAGGTGATCTGAACGGCCTTCGGATCGGCCGTCGACCCACTGGTCAGCTGCAGGAGCGCGGTATCGGACTCGGCCGTCGGCACGGGCTCGGCCAGTGGTTCGGCCTCGAGCAGCTCGGTGATCACCTGGAACGCGATGCCGTGCTCGGTGAGCACGGGCGCCAGCTGGTCGAACGGCTCACCGAGCAGAACCAGCCCGGATCCGATCATCCGCAGCACGCGAACGGTGTCCTCGGCCCACTCGGCGAGGTCGGTGCGCTGGGTGGGCTGGTGCAGCATCGTCACGCTGCCACCGGCGAGCCACACCGCCTGCACCGTCGGCGCGATCAGCGACGGCGCCGCGGCCAGCACCGCCACCGCCTTGCCCGGCTCGAGCCCTGCTGTGACCAGACCCCCGGCGACCCTTTTGGCCTGCTCGTGAATCTCGGCCCAGGTCCGCCGAACCGGCTCCTTGGGCTCCCCGGTGACCATTCCCCGCTGCTGACCTCGCCCCGCCGCGGTGGCGACGAGCGTGTCCACGAACCGACTCATGCGCGTCACAGTACTGTCCGCCCTGGACGACCCGCTCGCCGTCGAGTGAACTCACTCGATAGCTTCGGAGGTCTCGAGCCACTGGGCCTCGACCTCCTCCTTCTCCGTTTCGACAGCCTTCAGTTCAGTGTTGAGCTCGATGAGCTTCGACGGATCGGTCGCCGCGGAGAGCAGGGCCGTATGCAGCTTCTCTTCCTTCGCGTGGAGCTGGTCGAGCTTGCGCTCGAGGCGGGACAGTTCCTTCTGCGCCGCCCGCTGTTCCGCGGCGCTCTTCTTGGGCTCGGAGGCCTGCTTGTTGCCCGGCTTCCTGTCGCTCCCTGCCTTCTCCAGGCTCTTGGCGCGCCGGTCCAGGTACTCCTCGATCCCGCCCGGCAGATGGGTCACCTGCCCGTCCCCGAACAAGGCGACGATCGTGTCGCAAACACGTTCCACCAGGTACCGGTCGTGCGAGACGACGACGAGGCTGCCCGGCCAGGAATCGAGCAGATCTTCCAGCTGCTGCAAAGTGTCGATGTCGAGATCGTTCGTCGGTTCGTCGAGCAGCAGCACGTTGGGCTCGGCCATCAGAAGCCGGCACAGCTGCAGACGGCGCCGTTCACCACCGGAAAGGTCTTCGACCGGGGTCCATTGCCTCGCCGCGGGGAACCCCAGCTTTTCGGCCAGCTGCGAAGCGGAGAGCTCCTGCTTGCCGAACACGACCCTTCCTGAGATCTCTTCGATCGCCTGCAGGACGCGCAGGTCACCGGGCAGATCGTCGAGCTCCTGCCGAAGATGCGCGAGGCTGACCGTCTTCCCCTGGACGCGGCGCCCCGTCTCGGGCTCCTTGTCACCGCCGAGCAGCTTCAGCAGCGTCGTCTTGCCCGACCCGTTGACGCCGACCAGGCCGATCCGATCGCCGGGACCGATCCGCCACGTGACGTGATCGAGCAGGGTGCGGTCGCCGACGGTCAAAGTGGCGTCCTCGACCTCCAGGACGGTCTTTCCCAGCCGTCGCCGGGCGAACGCCTGCAGTTCGACCGAATCACGCGGCTCCGGCACGTCGGAGATCAGCGCCTCCGCCGCCTCGACCCGATAGCGCGGCTTCGAAGTCCTGGCCTGCGGACCACGGCGTAGCCACGCGAGCTCCTTGCGTGCCAGGTTCTGCCGTTTCTCCTCGGCCGTCGCCGCCAGCCTCGCCCGCTCGGCCCGCGCGAAGATCCAGTCCGCGTAACCGCCTTCGTACTGCTCGACGCGACCGTTGGTGACCTCCCAGGTCACACTCGCGACAGTGTCGAGGAACCACCGGTCGTGGGTCACGACCACGACCGCGATCCTCCGGTTGAGCAGATGATCCGCGAGCCAGCGCACACCTTCGACGTCAAGGTGGTTGGTCGGTTCGTCGAGGACCACGAGGTCCAGCTCACCCGTGAGGGCCGCCGCCAGCGCGACACGGCGGCGCTCGCCACCGGACAGATTCGTCGTCGATTTTTCGACACCGAGAGCGGTGATCCCCAGACCGTCCATAATGGACCGGACTCGCGCGTCAGCGGCCCACTCGTGCTCCGCACCGTAGCGCTCCAGCACGACGTCGCCGACCGTGCTGCCGACGGGGAGTTCGGTCCGCTGGGTGACCACGGCCATCCGCAGGCCGCGGACTTGGCTCACCCGCCCCGTGTCCGGCTCGCTGATCCCCGCGAGGACCTCCAGCAATGTCGTCTTCCCGCCCCCGTTGAGACCGACGACGCCAATGCGCTGCCCCTCCGCGACACCGAGCGAAACACCGTCGAGCAGCGGGCGCACCCCGAAGGACTTGCTCACCGACTCCAGGTTGACCAAGTTGGCCATGCCTCAGCCGATCCTTTCCAAAAAGCTTGCACCACAACGAATTAGTCGATGTCCATTTCGGACATCCTCATGCGTGCACCCGAGGCGGCGCCGGCCGCGGCGCGTCGTCCCCGCCCACCAGCCGGGCTCCGGGAACAGGCCCGTGCGCGACGCGCACCGTACGACAGACACCCGCGCCGGACAGCTCCGCGGCGACCTCGACGGCCGACTGCGCGTCCGCGCACAGAAAAGCGCAGGTCGGCCCGGACCCGGACACGGTGCCGGCGAGCGCACCCGCGTTGACCCCAGCCCGCAACGTCCGGCGAAGCCCGGGACGCAACGAGACCGCGGCCGCCTGCAGGTCATTACCAAGAAGCAACGCCAGCTGCCGCGGGTCACCGGACGCCAGTGCCTCGACCACCGGAGTGTGCGAACCGATCCGCGGCGGGCTGCCCTCTTCACGCAACCTGTCGAGTTCGCCGAACACCCGCGGGGTCGAAAGACCGCGCTGATCGAACGCCAGGACCCAGTGGAACGTGTGCCTCGACAACACCGGAACCAACTGCTCGCCCCTGCCGGTGCCCAACGCTGTCCCGCCGTAGAGCGCGAAGGGAACATCGCTGCCGAGCTTGGCGGCGATACCAGCGAGTTCATCTCGGGAGATCTCGAGCTTCCACAGCGACGCGAGCCCGACCAGGGTCGCGGCCGCGTCGGCACTGCCCCCGGCCATCCCGCCCGCTACCGGGATGCCCTTGCGAAGCACCACCCGGACCTTGGACTCGCCATCAGCCTTGCCGACGTGGGCCGCCAGGGCCTGCGCCGCCTTCCAGGCAAGGTTGTTGGCCCCTGTCGGTACGGAACCTTCACCTTCGCCATAGACCTCGATGCCGGGCTCCTCGGTGACCGCGACAGTCACCTCGTCGGTCAGGGAAAGTGCCTGGAAAACGGTCACCAGCTCGTGGTAGCCGTCCGGGCGTACGTCACCGACCGACAGGTGCAAGTTGACCTTGGCGGGAACCCTGACGGTAACTGGGGGCGGTACGACGGCGAGCACGAGACAAGCCTACGTGCCCGCTCCACTTGTACTGCCACCAGGAGAAAGAGAACAGGACGACGCGGACGCAAACGGGCCGCCCTGGACAGAGTTCGTCCTGAGCGGCCCGTTCGTCGGGGAATCAAGCAGCGACGCCCTGCGGCCCGCGGACCGGGTGGGTCACGTGGCCACCACGTTCGGCGATCCAGGCGAGTGCGGCATCCGCGCGCTCGCCACGCACACCGAGGCGGAACCGGCCGACGGGCGTGTCGCCGATCCGGGTGAGGCCGCCTCCGATGGTGGCGAGTTCGACGTCGAAGCGACCGGCCGCCTCAGGCAGCAGCGCACCGACCGACGCGAAGCCGACGAGCACGACGTCCACCGCGCGGTCGTACTTCGAAGCCTGCGCACGGCCGGTTTCGATCGAAGGCAGGAGCGCCTGCGCGGTCCGGCTGTTCGGGTCGGAGACCAAGTCGAGCACGGTTCCGCGTTCGATGATCGCCCCGGCTTCCAGGACCGCGACGTCGTCGCAGACACGGCGCACCACGCCGGCGTCAGGAGTGGTGAGCAGCACGGTGACCCCGAGCTCGGCACGCGCACGGTCGAGCACGGTCAGGACCGCGCCGGATTCCTCGGGCTGCACACCCGCGGTCGGGTCGTCGGCCAGGAGCACGGAAGGTCCGGCGGCCAATGCCTTGGCGATGGCCACCCGGCGCAGCTGCCCCTCGGTCAGTTCGCCCGGCCGCTGCCCCGCTCGCGGGGTGAGTCCGACCAGATCGAGCAGATTACCGACCCGGTTACGGCGCTGCGGCCCGTCGAGGCCGAGTTGTTCGAGCGGCGACGCGATGTTGCCGGCGATGGTGCGCTCGGCAAGCAACTCCGCCTTGGTGTTCACGACACCGACCTGACGGCGGATTTCCCGCAGACGGCGCCCGTCGAGGGTCCCGGTGTTGAGGCCGTCGAGGCGGACGACACCTCGGTCGGGGCGCTCCTGAAGCCCGATGCAACGAGCGAGGGTGGACTTGCCGGAGCCGGCCGGACCGACGACTCCGAACAGGGAGCCGGCTTGGATGTCCACGCTGACATCGCGCAGGGCGACGACGGGATTTCCGTTGAGGGGAAAGGACTTGGACAAGTTTTCGACAGTGATCACGAAGGGCTCCATGCAAATGGGGCGCTGCTTCTTTCGAGCGCGCCAACCGTCACCGAGTACCCGTCCGAACGGACGGGCTTCAGAGGTAAGGGAAAAGACTCAGGCAGTAACGGTTGAGCGTCGACACGCACTTACCGTGCGGCGACCTTCGTCGACTACGCGTCGCCTGGTCAGCAGGAGCGGGTGGGTGACCCTGTTCATTAGGCACAGCCTCCATCGGTCCTGGCGGTAGCACCTGCCCTGTGGAGGGTGGTTGCTGCGACTTCGGCGAGCCAGGTCTCTCAGTCGCTCGGGATGGCTCACTGAGTAAAACCGATCCCACTGGATGAAAGCAAGCACGTAGGCGCAGATCACACGTCTGGTCGCGTCCATCATACAGGATCGGCTATCCACATAATGGGAAGACTACGAGTATTCTAGTGCCACAAAAGGCCCCTGCCTGCTAAGACAGGCATGGATCATGCAGATCCAAAAGAGGATTTACGCAGTCGTGCTGACCTCGGCGAACTCGCCTCCGCGCGGTGCCGGTCACACCTGCGACAGGGGAAACACCGCTCCTTTGGACCGGGCGCCGTGTCAGCCTACGAGACGGTCTTGGCCCGCAGCGGTCAGTCGGCCGCCGCTGCGATCCGAGCGAACTGATGAACGTCCAACTGCTCGCCGCGGGTCTTGGGGTCGATACCCGCTTTCTCGAGCAACTCCCCCGCGCGTTCGGCAGATCCGGCCCAGGACGCCAACGCCGCACGCAAGGTTTTCCGCCGCTGCGAGAAGGCCGCATCGACCACCGCGAACAATCGCTCCCGGCTCACGGACGACACGACGTCGTCGCCTCGCTCGAAAGCGACCAGTGCGGAATCCACGTTCGGAACGGGCCAGAACACCGAGCGGGGAACCGCACCGACCTTGCGCGTCTTCCCGTACCACGCGAGCTTGACGCTGGGGACGCCGTAAGTCCTGCTCCCCGGGCCGGCCGCCATGCGGTCCGCGACCTCGGTCTGGACCATCACGAGACCGCTGGTCAGCGACGGCAACTCGGCGAGCAGGTGGAGCACGACGGGAACGGCGACGTTGTACGGCAGATTCGCGACGAGTGCCGTCGGCCGTTCAGGCAGGTCGTCCGCCTTGATCCGCAGAGCGTCCGCCCCGACGACCGTCAGCCTTTCGGCTCCGCCGCGTTCGGCCACTGTGTTCGGCAGCCGCCCGGCCAGCACGGGGTCGATCTCGACCGCGACGACCTCGGC
The DNA here is from genome assembly GCF_055580625.1 of Amycolatopsis sp. NPDC031561. Classification (NCBI taxonomy): domain Bacteria; kingdom Bacillati; phylum Actinomycetota; class Actinomycetes; order Pseudonocardiales; family Pseudonocardiaceae; genus Amycolatopsis; species Amycolatopsis sp. NPDC031561. Next base: position 728,255 of record NZ_JBVILA010000001.1, on the reverse strand, counting down.
GCCGGTCGCGAGCAGTCCCAGCGTCAGTGAGCCGAGGCCCGGCCCGACTTCCAGCACGACGTCACCTTCACCGACCCCGGAAAGGTCGACGATACGGCGCACCGTGTTGGGGTCGTGCACGAAGTTCTGGCCGAGCTTCTTGGTCGGCCGGACGTCCAGCTCGGCCGCCAACGCCCTGATCTCCGCGGGCCCGAGCAGTTCAGTCACCCGACGATCGTAGCCAGCCCTGGCGGGCGCCTCCGATCGCCCGACCCGCCCGCATCATCCATCCGCAGTTTCCGAACCGGCCCGCTTCCCACGCAAGAGTGATCGGCGCAAGTTGGCATCGCCGGAGCGTGATCATCATCTACCCGATCGATACCGTGCATTCGTTCGACTCTGGGCCGACAATCGAGGGATGACCAGCACAAACACTCCCAAGGCCTTCCCGCTCGATCTGCCGGAAGGTGACCCCGAGCTGCTTCTCGACGAGTTGCAGACACGGCTGCGCGAAGGGCGACGTCTGTTCGCCGAAGTCGGCCAGATCCTGGCCGAAATAGAGTCACGAGGTGTCCGAGAGCTCTACGGATACAACTCGATCGCCGTCTTCTACGAGCATGTAGCCCGGGTCCCCCGGGCCGAGGCGCAGAAGGTGACCGGCCGGGCACTCGCGCTCAACTCGAGACGCGCGCGCGACGGGACTTCCACTCCGCCCGTCGCGCCTTTGACCGGAGCCGCGGCCGCCACCGGCGTACTGGCCGATGGCAGCATCGATCGGATCGTCAAAGTGATGCGGAGGCTGCCGGAGCACGTCCCCGTAGACACCCGGCTCGACGCCGAGAAGGTCCTGGTCGATCTTGCCGGCGTCGCGAGACCACGCGACGTCACGACCGCCGGGACAGACCTGCTCGCGCGTCTCGATCCGGACGGGGGTGACACCAAGGACCCCGGCTCGAAAAACCCCCGAAGCGAATTCTGGTTGCGTCAGAAACGCACCGGCCGGTGGGACCTGCGCGGCAACCTCGATCCCGAGACCGGTGCCCGCTTGAACGCGCTTCTGGTGCCACTGGCACATCCGGCTCCGAACGGAGAACCCGACGACCGCACTCCGGCGGAGAGACGTGGTGATGCTTTCGCAGAGATCGTGGATCTCGCGGCAGACGGCCCGGAGATCCCCTTGCCTCGGCGAAGCTCGGAGCAGGCCGCCGAGCAGCCTCCGCACGCGGAGCCTGTCGAGAAACCTGAACGAGTAGGGGATCTGGCCCACATAAGGCCTCCGCGCTGGTGGGCACGGCTGTCGAGACCCGGCGCACGAACCTCATCCGCATCGGAGCCCAAAGCGGCCTGAGGGCCACCTTGCGGGCGGAACCCACACGATGACCCTCAGGAAGGAGAATTTTCTGGCTGTCAGGCCTTCTTGCCGCAGTGCGGCCAAGCGCTGTAGCCACCGCGGTCGTCGCGGACCTTCTCGGCGACGGCGATCTGCTGGGCCTTGCTGGCCTGATGCGGGTACGCGGCGTACTGCGAGCCGCCGTAGGCGTCCCAGGTGCTCTTGTTGAACTGCAGGCCACCGTAATAACTGTTGCCGGTGTTGGCGGCCCAGTTACCGGTCGACTCGCACTGCGCGATGCGGTCCCAAGCGCCGGCGTCGCCGATGACCGGGTCCGCGGGCTTCTTCGTTCCGACCTTGACGATCTTGGGCTTGGCCTCGGTGATGACCTCTTCCGAGACCTTCTCGCGGCCGACCTCTTTACCGTTGCGCTTGGTGACCTTGTAGGTCACGGTCTTCTGGCCCGGGGTGCCCGGGTCTTCGACCTTGGTCTTGCCCTTTTCGAGCTCCGGGTCGTCGACCTTCTGCTCGGGCGGCGCGATTTCCTCGTTCTGCTTGACCATGGTGACGCCGGTCCGGCTGACGTGGACCTCTGCACCGTCGACCAGCTTGACGTCGAGGCCGCCGACGGCCTCGTCGTCCGGGCCGAGGGTCATCCGCAGCTCACCGAGGAATTCCTTGGTGGTGACCGAGTTGGTCTGAACCTTACGCGGTTCGTTCGCGCCGTCGTAGACGGTGACGTTCTTGAGGGTCTTGACCTCGACGGTGGCGCCCTCGAGCGGGAGTTCACCGTTCTGCGGGAGCGAAGTCCAGGTGCCGGCCTTCGCGAGGTCAGCGCGACCAAGCTGGTTCAGCGCTTCGCCGAGGTTGGCCGCGCGGACCCAGGACTCCTGCTGCGGCGCGCCGTCGACGATCAGGTTCAGCTTGCGGCCACGCTCAAGCTTGATGACGCCGCCGTCGCCGACCTCGGCCTGGGGCGAGGGCGAGAGGGAGTCGTGCGCGCCGACCGAAAGGCCGGCGTCTTCGAGGACTTCGCCGACCGTGTCGCCGAAGCTGTGCACGGTCTGCTGCTTGCCGTCGATGTCGAGCGTGACGCTCTTGTTCATCGCCATCGCGGCCGCGCCGCCACCGCCGAGGGTGAGCAGCACCGCCATGACGGTTCCCTTGAGGAAACGCTTCTTCCAGACGCGGGTCGCGCTCGAGATGACCTCGTCCTTGGTCGCGGCCTTCATCGCCGCGTCCGCGGTGCGGTCCTCGGCCATCTCGTCCGGAATGACGATCGGCGGGAGCATGGTGGTCTCGGCGCTGATGAGGCGGATCAGCTCGTCGACATCGACGTCGATCTCGGCCATCAGGGTTTCGGCGTCGGAGCCGAGCGCGGCCAGGACGTCCTGGTGCGTGATGCGCGGATCGTCGGAGTAGTCCAGCTCGCCGTAGTGAGTGTCGCGGTCGAGCACGGCAACCGAACCGGCGGAAGCGAAGGTGTTCGTCTCTGCGCCGAGGCGCGAGCCATCCTGCCTACTGCTACCAGTCACTGGGTCGTTCCCTTTCCCAAGACGTGAAGGAGCTCGACAACCGCTCCACAACGTCCTTCGTCTCGATGCGCACTTCGGCACACCTCTAGAAGTCCGACACCCGCAGTCAGCGCCATCGTCACGGTTCCAGGCCGTACCGCTCCTGGGTCCGCTTCCCCGACGTGCACTGACGTGACTGTGGGCGTAACAGCCGGAAACCGCATGAGCGGATACCGACCGGCACGATCACGGGACAGTAACGAACCTCGCCGGGTTGCGCAAACACCCCCCGGAGTGTCGTGACGTTGGTCACTCATCAGAGTGGGCCATTGATGATCACTAATGTCGCAATCCGTTCAACTGGGGGTGACTGTCGGCAAACGAAAGACCCGCTCAGCGGTCACTCGCACTGATTCGGCCACCTCGTGCACCGCCTCGCCCCTGAACGTGGCGAGGTGGCGAACGGTGTAGGCGGCGCAGTAGGGCTCGTTCGGTCGCCCACGGAACGGATGAGGGGTCAGGAACGGTGCGTCCGTTTCGACGAGGTACTGGCCCGACGGAACGATGCGTGCCGCCTCGTGCAGCCCGCGCGCGTTGCGGAAACTGACCGTTCCCGCGAAAGAAAGGACATAACCCGCGTCGACGCACCGGCGTGCGATGTGCTCGTCCCCCGAGAAACAGTGGAAGACGACCTGCTCGGGCGCTCCCTCTTCCTCGAGGATCCGGAGGACGTCTTCGTGCGCGTCCCGATCGTGGATCATCAAGGGCTTGCCGATCCGCTTGGCGAGATCGATGTGCCACCGGAAGGCGTCCTGCTGCGCATCGTGGGGCGAGTAATCCCAGTAGTAGTCGAGGCCGGTCTCGCCGACCGCGACCACTCTGGGCTCCTTCGCGAGACTCTCCACTTCGGATTTCTCGGCCTCGCCGAATTCCTTGGTACGCGTGGGATGGATCGCGACGGCGGCCCAGACCCGGGAGTCCCAAGTGGACGCTTGCGCGGCCCATCGGGCGGCCGCGAGATCGTCCGCGACGGTGATCACCCGCGAAACGCCGGCGCGTTCGGCGCGATCGACCATGGCTGTCACGTCAGCCGCGGTGACCGCGCCGCACGCGTCGAGGTGGGTATGCGCGTCCACCACCGAAACCGGCAACCGGTCCGGGATCGGCGGCAGTTCCTTCTTCTCCGCACCCATCAGCTGATCACTTCGAGATCGGTGCCCATTCGGGACCGGTCTCGCCTAGTTCCGGGTCCAGCTTGGCGAACAACGGGGTCGGCTTCTCCAGCGGCTTGCCGACCTCGATCGGCACGGACTTCCAGCGTGCCTGCTCGGTCTTGTAGTCCCCGGTGATGATGGGGTTGATCCGGCCGGGGATGTCGAGGTCCTCGACTTCCTGGAGTTCCGGCTGCGCCGCCCAGACACCGGAGCCACCGAGTGCCTCGTGCACCTTCTGAGCCGAGTGCGGCAGGAAGGGGGTCAGCAGCGTGTTGGCGTCCGAGACGACCTGCAGAGCGGTGTGCAGGACGCTGTCGCGGCGGGCGGGGTCGTCCTTGAGTTTCCACGGCTCCTGGTCCGACAGGTACCGGTTCGCGGCGGTGACGACGCGCATGGCCTCACTCGCCGCCGCCTTGAACCGGGACCGCTGGAGGTGGGCGCCCGCGGTGTCGAACGCCTTGCGGGAGAGCTCCTTGAGCTCCTCGTCGGCGGCCGTGGGGGCGTCCGGACGCGGAATGGCGCCGACGTTCTTGTGGGCCATGGAAATGGACCGGTTGACGAGGTTGCCCCACTCGTTGGCCAGTTCGAAGTTGGTCCGGCGGACGAACTCGTCCCAGGTGAAGTCGGTGTCCTGGGTCTCGGGGCCCGCGACCGAAATGAAGTACCGAAGGGCGTCCGGGCCGAACTCACGCAGGAAGTCGTGGACGTAGATGACCGTGCCGCGCGAGGTCGAGAACTTCGAGCCGCTCATCGTGAGGAACTCGCTGGAGACGATCTCGTCGGGCAGGTGCAGCTTGCCGTATTTGCCGGGCACACCACCGCGATCGCCCTCGCCGTTGTGGCCGAACAGCAGGGCGGGCCAGATCTGGGCGTGGAAGGTGATGTTGTCCTTGCCCATGAAGTAATAGGAGCGGGCGTCCGGGTTGCTCCACCACTCCTGCCAGGCGTCCGGGTTGCCGGAACGGCGCGCCCATTCGACGCTCGCGGAGAAGTAGCCGATGACCGCGTCGAACCAGACGTAGAAACGCTTCATCGGCTGGTCACGCCAGCCGTCGAGCGGGATCTTCACACCCCAGTCGAGATCGCGGGTGATCGGCCGCGGGCGCATGTCGTCGATCAGGTTCTTGGTGAAGTTGAGGACGTTCGGGCGCCAGTCGGTCTTGCTGGACAGCCATTTGCCCAAGGTCTCGACGAACGCGGACAGGTCGAGGAAGTAGTGCTCGGTCTCGACGAACTTCGGCGTTTCACCGTTGATCCGGGACTTCGGGTTGATCAGCTCCGCGGCGTCGAGCTGGTTGCCGCAGTTGTCGCACTGGTCACCGCGCGCGCCGTCGTAGCCACAGATCGGGCAGGTGCCCTCGATGTAGCGGTCGGGCAGGGTGCGGCCGGTCGAAGGGCTGATCGCGCCCCGCGTGGTCTTGGGAACGACGTAGCCGTTGCGGTGCAGCGCGAGGAAGATCTGCTGCGTGACGTCGGCGTGGTTGCCCGTGGTGGTGCGGGTGAACAGGTCGTAGGTGAGACCGAGTCCCTGCAGGTCCTGGCCGATCTGACGGGTGTACTTGTCCGCCGTCTGCTGGGAGGTCAGGCCTTCGTTGTCCGCCTGGACGGTGATCGGGGTGCCGTGTTCGTCGGTGCCGGACACCATGAGCACCCGGTTGCCGGCCATTCGCTGGTAGCGGGAGAAGACGTCGGACGGGACGCCGAATCCGGACACGTGGCCGATGTGGCGGGGGCCGTTGGCGTAGGGCCAGGCCACCGCAGTCAACACTGGGGTGCTCATGCTTGTTTAGCCTACGGACGTCGTCTAAGGCATTGTTGTCCGGGAGAGGATCGGAGGCCTCGGTGTCCGCCACGCGTCTGCTGGTGCTGGGTGTCGTGCGCATGTACGGGAAGGCACACGGCTACCAGGTCCGGCGCGAACTTCTCTCGTGGGCGGCCGACAAGTGGGGAAATGTCCAGCCGGGGTCGATCTATCACGCGCTGAAGAAGATGACCGCCGAAGGTCTCCTGGAACAGGTCGACGACATCGAAGCGGGCAGCGGGCCCGACCGTGTCGCGTACAGGCTGACCGAAGACGGGGAGACCGAGTTCCTCGTGCAGCTCGGCAGGGCCTTGTCGAGCGACGACGCGACCGGGTACTCGTTGTCGGCGGCGGTCACGTTCATGCCGACCCTGCCCCGCGCGCAGGTGCTGGCGCTGTTGAAACAGCAGCTGGCGAATATGGAAGCGCACGCTCAGTCGACCCACTACGCCCGTGAGCACGCCATCGACCTGGGGAAGCCGCCGCACGTCAGCGAGCTGTACCGCCTGTGGAGCGTGCACGCGGAAGCGAACGTGACCTGGATGCGAGACCTGATCGGCCGCCTCGAAGCGGGCGCGTACGTGATGGCGGGCGAAGGCGACGAAGCCGTGTTCGGCGCGCCGCCCAAGTAATCAAATTTGACCAAGGAACGACTACTAGGGCACAGTGCGTCCTTCAGCTAGTCAAATTTGACTAGCCAGACACCGGAAAGGGGTAGACATGATCAAGGCACGCGGCCTTGAGCGGCGTTTCCGCCGCAAGGGCCGCAATGGGGGCGAGGTCCACGCGGTCAAGGGCGTCGATCTCGACGTGTCGGCCGGGGAACTGGTCGGCTTCCTCGGACCGAACGGCGCGGGGAAGACCACCACCCTGCGCATGCTGACGACGCTTCTCAAGCCCACCGCCGGTGAAGCCACGGTCGGCGGCTGTGACCTGCTCGCCGACCCACTGGGGGTGCGCCGGCGAATCGGCTACGTCGCACAGGGCGGCGGCACGGCACCGGCGAGCAAGGTCGTCGAGGAGATCGAGTTCCAGGGGCGGCTGTACCGGATGAGCAAGGCGGACGCGCTCGCGCGCGGGGCCACCCTCGCCGACCAGCTGGACCTCGCCGGACTCGACCAGAGGCAGACCGCGACCTTGTCGGGCGGGCAGCGCCGCCGTCTCGACATCGCGCTCGGGCTGATCCACTCGCCCGGTCTCGTCTTCCTCGACGAGCCGTCGACGGGACTCGACCCGCAGAGCCGCGCGAACCTGTGGGAGCACATCCGCAGGCTGCGCGACGAACAGGGCGTCACGGTCTTCTTGACCACGCACTACCTCGACGAGGCCGACGCGCTCTCCGACCGGCTGATCGTCATCGACGACGGGAAGATCGTCGCCGAGGGCACGCCGGATTCGCTGAAGGCGAGGGTTTCCGGCGACAGTGTCGTCATCGGGGTCGCACCGGAGTCGGCGGCGGAGACCGCGGAGATCGCCGGCCGCCTCGAAGGGGCACACGAAATGACCGTCACCGACGGCACGGTGCGTTTCCGGGTACCGCGCGGGGACACCGCGATGCCTGAACTGCTGCGGGCCTTGGACTCGCGTGGCATCGCGATGATGTCCATGCAGGTGCACCGGCCGACGCTCGACGACGTCTTCCTGACCCTGACGGGCCGAAGCCTGCGCGACGCCGAAGAGGGCTCGTCGGTCGAAGACGCTCCGGAAAAGGAGGCCACGCATGTTGCATGACACCTGGTTGATCTTCCGCCGGGACATGCTCGCGGCGTTGCGCAACCCGACCTGGCTGGTGATCGGCATCATGCAGCCGCTCCTCTATTTGTTCTTCTTCGGGCCGCTTCTGGTGAAGGCACTCAACGTGCAAGGCCTGTCCGATGTGGACGGCTGGATGATCTTCACCCCGGCGATCATCGCGCAGCTCGCGCTGTTCGGCAGTTCCTTCGTCGGGTTCGGTCTCCTCGCGGAATACCGCTCGGGCGTGGTCGAGCGGATGCGGGTCACGCCGGTGAGCCGGGTGGCGTTGTTGCTGGGCAAGGTGCTCGCCAACGCGCTGCAGACGGTCGTCCAGGCGTTGATCATCATCGCGTTGGCGTACCTGGTCTTCGATCTGAACGCACCGTTCGGCGGCGTCGTGCTCAGCCTGGTGATCGTTTTCCTTCTGTCGATCACATTGGCGTCGTGTTCGTACGCGCTGGCGCTGACCCTGAAGAGCGAAGACTCCTTCCCTGCTTTGCTCAACGCGGTTCTCATGCCGTTGCTGCTGCTGTCCGGAATCCTGATCCCGATCACCGCGGGCTCGGCGCCGGATTGGCTGTACACGATTTCCCGCTTCAATCCGTTCCGGCACGTGGTGGATGTCGAGCGCAACAGTTTCCGCGGTGACTTCTCGATGGACGCGCTGTTCACCGGGAGCGTGGTGGTGCTGGTCATGGCCGTTCTGGCCATTTGGTGGGGCTCGCGGACGTTCCAACGCGAAAACGCCTGAGACACGCTGTAGCGAAAGGTCACCTTGCGGCCGCTCCGCGGACGTAAGGTGACCTTTCGCGCGTACTGGGGCAAAATTCGAGGACAGGTGACTTTGATCGATCCGGAAGGTGAGCACGGAGTCACCCTGTCCCACCGGGAGACGGTGACGGACTGGGCGGCGGTACGTGGCGCCGACATCCGGTTCGCTTCGGTCACCGTCAGCGAGAACACCAACTGGCGGGACGTCGCGGCGGAACGCAATCTGGCGGGCGCGCAGCACGCCGGGATCCACACGGGCGCACGGCATTACGCGCGCCCCGGCGCGGTCCACGACCAGGCCGACCATTTCGTGCGGACGGCGAGCGCGCTCGGCGCCTTCGCGCCCGGTTCGCTCGCGCCGGCGCTCGAAGTGGAGGCGCCCAGTGTCGACGATCGGTTCATCAAGGCGTGGATCAAACACGTCAGGCACGCGGCGCGCGTCGAACGCGTCCTGGTGTACGCGGGGCTCGAGTGCTGGACGAACCGCCTGCATCCGGACAAGTGGGCGGACAGCGAAGTGGTGTTGTGGCTGGTCAGGCACAACGAGATCCCGGGAAGGCCGGGCTGGTTCCACTCACGGCTGGGATTGCACCAGCACGGTTTCGGCACCGGGCTGCCCGGTGTGAACGGGCCGATCGCCCAAGACGCCGTGGTCTATCCCTTCGCGCTCTCGGACCTGCTTTTGTAAGGCCGCTGTGACGGCGGGTATGCGTGACGTCACCGAGGCCTGCCCGCGTGGTCGCGGATCTCACTTTCCGGCCGAGGCGGGTTGCGTTTCCGGCCACCCGGGCGGAGACAATGTCGCGTGCGGTTGATGTGCCGGAGGCTGCGGACGGACGTCGCGCCCGAGCGGGCGCTGGCGGCTCTTGGGGTACGTGCCGCGGCCCTCGGTCTCGCATCCCCGGCCGCGCTTTGCGGAGACTGGTTTTCTTCGCGCGCGGTCATCGCGCTGAGCGCTCCCCTCGCTCCTGTCCAGGACGTGGCCGAGGCGTTCGCGATTCCCACCCGGATGCCTTCCGTTCGTGACGCGGTGCCCGGCGCGGTCGGCGGCGGCTGGTTCGGCTACCTGGGGTACGACCTGACCGATCCCTCCGGCCGTTCCGGCGGCCTGCCCCCGGCCGTCTGGGGTTGGGTCGACCGGGTGCTGCGGCTGGACACCGACGGTTCGTGGTGGTTCGAAGCGTTGGTTCCCGAGGATGCCCCGGATCCGATCGGTGAGGTTTCCGCGGTGGAATCCTTGCTCTCTGACCTTCCCGAAACGACGTCTTGGAGTTCCGGCCCGCTGTCCCGGCCGCTTCCGTCGGAGCACTACGACGCGGTGAAGGCCTGCGTACACGCGATCGAAGCCGGCGAACTGTTCCAGGCGAACATCTGCGCTCGCTTCAGCGGAGGATTCGACGGGGATCCGATCGCGTTGTTCGCCGAAGGTACGCGCCGCCTGGGGGCCCGCAGGGCGGCGTTCCTCACTGGCGACTGGGGCTCGGTCGTATCGTTCTCACCTGAGCTTTTCCTTGCCAGGCAAGGGCGACATGTCCGGTCGACGCCGATCAAGGGCACCATGCCGCGGCGGAACGCCGCCGACGAGCATCTCGCCCGGCGACTGCGGGAATCCACCAAGGACGTCGCCGAGAACGTGATGATCACCGATCTCGTCCGCAACGACCTCGGCCGGGTGTGCGCCACCGGCAGCGTGCGCGTCCCCGAACTGCTCAAGGTCCGGCCCGCACCCGGGGTTTGGCATCTTGAGTCCACAGTGGAGGGATTACTCGCCGACGGGGTCGACGACGCGGCCCTGCTCGCGGCCACCTTCCCGCCGGGTTCGGTGACGGGCGCGCCGAAGATCCGCGCGCTGGACCTGATCGCCGAGCTGGAGCCCGCGGCGCGCGGTGTCTACACGGGCGCCGTCGGCCTTGCTTCACCGATCGCCGGGCTGGAACTGAACGTCGCGATCAGGACCTTCGAAATCCACGACGGCACGATCGCGCTGGGAGTCGGCGGCGGGATCACCGCCGACTCCGACAGCGAAGCGGAATGGCAGGAATGCCTGCACAAATCCGCTCCGCTCGAGCGCCTGCTCGGCTGAACTACTTCGTGGGGTCCAGGAGGAGCTTGCCCGCGGTGCCGCGCGAGCGCAGGGCCTCGTGGGCGGCGCGCGCGTCGGAAAGCGCGTACTCGCCGCCGGCGACGGCGCGGATCCGACCGTCCAGTGCCAGCGAGAAGAGCTCGTCGAGCGTGCGGCCGAAGACGTTTCCGGGAAGTTTGAAAGCGTGCGGCAGCCACATCCCGGACACGGTGGTGCTGTGCCCGAGAAGGTTGCGGGCTTCGATCGGCTTCGGCTGCTCGCGGCTGGCCATCCCGTAGAACGCGAGGCGGCCGAACGGCGCGAGGGCGGCGATGCTCTGGTCCGTGACGGTGCCGCCGGTCATGTCGAGAACGATGTCGACACGCTTGCCGCCGTTCGCCTCGCGGAGCGCTTCGGTCATGTTCTCGGCGCGCGAATCGATGGCGACGTCGGCGCCGAGTTCGAGGGCGAGGCCACGCTTCTCGTCACTGCTGGCGGTCGCGATGACGCGGCTCGCGCCCCATGCCTTCGCGAGCTGGACGGCGATAGAGCCGACCCCGCCCGCCGCCGCGTGCACGACGACGGATTCGCCGGGCTCGAGATGGGCGCTCTTGCGCAACAGGAGCGAGGCGGTGGTGCCTTGGACGATGAAGGAGAGCGCGGTCAAGTCGTCGATGCCGTCGGGCACGCCGAAAGCGGTGACCTCGTCGGCCACCGCGCGCTCGGCGTAGCCGCCACCGCCGTTGAGCAACGCGACAACACGCTTGCCCTCCGCGGTGCGGCCGACGACCTCGCCACCGGGCACGAGCGGGAGCTTGCTCGGCGCGAGGTAGGAGTTCTCGGCTTGATGCGTATCGGCGTAATTGACGCCGATGCGGTCGACGTCGACGAGCAGCTGACCTGGGCCGGGAACGGGATCGGGCAGGTCGACGAGGTTGAGCACCTCGGGTCCGCCGAATTCGGTCACCTGTACTGCGCGCATCCGCTTCCTCCTCATCGAGATGAGACATTCTTGCATATGTCTCATCCGCGAGACATAGCGTGATATGTTTCACTCATCGAAACCGCACTCGAACGCCAGCTGACCTCGCCGCGCCCGGACGCCCTGCGCGCGTTCACGATCGCGCGCGCCTGGTTCCTCGACGGGCGCCGGGTGGACATGGGTGAGCTCGCGGGTGAGCTGGGGATCAGCCGGGCCACGTTGCATCGCTGGGTCGGCGGCCGGGATCAGCTGCTCGGCGAGATCCTGTGGTCGATGACCGTGGAGGTTTTCGAAGCGCGGGCTTCCGGCAAGCTCGGACGCGGCGCGGAGGGCATCGCGGAGCTCGTCGGCACCTTCGTCCGGACGGTGAACGACTCGAAACCGTTCAGGGAGTTCTTGCGCGCCGAACCGGAACGGGCGCTGCGGATTCTGACGACGAAGGCCAGCGTGGTCCAGAGCCGGGCGATCGCGAAGATGTGCGAGTTCCTGGGCGAGGAGGTCGCGGCCGGACGGCTCTCCCCGCCACTGCCGGTCGAGGACCTTGCTTACCTGCTGGTCCGGATCGGCGAATCCTTCATCTACACGGACGTCATCACCGGCGCCGAGCCCGACGCCGCGAAGGCGTACGCGGCCGCGAGGGCCCTACTGTCCTAGTCCTTACTTGCGGGAGGCGAGGACGGCGTCGTAGAGCTCCTTCTTGGAGACTCCCGTGGCCTCGGCGACTTCTGCGGCGGCGGATTTGAGGCGTTCGCCCGCCGCGACCCGCGACGAGACTTCCGGGACCAGGTCCGCGACGCTCACCGAACGCGGAGGCGCACCCGCCAGAACAACGGTGATCTCGCCTTTGACGCCGTCTGCCGCCCAGGCGGCCAGGTCCGGCAGGTTGCCGCGTTTGACCTCTTCATACGTTTTGGTCAGTTCGCGGCAGACGGCGGCGCGACGGTCGGGGCCCAGGACGTCGGCGGCGTCGGCGAGCGTGCTCGCGAGACGATGCGGAGACTCGAAGAACACGACCGTACGAGGCTCGTCCTTCAGTGACCCGAGCCATTTCGCGCGTTCACCGGGCTTGCGCGGGGCGAACCCGTCGAAACAGAAACGGTCGCAAGGCAGTCCGGACAACGCGAGCGCCGTGGTCACCGCGGACGGTCCGGGGAGGCAGGTCACCGGCACATCCGCCTCGACGCAGGCCGCCACCAGGCGGAACCCGGGGTCGGAGACGCTCGGCATCCCGGCGTCGGTCACCAGCACCACCGTCTCGCCCGACTGGAGCGATTCGAGCAGTTTGGGCAGACGGGCGGTCTCGACGTCCTCGTAGAAGCTGACCACCCGCCCGACCGGCGAAACGTCGAGGGCGGCGGTGAGGGAGCGCAGGCGCCGGGTGTCTTCGGCGGCGATCACGTCGGCCGTCGCGAGGGCTTCGGACAGGCGCGGCGAAGCGTCACGGACGTCTCCGAGCGGGGTGGCTGCCAGCACGAGGCGTCCTTCGGTCATTCCCGAAGGTTAACCGGTTCGCAGATCCGGACACCGAGTTCACTCTTCCGCCCGTAGGATCATGCCCCGTGACCGCACTGCTGACCCGTGACGACGAGAGCGTGCGGCCGGATCCGGTCGACGCGCTCCGGCCACCGAGCGACCGCGAGGCCACCCTCCTCGGCCGCGGCATGCCGACTGACCGCCTTCGCGGCTGGATCGTCACGCTGGTGCTGACGCTCATCGGTGGCATCGTCCGGATCCAGAACCTGGCGACGCCCACGGACAAGGGCACCCCCGTCTTCGACGAGAAGCACTACGTCCCGCAGGCGTGGCAGATGCTGCGCAACGGCGGTTACGAAGACAACTACGGCTACGAGCTGATCGTGCACCCGCCGTTGGCGAAGCACCTCATCGCGATCGGCGAGTGGCTGTTCGGCTACAACGCCTGGGGCTGGCGGATCATGCCGGCGCTGGCGGGCACGCTGATCGTGTTCCTCACCATCCGCGTCGCCCGGCGGCTCACCCGTTCGACACTGCTCGGCGCTGTCGCCGGGATCCTGGTGATCAGCGACGGCGTGCTGCACCTGCAGTCGCGGATGGGCATGCTCGACATCTTCATCGCGGTGTTCGTCCTCGCCGCGTTCGCCTGTGTGCTGTGCGACCGCGACCAGGTGCGGCGGCGGCTGGCTGTGGCCGTCCGCGAGGGCTGGATCGAAGAATCCCGGTTCGGTCCGAAGCTCGGTTTCCGGTGGTGGCGGTTCGCCGGCGGCCTGATGATCGGGCTGACCTTCGGCGTCAAGTGGTCGGCGCTGTACTACATCGCCGCGTTCGGCCTGCTCACCGTGTTCTTCGACGTGGCCGCGCGCCGCGCCGCCGGGGTGCAGCGGCCTTGGGTCGGCACGCTGCGCCGCGACGTGCTGCCCGCGCTGTGGGCGATCGTCGTCATCCCGATCCTGGTGTACCTCGCCTGCTACTGGGCCTGGTTCGCGAGCGAGACCGCGACCGACCGCAACTACGTGGCGATCAAGGACCTCGATCCGGGCTTCTGGGCCTGGATGCCGCCCGCGCTGCGGTCGCTCGGCGACTACTCGATGAACGTCCTCGACTTCCACGCGAACCTGGTGACGCCCAAGGACAAACCGCATCCGTGGGAGTCGAAGCCGTGGACCTGGCCGATGGGGCTGCGGCCGATGCTCTACGCCTACGCGGGCGGCACGGACGCGACCGGTTGTGGCGAGTCGACCTGTATCCGGGCGACGATGCTGATCGGGACGCCGGCGATGTGGTGGCTGGCCCTGCCGATGCTCGGCTGGAGCCTGTGGCGGTCGTTCTTCCGCGCGGACTGGCGCTACGCCGCCGTGCTCGTCGGCTACTTCGCCGGGTTCCTGCCCTGGTTCACCAACCTCGACCGTCAGATGTACTTCTTCTACGCGACGCCGCTGGCACCGTTTTTGGCGCTCGGGTTGACGCTGATCCTCGGCCAGATCCTCGGCGGCGTGAAACGCGGGTTCGAGCGGCGGGGCACGGGCATGCTCGTCGTCGCCCTCTACGTGGGGCTGGTCGTGGCCAACTTCGCCTGGTTGTGGCCGATCCTCAACGGCAACGCGATCACCAATGAACATTGGAACGCCGAGTTGTGGCTTCCGTCCTGGAAGTGACCGCGGCCTGATCCGGTGACCGGCGGCGTGTGAACCGGGCACGGGCGAAGACGCCTGCCGCGACCAATGCGGTGATCGCGACGATGCACACGAGCGACACCGCCGACGGCCTCAGGCGGGGGTCCGGCAGCTGCAAGAGCAGCGCGAACACCGGCGACAAGGTCGTGATCAGTGCCGCGGTGATCGGTTCGGTATGCCGTACGCCGACCTGGAACAGGTACATCGGCAGGGCCACGCCGATCACCGCGAGCACGGCCGACTGCACGAACGCCTCCCCGAGCCGGGGCGTTTCGTCGAAGGCGGTGAAAGCCCAGCCGATCGCGATGATCAGCCAGAAGCGGGTGGCGAGCACCGAACGCGGACTGTTCCCCGCGTCGCTGAGCCGCTTCGAAAACATCATGTTGCCGGTGGACGCGAGCCCGCAGACGAGGGTGAGAACGATGCCGAGGACGATCTCGGCGCCGGGACGCTCACCGACGCCGCTGTGCCCGGCGAGAGAGGCCCAGACCAGCACGACGAGCAGGCCGCAGATACCGACCGCCGTGGCGATCTCCGCACGCAGGACCGCGCTGCCGCGGCGCAGGAAAGTTCCCAGCAGCACTGTCAGCGCCGGGCCGATCGCCAAGCTGATCACGTTGACGATGGCGGGTTCGAGGAACTTGAGCGCGTACAGCATGCTCAGCCAGGTGACCGCGGTGGTGACGTTGATGGCGAGGACGTCGGCGCGCTGCTCGCGGAACGGGCCCAGGGCCGCCGTCAGCCCCCTTCTCACGACTTCGGCGCCGAAGAAGAAGGCCGCCGCGAGACTGAGCGAAATCGCCGCGACGCTGAGCGGACTCAAAGTCTGGACCTGATTGCCGGCATAGACGTCGAGCGTCGCGGTGAACACCGCGAACGCCACCAACGGCACCAGACCGGTACGCGCGACCGAGACCATCTTTCCCCCATTTGCATGTACGTACATCTAATGTAAATACATGCAGATGTTTTCAGCGGGTACGTCGCCCGTCAAGGTCGGATTTCTTCATTTGCCTGTGACACTCATGGCCTTGTTGTTACTCTTCCCCGGTCAGCAGCACTTCGACAGGGGGCACCATGACGATCCGACCGCTCGCCACGACCTTCGCGGCCGCGGCCCTGTTCCTCCTCGTGGGGTGCGAGGAGCAGACGGCCGGGAGCGCGTCGCCTCAGCCTTCGGCGGTTCCGGGCACCTCGACCGCGCCGACGAGCAGCAGTTCGAGCGCTCCCGCTACGACCGCTTCGCGGCCTTCAGCGGCTTCGGCGACCGCTTCGCCGGTCACCAAACCCGCCACCGGCGGCGCGGCGGCACACACGCCGGTCGGCGCCGCGAGCGTGAT
This sequence comes from Amycolatopsis sp. NPDC031561, assembly GCF_055580625.1. Taxonomy (NCBI): domain Bacteria; kingdom Bacillati; phylum Actinomycetota; class Actinomycetes; order Pseudonocardiales; family Pseudonocardiaceae; genus Amycolatopsis; species Amycolatopsis sp. NPDC031561. Next base: position 712,379 of record NZ_JBVILA010000001.1, on the reverse strand, counting down.
GGAGGAGTTCCACCACGCGCTGGGCGCCAAGAACCTGGAAACCGTCTGCCGGATTTCGGCGCCCGCCTACGACGGCGGGATCAAGGAGTGCCGCAGCCTCACCCCGATGCTGTTCGAGATGTTCACGCCCGAGGACCTGAAGAACCTGAAAGCCACCCGGGTCGACCCCGCGAAGGTGCGGAGCAAGGGTCCCGACCAGGTAACCGTCCCGCCCACGGCGATCGCGCCCAAGGCGACGATCATGGACAGCGACCCCAAGACGTTCACCATGGCGTGGCGCGACGGGACCTGGTTCATCGTCGACTGAGAGAGCAAGGGACCTTTGCTGGCGTTCGTTAGCACACTAACGAACGCCAGCAAAGGTCCCTTGCTCTCTTTTCGCAGGTCAGCGCGGGTGGCGCTGGGCCTGCGGTTGCTGGTGAGGCTGAGGTTGCGGCTGCTGCTGCTGAGGGCGGCGCTGCACGATCTGGGTCACCGGGCCGTCCGGCGACTTGCCGGCGCGGGCCAGCCAGCCTTCGACGTCGCGGCGCACGGCGGTGAGCGTCGGGCGGCGGCGGGGTTCCTGGTCGAGCGACGCGATGAGGATCCGGGCGTGGGCGCTGCGGTTCGGCAGCTTCGATACCGGTTCGGCGCGAGCCGCGGCCATCAGCGCGGCCATCGGGGTCTCCCGGGTACCGCGGGGAGGCTGGCCCGACAGCGCGTAGCTGACCGTCGCGGCGAGCTGCCAGGCGTCCGAAGCCGGGCTCGCCGGGGAACCCATCGCCTGCTCGGGAGCGACGAAGTCCGGCGTGCCGATCATCATCCCGGTCGCGGTCATCTTCGAGTCGCCCTGACTGCGGGCGATGCCGAAGTCGATGAGATGGGCGAGCCCGTTGCGGTCGAGGATGATGTTCGACGGCTTGAGGTCGCGGTGCAGCACACCCTTCTCGTGCGCCGCGGCGAGCGCGCCCGCCATGGTCGACCAGAGCCGTCCGGCGGCGATGTCGTCGAGCGGGCCCTGCGAATCGACGATCTCGGCCAGCGACTTGCCTTCGAGGTACTCCATGACCAGCGCGAGCCCGTCCGGCTCCTCGACGAGGTCGTACACGCGGACGCAGTTGGGATGGTTCACGACGGCCAGAGCCCTGGCTTCGCGCTGCATCCGCTCCTCGGTGTCACGGTCCGGCGCGTGCGCGATCTTCAGCGCGACAGTGCGGTTGAGCTGAGTGTCGACCGCTTCCCACACGGTGCCGAAGCCACCGTGGCCGAGCCTCCGGACGCGCTTGTAGCGGCCGCCGCCGGAGTTGCGGGACCCCGGAGGTGCTGGGACCGGCCCAGGCACCGCGGCCAGGGCGGGTGGTTCGGGCGCCTGCGCGAGCGCCGTCGCCGGGTACTGCTTGGGCGGCGGCGGGGGCGGCAACTGCTGCTGCGGCTTCGGCGCGGGCGGCTCCGGGCGGTACGGCTCGATCTTCTGCCGGGGCTGCGGGTCCGGCCGGTTGATCACCGACCACGGCGGCGGGCCGACCAGCGCGACCGGGATCAGGCCCAGCACGCTGAGCGGCAGGAAACCGAGCCAGAAGTGCACGGCGGTGTTCGCGCCCATGCCGACGCTCGCCAGCACCATCAGCACGAACGGGATCCAGAAGAAGCGCGAAGGCCACTTCGGTCCGCGGCGGAACGCTGTCCGCGCCTGCAGCATCACGAACAGCAGCGACAGCGCGGGCAACCCGACCAGCAGGATCAGGTAGACGATGTACGAGAGCTGCATGCCGTTCGGGTAGAACAGCACCTCGTAGACGTTCTGGCCGCCGCCGAGGTACACGCTCTGCTGGCCGATCAGCGGGCTCTGGTCGGAGGTGAACGTCGCCAGGTCGCTGGAGCTGAACCCGGATTCACCGCCCGACTTCGTCGAGGCGGCCTCCTGGTAGACCTGCGAAAGGCCGGTGGCCAGCACCCAGGGCAGCAGTAAGACGGCGACGACGCCGATCCCGCCGAAGACGGACAGGGTCACCACGTCGTAGCGGTTGCCGGTGCCTTTGCGGATGATCGCGACGATCATCGCTCCCAGTGCGGGCAGCAGCGCGACCAGCGCTCCCGCGGTGCTCGTCGCCCACACCCAGTCTCCTGGCCAGATCCCTGGCCCGAACAGGCTGTGCGCGAACGAAAGCAGCGCGCTCGCTAGTCCCATGGCCCCTGCTCCCCTCGCTGATTCGGCCGTTTCCGGCGGTTTTTCCCTAGTTCAGCTTAGGACGCTCTACCGGGCCGAGGGGTTGCCGGGTTATATCCCGTGTCTCCAGATGACCGGTGTGACCCGTTCGGCATCGATCTGCCAGCGCTGCTTGCGCCGGGCGAACACGAGCGCCGCCAGACCGGCGCTGCCGAGCACGCCCGCCGCCACGACCACCGGGATGTTCCCGGACAGCGCGCCCAGCACGACGACGGCGAGCCCGGCGGCCACGACGACGATCACCAGCGCCAAGGAAAGATGACGATTCCGCCATACCCACTCCTCGCCCGCGCTGAGTTCGGCTTGCAGCGCCGCCGCGGACGCCTGGACGGCTTCACCGCCCACGCCCAGCTCGATCAGCCTTCGCGCCGCGTACCCGCAGAACTCGCGCTGCCGGGCGGAAGTGAAGACCGGGATCCGCTCCCGGGTGAGACTGCGGACGTCGACGGTCAGCGCGGCGAGTTCGGCGGCGAGCCCGTCCCTCAATTCGACGTCATCCGGTCTGGTCATGAGCTCGGCCTCGAGGCGGGAAGCCTCCGCCAACCGATCACCCGGCGTCCTGTCCATACGAACTCCCCTCGGAACCCCGTCATCCGACCCGGCGAATCATGCTACGCTCTGTGCCCGTTCGAACACCCGCTCTTTGTTCGCGCCGTGCCTGGGGAGGTCACGAATGTCGGCGAGCAACGCGCGGTTGGCGCTGGGCGCCGCCGCCGCGAATTTGACCTTGTGCGCGCTCGTCGGCGCCACTTTGCTGATCACCACGGCGAAAGAACCACCGGTGACCGCGCCGATCGCGGCGTCGGCGGTCTCGTCGTCGGTGGATATCTCGCTTTCCCCGTCCTCTCGGCAAGCGACGACGGCCACCAGCACGACGGCGCGGACGGACGTCGATCAGGCGAGTGGCACCGGCGGTTTCCGGACCGTCGTCCCGCGCGGGTGGAATCCCGAACCGATCAAAAACCAGCCTGGTTCCTTCCAGGCCACCGATCCCACCAGGGCGAGTCACTACGTCCGGTTCGGAAGCTATTCCGCTTCCGGCGAGATCGGGCAGTTCCGGGCGGCTTCGGAACAAGAAGCGAAAACCCGGCTTCCCGGTCTCAGCAGGCTCCGGATGGAACCGCGCGCGGTTCGCGGTTTCGAAGGGGTGGACTGGGAATTCACCTGGGACGGACGGGAAGGACAACAACGGCGGGTCCGCGGGATCTATTGGCGTACCGGCGGAATCGAGTATTTCGTCTACGTCTCGTCGCCCGCTTCCGACTGGACGGCCTGGGAACCGTTCGTCGCCGTGATGCTCGACAACTCGACACCTTGAACGCACCGACGGAGACCGGATGACGAACTGGGCCGCTTTGGCGGCTTCGCACAACGTCCCACCCGACGACAGCACCAGATATCTCGCCGCGGCGGCCCATCTCGATTCGTCCTACGCCGATGACGCCATCCGTGAATATCTCGTCGAACCGACACGGCCGGTCCCGCCGTCACCGGGTTTCCACGCGCCGACGGTGCTCGCCGAGGCGATTTCGGCCCGGTCGCGGCGTAAATACCGGGACGCCCTCCTCGGCGTGCTCGCCTTGGTGTTCCTGTACTTCTCGATCGGAACGGCCCTTTTCTTCATTTGGGTGTCCCTCGCGGGCCTGCTGTCCATCCGATCGATCTGGAAGAGGATGCGGACGGGGAGGCCAGGCGCGGCGCTGCGCGGATTCGGCAGTTTGCTCGCGCTGGCCGTGGTCCTCTTCTTCGTCACGGCGGTCACCTTCGGCGGACTGTTCCTCGAAGATCTGGGCGTCAGCAAGTCGTCTTCGTCGTCCTCCGGCCGCTACGGCAATAGCTATGGCAGTGACTATTACGGTGACGGGACAACGGTTTCGGATCCGTCGCTGGCCTACATCGGCGCGATCGCCGCCGTGGTGATGCTGCTGATCCTGGTCGCCGACCGGATCACCGTGTGGCGGCTGCTGACCGTCCGGTACGGCCGCCGGGCGCGAAGCCGTCCGTTCGGCGGCAAGTCCCTCGACGAGCGCCCGTCCATCGCGGCCGCGCCGCCGCGATTCCGCACCGAACTGGAACGCCATCGCCACGATCGGCAGGTCCACAGCGGCGACGGCGTGGTGCCCTTGGTCGTCTATCGCGGCTACAACCCGTTCGTCGGCGCCGGCGTCGCCCGGCAGTCCTGGTCGATGGTGCTCCCGCTCGAGAAGCTCGACGAGACCGCCAAACCCGACGGGACTCCCTTCGACGAGCTCACCACGGTGGCCTTCTATCAGCGGATCCGCGCCGCGATGCAGGTTCTGCAGCGAAGCGACGCGCTGACCCCGGACAGGCGACTGCGCGAACTGCGGATCCAGGACGTCGTCTACGCCTCCGCCGACGAACTGGTGGACCACGCCCACGAACCCGTCGCCCTTCCCTACCTGCCCCGTCACGACGGCCCGCCGTCGTATCTGCTCCCCGCCGCGGAAGCCGAACAGGTGCGGCGCCAGCCGAGGGAATGGGCGAGGCATTACCTGACCTTCCAGGTCGAAACCTGGGACAGGGACCTGATGATGTCGGCGTTCCTGCACGCCGCCGTCGACAGCAGCACGCTCTACCTCGAGTGGACGCCGTACGTGCTGCCCCCGATCCGCGACGAGTACCGCGTGGTCGACCGGATGACGATGAACTACCTGACCGCGATCGGGCAGGGCGTCCTGCGCTGGCTCAAACTGCCTGCCACCACACCGAGCCGGGTCTGGCACGCGATGCGGACGATCCGGGCACAACCGCACGACATCGACACGCCGAATCCCAGCCGGTACGGCTCGGCCGAAACGCTGCGGGAACTGGCCGCCGCGGAAGAGGTCCGCGACTACTTCCAGCTCGTCGACGTCGAGCGGTACGAGAAGATCCTCGAAAGCAGGCTGGTCCCGGCGATCAGCCAGGTGATGCGGGACTGCGGCTATTCCGCGTCCCAGTTCGAGCGCCAGGCCTCGACGGTGATCAACAACGACATCACCATCACCGGCACCAACAACGCGCCCATCGTGACCGGTGGCGTGAACCAGGGAACGATCTCCGGCGGCACCGTGCAGCAGCCGAGGAACGAGGAGAAATGACCAGGGAGCCCACCAACCGCATCGCGGTGACCGGGGTCAGCAACGCGCCGATCGTCACGGGCGGCGAGAACCACGGCACCATCAGCGGCGGGACGATCCACTACGGCGCCACCCCGGAACAGGTCAGCGACCTCGTCGAGCTGCTCACCCGGTTGAAGACCGAGGTCGGCCAGGCCGGCGTCGAGAAGCGCGAAGTCATCGAGGACAACCTCGACGACCTGGCGGAGGACGTCCGGAATCCGGCCGAGGCCAACTCCGCGGTCGCGCTGAGTCGCTGGGAGAAGGTGAAGAAACTGCTGGCCGGCGCCTCCGACTTCACGGAACTGATCGGCAAGATCTCGGAGAGCGTCGGCAAAATCTTCGCCTGAGGGGCGATCGCGTCACGGCCGGGACATGATGGATCCGGTACCCGAGCGCGAAGGAGCTTTCGATGTACGCCGAGTCGTACCAGCGGAGCCTCGAAGACCCGGAGGGTTTCTGGCTCGAAGCCGCGGAGGCGATCGACTGGACCCGTCCGCCGACGCGAGCCCTCGACATGTCGAAGGCGCCCTTCTACCGCTGGTTCCCGGACGGGGAGCTGAACACGGCGTTCAACGCGCTCGACAGGCACGTCCGGGACGGCCGCGGCGGGCAGACCGCGCTGATCTGGGATTCCCCGGTCACCGATTCGGTACGCCGGTTCACCTACGCGGAACTGCTGGACGACGTCGCCCGGTTCGCCGGCGCGCTCGCCTCTCTCGGTGTCGGGAAGGGCGACCGCGTCATCGTCTACATGCCGATGGTCCCCGAGGCCGCGATCGCGATGCTCGCTTGCGCCCGGCTCGGCGCGGTGCATTCGGTGGTGTTCGGCGGGTTCGCGCCCAAGGAACTGGCGGCGCGGATCGAGGACGCCGAACCGAAGGTGATCGTGGCCGCGTCGTGCGGGATCGAACCGGCACGGGTCGTCGAGTACAAACCGATCATCGACGAGGCACTCGCGGGCACCGCCCATCAGCCGGACAAGGTCGTGGTGCTGCAGCGCGAGCGTGCCCGCGCCGAACTGGGCGAGCGCGACGCCGACTGGGCCGAACTGGTCGCGAACGCCTCCCCCGCCGATCCGGTGCCGGTCGCGGCGACCGATCCGCTGTACATCCTGTACACCTCCGGCACCACGGGGAAGCCGAAGGGCGTCGTGCGCGACACCGGCGGGCACGCGGTCGCGCTGGCCTGGTCGATGGGCGCGATCTACGACATCCACCCCGGTGACGTGTGGTGGACGGCTTCCGACGTCGGCTGGGTCGTCGGCCATTCCTACATCGTTTACGCGCCGCTCCTCATCGGAGCCACGACGCTCATGTTCGAGGGCAAACCGGTCAATACCCCGGACGCGGGCGCGTTCTGGCGGGTCCTCGCCGACCACGGCGTGAAGGCGCTGTTCACCGCGCCGACTGCCTTGCGGGCGATCAAGAAGGTCGACCCGGATGCCAACGAAACGAAGAAATACCAGCTCGGCGGGTTCGAGACCCTGTTCATGGCGGGTGAACGGCTCGATCCGGAGACGTATCACTGGGCGCACGAGAAGCTCGGCGTGCCGGTGATCGACCACTGGTGGCAGACCGAGACCGGCTGGCCGATCGCGGCGAATCCGCGCGGGCTGGAACCGATGCCGGTCAAACCCGGTTCCGCGACGAAACCGGTACCGGGCTGGGACGTGCGGATCCTGGACCAGTCGGGCGATCCGCTTCCGGCGGGCAAGGAAGGCGCGATCGCCATCAAACTTCCGCTTCCGCCGGGATCGCTGCCCACGCTGTGGCAGGACGACGAGCGGTATCGCGAGGCGTATCTTTCGCGGTACGAAGGCCACTACCTGACGGGTGACTCCGGATACGTCGACGAAGACGGCTACCTGTTCGTCATGGGCCGCACCGACGACGTCATCAACGTCGCGGGTCACCGGCTTTCGACCGGTTCGATGGAGGCGGTACTGGCGTCCCATCCCGCCGTCGCCGAATGCGCGGTGATCGGCGTCCGTGACCAGCTCAAGGGGCAGCTTCCGCGCGGATTCGTGGTGCTGAAGTCCGGGGTCGACGCCGACGCCGAAACGCTCAAGGCCGAATTGGTCGCACTGGTCCGGCGCGACATCGGCCCGGTGGCCGCGTTCCGTGACGTGTCCATTGTGGACGCGCTGCCGAAGACGCGATCCGGGAAGATCCTGCGCAAGACCATGCGCGGAATCGCCGACGGCCGCGACGAGCAAGTGCCCTCGACGATCGAGGACGCGAGCGTTCTCGATGCCTTGAAAGCGGTTCTGCGCGGCGAATGACCGGTGATCGGTACGCCGTCCTAGTCCGATCGGGTGTTGTCCCGTTTGCCCTATTGGTCTATACCTCTAAAGGAAGAGAGTCTCCAGTTCCCCGACCGGAGGTGCTCCATGAGTAAACGCCTGTCCACAACCGTGCTCGGTGTGGCCGTCCTGGGTCTCGTGACCTTCGGCCTGCCAGCGACGGCGAGCGCGACACAGCACGCGAAGGCCGAACGGACCGTCACCGACGTCGTCCCCGCGCCGGTCGACGCGAAACCGGATCCCCGCGCGAACTTCCGGCTCGGCCCCGGGACAGTCATCCGTGCCGATCGCGACGGCAAGCAGGTCGCCGAGTACCTGGCCGGGCTGCTCCGGCCCGCCACCGGCTACCGGCTGCCCGTCGTCAGCGGCCACCGCGGCGGCGGCCCCGCCATCTCGCTCGAAACCGGCCACGCGAGCGGCCGGGTCGGCACCGAGGGTTACCAGCTCAAGGTGTCGTCCTCGGGCGTGACCCTGAAGGCGAACACCGACAAGGGCCTGTTCTCCGGCGTGCAGACGCTGCGACAACTGCTCCCGTCGGCGATCGAAGCGAAGACCGTCCAGAAGCGTTCATGGGTGGTCTCGGGCGGCACCGTGCTCGACTACCCGCGCTTCGGCTACCGCAGCGCGATGCTCGACGTCGCCCGGCATTTCTTCAAGCCGGAGCAGGTCAAGCTGTACATCGACCAGATCGCGCAGTACAAGATCAACACGCTCCACCTGCACCTGAGCGACGACCAGGGCTGGCGGATCGAGATCAAGAGCTGGCCGAAGCTGGCGACCGTGGGCGGGCAGACCGCCGTCGGCGGCGCTCCTGGCGGGTACTACACCCAAGAGCAGTACAAGGACCTGGTGCGCTACGCGGCTTCGCGGCACATCACGATCGTTCCCGAGATCGACATGCCCGGGCACACCAACGCGGCCCAGCACTCCTACGCCGAACTGAACTGCGACGGCGTCGCGGTGCCGCCGCGCACGGACATCGAGGTCGGCTACAGCTCGCTGTGCATCAAGAGCGACATCACCTACAAGTTCGTCGACGACGTCCTCCGCGAACTGGCCGCGATCACCCCCGGCAAGTACCTCAACATCGGGGGCGACGAGGCGCACGCGACCACTCCGGAGGATTACCAGACCTTCGCCAAGAAGGTGCAGCCGATCGTCGCGAAGTACGGCAAGACGATCACCGGCTGGCACGACATCGCGAAGACGACCCCGCCGCTTTCGGCCGTCCCGCAGTTCTGGGGCACGACCGGCACCGACGCGAACGTCGCCGCGGCGGCGGCCCGGGGCAACAAGATCCTGATGTCGCCCGCCAACAAGGCCTACATGGACATGAAGTACCACCCGCAGACGCCGCTCGGGCTGGCCTGGGCCGGGCTGATCGAGGTCAAGACGGGTTACGACTGGGATCCGGCGACTTACCTGCAGGGCGTGACGGAGAAGAACGTCATCGGTGTCGAGGCGCCGCTGTGGTCGGAAACGCTCGTGACCAGTGAGCACATCGAGTTCATGGCGTTCCCGAGGTTGCCGGGTTACGCCGAGATCGGCTGGTCGCCGAAGGATTCCCGGACGTGGGACGCCTACCGGCTCCGGTTGGCGAAGCAGAGCCCGCGGTGGGTTCAGCAGGGTATCGACTTCTACCGGTCCACTCAGGTCGACTGGAAGTAGCTCGCGCGAGTGTCATGAAAGGGGCTTTCAGGACGAAAAGTGTCCTGAAAGCCCCTTTCATGACACGGCGGCGGCGTCGAGACGGGCGGTGATCGCGGCGCGGGCCAGCGCGTAGGGCTCGGTGCCGCCGAACATCACCGAGTCGGCGTTCGCGGCCCGGCCGAGAGCGTGCAGTTCGAAGGCCAGCCGCGCCACGTCGACGGACTCGCGGAGGTGCCCGGCCTTCCGCGCCTCGACGGCGGTCGCCCGGATGAACTCGGCGAAACCCCGGCTCGCGTTCGCCACCGCGTCGTGGACCCGGCCGGTCCGCGCGTCGAATTCGGCGCCGGTGTTGAAGAAGAAGCAGCCGCCAGGGAACACCCGGCGTTCCGAGTAGTCCAGCCAGTTCGCGCACAGCGCGCGCAGCCTGACGATCCCCTGCTCGACCTCCAGCGTCGGCCCGACGACGTTCTCCGCGAAGATCGCACTCGCCGTCTCGACCGCCGCGAGCTGCAGTTCCTCCTTGGAACCGAACAACGCGAAGACCCCGGATTTGCTCAGTTCCAGCTCGGTCGCGAGCCTGCCGAGGGACAGCCCGTCGAGCCCCTCGACGGAGGCGATGTCGACGGCGCGCCGCAGCACGATCCGCCTCGTCGCGTCGCCGCGGGCCACCCGGCCGTCAACCGGCATCCCGTTCCTCCCGCCGCCGTTTCGCCGATTCCAGGCCGTCACGGTACTGCCGGGAGAGCGACGGCGCCGCCAGCACCCGGTCCAGCAGCGCCCAGTACGCGGCGCGGCGAGCGTCGTCCAGCCGGGCGACGTTGGTGAACGACGCGACGTACACCTCGGCGATCGTCGGACTCGCCGGATCGCGTTCTTCGAGCGTCATCAGGCCCGAAGTCGGGACCTCACCCGTCCGCAGCACCCGCAGGTACCAGCCGCTCCGGCCGGAATCGATCATCGCCGGGATGACGTCCTTGCGCCCGGTCTTCATCGCGAGCTTGAAACACGGCGTCCGCGGCTGCGAGACCTGGACCAGCGCGTCTCCCCAGGCCCAGACGTCGCCGACGCGGACGTCGTGTTCGTCGGCGCCCACCACCGACGCGTTCTCCCCGAAGTCGCCGGCCACCACCGCGAAGCCCTGCTCCGACCAGGTCGCGTAGTGCGTCGCCGGATAGACGTAAACGGCTTTGTCGACCCCGCCGTGGACGGTGCGATCCGCCTGGTCGTCCCCGGCGAGGTTGATCTCGTCCAGCTTCAATGAAGACGCGTCGACACGTGACTTCGCGATGGCGCTGTACACCGGGACGTCACGCTTCACCCCGAGTACGGACGGCCGCCCGACGAAGACCTCGTTCACTTCGAGTGTGCTCACAAACCCGAAGATAGCACGACCGTTCGTTTACTCAAGTAGTCTCGAGCGGGTCAGGAAACGCACGCCCTCGGGCGCTTCCAAGGAGAACCCGCTCCCCCTGCCGGGTACGACATCGATGGTCAGATGCGTGTGCTTCCAGTACTCGAACTGCGGTCCCGCGGCCGGTGTCAGCGCGACCCGCTCGGTCGTCAGAAGAACCCGAGCACACTGTCCGAATAGGACACGAGCATGTTCTTGGTCTGCCGGTAGTGATCCAGCGTCATCTTGTGGTTCTCGCGCCCGATGCCGGACGCTTGCGGCCACCCTGGTTCAGCGCGAAGAGCGCGAACCCGCGTCGCGCGGTCACCTTCACCCATCGGGCTCGCCTCGGCCGCTGAGTAGACAGCGTCTACTTGAGTTTGATAGACAGTGTCTACAAGGTGAACTCGCGGTTACGGAGATCTGGATGGGCTACCAACGTTTCGTCGCGCTCGGCGACAGCTGCGCCGAAGGGCTGGCCGATCCGCATCCGTCGGGTGGCTTCTACCGGGGCTGGGCGGACTTCGTCGCGGCACGCCTCGCCGAGGAAGAGTCCGGTTTCCGCTACGCCAATCTCGCGGTCCGAGGGCGCAGGCTCGACCAGATCCACGCGGAGCAGACCGAGGCGGCGAGCAGGCTCCAGCCGGACCTGATCGCGTTGTTCGGAGGCGGCAACGACGTGATGAGCCGCGGCTGGGACGCGCGCACGGTCGCGCGCCGCGTCGACACGGCCATCCGCGTTTGCACCGAAATCGCGCCGAACGTCGTGACCTTCACCCTCAGCGACATCTCGCACCGCATGCCGATGGGCCACCGGATGCGCCCGCGCCTCACCGCGCTGAACGACGCCGTCCGGGAAGCGTCCGTCAGTTACGGCGCGACGCTCGTCGACCTCTGGCCGGACCACGCCGCGCACGATTCCCGCTACTTCGGCCCGGATCGGCTGCATCTGTCCGAGCAGGGCCATCGGCGCCTCGCCGGGCACGTGCTCGGCAAACTCGGCGTCACCCACGACTCGGCCTGGCTCGAACCGCTCCCCGGTTCGGCGGGACGCCCCGGCCTCCGCGCCGACCTGAACTGGTTGACGCGGGAGGTCCTCCCGGTCGCGGTCAGCCGCTTCCGCAACCGGCTCAGCGGCCGCCAGCCGGGCGACGGCTTCCTGCCGAAGCGCCCGGATCTCCTGCCCGTCCTCGAGGAGACCCGGTCGTGGGCGCCCGAACCCGCCTGATCGACACCGCGGCGACCTTGCTGGCCGAAGAGGGTGTCGGCGCGGTGACGCTGCGCGGGATCGCCAAGGCCGCCGGCGTCTCGCACGGCGCACCCTTACGGCATTTCTCCGGCCGCGCGGCCCTGCTCTCGGCGGTCGCCACCCGCGGCTACACCGAGCTGCTCGACCGCGGCGACGGCCTGCCCGCCGGGACCCCGCGCGAGCGGCTCATCGCGGCCTGCCACGGATATCTCGACTTCGCGCTGGCGCATCCGGCGATGTTCGAGCTGATGTTCCGCCGCGACCTCATCGATCCGGACGATCCCGAACTCACGCGGGTGAGCAGCGCGGTGTTCGACTTTTTCGCCGCGCTGGTCGCCGAGGTGCAGAACGGCGACTGGCATCCCATGACCGATCCGCGCTTGCTCGCGTCCTCGCTGTGGGCGTCTTTGCACGGTCTCGCCCAGTTGTGGCTCTGGGGCGGACTGGCGGGTGCCAGCTTCGCGCCCTCGCCGGAAAGGGCGCTGGCCGTCACGCTCGACGCCTACCTCGACTGAAGCTCGGCGAAGAGGCGGCCCGTTCCGGATATCCCCTCCCGAAGGCCCTCTTACCCGGGGCAGGTCATCCTCTTCGCCGAGTCGGGGAATGGAAATGTCCATCCTGTTCCGACGGTAACCGGACAGATCACCGGGCGGAATCCCCGCGAGTCGGAGGCCGGGGTAAACCTTGGCGGTATATCGGCGGGCGAATACCGCGATGGTTGCAGGAATTGGGCGCGTTAACGCCGCGGCGGTAGTTTTCGTCAGTGCCGTCCCCAGCTCAGCCCTTTCAGCTCCTCCGCGCACGGCCGCTGCTCCTCGACTGCCTGATCACGGCGGCCTCGGCCACTCTCCTCGCGCTGGGCGCGGCGCCTCGCGGCGGTTCGTTCGGCGACCCGGTCGAGCCCGGGGTCGTCGCCCTCGCGGTCCTCATCGCCCTCCCGCTGGTCGTGCGGCGCCGTCATCCGATCGCGGTGCTGCTCGCCTCGGTTTCGGTCATGACCGTCTACACCGCGCTGGGCTACCGGGCCACATTGGGCGAACCCGCGGCCTTCATCGCGGCGTACACGGTGTGGGCGCGCTATCCGCCCGCGAAGGCCGTGGCGCCGACCATCGTGTGGGTCGTCCTTTTCGAGCTGGGGCTCGTCCTCGGCGAGGTGCCGTCCTTCGTGGTCGACACGACCCGCCTGATCGCGCAATGCGTGGGCACGATCATCGTCGGACGGCTCGGCTACGTTCGCGCGGACCGGATGGTCGAGCGCGCCGTCCGCGCGGAACGGGAGATCCGGCTCGAAGCGGAACAGGCCGTGGTCGAGGAACGCATCCGTATCGCGCACGAGCTGCACGACGTCGTCTCCCACCATATTTCGGTGATCTCGGTGCAGGCGAACCTCGCGCGCTACGTCTTCGAGTCCTCCCCCGACACCGCGCGCACCGCGCTGGACACCATCACAGGGACCACGACGGAAGCCCTCGACGAACTGCGGCGCTTGCTCGGGGTTCTGCGCCCGCCGCGGCGCGAACCCCACGAATACCGCCCTCAGCCCGGCCTCGCCGACCTTCCCGCACTGGTCACCCGGGTTCGCGAGGCGGGCCTTACGGTGAACACGCGCACCATCGGCGAACCACGACGACTTCCGCCGGGACAGCAACTGTGCACCTACCGAATCGCGCAGGAAGCGCTTACGAACGTACTGAAACACGCGGATAAGGCGAGTGTGGAACTCGTCCTCGAATACGGTGAGGAAGCGCTCGTACTCCGCGTCACCAATTCCGCTTCGGAGGAGACGCCACCGCCCAATCCGGCGGGACAAGGCCTCATCGGAATGCGCGAACGAGCGAGAATGTACGGTGGTTCGATAGAAATGGGACCGGCCGGATCAGGCGGTTTCGCGATCGAACTGACCCTTCCCTATCTTCCGCAGGAGCGAGCCCGGTGACCAGTGTGCTGGTGGTCGACGACCAGGATCTCGTCCGGGCGGGCTTCGTCGCCCTGCTCGGCGCGGTTCCCGACGTGCACGTCGCGGGCGAAGCGCGAGACGGGCTCGAGGCCGTCGAGAAGGCGCGTGAACTGCGTCCGGACGTGATCCTGATGGACATCCGGCTGCCCGAACTCGACGGCGTCAAGGCGACCGAGCGGATCCTCGCGCATGCCGGGCCGGACAAGCCGAGCGTGCTCATGCTGACGGTCTTCGACCTCGACGAGTACGTCTACACCGCGTTGCGCGCGGGCGCGGCGGGCTTCCTGCTCAAGGACAGTCCGCCGGAGACGCTGATCGCCGGGATCCACGCGGTCGCGCGCGGCGACATGCTGTTCGGCCCGACCATCACCCGGCGGCTGGTCGAGGCCTTCACCCAAGGCCCGCCGGAACAACCGTCGGCCCCGCCCGCGTTGGCCGGGCTGACCGAACGCGAACTCGAGGTGCTGCGGTTCGTCGGCACCGGCATGCCGAACGCCGACATCGGCCGGAGTCTGCTCGTCAGCGAGGCCACGGTGAAGACGCATCTGAACCGGCTCATGACCAAACTCGGGATTTCGAGCCGCGCCCAAGCCGTGGTGGTCGCCTACGAAACCGGCCTCGTCCGGCCCCGCGGATCATGAATTACGCGCTCGAAGTCCTTGCCCAGTACGGATTTCGCGGCGTGCCAGCCGCCCATCCCGTGCACGCCGGGTCCCGGCGCCGTCGCGGCCGAGCACAGGAAGACGCCGCCGAGCGGGGTCTTGTGCGGATTCCACCGCACGACAGGCCTTCCGAGCACCTGCCGCAGGTTCACCGCGCCGGCGGCGACGTCACCGCCGGGGTAGTTCGCGTTGTACGCCTCGAGTTCCGGCGCGGTGAGGCACCGGCTCGCCAGGATCGTGTCGGAGAACCCGGGCGCGAACCGTTCGATCCGCCGCCGGACGATCTCGGTGACGTCTCGCGGATCCCCGTGCGGCACATGGCAATACGCCCACACCGGCCGCTTGCCCGGCAGCCCGCGCGACGGATCGATCGCCATCGGATCCGACACGAGCACGAAGCGGTCGTCCGGATCTCCTCCGCGCGCGATGGCGTTTTCGGCGGCGTACACCGCGTCGCGCGTGCCGCCGAGATGGACGGTGCCCGCCTTGCCGACCTCCGGAACCGCCCACGGAATCGGTTCGGACACCAGGAAATCGACCTTCGCCGCGCCGGGTCCGTAGCGGTAGGACTCCAGCGCCTTCCGGTATCGCGACGGCATCAGATCGCGGGCGATGTCGAGGAAACCGCGCGGGGCGATGTCGAGGATCACCGTCCGCGACTTCGCCAGTTGCCGCAGATCGGTGATCCGGCTTCCGGTGTGGATCCGCCCCCCGTGCGCGCGGACGTCGGCGGCGAGGGCCTCGGTGATGGTCTGGCTTCCGCCGCGAGCGATCGGCCAGCCTGTCGAGTGCGCGAGGTGGCTGAGCAGCAAGGTCGCCCCCGCCGCGGCGAGCGAAGGCTGACGGCCCATCACATGCGCGGAGACGCCGGAAAGCAGCGCGGGCGCCTCCTGGCCGGTGAACAGGCGGCGCTCCAGTCCGGCCGCGAGCGTCGCGATCCGGGCCGGGAGCAGGGCTGCGATCCGGGGATCACGGGGCGGATGGCGAAGGTCGCCGAGCAGGAGATCGGCCAGTTCGCGGCTGTTCCCGGCCAGCGGTCCCAGCAAGCGGCGCCACCGGGGGCCGTCCGTACCAAGGACGTCACAGGTCCGGTCGAGATCTTCATAGGCGAGTCCGGCCCGGTTACCGTCGAGCGGGTGTGCGTACGCGATCTCCGGCCGCAGGAGGTCGACACCGTGCTCGGCGAGGCCGAACCAGCGGAAGAACGGGGACGCCGCGGCCATCGGATGCCCGGTGGCGCAGATGTCGTGCAGGACGTCGTCGTCGAACAGCGGGGCCGTGCGTGTCCCTCCGCCGATCTCGTCCGCCGCCTCATGCACCTCGACCGACAGGCCCGCCCTGACCAGCAGGACCGCCGCCGCGAGCCCGTTCGGGCCCGAACCGACCACCGACACCTCGACCGACATAGCACCCCCTTGCCGGGATCCGGAGATCTTGCCCGAATATTGTCGGACCTCTCTCCTAGGTTGATCCGCTCCAACCCAATCAGGAAGGGGGGCCATGCCCGACCATGACACGCTGCTCGCACGCGTCCGGAAACTTCTCGCGAAGGCGGAGGACCCGGCGGTCACCGAGGCCGAAGCAGAGTCGTACAACACCAAGGCCGCCGAACTGATCGCCCGGTACGGCATCGATCAAGCACTGCTGGCCGCCTCCGGGGCGACCGCCGACGAGATCACCCAGATCATGATCCCGCTCGACAATCCGTACAGCCGCGACAAGGCGGGCCTGCTCACGAACATCGCGCATCCCCTGCGCTGCCGGGCCCTGCTGCACCGGCTCGGCCAGTCGGTCACCGCGGTGACCGTGTTCGGCTTCCGCTCCGATCTGGAACGGACCGAACTGCTGTACACGAGCCTGCTGTTGCAGGCGACCACGCAACTGACCAGGGTCCGCCCGGAGAACCGGGTGTTCATGGGCGAATCACTGGCCGCGTATCGGCGGACTTGGCTGCACGGGTTCTCCGGCGCGGTCTACGAACGACTCCGCAACAGTGAAGACACCGCGGCCCGCACCCACACCACCGCCGCCGGCCACCGCTCCGCCGAACTGGTGATCCAGGACCGGACCGCGATGGTCAAGCAGGCATACGACGAGCAATACGGGGATCTGCGCTCGGCACCGCCGAGGCGGCTGTCCGGCAGCGGCTACCTCGACGGTCATTCCGCCGGCGAGCGCGCCAACCTCAACACCACCGGGATCACCGGACGGCGCCGCGCGCTGCCCGTGCGCTAGTCAGTACCGAAAACCACCTCGTGAGAAACGCGTGTCCCCGGGTCTACTGAGGACATGATCGTGATCGAAGACCTGGCCACCCGGCCTGAGCTGCGCGAGCCCGCGCTCGGCCTCGGCGGCGTCGGAGGCGAATTCCTCCAGCACGACCTGACGGGCCTGCTGGCGAAATCGTCCCACTTGGCCGCGCGCTGGCCGGAATACTTCCTCGTGCTGCTGGAAGACGGCGTCCCGGTGGCGAGAACAGCCGCCGTCCCGGTCGGTTTCCCGACGGCCGACCGTCCGGAACTGCCGGACCACGGCTGGGACGCCGCCCTGATCTGGGCCGCGGAAGACCTGATGAGCGCCCGTGAGACGAACACTCTGATCGCCCTCGAAGTAATGGTCGCGCCAGGCCGCCGCGGTGGCGGCCTGGCCACAAAAGCTTTGAAAGCACTGAAAACGCGTGCCTCGGAAACCGGCATGCGCAACCTCGTGGTGCCGGTTCGCCCGGCAGGGAAGGAGAACGAACCCGAACTGTCCTTTGAGGACTATGTGGCTCGCCGTCGCCAGGACGGGCTGCCCGAAGATCCGTGGCTGCGCACGCACGAACGGCTCGGCGCCCGGTTCGTGAAAGTGGCGCCGTTCGCGATGACGGTCACGGGCACCTTCGCGCAGTGGAAGGCGTGGACCGGTGTCGAACTCCGCGACGGCCTCACGGCCGTGCCGGGCGGGATCGCGCCGGTGCTCGCCTCCTCGGCGCAGGACGTCGGCGTCTACGTGGAGCCGAACGTCTGGATGGAGCACCTGGTAGATCGAGCCAGCACCTGCTAGATTTCTTTGGCATGTGCAGGAGCTCGGCATGACCGCCACCGGATCCTCCGGCGACGAGCTGCTGCGGCTGCTGGGGGCACTGTCGAATCCGCACAGGCTGCGGATCGTCGCGGCGCTCCGCGCGGAGCGCGCGTACGTGAGCCAGCTGGCGCGAGAGCTCGGCATCAGCCGGGCGCTACTGCAGCTCCACCTGCGCAAACTGGAGGCGGCCGGGCTCGTGTCGGCCACCCTGGAGCTTTCGGAGGACGGGAAAGCGATGAAGTTCTACGAGGTGACACCGTTCCTGGTCGAGCTGAGCCCGGAAACCATCGCCGCCGCGGCGCCGACGCTGAGCACACCGGCACCGGGAGATGAGGGGGAACGACCGTGAAATGGCATCAATGGCAGGAGGTCGCCGGGGTGATCGGCATCTTCGTGTTCCTCACCGTGGTGATCACGGTGGTCGTCTGGCAGTTCGGCGCGACCGTCCGGGCCAGGGGCGCGCTCGCGCGCGAGCAGGAATACCGCAGGCTCGCCGAGAAAGCCGTCCAGGCGCAGGAAGAGTCCGAACGCAAACTCACCGAACTCGACGGGCGCCTCGCGGATCTCCAGAAGAGCGTGGGCTCGGTCGAGCGGATCCTCAAGGAGGTCGGCTGATCGGCCGGTGAAGACCCTGGGCCGCCGAGCGGCAACTCGACGGCCCAGGAAAGAAGAAGCAAAAACCTCGCCCGAGGCATCTCACTCCTTCACGCAAAGGACTGTAGTTCATGCTGCCCGAAAAGATCGCCGCCTGGTCCGTGCGGCACCGCGCGCTCACCCTCGTCGGTTGGGTCGCCCTCGTCCTCATCGCCCTGCTTTCGGGCATGCTCCTGGACGGCGAAAGCCGCCGGAGCACCGATCCCGGCGAATCCGGCCGCGCGCAAACCGCCCTGAACGCCCAGAACACCTTCGACCCTTTACGCGAGAACGTGCTCGTCCAGGCGAAGGATCCCGGCTCTCCACCGTTCGTCGCGAACGACGCACTCCGTCGGGCGACCGAAGACCTGGTCACCACGCTCACCCGATCCGGCGCCGTCACCGACATCCGCTCGCCGCTGGCCATCGACGGCGCCGAGCGGATCTCGGCCGACGGCGCGTCCGGCCTCGTCGGTTTCTCGATCGCGGGCGGGGAGAAGGACCTTCGCCCGAACTTCAAGACGGCGGTCGCGCAGATCGACGTGGTCGCCGCCCGGCATCCGTCGGTCCGCTTGGGCCTGTCCGGGGATCTCAGCCTGTCGACCGTGGTCGACAAGGCCATCCGGGAGGACGTCAAACGCTCGGAACTCCTCTCCCTGCCGATGACGCTGGTGATCCTGCTGATCGTTTTCGGGGCGCTCGTCGCGGCGTCGGTCCCCCTGCTGCTGGCGGGCACGAGTGTCGCGGCGACGTTCGGCTTCCTCTCCGTCGTCGACGACTTCACCCCGATCAACAGCGCGACGACGGTGATCACCCTGCTCATCGGGATGGCGGTGGGCGTCGACTATTCGCTGTTCTTCCTGAGGCGGCAACGAGAAGAACGCGCGCGAGGCCATTCCGTCGACGACGCGATCCTGATCTCGGCCAGGACATCCGGGCATGTCGTGGTCGTCTCCGGGGTCACGGTCGTCCTGTGCGTGAGCGGGCTGGTGTTCACCGGCCTCGACAACTTCACCGGCCTCGCGATCAGCACGGCGTTCGTCGTCGGCTTGGCCGTGCTCGGCGCTGTCACCGTGCTGCCCGCGCTGCTCTCCCTGCTGGGAGACAAGGTCGATCGCGGCCGGATTCCCTGGCTGGGCAAGCGGCGCACCACCGCGGAGAACTCGCGGTTCTGGTCCATGACCGCCCGCGCGGTCACCCGGCGGCCGTGGCTGTGGGGTGGGCTCGCGACGGCGCTGCTGATCCTGCTCACGCTGCCCGCGCTCGGCATGCGCCTGCAGGATCCGACACCGGCGGAGAGCCTGCCCCGGTCGATGGCGACGATCGACGCCGCCGTCCGCACCCAGGAAGCGTTCCCCGGCGTGGTCTACCCCGCCACGGTGGTGCTGACCTCCGAGAACGGCGGCCCGGTCGGCAGCCCGGCACTCCGGTCGGCGATCACCGATCTCGAACGGCGAATCGGTGAAACCGAGGGCGTCCTGAACAACCCCATCGCGGTCGCGAACGTCGACGAAGCGGTGGTCGTCCGGGTTCCGCTGTCCGGCGCGGGCCGCGACCAACGTGCCGATTCCGCGCTGGCGAAACTGCGCACCGAGATGCTGCCCGAAACCATCGGCAAGGTGGACGGCGTCGAGTACGCCGTGTCCGGCCGCACGGCGAACGCCCGCGACTTCGCCGACCGGGTCATCGAGCGGATGCCGCTGGTCTTCGGTTTCGTGCTGCTCGCGGCGTTCGTGTTGCTGTTGCTGGCTTTCCGGTCCGTCGCGGTGGCACTCGCGTCGATCGTGCTCAACCTGCTGTCGATCGGCGCGGCCTACGGCGTGCTCACCTGGATCTTCCAGGACGGCCATTTCGCTTCACCGCTGGGATTCACCCCGTACGGCGGGGTGGTCGGCTGGCTGCCGATGTTCATGTTCGTCCTGCTGCTCGGCCTGAGCATGGACTACCACATCTTCATCCTCAGCCGGATCCGTGAACACCGGGCGGGCGGCGCCGTCTCCGCGATCGTCCGCGGTACCGGCACCAGCGCGGGGGTGATCAGTGGCGCGGCGGTGATCATGGTCGGCGTGTTCAGCGTCTTCATCACGCTGAGCGCGATCGAGTACAAGATGATGGGCGTCGGGATGGCGGTCGCCGTGCTGATCGACGCCACGCTGGTCCGCGGGGTGCTGCTGCCCGCGTTCCTGGCGCTGCTGGGAGAACGGGCCTGGCGCCCCGGCCGTAAATCCGTCGCCCCCGAACGGGTCCCGGAACTATCGTCGCCGCATGCCTGACGCGCTCTTCGCCCATGCCCGGCTCGCACCGATCTACGACGCCTTCGACGGCGCTCGCGACGATCTGGACCACTACCTCGCCATCATCGGCGAATTCGGGGCGAAGAGAGTGCTCGACGTCGGCTGCGGTACCGGCTGCCTGGCCGTGCTCCTCGCCGAGCGCGGGATCGAGGTCGTGGGGGTCGATCCCGCCGAGGCGTCGCTGGAGATCGCGAAGGCCAAGGACCCGGAAGGGAAGATCACCTGGATCCACGGTGACGCGAAGTCGGCGGGCGAGGCCGTCGCCGATCTGGCGGTGATGACCGGGAACGTGGCCCAGGTCTTCCTGACCGACGACGACTGGATCCGGACCCTCGAAGGCGTCCACACCGCGCTCACGCCGGGTGGTCACCTGGTGTTCGAGATCCGGCGCCCCGGTTACCGGGCGTGGGAGGACTGGGCCGCCGACACCGCGCACGAGACCATCGACGTCCCAGGCGTCGGCGAGGTCGAGCAGTGGCGCGAGGTCACCGAGGTGAACCTCCCGTTCGTCTCGTTCCGGTACAGCTACCGGTTCCCCGACGGGGAGGTCGTCACCTCGGACTCGAAACTGTGGTTCCGCGAACGCGAAGACCTGGAAACCCTGCTGGCGGAGCACGGTTTTCGCGTCCTGGACGTGCGGGACGCCCCCGACCGTCCAGGACGCGAATACGTGTTCATCGCCCAGCGGGACTAGAGGATCTCGCCGTCCGGAACGGTTTTCGGCCCGGCGATCTTCACGTCGCCCCGGATGACGACGTTCTTCCCGAAGGTGACGTCGCCGTCCACTTCGAGGCTCGTGCACTCCTTGAGCGACGGGGCGGAAGGGATCCGCGCGTCGAAGTCCGGCAGGAGCTTGTAGAACTCCTTGCTCAGCGAGACGACCGGCGGGGTGGTGGTGAACTCCGGGATCATCTCCCCGCCGTCGTCGAGCACGTACGCGTCGGAGCGGACGACGAGCAGGTCGTCCGTGGTCTTGACCGGCGCGAACCGGGTCCGCGGGATCTCGATCGCCCGCGCGCCCTCGACCGAGCCGATCGCCGCGCCCATCGCCGTTTCGAGCTGGATCACCGGCGTGCTGGCCGAATCGGCCGGATCGACGGTCTTCCGGTTCACGATCAGCGGCAGCAGCGGGGCGGCCGGGTCGGCGTCCTGCAGGGTTTTCAGCCGTTCGAGGTCGAACCAGATGTTGTTGGTGTTGAAGAAACGCCACTTGGCGACGTCGCCGAACGAGTCGTCACCGTCGGGTACCTGCGCGGATTCACGCAGGACGATCCGTCCCGCGCGCCGCGCGAGATGACCGCCCTTGCGGTCGGCAGCGGTGCCGAGCACGGTCTCCATCGCGAACGGGATGTTCTCGCGTCCGAGCCAGGCGGCGATCCGCGCGTCCGGGAGCGCGCCGAGGTTGTCGGCGTTGGACACGAAACACCAGCGGATGCCCTGCGCCAGCAGCAGATCGAGCATCCCGCTCACGGCGAGCGCGATGTAGATGTCGCCGTGCCCCGGCGGGCACCACTCGAGTTCCGGGTTGGCAGGCCACTCGGCGGGCTGCCCGTCGGCCGTGATCTTCGGTTCGCGGCCCTGCAGGAAGTCGGCCGGGATGACCTCGTCGGCGAGCTCGGGATACCTCTTCAACAGCTCCAGCGAAGGCTCACGGGTACCCGCCGAATTCATCAGGATCAGCGGAAGGCGCGCGTTGTACTTCTCGCGGGTCGAGAGCACCTGCATCGCGATGACGTCGAGGAACGTCTTCCCCGGTTTGATTTCCAGCAGTGATTTCGGGCCGGTGAGCCCCATGCTCGTGCCGAGCCCGCCGTTGAGCTTGAGAACGGCCGTGCGGTCCAGGACCCGGCGCGCTTCCTCTGCGCCCGGCTCGGGGAGATCCACGAGCCGGGAGATGTCATCGAGAGGTTCGAGTTCGTTTCCCGGCAATTCACCCGCGCCGGGTTCGGACAGCTGCTCGAGACGCCTTCGCAGGGCCGCCAGTTCCATGGCGTGGGCCCCCGCGGAGCGCATTTTCGACAGCGTTCCGGCGAAACGATCGGACAGGTGCGCGTCAGAGCTCATTGTGCCCTTTCTGAACCACTGCGTCGGGGCGTCAGTGTATTACCGGTCGCGGCGCCAGGCCGTGCTCCGGGGTCAGTACCCCGGTCATGCGGACGTCATGCGATTCCGCGGGCAACTCACACACGAGTTCGGCGTCCCGGACGACGGCGACCAGTGCGGCACCCGGCGCGGCGAAGGAGAGCGACCGGTCGTAATACCCGGCGCCCCTGCCGAGCCGGACGCCTTCGTCGTCGACGGCGAGCGCGGGGATCAGCACCAGGTCGGCCGTCCCCAGCGTGTCGGGACCGAGCCGGCGGCCGGTCGGTTCGAGCAGCACGCGCAGCCGGCCGGGTCCGAGACTCCGCGGGCCTTCGTAGGCGGCCCACTCCAGCGGTCCCGGCGCCGCGGGGACGATCGGCAGCAGCACACGTTTGCCCTGGTCGAGAAGTTGATCAAGGAGCCGCGGCGAGCCCGGTTCGGTGCCGAACGGGACATACGCGCACACGACCTCGCCCGGCAGCAGAGCGGCCGCGGCGGCCAGCGCCGCCGCCTCCCTGGCATGCTCTTCCGACACCAGTGAACGCCGTTCGGCGGTTATCCGGGAACGCCACTCCGCTTTGCTCAGGTGTTCATTGCCGGGCTTGACCACGTGGTCAGGTTAGGCTTCACGCCTATGACAGGCGCAGCGACCACCCCGGCGGCACGGACCACGAGGAGCTTGCCCGATCGGGCGATTTCCACGGCTTCGGACCGCATCACTCCTGGTAACGGTGGTGAACTTCAGTTCACCGACGGGCCTTCATCGCGTGCCTGGTCGAACGAACGGATCGAGATCCCCCAGTCATGACGGAGCCCATCGCAGAAGCGGCCGAGACCGAAGACGTGGGACAGTTCCGTTCCGTCGAGGATCAGATCGCGCTGACCCTGGACGCCGCGGTACGCCCGCGCCCGGTCCGGGTCGCCATCTCCGAGGCCCAAGGCCTCCTGTGCGCCGAAGAGGTCGTCGCCGAACACGCGCTGCCCGGTTTCGACCAGGCCGCCATCGACGGCTACGCGGTACGAAGTGTCGACGTCCGCACAGCGGGCCAGGAACCGGTGCAGCTACCGGTGGTCGGCGAGATCGCCGCCGGTTCACGCCAGCCGCGACGGCTGCAACCGGGTCAGGCCGTCCGCGTCGACACCGGCGCGCCGCTGCCCACGCTCGCCGACGCCGTCGTCCCGACCGCGTACACCGACGGCCACCAGGCCAAGGTCACCGTGCACAAGTCGGTCCCGTCCGCGGGCTACGTGCGCCGGACCGGTGAGGACGTGCAGATCGGCGACGTCGCCGTCCGCAAGGGCGACACCATCGGCTCGGCCCAGGTCGGCCTGCTCGCCGCGGTCGGCAGGGCGAAGGTCCTGGTCTACCCGCGGCCGCGGGTTTCGATCGTGTCCGTCGGCGACGAACTGGTCGACATCGACCGCACCCCATCGGTCGGGCAGGTCTACGACGTCAACTCCTACGCGCTGTCCGCGGCCGCGCGGGACGCGGGCGCCGAGGTGAGCCGCGTCGGCATCGTCCCCGGCGACCCGAAACGGCTGCGCGAGATCGTCGAAGGCCGACTGCTGATGTCGGAGATCGTCGTCGTCGCGGGTGGCGCCGGCGGAAGCGCGGGCGACGAGGTGCACGCGGCGCTGTCCGACCTCGGCCACATCGACATGACCCGCGTCGGCATGCACCCCGGTTCGGTGCAGGGCTTCGGCAGGCTCGGCCCCGATTCGGTGCCGACGTTCCTGATCCCCGGCAACCCGATGAGCGCGCTGGTCGTGTTCGAGGTCCTGGTCCGCCCGCTCATCCGCGCCGCGCGCGGCACCCGCAACCCGCACCGCCGGATCGTCGGCGCGCGGCTGCTCTCCCCGATCACCTCGACCAAGGGACGCAAAGGCTTCCTGCGTGGGCAACTGCTGCGCGACGAGGGCAACGGTGAGTACCTGGTGCAGCCGCTCGGCACCTCCGGCGCGCACCTGCTCGCGTCACTGGCCGAGGCGAACTGCCTGATCAACATCGACGAAGACCTCACCGAGGTCGCCGCGGGCGAGCAGGTCAAGGTGACCTTCCTGGCCCAGCGGGCGTAATGGGCGCACCGATTTCCGGCGTCGCGTATCCGATCGAGAGCAGGCATCCGGGCTGGCCCGCGAAACTGGGGCCGCTCCGGGTGCCCGCCGGCGTACTCGCCGTCCGGCCGGTCCGGCTGCGGGACGCCGGCGAGTGGAGCCGCGTCCGGCTGCGGGACCGCGAGCACCTCGAGATGTGGGAACCGACCGGCGTCGGACCGTGGCCGGACCGCAACGCGTTCTGGTCATGGCCGTCGCAATGGATGGCCCTGCGCGGTCTCGCCCGGCGCGGACAGTGCCTCCCGTTCACCATCACGGTGGATGGACGCTTCGCCGGACAGATCACTGTGGGTAACGTCATCCGCGCTTCGCTCCGGTCTGCGTGGATCGGTTACTGGGTGTCATCGGACATCGTCCGCGGCGGCGTCGCGACCGGCGCCGTCGCCCTCGTCACCGACCACGTCTTCGACTTCGGCGGACTGCACCGGCTCGAAGCGACCGTTCGTCCCGAAAACACCCCCAGCCTGCGGGTTCTCAACAAAGTCGGGTACCGGCAAGAGGGCCTTTTCGAGCGCTATCTCGATGTCGCGGGCGGCTGGCGGGACCACTTTTGCTACGCCGTCACCAAGGAAGAAACCGGTGACGGACTGGTGTCCCGGCTCGTCGCGAAGGGCCTCGCAGAGCGAGTTTGACCCCATCACCGGGTCGTTCCAGTGACCGCGTTACCACAAACTGTGAGATTCACCTAATTTGGTGATGCATTTTCCGTGATCGAAACCGGCGAGTCTGCGCGGCGTGTGTGACTGTTGTGGCTAGCGTGACTACAGCAGTGGATCGGGGGAGGTGACGGGAGATGCCCAGTTCGGTGATCATCGTCGCGCTCGCAGCGGCATGGCTCGTCGTTCTCGTGCCCATGGTCGCTCGCAAGCGCCAGCAGGTCGCGCGGACGACGGACTCGGCCTTGGCGGCGCGAGTCGTGCGGAGCGGGAGCACACGCCAAGAGGGACCGGAGGAGTTCGCCATGGCGGAGAACACGGAACCGTCGGTAGAAGACGACCTGGCCGAGCTCGAGGCGGAACTCGACGCCGACCTCGAAGAAGAGGAGCCGGAAGCCGAACCGCTTCCCCAGCCCTCACGCGGGCCCCGCACCGAAAGAGAACGTCAAGGCGCCGGCTACCGGCCGGGCCGAGGCGGTTTCGACCCCGAGGCGGCGGACATCGCCGCCCGCGCCAAGTACGCGTTCCGGCAGCGGATCGTCATCGCGCTCCTGGTACTCGTGGTGACCACGGCGGTCGTCGCCGGCTTCCTGACCCCGACGGTCTGGTGGGCCAACGGTGTCGTCGACGCTGTCCTCATCGGCTACCTCGCGTACCTGCGCCGTCAGGTCCGCATCGAGAACGAGATCCGGCAGCGCCGCCTCGCCCGCTTCAACAACACCCGCGCCCCACGCCGGACGGAGACCGACGACGAATCCCACGACTCCCACGAAGACGTCGAGGTCGTCGCCGCCGAACGCCCGGACGTCGTGGAGCGCAAACCGTCCCCGATGTCCCGCCTCCGGCGCCAAGCCGTCGTCGTCGACCTCGACGACGAGGACCCGGCCTTCCACGAGCTCGACGAGCCCGGGACCAGGCCTTTTCGCCGGGCCGCAGGAGAGTGACCCCCGCGTTCGGGGCTCCGTGAGCCACTGATAAGCTCATGGAGCCCTGAATGAGGGGCAAGCTTTACCAGGGGCTGTAGCGCAGTTGGTAGCGCGTCTCGTTCGCATCGAGAAGGTCAGGGGTTCGATTCCCCTCAGCTCCACAGCAGGTCAAAGGCTCTTCCCAGAAATTTGGGAAGAGCCTTTTGCATCGTGACCACGAACTGAGCGTGTCAGAGAATGCTCATCGCGACCCGAGGGCGCACATCGAGATCCGCCAGCAGTGAATCGCAGGAGCGACGACCGTCATGCACGGCGTTGTGCCGAACGCCCATCTTCCTGCATCACGTCGTCCACGACCGGAGAAAGTTACGCGGCTCGAGCGGTGTGCCGTGCTCGGTCGTGAGCCTTTCCTTGTCCCTCCCCCGACGCTCCAACCGCAGCTTCAACGCGGCTGTGACGATGCCGATCAGAGGCATGGTGCCGTCGGACGTCGGTGTCTTCGTCTGGGAATGCGGGCAGCCCACCGTCCCTAAGGGACCGAGACCGTCCAGCGGTCACCGGCATCTTTGCCTTCGATAGTTTGCAGCGAGGACAACCTGGAGATAGATCACGGCCCGGAGATAAGGCGACGCGGTTACAAAACCGTCAGCCTGATGTTCGCGAGGTATCGATTGAATTGCCGATTCACGCATAGCATAAATCGATAATCGCTTCGTGAAACGCGTGACGGAATCAGTCCGCCGCTGACCGATCGGGCTGGGAAGACCGGTCTACGGCGAGCCGGATGGAGCCGCCTGCGTCGGCGTCAGCCCTGGCAGCGGCACCAACGCGCGTTCTCCGTGTGAAGCTCGGAACGTCAGATGCCGGCCCGGTTGAAGCGTTCGATGAGGCTGGGTTTGCGCGCGTGTGTTCGCCGCAGTGCGTTGATGCGCGAAGTGAACCCGTCGTCGCGATCCTCGCGTTCAGCGAGCGCTTGGAGATCAGTGAGCAGTGTGACAGCGGCGTCGTAGTCGGCCGGTTTGCGGGTGGCGATCAGCTCGTCGACGCGTGACCACGCCGCCTCTCCCTCCTCGGCCAGCGTGTCGAGTCGCCGGTCGCGGGCCAGGGCTCGCGCTTGTTCCCTGCGCGCCTCGTCTTCGACACGCTGGAGGGCCAGGCGACGCTCGCGGTCAGCCCGCCGACGGGCCGCCGCGTCGAGCAGGTCGGCCACGGTTCGGCGGGCTGGGCTGGTCATGGCCGGAGCGGACTCGCCGCGGAAGCGACGCAGCAACTCCATCCGCACCCGCGCGGCCTCCCCCAGCAGGACCCGTGTGAGGAGCCGGTTCTTGTCGGCGACCAGCTGGCGGGCCACCCAAGCGGCGACGTCATCGGGATTGTCAGCAGTCTCCTCTAACGGTGGAGAAGCTTGGGTCGCGGTCGTGAGGAGATCGTCGTCGAGGCGGAGAAAGTCGGCCAGCGCCCGCTGTGCGGAAGTGAGCGTGCCCAGCCCGGGCGGAACCGGTGGTTCGAGGCCATCGTCGGCCTCGCGGTCGGAAACGTCCTCGTCACGCTCCCATGCTCCGTAGTCCGCCAGCCAGGCGAGGTAGAGCGGCCGGAGGTCACCGGCGGCGAGTTCGGCGCGAACTCCGACGATCGCCGACAACAAGGTCTCGGGGGTGTAGTCGAAGTCGAACTCACCGGCGTGGTCCTCGCTGGCGAAGTCGAGCACGATGAACTCACCCGTTACCCAGACACTCACTTCGTAGCCGACGCAGTAGTCCTCGATGACGTCGGGATCGAGCAGATCGCACGGCAGGCGGAGCATCAGTCGGTGGGTGCCCCAGTTCGCGACATACAGGTGCGCGTCGTAGTAGCGCTCCATCAGACGGCGCGCGTCACCCTTGAAGTCGCCCCAGTGGTATTCGTTCACGAAGCTGGTCGAGCTGATCCTCGCCCTGGTGGACAGTGACCGGACTTCGGCCTGCTCGTCGTCGTCCAGCGGCCGGTCGACCGTCAGGAACTCGTAGTACTGGTACTCGCTCACTGCACACCCCGTTCATCGGCTTCGGTGAACG
This sequence comes from Amycolatopsis sp. NPDC031561, assembly GCF_055580625.1. NCBI lineage: Bacteria > Bacillati > Actinomycetota > Actinomycetes > Pseudonocardiales > Pseudonocardiaceae > Amycolatopsis > Amycolatopsis sp. NPDC031561. The sequence goes on along the minus strand of NZ_JBVILA010000001.1, from coordinate 684,015 downwards.
GTTCCGCTCGAAAACTCGAGTCATCGCCCATGTGGAAGAACAGATGTCCCTCGATCGTCTCGTCGTCGGTCATGACCGCCCAGCCGCGGCCGCTGACCTGATCGCCCTCATCGGCACCTTCCCAGGTGAATTCGACGCCGGTCTGGCCGCTCCGCTCAACCGGGCGGCAGTCCAGCCAACCTTGGACGGCGATGAAGCCGAGCCGACCGGTCCGGTCCCGGGCGAACTCGATGAAACCCGGCTCGACCAAGTCGATCGCGTCGCGGTCCCAGCCACTCATCTCCACAATCCGCCATCGCCCGACCAACCGCGTCGCTGACTTCGAACCATGTCGCACCACGAGACGTCAGAGTAACCATCGCGGACTCAGCGACGTAAACGAACGGGCTCTTCTTGATTCCGACCGTGAGTCAACCCGTCACGAGCCAGCTCGGCCACGGACCGCTCGAACTCGTCGATGTACAGTGCTTGTTGACGTTGCAACGAACTGCAATAGATCGCTGAGAGCGATGAGTTTCGACGAACTTGACTTCCTGCGCCGCAATGATCCGGCGTGGCGGCTGCTCCTTGCCGACAACGCGCCCCTCGTGCTCGGATTTCTCCGGAACGTCTTTGTCGACGACAACGTCCGGTCGATCTCGGCGACCGACCTGATCAGCCGTCTGGACGACGAGCTGTACGCGCTCAACGAGCGGCTCGGTGAAGGCTCGTTCCCCAAGTCAGCCAAGGCCTACCTCGATGATTGGGCGGCACCGGCGAACAGCTGGTTGCGCAAGTACTACCCCGCCGGATCCGACGAGGTGCATTTCGATGCGACTCCCTCGGTGGAGAAGGCATTGATCTGGGTCGATTCCCTCCGGGCGCGCTCATTCGTCGGTACCGAGTCCCGCTTGAACACGATCTTCGAGCTGCTGCGCCAGATGGCTTTCGGAGCGGAGACAGATCCGGACGTCCGACTTACCGAGCTGCACCGGCGCCGGTCCGAGATCGACGTCGAGATCAATCGGGTCGCCGGGGGTGACTTCGCCGTTCTTGATGTGTCGGGGCAGCGGGACCGCTACCAGCAGTTCGCCGCGACCGCCCGCGAGTTGCTGGCCGACTTCCGCGAGGTCGAGGCCAACTTCCGTGGGCTTGACCGGGAGCTTCGCGCCCGTATCGCCGGCTGGGAGGGCAGCAAAGGCCAGCTGCTCGACGAGGTGGTCGGCAACCGCACCAGCATCGCCGACTCCGATCAGGGGCGCAGTTTCCAGGCCTTCTACGACTTCCTCCTCTCCCACGAACGGCAGCTCGAGCTGTCGGACCTGCTGGAGAAAGTGCAGTCGCTTGACGTCGTCGGTGAGCCCGACCCGCGCATGCGGCACATCCACTACGACTGGCTCGACGCGGCCGAGCGCACGCAAGCCACGGTGCGGCTGCTGTCGGAACAGCTGCGGCGGTTCCTCGACGACCAGGTGTGGCTGGAGAACCGCCGCGTGATGGACATCCTGCACAGCATCGAATCATCCGCGCTCAAGCTCCGCGAGCATCCTGCCCCGGATCTCACCTCCGAACTCGACGGCACGGCACCGGTTGTCGCGCTGCCGATGGAACGTCCGCTGTACACGCCGAAGGAGAAGGTCCCGCTGGACAGCGGAGGGATTGCCGCGGCCGACGAGGACGTCGACGCGTCCGCCTTGTTCGAGCAGGTCTACGTCGACCGCGAGCGGTTGTCCGGCATCGTGCGCCGCGAGCTGCGCGAACGTAGTCAAATCGGCCTGAGTGAAGTGCTCGGACGCCAGCCCCTCGAACAGGGTATGGCCGAGCTGGTCGGTTACCTGTCACTGGGCGATCCTACGTTCCAGGTCGTCTTCGACGAGACCACACGCGAACAGGTGCGCTGGCTCGACGACAGCGGCGTGGAGCGAGTCGCGACCATCCCCCGTGTCACGTTCACGCGAGTCTCGAATGGCGGCGATTCTGTCGGTGAGCGCGCTTAGCATGGGCAGCGTGTCCACGTCGTTACGCCGAGACGAGCTCGACCTGCCGTTGGTCATCACGCACCTGATGAAGGGGGTGGTCTACGCGGACAGCCATGAGAAGGTCTGGCGCCATCTGCTGCCGCTGCAGGCCCAAGTGCGTGACTATGTCGGAGTGATGGGCCTGACGGTCATCGTCGACGAAGCCGAAGGTTATGCCTTCATGCGGTCGAAGCCTGACGACGAAGAGGGGGAGGGAAAACTCCCCCGGTTGATCCCGCGGCGAGCCCTGTCCTTTCACGTGAGCCTGCTGCTGGCCCTGCTGCGGAAGAAGCTGGCAGAGTTCGACGCGTCCGGTGCGGAGACCCGGCTGATTCTCACCAGGGATCAGCTCGTCGAGATGGTGCGGATGTTCCTGCCCGAGAGCAGCAACGAGGCACGGCTGGTCGACCAGATCGACGCACAGCTCACCAAGATCGTCGAACTCGGCTTCCTGCGGCGGATCACCGGACAGGAAGCCGCGTACGAGGTGCGACGTATTCTCAAGGCGTTCGTGGACGGGCAATGGTTGGCCGAATTCGACCAGCGGCTCGCCGAGTACGCCGCGCAACTCGGCGGCGGAGAGGACGAGGGCTGATGGGTGGCCTGTTCGGCGCGGCGGGTCTCGACACCGAGGGGACCGAACTCGCCGGTTACCGGCTGGAGCGCCTGGAGGTCTACAACTGGGGGACCTTCGACCAGCGCGTATGGGTGTTTCACCCCGAAGGGCGCAACAGCCTGCTGACCGGCGACATCGGCTCCGGAAAGTCCACCATCGTCGACGCGATCACCACGTTGCTCCTGCCTGCCCACCGCATCTCCTACAACAAGGCGGCGGGCGCCGAGGCGAAAGAGCGACATCTCCGTTCGTATGTGCTGGGCTACTACAAGTCCGAACGCAACGAAGCGACTGGTGCCTCCCGGCCGGTCGGGTTGCGGGATCGCCGGTCGTTCTCGGTCGTCCTCGGTTCCTTCACCAACGCCGGCTACGACTCGACGGTGACGTTGGCGCAGGTGTTCTGGTTTCGCGACGCGTCTGTCGGCCAGCCGGACCGGTTCTACGCGACTGCGGACCGGGACCTGACGATCGCGGGCGACTTCGCCGACTTCGGCGGTGACATCGCGCCGCTCAAGCGCAGGCTGCGCAAGCAGGATGTCCGCGTCCACGACCACTTTCCCGCCTACAGCAAGGATTTCTGCCGACGGCTCGGGATCGAGTCCGAGCAGGCGATGGAGCTGTTCCACCAGACGGTTTCGATGAAGTCGGTGGGCAACCTGAACGATTTCGTACGCTCCCACATGCTGGAGCCGTTCGACGCCGCGGACTGGACCAACCGGCTGGTCGAGCACTTCGAAGACCTGACCAAGGCGCACGAAGCGGTGCTCAAGGCGCGCACACAGCTGACCCTGCTGGAACCGCTGCTCGCCGAATGCGACACCTACGACGAGCTCGACGCACGGATCACGACGGGCAAAACCGTGCGTGAAGCCCTGAGGTTCTACTGCGCGGATCGCAAGGCGACGCTGCTGAGCGATCGCCTGAGCGTGCTCGCTGGTCAGATCGGTGAGCAACAGGCGAGATTGGCGGACGCCGAGAGCGACCTGGAACGACTGCGCCGTAAGGAGCGGGATCTCGAGATCGAGCGCGCGGGCTGCGGTGGCGACCGGATCAGCCAGCTCGAAGCCGAGATCGGAGCTGAGGAGAAGGAACGCGACCGGCGAAAGGACCAAGCCGATCGGTATCAAGTGCTCCTGGAAGCGGCCGGCCTGCCCGCCGTCGTGGATCCGGCGCAGTTCGCCGCCCGGCAGCGTGATGTCACCGAAAAGCAGAGTTCTCTCGGATCAGAACAGGCCGATCTGCAGAATCAGCTCACGGATCTCACAGTCGAGCGCCGCGATCTCGATGTCGAAGCCGCGGACCTCAACACGGAGCTGTTGAGCTTGCGAGAGCGGCGCAGCAACATTCCCAAACGCAGCCTGGACGTGCGGGAGGCACTGTGCGCCGCACTCCGGGTCGACTCCGCCGAGCTGCCCTTCGCGGGCGAGCTCATCCAGGTACGCGCGGACTGCGCCGCGTGGGAAGGCGCTGCCGAGCGGCTTCTGCGCAGCTTCGGGTTGTCGATGCTGGTCGCGAGTGACCACTACGAGGCCGTTTCCGAGTGGATCAACGAACGACACCTCGGCATCAAGCTCGTGTACTACCGAGTGCCCGAACGGTTGGGCCAGATTCCGCCCCCGCCGATCTCGGAGCGGTCTTTGTTCACCAAGCTGGAGGTCAAGGAATCGTCGTTCTCCGCCTGGCTGGATCGTGAGCTGGCACACCGCGCTGACTACGAGTGCGTGGATACGATGGCCGATTTCCGGCGGGCCGCGAAGGCCGTTACCCAGGCTGGGCAAGTCAAAGGGGCTCGCGGCAGGCACGAGAAGGACGACGCCCGCCGAATCGACGACCGCCGCCACTACGTGCTGGGTTGGGACAACCAGGCCAAGATCGACGCGCTGCTCGACCAGGCGAGCCGCCTTCAACTTCAGCTGCGTGGTTTGAACGGCCGGACGGAAAAGGTCAAAGCCGGGCTGACCGCCAAGGGTAAGCTCGCCACCACGCTGACCTTGCTGGAGCAGTTCAGCGGGTTCGCCGAGATCGACTGGCACGCTTCGGTGAACCGCATCGCGGAACTGGCTGACGAGAAGCGACGCCTGGAACAGCAGTCGGACGAGCTGAAACGACTGACGGCGGAGCTGAGTGCCGTCGGAACTCAGATCGAGGCGGCGGAAAAGGCCAAAGGCAAGGCGCAAACGGGACTCGGAAACCTCGGTGGTCAGCGGGAAGTCGCGGAGAAACAGCTGCGCGACACGAACATCACGCTGGAGGAGCCGGCGGCCGAATCCGCGAAGGCATCGTTTCCTCTCGCGGACAAGCGCGTCGGATCCAGGAATCTCGCCACTCCGGAAGACTGCGACACATTCCGCGTCGAGGTGAACGACGAGATCACCATGGAGATCGATCGGCTCACCGGCAGGCAGAACAAGGTCGCGGCCCGTTTGGTCGGCAAGATGGGCGATTTCCGCAAGGAATATCCGCTGGAAACCGAGGAGTTCGACAACTCGGTGCAGTCCGCGGGCGAATACCGCGCGCTGCACGGGCGGATCGCGTCCGACGATCTACCTCGCTTCGAATCCGAATTCAAGACCTACCTCAACACGAACACCATCCGCGACATCGCGGGTTTCCACTCCCAGCTGACCAAGCAGGCGGAGCTGATCAAGCAGCGGATCGAGACGATCAACGACTCGCTGGTCGACATCGACTACAACCCCGGGCGGTTCATCCGGCTCGAACCGCATCCGACGGTGAACGTCGAGATCCGCGACTTCCGTAAGGATCTCCGGGATTGCACCAGCGGGTCGCTCAGCGGCGACGACTCGGACCAGTACTCAGAGCAGAAGTTCCTCCAGGTGAAGGCTCTGATCGAACGCTTCCGAGGGCGGGAAGGGCAAACCGAACCGGACCGGCAGTGGACCCGGCGGGTCACCGACGTACGCAACTGGTTCACGTTCTCCGCGTCCGAGCGTTGGCGCGCCGATGACACCGAGCATGAGAACTACACCGACTCGGGTGGCAAATCGGGTGGCCAGAAAGAGAAACTCGCTTACACGATCCTCGCGGCGTCGCTGGCTTACCAGTTCAAGCTCGACTGGGGTGCGAGCAAGTCGAAGACGTTCCGGTTCGTGGTGATCGACGAGGCATTCGGCCGCGGCTCCGACGAGTCGACCCGATTCGCGCTCGGCCTGTTCCGGCGGCTGGGCCTGCAACTGCTGATCGTGACACCGTTGCAGAAGATCCACGTCATCGAACCGTACGTCGCGGCGGTCGGATTCGTGGACAACAAGACCGGTGACAACTCACGGTTGCAGACCTTGACCGTCGAGGAATACCAGCAACGCCAACTCGCGCATGCTCTCGACACCGCGTCCGATCAGAGCGGCTGACATGGCGCCAACCGGTTGGACCGTTCCCGATGCTGTGCTCGGCAAACTGCGACGTCGGTGGGACCGAGGCGAGTTCCTTTCCCAGCTCGCCACAGGAGCCTTGTGGGAGCCATTGGCGATGGGGTTGCGGGGGCCGAGCGCACCGGACACCTCCGCGCACCTGGACGAGGCACGTGCCTGGGTCGAGCGATGGCATCGCACCCGGCATCTCCGTGTCGAGACGAGGACGGTCGGCGGCCGGGTCGCCGGCACGAACGAGATCCCCGGCCGGGTCTGGGTCGACTCCTACGAACAGCTGTGGTCCGCCCTAGGTGTACAGCCGGACGTGCGGACGTTCACGACCCTGCTGGAAGCGACCCGGCTCCGGGCTCCCGCCATCGTCGATTGGATGTCCGCCAAACCGATGGAAGTGCTCAGACACCAGGGCGAATGGGTCAGGCTGGTCGACACCGCACTGTGGATCGACGCGTACGCGCGTCCTGACATGTACGTCCGGCAGGTCGACGTGCCCGGCGTCGACACCAAGTTCATCGAACGTTTCCGGACCATCCTTGCCGCGCTGCTGGACCGCCAACTCGCCGAGGATCGCGTCGACCGCAGCAGACCGCCGTCGGATTTCGCCGGCCGGTACCTCTTTCGCCAGAAGCCCTCCTACGTCCGGTACCGCCGCTTGTCGGACGGCCCTGGATTCAGCGAACTGACCGTCCGAGTGTCCGAACTGGCCGACATGCCGCCGACGGCGCGCACCGTGTTCGTCGTCGAGAACGAGATCACCTATCTGGCTTTTCCGACTGTCGAGGACGCTATCGTGATCTTCGGCGAGGGTTACGCGGCGTCCCGCCTGCGCCCCTTGAAATGGCTGGCCCAGAAGAATCTCGTCTACTGGGGTGACATCGATACCCACGGCTTCGCGATCCTGAACAGTGTGCGCCGCTCGTTCGAAGGTGCCCGTTCCATGCTCATGGACCGCGCCACGCTCCTCGCTCATGAGGGCCAATGGGTCGGCGAACCCAACCCCACCAGCGAACATCTCGAGATGCTCCGTCCGGAGGAGGCAAGCCTCTACACCGACCTTGTGGAGGGGGCTCTGGGCAAGTCCGTACGACTGGAACAAGAACGCATCTCGTACGCCGCCATCGAGCAGGCCACTCGGCAATACCGCTGAGTGACACCAGGGAAGGGCGTCGAACGGGTTATCGTGGCTCGCCTGAACTGGTTGATCGAGGGCGGCTCGGGTGTAGGCCCTGGGCCCCTCAACGCGCCAGATGCCTCCGCACGTCCTCGGCCACCGACGCGCGCCCGCTCATCTTGTACTTGCCCAGGATTTTCCGGACATGGGTCTTGACCGTATGGGTGCTGATTCCGAGTTCATTCGCGATCTGCTCGTTCTGCAATTCGCTTCCCAGGAGCACCGCGACACCCTGTTCGGCCGCGGTGAGCGATCTGAAGCGCTCTTCGGGCTCGTTGTCTGTCTCGAGGGTGAGCTCGATCAGATTCGATTGAAGTTGCTGGCAACCGGTGACGATTCGCTCCAATGCCTCCTTCATGGAAACTGGATCCGCTGTCTGGGCAGCTTCCCGAGCCCGGTCACGTAAGTCGGCCACCCGTGATGACAGGAACTCGATGACATGGTCCGCCGTGACCTGCTGTGGCCCGCCATCGCCGTCTGCCGGTAGACGGCGAAGCGCGTCCAGATCCTCGGATTCCTTTGTCAGCACGCGGGCGACCAGGTCGGCCAGCCACTCGAAGGCACGCACGGAATTGTCGTCGAACGTGTTCGCCGTGTAGCTCTGCATGGACATCATGCCGAACACCGTTCGCCGGGTGTCCGCTCCGGGGCGCAACAAGGGAGTGGTGACGGCGTCGGCCGACGTTCGGCTGGTATCGCCAGACGCGACGCCGGCGTTGAGCGCGACACCGTTGTCGTAGTGCATGCGGTACGTCTGCCGATGTTTCAACAGCCAGGCGGCCTGACCATGCGGCCCGTAAGTGTGCGAACCGGGGTCTTCGTACTGACCACTGTCGTAGCCGTAGGGATACCGAACTCTGCTCGCGCCGTGAAAGAACCCGATGTAGAAGTGGTCGAGAGGGACGATTTTTCCCATTACGGCCCGAACATAGTCGTAGAGGCCATAATGATCGTTACGATAGTTGGCGTCGATCTTATAGAAAGCCTCTCGCAATACGAGTGTGGTCGCCGCGTCAACTCGAAGCCGGACAGGTTTACCGCCCTCGTCCTCATGCATCGGCCAATCCTCCCCCACCAACGGCGTTCGTCTCCACCGCCTCAGGGAAATCACCGGATCGCCGAGCTGGTGATGACATGGTGGACCGCTTCTCCTCGCTCTCGGAGCGATAGAACCCACCTCGCGCGACTGCCACGGTTGAACAGCAACAACCGGCTACAGAAACGAGGGACATTCATGAAAACCTTTCGTTCCGATGTTCGGTCCGTCAATCGTCGAGCTCTGTCGCGAGCAGCAGCGGCGACGGTCGGCTTGGCCGGGATGGCCACGGCAGCTGTTCTGACCGCGACACCGGCGAGCGCCGCCATCATCGGCGGGGTCGACATGCAGCGGGCCTGTAACGTCCAGAACCCGGGGATGGGCCTGGCCGCGGTGGTCACCGACTCGCGCAACGCCTACAGCTGGCGTTGCCGCGCTCCCTGGGGCTACCAGGTCGGTATCAACGTCAACGCCGCCTGCGCCAACCAGTACGGAGGCGGTGCGTACGCGACTCTCCTCAACGCCTCCGACCCGTACTCCTGGCGCTGCTCCCGCTGACCACCGAACCGGCGTGATGGGCAGCCCGGCCAGGGAGGGGTTGGGCCGCCCATCACGCCCCCCGGCGATCGAGGAGTACAACCGGCACCGTGACCAGCGCCAGGGCCGCGCCGATCCACGGGATGGCGGTCAGCGGGGCGCCCAGGTTCAGTGCCCCGGCGGCGAAGGCCGGAGTGAGGCTGATGCCCAGCTGGAAGGCCGAGACCGTGGCGGCGCCGGCGAGGGTCGGGGCGGAACCGGCGATGGCGAACACCCGCCCGTAGAGCGCCGGGTTGAGCACGAAAGCCGCGACTCCCAGCAGGAACACGACGGGCACGACAACCCAGACCGATGCGGCGAAGACGGCGAGCAGCGCCGAGAAGACCGCGATGCCGAAAACACCGCCGAGAAGCGCGTGGTGCGGCCGCTTGTCGGAGATCCGGCCGCCGACCGACAATCCCGCGAAGGCGCCGATGCCGAACAGCGCCAAGACGGCGGGGATCCAGACCGCCGGGAGGACGTCCTCCAGCATCGCCGCCAGGTAGTTGAAGGAAACCATGTACGAGGCGGTGCTCAGGATCGTGACGGCGTAGACGCCCCACAGCCGCCAGGAGCGCATCGCGCGCAGTTCGCCCGAAAGGTTCGGAGCCGCGGACGCGGTGGCGGGCAGGCCCACGGCGCAGGCGACCACGCCCAAAACCGTAAGCGCCACGACGCCCCAGAAGCCGCCGGTCCAGTCGGTGAGGTTGCTGAGCAGAGTGCCTGCCGGTCCCCCGGCCACCATGGCGGCGCTGAGCCCGGCGACGACGACGCCCGAGGCACGGGCGTTGCGGTCGGGGGTCACCAGGCTGATCGCGGTCACGGCGGCGACCGCGAAGAAGCCCGCGTAGGCGAGACCGGCGACGAACCGGGTGATCAGCAGGACGAGGTAGTCGTCGGCGAGCAAGCCCGCCGCGATCGACGCGGCGAAGACGAGTTGCGTGGTCATCAGCGCCATTCGCCGTGGCCACTTCAGGCTGAGTACGGCGAAAGGCGGGCCGCCCAGGACGACGCCGAGGGCGAACGCGGTGATGAGGGCCCCCGCGGACGACAGGGAGACGCCGAGGTCGGCGGCGGCCGAGGGCAGGACGCCTGCCATCAGGAATTCGGCGCTCCCCATGGCGAACAGGCTGAAAGCGAGCAGGTAGACGCCGGCGGGGAGGCGCTGGGTTTCGGTCATGGCGCCAGCATCGGCAGCGTCTGGCTGTTTCGGCAAAGAACTTTGCCGGAATCGGGACGAGCTGCTGTGCTGGCGATATGGAGAACCAACCCGCCGTCGCCGCGGCGATCGAGCTGATCGCACCCCGGCTGCGGCGCGCACGCTCGAAAAAGGGGACGACGCTGGTGGAGCTCAGCCGCGCCACCGGCATCTCCACCAGCACCCTGTCCCGGCTCGAATCCGGGCAGCGCAAGCCGAGCCTCGAACTGCTCCTGCCGGTCATCACCGCGCTGGGCCTGCGCGTCGACGAGATCGTGCTCTCACCGAGAGTGCTCGAACCGCCCGAGGACAGCCGGGTCCTCATTCCGCTCACCCGGCACGAGGACGGGCCCCGCGCCTACAAGATGACGATCCCGCCCGGCGACGACGAACCCCGGACGCGGACGCACCCTGGCCGCGAGTGGCTCTACGTGCTGCGCGGCAGGCTTCGGCTGGTGCTCGGCGACCAGGACGTCGTGCTCGGCCCCGGTGAGGCGGCCGAGTTCGACTGCCGGACGCCGCATTGGTTCGGCGCCACCGGCCGCGGGCGGGTGGAGGTGCTCAGCCTCTTCGGCAAACAGGGTGAGCGGATCCATGTCCGCGCGCGCACCCGGTGACGTCAGACGCGCTGCTGGATACGGATCAGGTTCCCGGACGGGTCGCGGACGGCGCCGTCGCGCAGGCCGTACGGCTGGTCGGTCGGCTCCTGGATGACTTCGGCGCCCGCCTCCGCGAGCTGCTTGAAGAGGCCGTCGAGGTCGTCCGAGGAGAACAGGATGCCCGCGTAGGTGCCCTTGGCCATCATCTCGCTGATGACCCGGCGTTCGTCGTCGGTGATGCCGGGATCGACGGCCGGCGGGTGCAGCACGATCGACACGGGCTGCCCCGGCGGGCCGACGGTGAGCCAGCGCATCCCGTCGTAGCCGACGTCGTTGCGCACCTCGAAGCCCAGGAGATCGCGGTAGAACGCCAGTGCGGCTTCGGGGTCGGTCTGCGGGAGGAAGCTTCCGTGAATGCTGATGTCCATGGCGATCACGCTAGGTGAGGCCGGTATCCGGCGCTTCTCGATTCCTGATCGGTCGGGTCACCGTGACCTCTTCGCTTTCCGGTCGTGGCCCGCTCACTGTTCGTGCTGATCCATTGTCGGCACGAGCACGAATCCGACGCGGCGAAGAAGAACGCGGGCTAGGAAATCCGCTTGGTCAGATGCACGGTGACCTGGTCTCCGATCTCCTTCCGGATCACCTTCCGGAACGGTTTGCGCAACGGCATCATGTGGACGCCGCCGCCGATCGGCAGCATGCTCACCTCGTAGTCGTGGCCGTCCACGGTGCCGCTGACCTTGACGGCTTTGCCGGTGCCGAAGAACTCCGCGGAGTCCGGCATGTTCACACACGGCCAGCCGCTGTTCGAGTCGGGAATGACCTCGGCCGTGAAAGTCACGTCGATGTCCTGCGGTGTCTTGTCAGCCATACTCTTCAGTTCTTCCTTGTCGTGGTTTCCGCGACTCTGCCCCAAGCCGCCTGAATCGCGGCGACACCGCGATCGACGTCGGCTTCGGTGGTGGTCCAATTGGACACGGAGATGCGCATCAGGCGTCGGCCACGCCAGGTGGTCGCGCCCATCCAACACTCGCCGGAGCGTTGGACGGCCTCGATCACCTTGTCCGTGTCCTCGCCGAAGCCGACGAGGACCTGGTTCAGCACGACGTCGTTGACGATGGTGACGCCTTCGCTGTTCACGAGTTGCTCGGCGAACCTGCGTGCCAGTGCGCAACAACGCTCGACCAGGTCGGCGACCCCCGAGCGGCCTAGCTCGCTGAGTGCCGCCCACGTCGCGAACCCGCGCGCCCGGCGGGAGGACTCCGGCACGAAGTCGCTCGGCGCTCTCACGTCGCCAGCCCCCTGGCCGGTCAGGTAAGCGGCCGTGAGCGACATCGCGGCGACATGGGACTCGGGATGGGCGCAGAAGGCATAACCGCTGTCGTAAGGGACGTTGAGCCACTTGTGCCCGTCGACCGCCCAGGAGTCGGCCGCTTCCACCCCGGCGGTCAGGTGCCTGAGGGAGGGGGTGGCGGCCGCCCAAAGCCCGAACGCGCCGTCGACATGGACCCACGCGCCCCGCTCGTGGGCGATTTCCGTCGCGGCGGCGAAGTCGTCGAAGGCGCCGGTGTTCACGTTCCCGGCCTGAAGGCAAACGATTGCGGGACCGTCGAGGACCCGCTCGAGGTCGGCGACGTCGATGGCACCTTGGCCGTTCGTGCGGACCGGCCTGACGGAATCGGTCCCCAGGCCGAGTAGCCGCAGGGAGCGGTCGATCGTCGCGTGGCGTTCCTCGCCGGCCACCACCGTGAGCGGCGGCGCCCCGTGCAGTCCGCGACGCTCGACGTCCCATCCGGCCAGCGCCAGCACGTGATGACGTGCGGCGGCCAAGCAGACCGTGTTGGCGCCCTGGCCACCGGTCACGAATCCGAAGGAGGCGCCCGACGGCAGGCCGAGGACGTCCTTGAGCCACTCGCCCGCCACTTCCTCGACGATCGCGGCGGCAGGCGAGGTGACCTGGTTGAAAGCACCCTGGTCCCAACCGGCCGTCAGCATGTCGGCGGCCGTCGCCGCTTCGAGCGCGCCACCGGTGACGAATCCGAAGTACCTCGGCCCGGTGCTCGCCACCAGCGCGGGCTCGACGGCGTCGGCGAGCCGCCGGATCACGTCGGCGGGCGGGGTGGGCTTTTCGGGCAGCTCGCCGAGCTTGCCCCGGACGCCCGACGTGTCCTCCGGGAAGACCGGAGCGTCGGCCACGCTTTCGCGGTAGTCGGCCACGCGGGCGGCGACGTCGGCCAGGAGATCTCGCAGCTCACTCATCCGACGGCTCTCTTTCGATCGTCGCGAACCAGGCAGGAGCGCCGTTCTCGTCGTGGAACCCGGTCCGGACGCGCTCCTTCTCGATGGTCTTCACGCGCCATCCTTCACCGAAGGGCTTTGTCAGCGCCTCACGTTTTACGGGATGAGGCCCGGCGTTCTCGCCTTCGCTGAAACACAGGACGTACAGCGTCCCCTTGGTGACCGCTTCGAGGCTCTTGACGTAAGCCAGGCGCTCGTCGGCGTCGAAGGCGTGGAAAAGCCCGCAATCGAGCACCGTCTCGAACCGCTGTCCGAGTCGCTCCAGGTGAAGCGCGTCCGCCGTCGTGAACTCGGCCTCGAGCCCGCGCTCGACCGCCTTCTGGCGTGCTCTGCTCAACGCGGTCTCGGCGACGTCGACGCCCAGCACGTGAAGCCCCCGTGACGCGAGGTGAAGCGCGTTCTCGCCGGACCCGCAGCCCGCGTCGAGCACCTTGCCGGTGAACCGTGGCGCCGCCCGGACGATGGCGGGCTGGGGGCCGCCGAAATCCCAGGGGGCGGGGCCCTCGTGGTAGGAGGCGTCCCAGGGCCGGCCTGTCATGCGCTCATGGCTGGTCGGGTTCCTGCCGCCGAACAGATCTCCAGCCAAAGCGTTCCTCATTCCCGCCCGAAGATCTATGCGTCCTTCCCTATCACGAACGCGAATCGACGGAGCCGCCTTAGACGGAAACGGTCGCGTCCGCGAGCTGGACATTTTGCAGATGCCGGTACGCGGTCTGCGCCTGCTGCGGCTTGAACAGCCGCCCCTTCCTCGCCGACCAGCGCCCGATCGCCAGCACGACCTCATCCAACGACGGCACGGTGGCAGAGTGCGCTACGACATAGTGCACCGTGGACAGCAGTTCAATCCCGTACGGGAACTCGAACCCTTCCACGATGGCTTCGAACCGTTCCAAGGTCCGCCGGAAGGCTTTGTCCTCGCCCAACACTTCGCGCGCCTCATCCAAAGCGCTGTCCACGAGAGTGAGAGTAGCTTTGCTCCCGCTGCTGCCATCCCCGAAGCCGTGGAGGAAATGACCTTCGACACTGCTGACGAACTGGTCGATCGTAGGTGCGTAGGGACCGAAATGGCTCGGTGTGAACGCCCACGTCTTCTTGCCGCCTGCCAACTGCAAAAAGTATGCGACCTTCTGGGCCTCCACCAACGAGATCGCGCCGGTGTCGGACAAACCTGACTCAACGCTGCGATCACGATAACGCTCGAACGCCAGCAGCAGTGCCGCCTTCGCCCGCGTTACCGCAGGCCGTTTGGTCCGTACGGGCATATCCTCTGGGGCCGGCGCACCCGCAGGGGGATACACCAGCACACGCACCCTGTCCAGGTCACCAAGCACGTCCCTGACCATCGGGTATACCTGCGCCCAGTCCAATCCACCATTGCCACACCCCAGCGGCGGCACCGCGATCGAAGTCATCCCATACTTCTCGATCACCCGCCGCAGATCCTGCAAGCCGCTCGCGATGTCCTCGATCCTCGATGACGCTTTCCAGTGCCCCTTGGTGGGAAAGTTCACGATGAACCGCGGCCCGATGATCGCGTCCAGCTCATGCACGAACATCTCACCCAGGCGGACCTGTTTGTTCTTGCACGCCCTCTCATACTGGCGAAAATTCTCAGGGAACGCACGTTTGAACTGCAAGGCGATGCCCTTGCCCATCACACCGACGGTGTTCACCGTGTTCACCAGCGCATCGACATCCGCCTCGAGCAGATTTCCTGTCGCTTCCTCGATCATTTTCGCCTCCCTCTCAAATGTAGTAGCCAGGCAGGACTCTAATGTCCGTTGACGCGGGAAGCTGCGGACGGATGATCGACGCCACCCGCTGCGACTTCACCGCGAACCCCATCACCAGGCTCAGCGGGAAGAACTCGTGCACCAGAAATTCCGCCATCCGCCTATTTCGGCGCTGCCCATCCTCAGGTGTGTTCGCCCAGTACTGGGCGTCCATGACGTCCCAATCGGTATTGGCGTCCAGTTCTTCCCAAGTACCGAAGAACTCCGTCAACGCGGCTCGAGCGTTGCCGTCCGTACACGTCCACTGCAGACCTGCCGCCCGCACCCGATCCAACGACGACACCAGGTAGACCAGATCCTGGTTCGAGGTATAGCTGGCGACCTTGCCGTTACTGATCGCACTCATCATCGGCGACCGAGGCGCGTAGTAGAACGGCACATAGTCCGCGACCACACCACCCGGCGGACACGACACCGCCCTGGACCGCCGGTCACTCTTGACTCCTTCGTGCGCGCACTCGGTGAACACTCGCCCGCTGGCCATCATCCGGGAGTCGCCATACAGCCCGCCATCAGCCACGATGCCAGCCAGATTGGCATGGTCGGTGAAATGGTAGATGCGCCGGTCTTGCACGTGGGCCACCCTAACGCGCGGGGTGCCCTCCTCAACGACCAAGTCAGTATCGCGCTCTACACCGAGCCAGCCGATCACATCACCCAACGATAGAACACATGTTCTATCGTTGGCAAGCAGGTTGCCAGTGCCCAGTCGGGCCACCCGCACTATGGGAGATCGCCCGGCTCAAGACGCCCCGTAGCCTGAACAAGACCCCCAACTCGATCCGGCACTGCGCAGGTCCGGGACATCACGCGTGACCAGGGCATCATGTGACCTTGGGAAACCTTGTTTGACCAGCGCCGGAATGCGCCGGTACCGTGTTGTGTTAGCACTCATGTCGGCTGAGTGCCAATGCACGAAGGAGCAGCAGTGCCCACCTACCAATACGCCTGCAAGGAATGCGACCACGCTTTCGAGGCCGTGCAGTCGTTCTCCGACGCGAGCTTGACCGTGTGCCCGCAGTGCTCAGGGCCGCTTCGCAAGGTCTTCAGCTCGGTCGGCGTGGTCTTCAAGGGCAGCGGTTTCTACCGCAACGATTCGCGCGACTCGAAGGCCAACACGACCTCGACCTCGGCCAAGACCGAGTCCAAGTCGGAGAGCAAGACCGAGTCGAAGACCGAGTCCAAGTCGGAGACGAAGAGCTCGGCATCCTCCTCCACGGGTACGACGAAAACGGCCGCCGCCGCTTCCTGACGTCCCGAGTTGTCCACAGGCCCCCGGTTATCCACAGCCGGGGGTTTTCGTTCTTCCCGGGTATCGCACCGGCCCTTAGCGTCGAGATCATCACCGATCGACGAGGGGGAATCCCGTGCTCCACGATCTGCCCGTCCTGCGAAGACTTCACGGCAGGCCGGCGCGGCTGCTCCGCCGCTGGCTGGCCCTGTCCCTGCTGCTCAGCGGCCTGGTCGTGCTCTTCCTGCCCGACTCCGCCCGAGGCACGCCCGGCACCGCGACCGTGGTCTCCGCCCGAGACCTCCCCGCCGGGACGCTGCTGCGTGCCGGGGACCTCAAGCTCGTCGACCTCCCGGACGACGTCCGTCCACAGGGCGCCGCCGCCAGTCCCGCGTCGGCCGAGGGGCGGATGCTCGTCGGGGCGGCGAGGGCCGGTGAGCCGCTGACCGATGTCCGGCTGGTGGACACGGCCATCCCCGGAACGGGTGATCCAGAGAATTCAACTGTCCCGGTGAGGCTCGCCGACGCCGGTGTCGCGGAGTTGCTCAGGCCGGGTCAGCGGGTCGACGTCGTCGCGGCCGCCGAGGCCGGGCGAGAGGCGTCTGTGCTGGCCAACCTGGCCGTCGTGGCGGCGGTCGGCGCGCAGGGCGGCGGCGAACCGAGGACCCTCGGCGCGGGGAGCAAGGGACCTTTGGTGCTGCTCTCCCTGCCCTCCGCGATCGCGACACGGGTCGCCGCCACCTCGCTGGAACGGTCCATAACGGTTACCCTCCGCTAGCTCGCGCCTGCCACCGGTGGCGGCGGGCGCCTGCGTCCCCCCGGTACGGAAAAGGGACGGTCGGCGAACCGTCCCAGGTGAAGAGGAGTGCGACTTGCTCAAGGGTTTCAAAGACTTCCTGATGCGCGGGAACGTCGTCGACCTCGCGGTCGCGGTGGTCATCGGCGCCGCGTTCACATCGATCGTCACGGCCTTCACGACCGGCCTGATCAAACCGCTGATCAACACCATCGGCGGTTCGGACGCCGCCAAGGGGCTGGGGTTCAACATCCTCAGCGCGAACGACGCCACGTTCCTCGACTTCGGCGGCGTGATCAACGCGGCGATCAACTTCGTGCTGGTCGCCGGCGTCGTCTACTTCGTGATCGTGCTGCCGGTCAAGCACGTCCAGGAGCGGCGTAAGCGCGGCGAAGAGGCGGGCCCGGCGGAGCCGACCGACGTCGAGCTGCTCACCGAGATCCGCGACCTGCTGCGCGCGCAGCAGAACCGCCAGGGCTGACCAGGATCACCGGTCGTGATGGGGCGGCCGGTTCTCCAGGTACCACGAGTCGGAGTCCGGGGCGCGTTGCCCCGGCTCTCGCTCGTCGGAAGTCGTGTCCGGCAGGACGTCGCCGAAGATCTCGTCGACCCGGCGTTGGGCGGCCGCGGCGGGGCGCTTGCCTTCGTCGTCCGCCAAAGGTCAGGCCTCTTCGAGTCCGGAAAGCTCGTCGATCACGTACGGCACTAGCGACGAGAGCGTCGCCATGCCGTCGCGAACGGCCGCGCGCGAACCCGCGAGGTTGACCACCAGCGTGCTGCCGGAGACCCCGACGAGCCCGCGGGAGATCCCCGCGTCCACCGCGCCCGCGGCCAGGCCGGACGCGCGCAGTGCCTCGCCGATGCCCGGGATCGGACGGTCGAGCACACCGGCCGTCGCGTCGGGCGTGCGGTCGCGCGGGGAGACCCCGGTGCCGCCGACGGTGATCACCAGATCGGCACCACCGATCACGGCGGTGTTGAGCGCGTTGCGGATCGCGGCCGTCTCGGCCTCGACCACGACGACACCGTCGACGATGAACCCCGCCTCTTCGAGCAGCTCCGTGACCAGCGGTCCCGTGTTGTCCTCGTGTTCGCCGTGGGCGACACGGTCGTCCACGATGACCACCAGTGCGCGGCCCAGCCGTTGTGCGCTCCGTTCCATAGGCACACCGTATCCGGTTTCGGCTGATCTTCGCTCCCGCGGTGTCGCAGGCCATGAGTTGTGACGATTCCCTGACGTGAGCCGCGGATCCGGGGCCGTCGCCGTGGATCCCCCTTAGCGTCGGGAAGGTGCGAACACTCGTAACCGGCGGGGCCGGGTTCATCGGCTCCCATATCGCCGATCTGCTGTCCGATCAGGGCCATGAGGTCGTCGTCCTCGACAACCTCCTGCGCACCGCCCACGGTTCGTCGCGGCCGCCCGGGTACACCGGACGGCACCGGTTCCTGCGCGGCGACGTCACCGACACGGAGCTGGTCGCCGAGCTGCTGGACGGCGTCGACGCGGTCTGCCATCAGGCGGCCGTCGTCGGACACGGCGTCGATCCGTCCGACGCGCCGTCATACGCGCTGAACAACGACTACGGGACGGCCGTGCTGCTCGCCGCGATGCACCGCGCCAAGGTCCGGAAACTGGTACTCGCCTCGTCGATGGTCGTCTACGGCGAAGGCCGCTACGAATGCCCCATCCACGGGATCGTCCCACCGTCGCCGCGGAAACAGTCCGATGTGGACGCCGGCTGCTTCGAGCCCGCGTGCGCGGATTGCGGCGCCGAACTCGACTGGCGGCTGGTCCCCGAGGACGCGCCGTTGCGGCCGCGAAGCACCTACGCGGCTACCAAGCTCGCGCAGGAACATCTGGCGGCGGCGTGGGCCCGGCAGACCGGCGGAACGGTCTGGGCCATGCGTTACCACAACGTCTACGGCCCCCGGATGCCGCAGAACACCCCGTACGCCGGTGTCGCGTCGCTGTTCCGGTCCTCGCTCCTGCGTGGCGAGGCGCCGACAGTGCTGGAAGACGGCAAGCAGCAGCGAGACTTCGTGCACGTCCACGACGTCGCGAGGGCGAACGTCCTCGCGCTGGAAACCGACGGCCCCGAAGGCGACCTGATGCCGCTGAACATCTGTTCCGGGCAGCCGCACTCCGTCGGCGAACTCGCCGAAGAGCTCGCGAAGGCCTGCGACGGACCGGCTCCGAAGATCGCCGGTGGCGCGAGGCCCGCCGACGTCCGGCACGTGGTCGCCGACCCGGCCCGCGCCCGGCGGCTGCTCGGCTTCACCGCTCGAACCGGTTTCGCCGAGGGCATCGCCGGGTTCGCCACCGCTGAGCTGCGGGAACCGGTCGGTCTCTGAAACCGGGAACAGACCGCGCCCCCGGCCGGTTGTCGTTCCCGGCAACGGAATCGGCATTTTTGGGGGTTTTGGTGGGCATCACCGTCGGAGACATCGAGATCGAAGCACTCGGGGACGGCCTGATCAGGCTGCCGCTCGCGTTCTTCCCCGGTCTCGACCCGGACGCCCACCCGGACGTCTTCGACGAGGACGGCACCGTGCACGTCCCGACCGGCGCGTACCTGATCCGCGGCAACGGCCGCACGATCCTCGTCGACACCGGCCTCGGCCCGCGCGAGTTCGCCTTCCCCAAGGGGATGACGCCCGCCAAGGGCGATCCCACCCCGCCGATGGGCACCGGTGGCGACCTCGCCGCCGCGCTCGACAAGGCGGGCTGTCCGATCGGCGAGATCGACACCGTCTTCCTCACCCACCTGCACAACGACCACATCGGCTGGATCGCCCCCGAAGGCGACCTGACCTTCCCCGGCGCTCAGGTCGTCTTCGGGCAGCTCGACTGGGAGGCTCTGATCGAGCCCACCGGGACGGGCGAATGGAGTCGCGTCGGCATGGAGACCGCCCGCGCCGCGGGCCTGACCGAGGCGATCAGCGGCGACGACGTCGAGATCGCGCCCGGGATCGTGGCGCGGCACGCCCCCGGCCACACACCGGGCCACTACGTCCTCGACATCACCGCGGACGACGAGCGCCTGCTGCTGCTCGGCGACGTCCTGTACACGCCCGCGCAGCTGACGGACACGCGAGTGAGCTTCCTCGGCGACGTCGACCCGGACCTCGCGCTCCGCACCCGGCAACGGTTCCTCGCCGAAG
The DNA here is from genome assembly GCF_055580625.1 of Amycolatopsis sp. NPDC031561. Taxonomy (NCBI): domain Bacteria; kingdom Bacillati; phylum Actinomycetota; class Actinomycetes; order Pseudonocardiales; family Pseudonocardiaceae; genus Amycolatopsis; species Amycolatopsis sp. NPDC031561. The sequence continues at coordinate 664,150 of NZ_JBVILA010000001.1, read as the reverse complement.
CGGAAGAGACCGGCGCGATCATCGCGCCAGCCCACTTCCCGGACATGGGTTTCCTGCGGTTCTGACCAGCGGTCTACTTGCCGCAGAGCACCTTGTCGGTGAGCAGCTGATCCGCCTTGAAGTACGCCTGCCCCAGGTCCGCGGCGGAGTCGCCGTAGGTCATGGACAGCTCGTAGGTCCTGCTGCCGTCGGGCGTACTGGCCATCAGCGTCCCGTAGCCGTGGAAACCGCCCATGCCCTTGAGGACGGTGCCGCAGCTCGTTTCCTGGACGTACATCCCGAGGCCGTATCCGCCCTTGGGGTGCGGCTTGCGCATTTCGGCGAGCAGCGGGGCGGGCAGGAGCTTTCTGCCCAGCAGCGCGGCGAAGAACGTGTGGAGGTCCTTGGTGGTCGAGATCAGGTCACCCGCGCTGGAGGCCCACGACGGGTTCTGCTCGGTGATGTCGACCGTCTTCCACTGCCCGGCCTCCTCGTAGCGGTAGTAGCCGTGGGCGTGTGGCCCCGGGATGCCGGGCCACGTGCCCGGCACCACGGTGTCGCGCAGTTTGAGCGGCTTCAGGATCCGCCGCTGGAGCTCGACGCCGTACGGGTTGCCGGTGACCTTCTCGATCAGCAGCCCGGCGAGCACGTAGTTGATGTTCGTGTAGGTCCAGTCCGTTCCCGGCGCGAACAGCGGCGGCAGGGCGAGGCCGAACCGCACCAGTTCCTCCGGCCGGTAGGTGTGGAACCGGTTGTCCAGGAAGTCCTTTCCTCCCAAGGGGATCGAGGCGGTGTAGTCGGCGATCCCGCTGGTGTGCTGCAACAGCATCCGCACGGTGATCCGCCGGTCGAGGCCGAACTCGGGCAGGTAGCCCGCCACCGGCGCGTCCAGGCCCACCTTGCCCTCGCCTGCCAGTTGCAGCACGACGGTGGACACGAAGGTCTTGGTGTTGCTGCCGATCCGGAACCGCCCGTTCGTCGGCGGCTTGGCGGACGAGCCCAGCTCGCGCACCCCGGCGCTGCCGGTCCAGTCGCCTCGCCCGTCGTTCACCCGCAGCTGCGCGCCGGCGAAACCGGAGGCGGCGATCTCCTGGACCATCGCCCGCAGGTCCGGACGGTCCCGCCCGGAATCCGCCGCGGCCACTCCCGGCAGGACCCCGGCCAGCAGCGCGGCCGCCACCGCGGTGATCCCCGCCCGCCGGAACATCTTCTTGGCCGTGTTCGCTGAGTTCGTCATGGCGGCAACGATCGCGGCCCGCGCTGACACCGCGGTGACACGCCGCTGACACGGTCAGGGCATGGCCAACGGCAGCCGGACCTCGAACCGGCATCCCGGACCGTGATTGCGGACGCCGATCCGGCCGCGATGAGCTTCGACGAGCCCCTTCGCGATGGCCAGCCCGAGTCCGCCGCCGCTCGCCAGCCCGCCGCGTTCGGGGGTCCGCGCCGTCGTCCCGCGGAACGCGACGTCGAAGACCCGGCCGATCTCGTCGTCGGGGATTCCGCCGCAACCGTCGGAGACCGCCAGCAGCGCCTCGCCGCCTTCGATACCGATCTGGACCGCGACCGTCCCGTCCGGCGGGGTGTGCCGCACGGCGTTGGACACCAGGTTGCGCACGATCCGCGCCAGTTCCGGATCGCTGCCGGAGACGACCGGCCAGACGTCGGCGTTCTCGACCATCCGCACGCGTTTCTGCTCGGCGAGCGGCACTTGCGCGGCGACGGCGTCGCTCACGACGTCCCGCAACGGCACGGAAGCCATGGTCAGTTGCAGTGCGCCCGCGGTGATCCGCGACAGTTCGAACAGATCCCCGACCATGCCGGACAGCCGCGTGGTCTCGCCGCTGATCCGCCGCGCGTACCCGGTGACCTCGATCGGCTCGGCGACGACGCCATCCGCGACGGCCTCGGCCATCGCCTGGATCCCGGCCAGCGGGCTCCGCAGGTCGTGGCTGATCCACGCGACCAGTTCACGCCGCGACGCCTCGGCCGCGCGCTCCCGTTCCCGCGCTTCCCGCTCCCACACACTGCGGCGCGCGATCACGCGGCCGAGAACGAGTGCCGCGGGCACCGTCACCAGCGCCACCAGCAGGCAGACGAGCGTCATCGTGGTCAGCGCGGGGGTGAACATGAACCCGCTGATCCCGAGCACCGCGATCAGCGTCGCGAGCACCGGGATCAGCACGAGGATCGTCATCGTGCTGGCCAGCGAACCGCGTCTGAGCAGGTACAGCGCCAGCCCGCCGAGCAGCACCACCGGCACCGCGAACATCAGCGCGAACGGCAGGATGTGCCAGGCGTGCGCCAGCATCTCGCCGAACGACTCGCCGGAGCCGATCACGGTCGCACCGGGTCGTACCGGTAGCCGACGCCCCAGACGGTGGCGACGCGGACGGGTTTCGCCGGATTCCTCTCGATCTTTTCACGCAACCGTCTCACGTGGACGGTCACCGTGGACTGGTCGCCGAAGTCCCAACCCCAGACCTTCTCCAGCAGATCGGCACGCGAGAAAGCCACACCGGGATGAGCGAGGAAGAAGGCGAGCAGGTCGAATTCCCGGCTGGTCAACGGAAGTTCGGTGCCGCCGAGGGTCGCCTGCCGCGCGGTCATCTGCAGCGAAAGGTCCCCGTCGGTGACCTGACGGGCAGCCGGTTCCGGCCGCGGCATCCGGGCCCGCCGCAGGACCGACGCCACCCGCAACGCGAGTTCCTTGGGGCTGAAGGGTTTCGTGACGTAGTCGTCGGCGCCGAGCTGGAGCCCGGCGATCCGGTTCTCCTCCTCGCCGAGCGCGGTCAGCATCACCACCGGCACCTGGCTCACCTGCCGCAGCCGACGGCACACCTCGAGCCCGTTGAGCCCGGGCATCATGACGTCGAGCACCACGAGGTCCGGGCCGGTCTCGGAGAACAGCCGCAGCCCCTCGGTGCCGTCCCCGGCGACGTCGACGTCGAAGCCCGCGACCTCCAGATACCGCCGGACGACGTCCCGGACGGTCTCGTCGTCGTCGACCACGAGCACGCGGCCCTGCTCTGTCATGAAGCCCACCTCACCAGCTCGTCAGCACCAGATGGTTCACCACCAGCGCCGTGGCCGCCGACGCGGCGAGCCACCACCGCCGTCCGGGCGACGGCAGCAGCGCCACCGCGGGCAGCAGCCACACCTGGAACGGTAACCAGATGCGTTCGACCTCCGCCTTCGACAGGCCGGACAGATCGGCGAACGCGATCGTCAGCGCCGCGGCCAGCACGATCAGGACCACCGGGTCGCGGAACGACCGTTTCGGCTCACCCAGGAACGCCGCCCCGGCGCGCCGCGTCCCGGCGATCACGGCCGGGCCGAGCGCGATCAGCACCGCCGCGAGATCCGCCCACACCCAATAGGAGTACGGACGCAGTGTCGCGATCCCCTGGTAGTAGCGCTCGACCACCAGGTGATAGCCGTCGAGCCACCAGAACCCGGTCAGCGCGAACGCCACCACGACCGCGGCCACCCCGGCCAAGGCGAGGAGCAGGATCCGCCACTGGCGCGTCAGCACGACGACGGCCAGGACGATCACCCCCAGCAGCACGAGACCGTACGAGAGAAAGAGCCCGAACCCGAGCAGCAGACCGCCGGGGAGCGCGAGGATCCGCCGCCGCGTGGCGAGCGCCAGCAGCGCGATCCCGGTCGCCGTCACCCCGGCGAACAGCCCGTCCGCGGAGACCCCGATCCAGATCGCGCCCGGGGTCAGGACGGCGAACGGCAGGACCGTCCTCGCGGCGTCCTGCCTGCCCAGCGCGGAGAGCGTCACCGGAACCGCGACCACGGCCAGGCAGCCGACCAGCACGACGAACGTCGAAGCCCAAGCGCCGCCGTGCAGGCCGAGCCTGTCGAGCCAGACGAAGACCAGGGTCGCGCCCGGCGGATGCCCGGAGACGTGCGTCGTCCACGAGTCCGGCTGGTAGTCGAGGATGCGCGAAGAGAACCCACTCAGCATCTTCGGGATGTCGGTGATCCCCGGGACTTCGTGCAGGTACTCGTGTTCCGTGGTGAGCCTGCCGGTGAAACCGCGGGTCCAGCCGTCGATCATCGCCAGTGAGAACGTCCACGCCAGCGCGGCCCCGTAGCCGAGCGCGAGCAGCGGCCGCCAGCGCAGCCGTGCGGCGAGCGAGGGACCTTTGGTGACGACGAGGATCGCGAGCACGACGGCGGCGACCGAGCCCGGACCGACATGCGGCAGCCACAGCCCGAACAGCGGCGGCGCGAAGGCGTAGATCACCACGCCGGAACCGGGGCGGTTGTAGTAGAGGCCGACGGCGATCGCCGCGGCGACGACGAGCATCGCCAGCGCGACGGCGATCAGGTCGGCGCGGCGACCCGTGCGGACAGGGGCGGTGACAGTGGGCATCACCGGCACCATAACCGTGTTCCCGCGCCGCGGCGGCCTTGGAACAAGGTCCGTCAGAACTCGGTAAGAACTTCGCGGACGTCAGGATTCGGTAAGCACCACAAGGGTTCTCGTCCGTCCATTACGGACCTAACGTGCGTTGCGTGAACGATGACCAGGTTGACGTCGTACTTCCCTGTCTCGACGAGGCCGGTGCCCTCCCGGGGGTACTGGCGGCCCTGCCCGCACGCTACCGGGCGATCGTGGTCGACAACGGATCGAGCGACGGTTCCGCCGGGATCGCGGCCGGGCTCGGGGCGAAGGTCGTCCACGAACCCCGGCGCGGCTACGGCGCCGCGGTCCACACCGGGCTGGAGGCGGCCACGGCGGACGTCGTCTGTTTCGCCGACGCCGACGGTTCCCTCGACCTCGCCGAACTGCCGATGCTGGTCGACGGCCTCGCCGGCGCCGAGCTGGCTGTCGGGCGGCGGGTGCCCAGCGGCCCCGGCGTCTGGCCGTGGCACGCGAGAGCCGGCAACGCGCTGGTCTCGTCCCTCTTGCGGCGCAAGGGATTGCCGGTTCGCGACATCGCTCCGCTGCGAGCCGTCCGGCGGCGGGCATTACTGGATCTCGGCGTCACCGATCGCGCCTTCGGCTACCCGCTCGAGCTGCTGATCAAAGCGCAGCGCGCGGGTTGGCGGGTCGCCGAGTTCGACGTCTCCTACGGCGAACGTGCCAAGGGCACGAAGTCGAAGGTCTCCGGCTCGCTGCGCGGAACCCTCCGCGCCACCCGGGACTTCGGGCGGGTGCTGAGCCAATGACCTTCTGCCTGCTGATCGTCGCCAAAGCGCCCGTGCCCGGTTTCGCGAAGACGCGGCTCTGCCCGCCCGCGACACCGGAACAGGCCGCCGAGATCGCGGCCGCCTCGCTGCTCGACACCCTCGACGCCGCGCTGCTGACCCCGAGAGCACGCGTCGTCGTCGCCATGACCGGCGACCTCCGGAAGGCCATTCGCGGCACGGAAATCGTCACGGCACTCCGGAAAACGGAGGTGATCCCCCAGCGCGGCGACGGTTTCGACGTCCGTCTCGTCAACGCCCACGCCGACGCCCGACGCCCCGGGGAACCGGTGCTTCAAATCGGGATGGACACCCCGCAGGTCACCCCCGCGCTCCTGGCCGAGGCCGCGCACCCCCTGGAAACCGAGGATTCCGTCCTCGGGCTCGCGAAGGACGGCGGTTGGTGGGCACTGGGACTCCAGGATCCAATGCACGCCAAGGCTCTCGCGGGTGTCCCGATGTCCCGCGAGGACACCGGACTCCAGACCTTGCGCGCGCTGGCGGACATCGGCCTGAGCCCGGGTATCCTGCCCACACTGTCCGATGTGGACACCGTCGCCGACGCGCGTCTCGTCGCGGCGGAGATCCCTGGCGGCCGGTTCGCCCGAGCGGTCGCTGAAGTCCGGTGACCGCCTTCGACCCCGGCCTGCTCGGCCACCGCTGCTGGCTGGAACTGGCGACCGGCGAACGCGTCGACCTGCCGGTGGACCGCTGGACGGCCATTCCCTGCGACGGCGATGACGTCCTCCTCGACGCCTGTGACGGACCGACCCTCGACGTCGGCTGCGGCCCCGGCAGGCTCACCGCCGCGTTGTCCGAACGCGGTGTCGCCTCGCTCGGCGTCGACATCTCGGCCACCGCCGTACGCCTCACCCACGCCCGGGGCGCCGCCGCGCTGCACCGGGACGTCTTCGACCGTATCCCCGGCGAGGGACGCTGGCGGCACGCCCTGCTCGCCGACGGCAACATCGGTATCGGCGGCGATCCCCTGCGCTTGCTGACCCGCATGGCGGAACTGATCGCGGACGGCGGGACGGTGCTCGTCGAACTCGACCCGCCTGGCCGCGGCGTCCGTCAGGACCAGGTTCGCCTGGGGCCCGACGGCGGCAACTGGTTCACCTGGGCGTGGGTCGGCGTCGAAGCGATCGCCGGACTCGCCGCCCGGAGCGCGTTCCGGGTCGCCTGGGCCACCCGCCGCGGCCACCGCTGGTTCGCCTGCCTGGAGAAAGCATGAATCCGCCTTCGCAACGGGTGACGTCCCGGATCGGGCTCGCCCTCGCTGTCACGTTCACGCTCTGCTTCGTCACCGGCCTGATCAGCCATCTCATCCAGCATCCGCCGTCGTGGTTCGGCTGGCCCAGCCGCCCGGCGTGGCTGTACCGGGTCACGCAGGGCACGCACGTCGTCTCCGGGATCGCGTCGATTCCCTTGCTGCTGGCCAAACTCTGGAGCGTCTACCCGAAACTGTTCGAACGGCCGGTGATCCGCTCCCTGCCGCACGCGCTCGAACGGCTGTCGATCCTGGTCCTGTCCGCGGCCGCCTTCTTCGAACTCGTCACCGGCCTGTTCAACGTCGCGCAGAACTATCCGTGGAACTTCTACTTCCCGCAGCTGCACTACGCGGTCGCGTGGGTGGCGATCGGCTCGATCCTGGTGCACGTCGCGGTGAAACTGCCGATAGTCCGCCGCTCGCTCACCCAGCGACCCGAACCCTCGCGGCGCGCTTTCCTCCGCACGACCTGGCTGGCCGCGGGAGTCGCCGTCGTCGCGACGGCGGGTGCGACGGTTCCTTTGCTGCGTAACGTTTCCGGACTGTCGTGGCGAAGCGACAAGGGGCCGCAGGGCCTGCCGGTCAACCGGACGGCCGCGGCGGCCGGTGTCCTGGAAGCGGCGAACGACCCGAGCTGGCGCCTTTCGGTGGTCACCGCGAAAGGCACGAAAACCTACTCGCTCGCCGAACTCCGCGCGCTTCCCCGGACTTCCGCCGAACTCCCGATCGCGTGTGTCGAGGGCTGGAGCCAGTCCGCGCACTGGAGCGGCGTCTCGCTGCCGGAGTTGTTGCGGGACGCGGGAAGCACGCCGGGCACGCCGGTTCGGGTGTTCTCACTGGAGAAGGGCGGGATCTACGGGATCAGCGAACTGCCCGGCGAGCACACCGAGGACGGGCTCACCCTGCTGGCACTGGAACTCAACGGCGAGATCCTCGACGCCGACCACGGCTTCCCGTGCCGGATCATCGCCCCGAACCGGCCCGGTGTCCTGCAGACGAAATGGGTCACCCGCTTGGAGACGCTGTGAAAACGTTGCGGCTGCTGCTGTTCCTGCCCGGCCTCGGCGCGCTCGCCTGGGGCGCGGTGCTGTTCGCCGAATACGCGTTCCCGCTGCGCCCGGACGTCTTCGGGACACTCGGCTGGCTCGCCGGCGGACCGCTGGTGCACGACCTGCTGGTCGCGCCGCTGGTCGGCGCCGTCGGGCTCGCGCTGAGCAGGTTCCTCCCGGAGCGCTGGAAGACCCCCGTCAAGACGGGCGCGGTCCTCACGGGGGTGCTGACGCTGCTCGCGGTTCCGTTGCTGTGGCGGCCTTTCGGCGGCGCCCGGAACCCGGGGCTGCACGATGCCGACACTGTCACCGGCCTGCTGCTCACCCTCGCCGTCGTCTGGCTCGGCGTCCTCATGGCCGCGCTCTTTCGGAAAACGCGGGCTTGAGAAGGAGGGCAAACGTGGCGTGCTGGGTCGGGTTGGTCGCGAACACGACACCTTTGCCTTACCCCGAAAAAGCCACGCGCGACCGGGATTGGCAGCCGGTCGCGCGTGGCCTCTGGGTCCGGCCCGCTGGGGGTTCGAGCCGGGGTTTGGTCTCGGCCGCGCACTGCGGCCGAGCGTTTAGTTCGGGGTGACGGGCTGTCCGCCGAGGGTCACCTCGACCACCTTGTCACCGCCGAGGGTGAACTTGACCTTGTCGTTCGGTGCCCGCGTGCGGATCTCGGCGACGAGCGCGTCCGCGTTGGGGATCGACCGGTCGTCCAGCTTCGTCACGACGTCGCCGGATTTGAGGCCCGCCTTCTCCGCGGGGCTGCCCGGTGAGATCTCACCGAGCTGCGCTCCGCCCGTCGGCGCCGTCTGCACTCGCGCACCGATGAAGGTCTGCGTCGCCTGGCCGGTGTTGATGATGTCGTCGGCCGTGCGGCGTGCCTGGTCGATCGGGATCGCGAAGCCGATGCCGACGTTGCCGCCGCTCTCGCCGCCCTGGCCCTGGCTGGACTTCGGGCTGTAGATCGCCGAGTTGATGCCGATGACCTGGCCCGCCATGTTCGCGAGCGGGCCGCCGGAGTTGCCGGGGTTGATCGCCGCGTCGGTCTGCACCGCCGACATCACGGTGGTCTGGTCGCCGTTGCCGCCGGCGCTCACCGGCCGGTTCAGGGCGCTGACGATGCCCGAGGTGACCGTGCCCGCCAGTTCGAACGGCGAACCGATGGCGACCACCGGCTGCCCGACCCGCAGGTCGTCGGACCGGCCGAGCTCCACCGGGGTCAGGCCGGTGACGCCGCTGACCTTCACCACGGCGATGTCCGTCGTGGGGTCGCGGCCGACGACCGTCGCCGTGCCCTTCTTGCCGTCCTGGAACACCGCCTGGATCTGCCCGCCACCGGCGGCGACCTCGACGACGTGGTTGTTGGTCAGCACGTAGCCGTCGGTGCTGAGCACGAAGCCGGAGCCCTCGCCCGCACCCGACCGCCCGGAGACCTGCAGCTCGACCACGCTCGGCGACAATTTCTGCGCCACCGATTCGACCGAACCGGCGGGCAGGTTGCCCGTCTGCTGGGCGGGCTTCGGCGCGTCGAGCGCGTTCACGGAGGAGCCACCGGAGGAATCCGCGGTCAGGAAGCCGACCGTGCCGCCCGCGACACCGCCGACCACCAGCGCGATCGCGGCGACACCGGCGAGCAGCTTGCCCGACGTGGACTTCGAGCCCTGACGCTGCTGCGGGACCGCGTAGACCGACGGGCCCGGCTGCTGCCCGTACGGCGGCTGCTGCCCCGGGATCTGGTGCCCCTGGGTCTGGTGGGACTGGGCCTGGTGAGACTGCGCGTGCTGGGACGGTATCTGCTGGGAGGGTGTCTGCTGAGGCTGCGCCTGAGCCTGGGGCGACCACGGGTTGTACTGCTGTTCCGGGGTGTAGGCCTGCTGCGCTCCGGTGTGCGGAGCGGCGTGGCCGCCGAGGCCGGTCGCGTCAGGCTGCTGCTGGGCAGGCTGTGCGGCCCAGCTCGCGCTCTGCTCCGCGTCCGGCTGAGCGCCGGCCGGCCGCGCCTGCTCGGCGTTCTGGCCGCTGGGGTCGTTCTCGGTCATGTCTCTACCTTGCGGGATGGTCCTGAGAAGTTCCTGAGCCAAAGCTGTGCATCGCACATGAGTATGGCCCCGTCAGCGGGTGGTTCGCAGCCTTTCGGCGATCTGCTCGGGGGTGGCGTCGTTGATCCACACCGCCATCCCGGACTCCGACCCGGCCAGGTACTTCAGCTTGTCCTTGGACCGCAGGACCGAGAACACCTCCAGATACAGCCAGCCGAGCTCGCGATCGCGTTTGGCCGGCGCCTGGTTCCAGGCCGCGATGTAGGGCAGTGGCCGGTCGTAGAGCCCGTCGCACCGGCGAAGGACCTCGAGGTAGACGTCGGCGAACTCGTCACGCTCGGCGTCCGACAGCGCGGGGATGTCGGGCACCTGGCGATGCGGCACGATCTGGACCTGCACCGGCCAGCGCGCGGCGGGCGGCACGAACGCCGTCCAGTGCTCGCCCGCGACGACGACCCTCGCCCCGGATTCCCGCTCGGCGGCCAGGACGTCGCCCATCACCGGACGGCCGTGCTCGGCCTCGTAAGCGCGGGCGACCTCGAGCATCCGCTCGGTCTTCGGCGTGACGAACGGGTAGCCGTAGATCTGGCCGTGCGGATGATGCAGCGTCACGCCGATCTCTTCACCGCGGTTCTCGAACGGGAAGACCTGCTCGACACCGTCCATCGCGGACAGTTCGGCGGTGCGGTCGGCCCAGGCGTCGACGACCGCGCGGACCTGCTTCGCCGTCAGCCCGGCGAAGGAGCCATCGTGGTCGCTGGTGAAACAGACGACCTCACACCGGCCGACACCCGGCGCGACCGGCACCAGCCCCGCGCCGTCCACTGTGGACGCTTCGCCGAGGACGTTGCGCGCGAAGGAAGGGAAGCGGTTCTCGAAGACCGCGACGTCGTAGTCCGGCTCCGGGATCTCGCTGGGCTTCCCGGGTTTGGTGGGGCACAGCGGGCACAGGTCGGCGGGCGGTTTGTACGTCCGCGTCTGCCGGTGCGCGGCCATCGCCACCCATTCCCCGGTCAGCGGGTCACGCCGGATCTCCGACGCCGCGGCGACCTGAGGGAGGTCACGGGTGTCCTCGGCGGTGCGTTCCGGTGCGCCCGGCGAGTCGAAATAGATGATCTCCCGGCCGTCGGCCAGGTGCCTTACCGTGCGCTTCACGCTTCTTCAGCCTCAGCCGTCTCCGCCGTTTCGGCGATCATCAGCTCACCCGCCTGCTCGGTGAGCGTTTCCCTTGCGTTGTCGGTCAGGCCGTCGTCCGAGACGACGACGTCGGCCTCTTCGAGCCCGGCGATGGTGGAGATGCCGACGACGCCCCACTTGGTGTGATCGGCCAGCACGACCAGCTTGCGGCCCGCTTCGACCAGCGCGCGATCGGTCTCGGATTCGGTGAGGTTCGGCGTGGTGAAACCGGGGCCGTCGGCCATCCCGTGCACGCCGAGGAAGACGACGTCCAGGTGCAGCGAACGCAGGCTCTGCACGGCGACCGGCCCGACCAGCGCGTCCGAAGGGGTGCGGACGCCCCCGGTGAGGACGACCGTGCGATCGGGCTGGTTCGCGCCGCGCAGCACGTCGGCGACCTGGATGGAGTTCGTGACGATCGTCAGACCGGGGACCTCGTCGAGGGCCCTCGCCAGCGTCCAGGTGGTGGTGCCCGCGGAGATGCCGATCGCGGTGCCCGGCCGGACCAGCCCGGCCGCGACGGCGGCGATGGCCTCCTTCTGGGCGCGCTGACGCACGGATTTGGCCTCGAAACCGGGCTCGTCGGTGCTTTTACCGACGATGGAGGTGGCGCCGCCATAGACCTTCTCGACCAGGCCTCGCCCGGCGAGCACGTCGAGGTCGCGGCGCACCGTCATATCGGAAACGCCGAGCCTCGCGACGAGGTCGCTGACCCGGACCGCCCCGGTCCGGCGCGCCTCCTCGAGGATCACCGCCTGTCGTTGCCGCGCGAGCACGAAGCCTCCCCTGGATTAACTACACAAAATCCTACACGATCAAACATGGCGCGACGAGCGGATCCACCTGCCAGCATGTGTCCATGGCCAGGCTTCGCGACGTCGTCATCGACTGCCACCATCCGGCTTCGCTCGCCCGTTTCTGGGCTGCCGCGCTCGATGGCTACGAGGTCGCACCCTATGACGAAGACGAGCTCGAGCGCCTTCGTTCGCTGGGGTTCTCCGGCCCCGAAGACGATCCTTCGGTACTCGTCGAAACCACGGCGGGACCGCGGCTGTTCTTCAACCTGGTCCCGGAATCCAAGGTCGTCAAGAACCGGATGCACCTGGACCTGGCGGACGACGACGTCGAACGGCTCGTCGCCCTGGGCGCGAAGGTGCTCGCGAGCCCCGAAGACGGTGTCGTCGTTCTCGCCGATCCCGAGGGAAACGAGTTCTGTCTCGTTACTCCGCCTCAGTCTCTTTGACGCCCTCGATCGGGACGCCGCGGAAACTGAGCACGAAAAGGGAGACCGCGCCGAAGAACAACGCGATGTCGGCGACGTTCCCGACGAACCAGCCGTTGTAGTCGATGAAGTCGACGACGTGACCGCGCGCGAAACCGGGCTCACGGAACAGCCTGTCGCCCAGGTGCGTCGTCGCGCCGCCGAGCAGCAGCCCGAGCGAGATCGCCCAGCCCGCCGAACGGACTTTGCGCGAGATCCACAGCAGCGCGACCACCGCGACCGCCGCCAGGATCGCGAAGATCCAGGTGGAACCGGAGCCCAGCGAGAACGCCGCGCCCGGGTTGTAGAGCAGCCGGAAGCGGATGAAGTCGCCGATCACCGGGATCGGCGCGCGGCCGGTGAGGGCGTCGACCGCCCACCATTTGGTCAGCTGGTCGGCCGCCAGCAGCACCGCGGCCACCAGCAATGTCCACAGCAGACGGCGGGGCGGCATCTCAGGCGCGTTCTCGGTGCTCATCACCCGTCAGAGTACGGGCGACGCCGAGCGCGTTGAGCGCGGCGGGGAAACCCACGTACACGGCGAGATGCAGGATCGCCTCGACGGCGGCCCCGAACTCCCCCGCGTCGCGCGCTTCCCGGAGGACTTCGGCCAGTTCCGGCGCCACTCCGCCGTTCGCGGTGTACTCCGCGATCGACTTGAGCCGCCGGGTCGTGTCGTCGTCCTGCCCCGGATCGCCGCCGACATTCGCCACGGCGGTCCTGTGGAACTCGAGCTGCGCCTGCGCGTAGCCCAAGGTCTCCAGCGCGGCGACCGTCACCAGTTGCCGCTGTGCCAGCGAAAGCCCCGGTCGCTGGTAGACGCCGCCGTAGACGAAGGCGACAGCCTCTCTGCCGTAGTCCGCCGCCTGAACCGCGTCGAACAGGTTCAGCACGGCGGGATCCTCGACGCCGCCGAGAAGCCGGAGCAGTTCGAGGCCCTTGTCGTAATCACTCATCAAGCAGGGGCTCCCGGGAGCCGCAGGGTCATCAGCGCGCCGCCCGCGGGCGCCCGTCCCGCGTAGACACCGCCGCCGTGCCGCTGCGCCGCGTGCTGGACGATGGCGAGGCCGAGCCCCGAACCGGGCAGCGTCCGCGCCTCGGAAGAGCGGTAGAAGCGGTCGAAGACCTTCGGCAGGTCCTCGTCGGCGATCCCCGGCCCGGCGTCCTCGACTTCGAGCACCGCTGTGCCGTCGCCGACCGGGTACAGCCGGACCCCGACCGTCGAGCCTTCGGGCGAGAACTTCACCGCGTTGTCCAGGAGGTTCAGCACCGCGCGTTCCAGCGCGCTGGTGTCGCCGGTCAGCACCCACGGCTGGAGCGAGACGTCGAACTCGATCTCGCCCGCGCGGCGGCGTGCCCTGTCGAGCGCGCGCTCGACGACGTCGACCATCTCGACCCGCTCGTGCTCGATCCGCGGCTCGTCCTGGCGCGCGAGTTCGACGAGGTCGCCGATCAGCTGGGTCAGCTCGTCGAGCTGGCCGCGGATGTCGGCCTCGATGTCGCTGCGGTCCTCGTCGGACAGCGTGCGCGCACCCGGCCTGCTCGCGGACAGGAGCAGTTCGAGGTTCGTGCGGAGCGACGTCAGCGGCGTCCGGAGTTCGTGGCCGGCGTCGGCGACGAGCTGTCGTTGCCGTTCCTGCGATTCGGCGACCGTGCCGAGCATCGTGTTGAAACTCTGCGTGAGGCGGGCGAGTTCGTCGTCGCCGCTGACCGGGATCGGCCGCAGGTCACCGGTGGTGGCGACACGTTCCGCCGCCGAGGTCAGTCTGTCGACCGGCCGCAGACCCGCTCTCGCGACGGCCGTTCCCGCGGCCGCGGCGACCAGGATCCCGGCGCCGCCGATCAGGAACAGGACCACCGAAAGCTCGTTCAGGGTGCGCTTGGTCGGGCCGAGCGACTGCGCGAGCACCATCGCCTGCCCCGGCCCCTGCGGGAGGGCGACGACCCGGCTGTCGGTCTTCGGGTCGGTGCGCAGCGAGAACGCCTTGTCGCCGGTGGCGACCGCGATCTCGTCCTCGCCGTACGGCGGGCGGCTTCCGGACTGCGGATAGGTCAGCCGGATCTTCTCCCCGACCGTCAGCTGGCCGATCTGCAGGTCCGCGCTGGCGAGGAACGCGCCGGGCACCTGCTGCAACTCGGTCTGCACCTGCGGCGAGTCGACCGCGGCCTGTGCGCGGGCGCGCAGGTTGTCGTCCACCTGCTGGTAGAGGTTCTCCTTCACGACGAGATACGCGCCGAGGGACACCAACGCCACCGCGCCCGCCACCGAAACGGCGGCGAGCAGCGTCACCCGGCCGCGGAGCGAGAAGCGCCGCGTGCTCCAGCGGTCGCCGCGCGGATCCTTTTCGGACTCGCCGACGACCTGGACCGGCTCGGTCACGGCGGGGTTTCCCTCAGCACGTAACCCACTCCCCGCACCGTGTGGATCAGCCTCGGTTCGCTCCCAGCCTCGGTCTTTCGGCGCAAATAGCCGACGTAGACCTCCAGCGCGTTGCCCGACGTCGGGAAGTCGTATCCCCATACTTCCTCCAGGATCCGGCTGCGGGTCAGGACGTGCTTCGGGTAGGAGAGGAACAGTTCGAGAAGCGCGAATTCGGTCCTCGTGAGACTGATCTCCCGTCCCGCCCGGCGCACCTCGCGCGTCCCCGGGTCCAAAGTGAGGTCCGCGAACGCCAGGATCTCGGCGTTCTGCCCCGCCTGCGGGTCCGGGATCGCCCGGCGCAGAAGCGCGCGAAGGCGAGCGAGAAGCTCCTCGAGCGCGAAAGGCTTCGGGAGGTAGTCGTCGGCACCGGCGTCGAGACCGGACACTCGATCGGACACGGTGTCGCGCGCCGTGAGCACGAGAATCGGCAGGTCGTCGCCGGTGCTTCGCAGGCGTCGGGCGACCTCCAGGCCGTCGAGCCGCGGCATCATCACGTCGAGGACCATCGCGTCGGGTCTGTTGGCGATGATCGCTTCCAGGGCCTGCGCGCCGTCCCCGGCCAGTTCCACCTGGTACCCGTTGAACTCAAGGGATCGCCTGAGTGATTCACGGACGGCCCTGTCGTCGTCCACTACGAGGATGCGCATGGCCACAGTCTTACGCAGCGTGCTGAGACTCGCCTAAGAACACACACAGAACAAACAAAGGAAATCGAACAGTCCACAAGACGTTTCAGCCGGTCTCGGGCCCTTTTGCAACAGGTGCGTTCCATCTGCGCCACAAAGCGAGCATCCGAACCCCCACGACGACGGCAGCTGCTACGACCGTCACCGGCCCCGGCGGCAGTCGCAGAGAGTGACCGATCACGACGAGCACGGCCCCCGCGAGCGCCGCGACCGCGTAGATCTCCTTCCGCAGCACGAGCGGGATTTCCCGGAGCAGGAGATCACGCACCGCACCGCCACCGATACCCGTCGTCATCCCGATCAGGCACGCCGCGTAGGGAGTGGCGCCCGCGTTCAACGCGATGGTGGTACCCGCCGTCGCGAACACCCCGAGCCCGAGCGCGTCGGCGAGCAGCACGCCGCGCCGCAGCTTCGCGATCTGCGGATGGAACACGAACACGACCAGCGCCGTCACCCCGCAGACCGCGAGATACGGCCAGGTCCGCAGGGTCGTGGGCGGCGTGATCCCCAGGAGGACGTCACGGATGATCCCGCCGCCGAGCGCCGTGGTGAGCCCGACGACGACCACCCCGAAGACGTCCAACCTGGACCGCACCGCCGCGAGCGCCCCCGAAGCGGCGAACGCGATCAAGCCGAGGAACTCGAGCGCGGTGAGGATCATTACTGGTCGAGCAGGCCACCGCGGTAGGCCAGCAGCGCGGCCTGCACCCGGTTCGCCGCGCCGATCTTGGACAGGACGGCCGAGACGTAGCCCTTGACCGTGGCCTCGGACAGGTGGAGGCGTCCGCCGATCTCCGCGTTGGACAACCCCTGGCCGATCAGCCCGACGACCTCACGCTCTCGCTCGGACAGCGACGCGAGCAGCTTGCGCGCCGGCTGCGCGGCCCGCTGCTCGTCCCGGTGCGACTGCACCATGCGCGCCGCGACCCCGGGGTCCAGCACCGCGCCACCCCTGGCGAGGTCCCGGACGGCCCTGAGCAGCGCCGCCGGGTCGATGTCCTTGAGCAGGAAGCCGTTGGCCCCGAGCCTGAGCGCGAGACTGACGTAGTCGTCGATGTCGAACGTGGTCAACATGGCCACCGTCGGTGGATCCGGCAGCGCGAGGATGGCCCTGAGCGCGCGAATACCGTCGTCAGGCGCCCGCATCTTGATGTCGAGCAGGGCGACGTCAGGGTGGTACCGCCGGGCGACCTCGACCGCTGATCTCCCGTCGCTCGCCTCGCCCACGATCTCGATGTCGGCAGCGCCGGACATCATGGCACGCAGGCCCGAACGGACCAGTTCCTCGTCGTCGGCGAACATGAGCTTGATCAACGAAGCCCTCCGGCAGCCGGGGGAGCGGCGTCTCGCGTCCCGTTAACGAAGATTACCTACTGTTGTTCAGGGTTTCGAAACCAGACACGTACGAGTGACCCGCGCGGGTCATCTGTGTCGATCTAGCATTCGATTCAGACCCCGTTTGCCTGGGTCGAGTGTGCGTGCTCCGGGACGGATCCGCAGGTCGAGTGTCACTAGACGGCCACTGGCGGGCTTGGGCCCGCTGTTTGGGTGTGTGCCGGGCGCTCGTTTGAGCGCTACCGCCGTTCGGGGGTTTCGCGGTGTTCACCTCGCCGGCCGCATGCTCTCGCGATGTGACGGTGCCCTCGTGCCCTGCCGGGGCCGGTCACCCGGTAGGCTGTGCCCGGCAGTACATGCCCTCGTAGCTCAGGGGATAGAGCACCGCTCTCCTAAAGCGGGTGTCGCAGGTTCGAATCCTGCCGGGGGCACAAACCTAGGGACCGGGCGCAGGACTGACTGCGCCCACTTCTGGACAGATCCGATATCTGCGATGACGATCATCGCTTCTCGACTCGCCAAGGCGTCTGCACAACCGGGCTCGCTCAAACCTGGGAAACACCGCCCGGTCACGACGCCGATGTGGCGGGCTGGCATCCGCACAACACGCGTTCACACAGATCAGGTGTCGCACGGGATTGGCCCCCGTGCGACACCTGATCTGCAAGAACGCGCTAAGCAACGACTGTCGGCTCGACGTTCGCATCTCGGCGACGACACGTCTGTTATGAACGGCCAGTGGCCGTTCACCGCCATTGCTTCACGCACTATGGCAAGGCGCCAGTCTGGAGAAAACCGGACAGCTCGGCGCCGTCGGCGGGGGCAGTCTATTGATCACGAGCGGGGGTGATACCGTCCCTCTTTCGTGTAACTCAATCCCATCTTACACCGATTGATTCTCCGCCATACTTTCCAAGCGTGGAGGTTCCATGTCGGTCGCGGACATGAACAGTTTGGTCACTAAACTGTTCTGCGACAGCACATCTCGCTATGGTGGCTTCCGAGTTCCCGGCGGCGGCGAGGCGCAGGGCATCGAGCTGCTGAATGACACGCTCTACCGGTATAATCTCGAGGACGCGGCGTCCTTGACACCGATGACAGTTCAGTTCTACACCGGCGTGACCGGTCTGGGCGAAGGATTGTGGAAGCAGGAATTGCGTGTCCTTCGACGCGTAGCCGCGTTGCAGCACCCCGCCTTGCCCGAGGTGGTCCGCGGCGGGCACATCGACGAAGCGATGACGGAGGAATTCGGGATCCACGGCTGCGCCTTCGTAGTGACCAGATCCGGAACCAACCAGCTGTACGACGACTCCGACACCGAGCACGGGATGCGCGCCGGCTTGGTCGCCGTCGTCGAATACCTGCAACAACACCGCCAGATCGCGGTCGCGCACTTTATGGCGCTCGCTGACGCCCTTTCTTTGCTGCACGACTTGGGAATCGTGCATCGCAACATCTGGCCAGGAACAGTCGCCCGGACCGCCGGTGACGACGGCGGTGACCAGCTCATGCTGAGCCGGTTCGAGATGAGCAGCCTACTGTCGAACCTGCTGCGCTCCTCTCTGCTCGACGCTAACGAGCGCGCCGAGCAGGCGCGGCAGCTGATTCTGACTCAAGGCGGTGACGCGCTGGCCTACTTCTCACCCGAACGCATCCGGTTCCTGCTGGTCAAGGGCGCGCGACTGGAAGACCACCGGTCCGACATCTACGGCTTGGGCACCATGGTCGCCGAATGGCTGACTGGACCGATTCCCGAGAAGCTGCTTGTGGCGGTGCACGCGGCGCTGGCGACCGGCCCCGACCTTGATGCCCTGCTGGCCGCAGCACGTCAGATCAACCAGCACCTGATCAGTGCGTTGCGAGTGCTTCCCAGCCCTCTCGCCACGCTCCTTTCGGACATGCTCGCATGGGACAAGCCGACCGCGCGACCGAGTGCCACTGATGTGGTCGGGCGCCTCAGCGATCATTACGAGCGGCTGACCGCGGAGAACGACGACAGCACCGGCGCACCGCACCTCTTGGTGTTCATTCCGAGCGAGTGCCGGAAAACCCTGCTCAAATGGGAGCTGGTCGACCTGGACCCGGCAACTCCCCAAGGCCGGATTGAAACCAGCGAGTACATCCTCAGGGACCTCAAGGAAGCACGCGTACTGCACATGCCGGGCGGCGCCGCGCAGTTCGCTCCCGGCAGCAACGTCGAGAAGATGCGCGCGGCGGACCAGCTCCTGCTTGGCCGTCACGTGGCGTGGTTCTGCCGGTACTACGCACCCGACCTGGGCTTCGGGCGATTGGGCAAACCAGACGAACGCGCTTTGCTGCTCGCCTTCCCCGTCCACCTGGACTCCGCCCGCGGGCGGAGTTTGCAGTTAGCCGTCGAGAAGGCGAAGAAACGACGATGGGCGCCCGAGTTCGAGATCGTCTCGAGCGACATCCATCGAACAGAGCTCGGCTCGTGGCTCGGCCGCAGCCCTTCCTGGAAACCCATACTGGCCGCGGTCCACGACGCCGCGCCTCAGACGAAGGCCGAACGCGACTTCACGCAGGCGTTCGACTGGCTCCTCCAGTTCCGGCGGACCGAACTGGAGTCACGGCAGTACCCGTACATAGCCGATGGGGTGGGCGAGCAAGACCGGATCGTGTTGCGCTACGACGAGGAGCGCGACCGCCGGTGGCGGTTCAGCTCGGCTATGGCGACGGCGTTCGCCAACGATCGGCAGTTGCGCCCGCTCATGGGTGACTTCTTCGCTGGCGCGAGCAATGAAGACGGTTCTGTCACGGTATCGCTGCGTCCTGACGAGGACGGTGCCCCCGCACGGCGCGTTGCGTTCGTAGGCGACTGCGTGGATGCGAGAAATGAGAACGTCGACGTGGCGGCGGGGCAACGATCGGCCGCGGTTCCGGAACGCGGTTGGATCAGCCTGTCGGACGACTTCGGTTCGTGGGTGGCGCTGCACCGGGAGGAACATGCGCGGTGGGACATGCTCAGCAACCGGGTGCTGGTCGATCAGCTGGCGCGCCCGAACGGGGAGAGTCCCCGGCGGCTGACCAGGACCAGCACCAGGGAAGCCATTGCCGAGGCGCTCAGCGGTACGGAGCCGTTGTTCGCCCTCCAAGGACCTCCCGGCACCGGCAAGACCGAAGTCACCTCGGATGCGGTGGTCGAGTTCCTGAAGCACGAACCCGGCGCCCGGGTGCTGGTGTCAACTCAATCGAATTTCGCGCTGGACAACATCGCCGAACGGCTCCTGCGGAAACTCGGCCTGCTCGCTTCGCACAAACCTGTGGCGGACGAGAAGGGAGACGTGGTCGCCGTCCGCGCGACGAGCGCTCGTGGCGAAGGCAAGGTGGACCAGGTTGTCGAGCCTTTCCTGATCAACCAGCTTGCCGAGCGTAAGCAGCACCAGGTGATCACCGAGGTGAGGAAGCAGAAGGACAAGGAAACCGCCGGATACACCCAGTCGCTTCTCGCGGACTGGGCCGCGGTCGTGCAAGACAGCCTGCCGGAGCTGATCGACCGTGTTCACCGCGCGGCCAACCTGGTCTTCGCCACCTGCTCCACGGCGACGCCGACCGCGCTGGCGCGTTCGGTGGCCGCCGAAACCTTCGACTGGGTAGTGATCGAGGAAGCTGCCAAGGCGTGGCCGACAGAACTGGCGATCCCGCTGGCCCGTGGCACCCGCTGGGCGCTCGTCGGGGATCACCGCCAGCTGCCCGCACACCGGCGGCGAGAGGTAGTGCGGTTTCTCGAGCGATGCAGCACGTCAGGCGACGACGACCTCAAGCTGCACGGCGAGCGTCTCGACGAGTACGTCAAGGTGTTCGACCTGTTCGGCAACCTGTTCCAGGTCCCCCTGGAAAAAACGGTGGTGAACCCACCTCGGCACACGTTACAGAAGCAGTTCCGCATGCGGCCGGCCATCGGCCAGGTCGTCAGCCGGGCGTTCTACCCCGTGACCCCGATCCAGCCGGACGAGCACGTCGACGTAACCGCCGACGGTCTGCTGAGCACCGGACGTGACGACACCCCCGTCCTTCGCCACCCACGCACCCTGGCCAACCATGCCGTGGTGTGGCTGGACACAACCGAGACCACCGACTGCACCGACGAGCCGGCCTGGCGGAATCCGGGCGAAGTGCGCATCATCAACGAACTCCTCGAAACCTTGCGTCCGCAGCCCCGCCCGAAGAAAGACGGCTACAGCGAGCACCCGCTCGCCGTTCTGACTCCCTACCGGCAACAGCTGGACCTGTTGAAGAGCTGGGGCAAAATCCGCCCCTATGCATCGACGATCCACGCATTTCAGGGCCGGGAAGCCAACGTCGTGGTCGTCTCACTCGTCCGTGATCAGCGACGAGGCGCCAGCGACCAGCCCTGGCTCAACATTGGGCACCTGGGGGAAGCCGAGCTGGTCAACGTGCTGTTTTCGCGAGCCCGCGAACACCTGGTGATCGTCGGCTCGTTCCGCCACTTCCAGCACTACGGCGGAGCGCGGTGGGCGGACGTGTGCCAGCTGGTCAAGCAGTTCGGCAAGGTTGTATCTGTCTCGCAGACTGCGAACATCTGATGCCCGGAATCCGGATCTACCTCCCCTACCAATCCGTACCGGTACGGGCGAGACTCGGCTACGGCACCGAGCTCTCCCGGATGGAGATCATGGTCCTGCGGACCGTGGTCGAGACATGGCGGAAGCCCGGCGACGACGCAGAAGGCACGCCCAGGGGAGTGAGCCTGAGCAGACTGAACTACTTGCTGCAGCTGGGTCGGCGGATGACCCTAGACCTGGTGTTCGACCTGTGGCGGCGCGAGCACATCATCCTCGATCTATACACCGGCAAAGTCGCGCCTTCTCCGGCGGTTGTGGACGCGTTCAGAGACGGCACACAGAGCCAGCTCGCTGGCGGCGAGTACAAGCTGGAGAACGTCACCGTGTGGTTGGACCGGGTGAGCGGTCACCTCACGGGACGCGCCGGGCACACCCGTCCACCCGATCGGGATCTGGTCGTACCGCCGGACATCTTGTTCGCGGCCACCATGGACGACGTACGCGGCAGCGATGTAGTGCGCGCCGTCCAGGAAATGCTCGAGGATCAGCAGCATTACGACACCACCGGTCCCAGTGCGCGAGGCCGCGCGCTCCGGGTGATGGAGACGAAGCTTCCGCTCGCCTCGCATATGCCGATGTCGTCCCGGACCACCTATCTGCCGGTGGACATCACCGTGCGGCGGGACCCAGAAAGCGATGTCGTACGAGTCGCCGCGACGCAGGACTCGCGACGGGGCCTTGTCCACTGTGAACGTATCAGTTCTCTGCTGACGCAGTTCGTGGAACAGCGTCCGAACCATAAGTTCTCCCGCCGACTCCAGGCCTCGCTCGAAACCCGGCTCACCAACCCGCCGACGATGGAACGGGGCGTGGCAAGGCTCGAGGCGCTGGCCGAGCAGGCGCTGACCGCTGCGGCCGGTAACCGCACGGCGATCCACGAACAGCTCGTCGACGCGATCCAGACCGTGCGTGGTCAGGTAAATTTCCGGGTGTCTGGCGAGGCGCGAGTGAAACTGATGGGTACGGAGAAGGAATGCCGCGACGAGGCAAAGGCCATGATCAGTCGCGCCGAACGGCAAGTCGTCCTCGCCGGATCCACAGTTCACTACGACGGATTGGCCGATCTCTTGCCCGCGCTGAGCGACGTCGCGCGGCGAGGCGTCCAGATCGTGCTGCTCTGGGGGCAGCGGCATGACGACCGCATCGAGAGCCGCGCGGAGAACATCTTGGAAGAGCTCCGCATAGCCGCCAAGGCGGAGCAGTTCAATCCGTCCACCTTGGTCGTGGCTCGCAGATCGGCCAACACCAACGTCGACATGATCATCGCGGATAATCGCGAAGCTCTTGTAGGTGGGTCTCGTTACCTCGGCCTGCGCAATGACGTCCAGCAGCTCGGCGTAATCGTCGAAGCGGTCGGCGAAGACAGCTGCGAGCCCGTCGAAGGACTTCTGCACTGGGTACGCCGTTCGATGCCCGATGGCGCCACGGCCGCACGCGTGCTCTTCCGCGGTCGCGACTTCGCCGCTGGCACGGAAGACCTTGTGCCGGCGGCTGAGCGGCTGAAGTGGTCCGATCTGCCGTCCGCGCTCGGCCGTGACGCGGTCTCCGACGCGGCCGTCCGCGGCTGGGCACTGGCGTGGCGCCGCTGCTCGGCCGAGGTTCGGCAGATATTGGCAGCACGACGATGGCCATCGGTGACGCTGATCGAAAACGCCGCCAACCGAGAGGCGCTTTGGGACGGCCTGCGCACAGCGACCGCCCAGGTCCTGATTTCCAGCGAATTCCTCGCCTCCAGTGTGGTCACGCCCAAGCTCGTCGAGGTTCTGCGCCAGCGAATCCGCACCGGTGTTCAGATCCAAGTGTCCTACCATCACCAGCGGAAGGGGTCCGATAAGGCTGTCGGTCTGCTGGCAGCCCTCGCGGCCGAAGGCTCGAGCGGCTTCGCGTTCAAGCGTGTGAAGTCAGCTGCCCGTGCCCTCGTCTGTGACGATGACGTTGTCGTGGGTAACTTCGACTTCTTCTCACATGAAGGCTTCTACACTGGCCAGCCCGGACGGCGCCCCGCGGCTGAGATCGGATTGCGGATATCTGGTGGAGACCTCGCCGCACAGGCCGCTGCATTACTCGGCGCACCCGTTCTCCGGAGGCAGCAACCTGCCGAAGTCAAATTCGACCAGGTCAACCACCACTCCCATCAGTTGCTGCTGGCTCTGGAGGGTCGGGTCAGTCCGGTCGACCGGAACGCGTTGATCAGCCAGGCCGTCCGTGCGGGTGACCCCCTGCACCTGCTGGCCGGCCTCCGCGAAGCCGGTGCACCGACCGACGTGCTGCGGGTCGCCGTCGCCTCGACGTTGCGCGACCGCCTGGCCGACACTGCGTCAGAGCTGCAGGTCTGGGCTGATTGGCTGGTCAACGACCTTTGGGAAAACTACCGTTTCGCAGAGGCGTGGATCATTCGAAGGTTCCTGCCGAATAGCCTGTTGCCGCTGCCCATTGTCGCCGCAGCAGCCGCGGCGGAAACTCCCTACGTAGCGGAAGCTCTGGCCACCGCATCGCTAGCAGATGGACTCACCACCGCACAAGCTGCCGCGCTGGTCTCCCTGGGGGCCCGGCAGGTTCTCGCCTGGCCGCTGCTACCTCAGCAGCCGAGTGTGCCTCCTCTCGTGGCCAACGAAGTGCGCGAGGCCTTGACGCTCCTCTCCGGGTTGAAAGTGCTCAGCGACGACTGGCGAGCTCTCGCCGACCTGGTCGTGCAGTGCCCACCGGAAATCGATGATCCCGGTCTCGCCGCCATAGCCCAGCGTCAGCTCGCTCATCGGCATCGCGACGGAAAGGTCGCGGAAGCCTGGGACGTGGCCGACGAGGCGCTGCGGTCGCTGGCAGGCACATCCTTCACCTTTGAGGCCGGCCTCAAGACTCACGCCCACCTGATGCACGAGAACGGCCTTTTCGGACAACTACGAACCATTGTGGACAATCGCGATCTCACGGCGCTAACGCATTGGACCCGAGCGGAACAATTCAACGATCTTGCCGGATTCCTCGACCAGACCACCGCGCAGGTGATGGCTGGGCGCAAGAACAACGTGATCCATAGCAGCAAACGTCGTGCCTATCTCGATCGGCTCAAGCTCGTGCGGGCAACTGCACTCGCCGTCGCGTCGTTCGACGATGAACATGCGGATCCCCACACTTCGTACCTGCTGACGCGGGCACAACCGGTCGCCGAGCGTCTCGCCGGACTCTGGCCGAACCTTTACGCGGACCTCGACAACCAGCCTCGGCTGGAACGGCGGCTCACCGAACACGGGCTGGGCGCCATCTCCACCATCAGCGAATGGGGCCGCCATGCTTATCACTGACCAAGATGACTTCAAGGACGTGATCCGGGCCTGGCCGGAGGTGTGGCGCCAGCCGAAACTGTTCGGCCTGGCCATCGTCCCCGGGCCTCTGAGCGGACTGGACGCCGCTGCTGCCGTCCTTGAGGGCTTGGAGACCGAGGTCTTCGATGTCGCGGACAGCTTCCACTGGCTGTTGGAGGCGGGCGACTTCCGGGCGTGCCGTGCGCTCCTGGTCCTTCCGTCCGCCGGAATGGCCGACGAGCGGCGCAGCGCTCTGGACGAACAGATCAACCGGTCGATAGCTGCGATCCGGACCAGCCTGCTGCCACGCTCGCACCGTTTGGTCAAACGCGCCGAGACCTTGGGCGTTCGCCTGGATCCGGAGGAGTGGGTAAAAGCCCTGACGGACAGCAAAAAGGAAGCTCTTGATCTCCTCGACCGCATGCAGTTCACGCTCGACAAAGAAGCCGAGAAGCGGGCAGCCGCCGTGGAATCCCGCTTCGCGGGCTTGCCCGACGAGCGTACGCGAGTGGCCAAGGCATGCCTGGCGAACGGTGAATACGCTGTCGCGCAGCGGGTTGTCGAACAAACAGACTTCCAGCCCTGGCTGAGCAGTCCGACGACCGTGCGGAGGCCGCAGACGTGGCCGTTCCGGAACACCTCCGATGAGGAAGTCCTGCGCTGGTTCGCCGGGGAGGCGCCCTCTCCTTCGGACTTCGAAGATTACGTGCCCGCGAAATCGGACAGCAGGGGCAGAGCACTTGTGGCCGCGTTGCACGACGTGGCCACAAGCCTGACGGCTGACCACGTGGCCAGTTTGGCAGCGGCCCTCGACGGGTTCGTCCAGGATGCGCCGATCAACCATCACCCGCGCCCGGCGGAGAACGGCTTCCAGGTCGATTTGTGCGGGCTCAACGATCCTCGGCTGCCCTGGCTGGCCCTCCCTGCTCGGGTATGTCTGCACGTCGGACAGACGCCGCCGTCCGCGGGCGGCAAGCCGCGGATCTGGTTACCGATCGGCGAGGACCGTCCGGACCTGCCCGAAGGCGTTGTGCTGCTCGAGCCTAATGTCCTCTTTGCGCTTGTGGAGCCGGACGGTCCGGATCAAGCCCCCACCATGCAGTGGCGGCGGATCAACATCCTTCGTCACCTCTGCATGCAGCTGCCCTTCGACCAGGTCGCCGACACCGCCGGCACCGACCTCGGCGAAGAAGGCGACATCCTGATCGCTCTGCAGTGGATGTTCGACATGCTGGGCTACCGGCCGGCACCAGAGGTGCCGGACATGGTGCTGTACTACACTGCGGGCATACCGGCTGCTCTCGCCGCGCTGGTACGCGAACTGAGCCGAACAGTCACCAGCCGCCCGCAACTCACCCACGATCACCTGACCGCGTTACGAGAGAACCACGACTCGGTACGGGCCATTCGAGAAGCGGTCTTCGCCCCGCTCGACGTCGATCTCCACGCGAAGGTGGTGTTCGGCGCTTTGCTTTCCTGCGCCGCAACCCTCGGTACGAGCCGCATCAGCCCGAACGATCTGGCGGCCGAAATCGACCTGCTCAACGACATCGTCTGTGACGAGGTCGAACGCGATGAAGCGCGCCGACGTGAGCTGCCGCCGGAGCGCGTCGACATGGCAGACGCGATCGACCGGATCGAAACGGCTGGCCTGGTGACTGGAGGCACCCAGATCGTGCTGGCGGGAGAAGGTCTGGTGGCTCTCCTTGCGAACGACGATCTGATCGCATGGTCGGTCGCGGAGCTGCGCCGACTCCACGACGTCCATGACCTGCTCGAAGAGAACGCGCGACTGCTCCTTCTCAATCGCACGACTCGCCAGAACCTCCACGCGACCAAGGGCTACAAATACGCGCTGGAGCAGCTGAAGTACGCGTTGAACCAAGCTGTCGATCCAGACGAGCGCAGGACTCTGACCCAGCAGATCAAGCACATCGAAGAAATCATCGACGAATACGAGGCGGTCCAGCGGGGGGACGTCCAGCAGTTGCTGCGGACCACTACTTTCGACGTCGCCGAGCTCGTCTCCGACTTCGCGCAAAGCGAGCGTCACACCGGACGGCTGGCGGTCCACGTGAACAATCAGGTGGGTACGACGGCCGAAGTGACGGCCATCAGGTTGCTAGTGCGGCTGGCGCTCGTCGATCTGGCGCTGAACGCTGCACAGGCGATGGACGCCGCGAAGGTCACGAACCGGCAAATGCGACTCACCGTCCGTCAAGTCGACCGGGCTGATCAATGCTTCGCAGTGATCGATGTCGAGGACAGCGGACCGGGCTTTGGCAACGTCGACAACACTGCTCTGGACCAGCTGCGCAAGCAGAACGATATGCCTGGAGGAGAGGGACTTCGCAACGTCCAACGCAACTTGGAGGCGTGCCGCGGCAAGCTGGAGCGGTTGGCGACCCGTTCCAGCCTCGGTGGAGCACACCTGATCATCTGGCTTCCGTTGTCGAGCTAGCGACCGGCCTCTGAGATGAGCTTCGCTACGGTCTGGTAAAGCGGAACCACGGTCTTGTTCTCATCGTTGTGTTTTGCGATCACTGTGCTGACGCCGAGCCGCTCCCGGATGCTGTGCCAGTCCTCGAACGGCAATTCAGCCGACATCAGCACAGTCGGCATGTCCGGCCGAAGACGTTTCAGATCCTGCAGGACGATCTCGCCGCCGGCGTCAGTCATGCTGTCCTTAAGATGAAGGTCGACCAGCGCGCAGTCGTAGTCGAGAGCATGTCCTCCTTTGATCATGGCCGACCACTGAACGAGCGAAGTCACCTTGTCACAGTCGTAACCCCCACCAAAAGCAGCGATAAGCTCGGAAGCGATCTTGTCGTCGACGACGAGCACGCGCTTGCGCGGCAGGCCGGGAAGACGGTCCTGACTTCGCCATCCGGCGGATTCAGACGAAAAGGTCTCACAGAAGCGGTTCCACGAAGTCAACGCACTCCGTTGCTCGTCCGGCAGGCCGCGGACCACATCCACGAGCTTGTCGCGCGCCGAACGAACATCCGCCCAAGCGCTCGCACGCAACCGGGAGCGGGCCGACCAAGGATTGTCGCGCCAAAGCGCCAGCAAAGCGTCGAGCTCGGCGACAGACTGCTCCGACTTGGCGACAACTTCCTTTACCCGGTCACAGAAAAGCGATGCGTCGATACGATTTCCAGCAATGTGCAAGGTATAGTTTCCCTTTGCACCGGGCTTCGGCACAGTGACGTGATTCCGGAGCTTCATGATCGCCTGCGCGAATGCATTGTCGCTACGATTGTCATCCGACCATAAGGCTTCGAGCAACCACTCTTTGGGACGTCCCGCTTCGCCAGCCAAAGCGAGGGCAGCCAACATGTCACCAATCAGCGGCGGAAGCTTCACCCAAGTCCCATCCTGACGCCGGACTTGAGCTCTTCCGAGAATAGACACCTCGAAGTCGGCAATCAGGTCCGCGATCTCGTAACTCATTGGCTCAGCATACCCGAACAGCAGCTATGAACACCCGATGAGCATGCCTCTGAGTTTCAAGTTTGCACCACGCAGGAGCTCACCGAAAGATCATGACCAAGCTCCTTAGAGTGGTCACTGTTCCGGACGCACTCTTCCCACCATGAAGAGATCACGTATTCCACAAGCGGCCACCGGCATATCGTCCACGGCGCTGATCACCGCTGCCGCCACCACAAATTCGCCCTGGCTGTATGGGCTTGCGGCCATCGTCGGGGCAGCACCTTGGGTCGGCTCCATGATCTGGCGCAGCATGTTCGCAAGGAAGTCGACTGCAGTTCGCCGAGATCTGCTCGAACTCGCAAGGATCGAGCAGCAGCAATGAGAAGAACCCGAGAACTCCGGCCTGGCGGTAATCATCTGTCAATCCGTCTTCGCGAAAGATCAAACCGGGCGGGGAACCAAAATCGACATGCCATACCGCCGGGGCCCGAACCCCGAAGACGAAGCCCTCGGCTCAAGGTGGGCGATACAGACAGCCGGAGCCCACCGCAATCCACAGCGCCCAAACTCGGGGCACCCCAACTTGTTGTCGATGCGCCATCATGATCCACGGGCGCCACCTACCGGATCACGCTCCTGGTAGTCTAAATCTCCGAAGCGAAGGCAAAACAGAACGAACTCCGCACAGGCGTTGTTCCGCACCCGCACTATCGCCAGGTACCAAGCACTTCGCTCCTGCGTGAACTCAGCGAACCACCCCCGTGACCTTTCTCATAGTTCCTGATCAAGGAGCTGTGGTCGCCAGGCCCGGCATGACTAACGCACCCAGTCGAGTGCACGATCTGGGGCGTCACCGGGCTTGCAGGCATCGAGGGACCGCTGATAGGGACACGGCCACCGAAAGATAGGGCTCGTCGTAACGTGGGTACCGGCCATCGATGCCCAACCCGGCGACCACTTGAGGCGGCCGAGACATGGTGGACGAGCAGCAGTTTCGGGGTCTTCCTCGGCCTGGAGGTCGACAAGGACGCCCATCACATGGTCGGTCTCGACCCGGATGGCAAGCGACTGCACGACGCCCCGCTGCTCAACGCCGAACCAAAGCTGCGCGCGGTGTTCGACAAGCGGCCACCATCGGTGCTCTGCCGGCCGCCGTCGCCCGCGTCGCCGGACCCCAGGTCGCCTATCTGCCCGGCCTGGCGATGCGCCGCGTCGCCCATCTCTATCCGGCCGCGCCAAAACCGATGCCCGGGACGCGTTCATCATCACCGAAGCCGCACCCCGTCCCACACGCTGCGCCTGGTCGAGGTCGGCGACGAAGCCTGGCCGAGCTCGAGGTACTGGTCAGGTTCGACGACGGCCTGGCCGGCTAGCTTCGCCGAATGCGTGGACCACGTCTGCCCGTACTCCAAGCACAAGACCTCATGCAAGGCGAATGCACCGAAGGCACTTTGCGAGAAAATCTCTTCCCCGGTGCGGCCCACGACTGCCGGAGGATCACCCTGCCCGACGTCGAGACGACCCGTAGTCACTCCGGCGAACACTGATCGCCGAGGTCGGCAGCCTCCACGCACCACCCGCAATCGCGACGGCCAGTGGAAGCCGCAGGATCGTCGCTTATCCGGCGCCTCGTCGAAGTCTGACACTTTTGGGAATACCGGTGTCCACCACCGCGGTTACCTGGCGTACTTCCGCAGGAAGTCGTTCGTCTCATCATCAGTGGAGTAGACGCATACTCCTTGCATTCCGCGTGTCATGAGCACCTTGTAGGTGTTCCGGATCAACCGGTCGAAATCAGCGGGATCGGCGGCCTTGACGGATTTGTCGAAGGAGAATTCGCAGCGGGCGAGCCACGCGCCGTCGCGAACCACGAGGTCGTCCCCGAAGATCGCGCCCACCCAGTCGTATTCGAAACCCTGAGCGGTGTAGATGCAGCCGACCTGACCGAAGCCTTCCGGCTCGGACGCCCACAGCGAAGCCGATGGAACGCCTGGCACATCGAAACCCTGTTTGGCGTTCCATGGACGGCGCCAGCCGCCGATCTGCACGTCCTCGATCAGCCTCAGGCTTCCCTCGACCTTGATCGGGTCGTGCCATTCCCAGCAGAACCCGGCCGCTATGCGAGCCGTTCCCGAGAAGTGGCTGGCCTGCCGGAGAAGCCAGTTTTCCAGTTCGTGAGGAGATCCGACGGAGTCCACCACATATTCGTCCTCGGTGCCGTCCACCAACTCGGACCAGGCCACCGGCGGCTCCGGAGCGAGACCTAGGAGCCGGACCACCCACTCGTCGAAGTTCGCCGAGCCGCCACATCGGTACTGGCCCTCGAGACTAATCTCGATGACCTCGCAACCCTTCATTTCGGCGATGGAGACGATATCGGTCTTGGTGCCGATCTCCGTCGGGCGCACGACCTGGTGCTCGTCCAAGAGAAAGAGCGGCACTTTGGCGGCATCGATGAGCTGGTCGATCTGACTCGGCACCCGCCCGTGGAGCCGGGCGGGCACACCTCGGACGCGATGAGCCTCATCGCAGATCAAGACATCCAATGCGTCGGCCGGTTCACGATCGAAATTGTTGAAGTACTTGAAGATCTCGCCGTTCCGCTGCTCGTCACCGGCCACCTTTTCTCGCAAGGTTTCAGTAAAGGCCTTGGAGCCGGTCGCGTGCATCGCTCTTCTTTTCTGCCTAGCGAGAGTGGCGAGGAGCGTGACCGCGATCGCGCTCTTTCCAGAGCCTGGCCCGCCGTTGACGACGACGACCTTCTTCCGCTTTTTCTCGCCACCGGATTCCGCCTCCGCCACCGCGTCGAGCATCGTCTTGTAGGCAACCTGCTGCTCATCGAGAAGGATGAAATCGTCCCTGTCACCGAAGGTTTCTGCGTTGCGGTGGCTCGGTCTCTTATGACACTTGGGTAGCGCGGCTTCTCGGCCTCGGCACCAGCGAGCGACCGATTCCGTGGAGCAAGCTGGCGGGCCCGCTCGACGAGGGCATCACTCTGAGTGCCGTGGCCTCTCCCGAGGCGCTCGAGTCCTGGATACTGCGGCAACGGTCGGAGCACGGTGGGGTGGCGCGTCTGTCAGCCGGCTTCTGCTGGCCGTGGAGCGACCCGGTCGACACTCCGAACGGCGCACGCCTGGTGGACGACGTCCAGGTCGGCGCATGGAAACGCCCTTGGAATGCGAAGGGCGACGGCAAGAAGGCAGTACCGGGCGTTCCGGAATCCAGCTACTGGGCCACGGACGAGCGCGGCTTCGACCAGGTGGGCTGCATCTACACCGCCCAGGGATTCGAGTACGACTGGTCGGGCGTGATCTTCGGCAAGGATCTCGTACGCCGCGACGGTATGTGGCACGCGGTGCGCGAGCGCTCCAAGGACTCGGAAGTCAGGAAGGCCGACGAACTGCACTTCGGTGCCCTGATCAAGAACACGTACAAGGTCTTGCTCACTCGCGGGATGCGCGGGACAGCCATCTTCTCGGAGGACCCCGAAACCCAGGAATTCCTGGAGGAGATGACCCGATAGCCGATCTGACCTGGCTTGATCAGCGACCCGCGGGGCGGCCGTCCGGGTCGGTCATCGTGATGGCCCCACCCTGCGCCTTCAGCACGACGTCCGCGCGGTACTTCCCGTCGCCGATGGCGGCGAGAGCGCCGAGGCTGACCATCCGCGTGGTGGCGCCGTCGCGGTCGAACACCAGCAGGTTGCCGTCCTGGACGTAGTCGCCGCTGTGCGTGCCATCGCCCTCGACCGTGACGGGCCTGCCGAGTTCGCGTTCGATTCGCGCGTCAGAGGCGGGGCCGGTGAGGACCTGGACCGATGTCCAATCGCCGGGCGCCAGTTCCTTGAGCGGCCGCGAGCCGCCTGACCTGGCGAGGTCGCTGATCGCTTTCTCGAGGCCGTCGTCGAATTCCACTGTCACTCCTGGGGTGCTCGTGCCGCAGCCCGCCACGAGAGCGAGAAGGGCGAGCAGAGTCACTATCAAGCGCATGGTCAGTATTGGTCCGGAGTCGCCGAGGGTTGGCCGGGGTCATCATCGCGCCCTGGATTGTCCGTGGGCCAAGGCTTGTTCTTGGTTTCACGGGTCTCGCCAGGAGGCGATTCGATTTGAGGCTACTTGTCCTGTTTGGGAGGTTCAAGTCACTCGAATTCGCCTTTGTACTCAGGCCTCGCGAAAGTCGTCGAGACGGTGGGCTTCGACTGGAGATTCCGTGGCGGCCAGCCAATGCGGATAGGTGACGTAGACCAGTTCCGTGTCCTCAGCACCGGAAGTGATGGCCACTGAGTCATCCGGAGAAAATTCCACTTGTTCACCGACTAGGCTCGACGGGTACTTCCCATCGCAGGATCCGGGACGGCCGAGGCTGGCGTCGGGATCGGGACCGTGTATCGGCGGTTCCCGGATAAGGACTCGTTGGCGCAGGCACTGCTCGACGAGAACGAGCGGGAATTCCAAGGAGGGCATGGCGAGTTGCTCATGGCCGCGGAAACGGAGACGCCGATGGCGCGGTTCATGACCGGCGCGTACCGGCTGCACCACAGTCACCACGGAGCGACTCCGGTGCGGATCAAGATGGAGCTAAGCGATTTCCACCGGACACGAGGCAGGCGATGAGCGAGTATCAGTACTACGAATTCCTCGCGATCGATCGGCCGTTGGACAAAGCTCAGCAGGCCGCCGTGCGGTCCCTGTCCACCCGCGCGAGGATCACCGCCACCAGTTTCGTCAACGAGTATCACTGGGGCGACTTCAGCGGCGACCCGGCCAGGCTGATGGAGTCCTACTACGACGCGCACGTGTATGTGGCCGACTGGGGAACGCACCGGCTCATGCTCCGCCTACCAAGTCGGCTCCTGGACCTCGACGCCGTTCAGGACTACTGCGTTGGCCACCACCTTTCAGCCTGGACGGCCGACGAGTTCCTCGTGCTCTCCCTGTACAGCGGTGACGAATCCGAAGACTTCGAATTCAACTACGAGGCTGAAGCAAGACTTTCAGCCTTCATCGGAGTCCGCGCGGAACTCGCGGCAGGCGATCTCCGGCCCCTCTACCTCGCCTGGCTGGCCGGCTACGGTAACTGGGAGCGCGACGAGTGTGCCTTCGAACCCGACGCCGAGGATGATCTCGAGCCGCCCGTACCGCCCGGTCTGTCCACGCTCACCGCACCGCAACGAGCGCTCGCGGGCTTCCTGCGCCTCGACGACGAACTGCTCGAGAGCGCCGCCCAGGCGAGTCCACCTCTCACCGAGACCGCCGAGAATCTCAGTCGGCTCACGGCCTGGGTGACAGGGCTGCCACTCGCCGAGAAGAACGAACTCCTGCTCCGTGTCGTTCAAGAGGACAGCATGGCGGTGAGGTTGGAACTCCTTCGCCGATTCCACGACATTCACGACGAAGTCATCGCGGTTCCCTCACGCCGAACCGTTGCCCGGCTTCTGGACAACGCCGCACGGCTGCGCGTGAACGGGAAACAGCGCGTCTAGCGCCGTCGAAATCGGGAAGGGGTCGGAATGGATCTCACGGAGAAATCCGAACTGGTCGAGCAGGTGCGCGCGTTCACCGAGTGGGTGGGCGCGGGCCGCAAGCTCACCCAGACCGGTCGTCTCACCTTGGCTGACGCCAAAGCATTGGTGCCGTTGTTGAAGACCGGTGACGTACTCGAACAGGCCATCGGCGACCACGTGTACCGGACCAGGTCCAGCGAGCGTCTTTCCAACCTGATGCTCGTCGTGGAGAGCGCCAAGGTAGCGCGGCTGGTCCGCAAGACCGGGCAACGGCTGGTGCCGGTGAAGAAGAACCAAGCACTTCTCGATGACCCGCACAAGCTGTGGCTCACCTTGCTCACCGGGTTCGACCAGCTGGGCGAGGCCCTCCTTCACTCGGGATTCGGCGAGTCGCTGCTGCGTCCGGAGTTCTCGGACGGCACCAGTGCGGCCTTGAACTTGTTGCACGGCGCGGACGGCGCTGTCACGATCGCGAGCTTGTGCGCGACAGTCTGGGAAGTCGTGAGCGCGCCTTACGTGTTGGACGATCTCACCGAACTCCAACTCGAGACTTTGCGCATCACCACCGATCGCGACACCGAGCGTGCGCTCGAGGCCCTTCAGCGATTAGGGGCAGTGGTCCTCGGGGACAAAACCGCTGAGCTGACCGCGCTCGGCCGTTCCGGCATGCGTGGACTCTTGGGCGTGCCGGAACCAGGCGATTCGATCTACCAAGTGAAGATCACCTTGCTGGATATCGAAGGCCTCCCGGTGTGGCGGCGCGTGCTGGTTCCGGCGGCCATCCGGCTCGACAGGCTGCACGAGGTCATCCAGGCCGCGATGGGGTGGGAGAACTATCACCTGCACTACTTCCTCGACGGGAAGACGCATTACGGCGAGGCTGAGCCTGAGTTGCGGTACCGCGACGAACGGAAAGTACGACTGGATGACCTCGTGAAGCCCGGCGGCCGCCTCTTGTACAACTACGATTTCGGCGACAACTGGGACCACGAGCTCCTCATCGAGGAAGCCACGGTCGCTACGGACGACGGGCTTTACCCGCGCTGTGTCGCGGGCCAGGCAGCATGCCCGCCGGAGGACGTCGGTGGCACCGGAGGATACGCCCGGCTGATGCGGATTCTCGACGATCCCGCTCACCAGGAACACCAGGACATAGTCGCCTGGCTGGGTCTCGACGACCCCAGCCAATTCGATCCGGCGCGCTTCGTCCTCGGAGAGGCCGATCAGCGCCTCTCCGAGCGGCGATAGCCGGGGCACCAACCCTTCAGGATCCGGAGATGGTCCGGATTCCGGTGATCAAGCGGTCGACGTGGTCCTTGGTCGTGCCGATCCCGATACTCGCGCGCACCGCCGTCGGCGCGGTCGTACCCGCCTGTTCCAGCAGCCGCCGGGTGAACGGGTGGGCGCAGAACAGGCCGTCGCGGACGCCGATGCCGAACTCAGCGGCCAGTCTGGTGGACACCGTGCGCGTCTCGACACCGTCGACGGTGAAGGAGACGATGCCCAGCCTGTCCGGCCAGCGGCCGCCCGCACCGAGCACCCGGACCGCGGGGATTTCCGCCAGGCCGTTGTGCAACCGGGTCATCAGGGTGTCCTCTTCGGACCGGATCGTGTCCAGGTCCGCCGCCGTGAGGGCGTCGCACGCGGCGGCGAGGGCCACTGCGCCGATGACGTTCGGGGAGCCCGCCTCGTGTCGCGCGGCACCGGTCGCCCAGTCGACCTGACCGGGTGCGTCCCCGACGTGCACGGTGGCCCCGCCGCCCGCGAGGTACGGCTGCGCGCTGTCCAGCCAGTCGGCCCTGCCCGCGAGCACGCCGGTGCCGAACGGGGCGTACAGCTTGTGGCCGGAGAAAGCCACGTAGTCGAGGTCGAGGGCGGTGATGTCGATCCGCCGGTGGGGCGCGAGTTGGGCGGCGTCCACCGCGATGCGGGCGCCGAAGCGGTGGGTGGTGGCGGCGAGTTCGACCAGCGGCCAAACCTCACCGGTCACATTGGACGCTCCGGTGACGGCCAGCAGTACCGGACGCCCGGTGCCCAGCTCGGTGAGCGCCTCCGCGACGGCCGAGACCGCTTCCGCGGGTGACGAAGGCGCGGGGAGCCGGATGACTTCTTTCCAGGGCAAGAGGTTCGCGTGGTGTTCGCCTTCGAACGTGATCACTACGGTACCCGGCGGCACGACGTGCGCGAGCAGGTTCAAGGCGTCGGTGGTGTTGCGGGTGAACACCACCTCGTCGTCCGGGCGGCAGCCGAGGAAGGTGGTGACGGATTCGCGGGCACGTTCGTATTTTTCCGTGCACAGCTGGGAAAGTGCGCCCGCGCCCCGGTGCACGCTCGCGTAGTACGGGAGCAGTTCCCCCACCACGTCGGCCACCTCGCGCAGGCAAGGCGCGCTCGCCGCGTAGTCCAGGTTGGCGTAGGCGATCTTCGTGCCGTCGGCCAATCCCACCTTGACGTCGGAGCCCAGCACGCCCAGCGTGTTCCCACCCATCACGAAGCTCCTCCGCCGACCGGACCATCTGTTTGCATCCCAT
The DNA here is from genome assembly GCF_055580625.1 of Amycolatopsis sp. NPDC031561. Classification (NCBI taxonomy): domain Bacteria; kingdom Bacillati; phylum Actinomycetota; class Actinomycetes; order Pseudonocardiales; family Pseudonocardiaceae; genus Amycolatopsis; species Amycolatopsis sp. NPDC031561. The sequence goes on along the minus strand of NZ_JBVILA010000001.1, from coordinate 628,365 downwards.
GGTCGCAGCACTCTCTCGGGGTGAACATCTCCTGCGCTGCCACGGACTACGAAAAAGTCCATGGTGAAGTAGCGATCGCGCAGCCGTTCTGCTCGAACCGCGCGGGACGGCGCGAGACGAGCGTGCGCAGATCGCGCCGGACGGGCATCGCGACCGGGCCCAGCCTTCGTTCCCAGTCCGCCACCGGCCGCGCGCCCAGTGCCTTGGTGATCGCGTCCGGCAGTTCTTCTGGTGACGGAACGGGAATCTCCAGTGTTGAGCACAGCGCGGCGACGTCCTCGGTCACGATCGCGAGCAGGCCGTCGGCCGCCGCGAAGACACCGTCGACGGCGACAGGCGACGGTTCGCGCAGCAGTGCGTCGGCTGCGCCGAGCAGGGACGTCGCGACCTCGCCGCCCCGGCCGAAGCGCTGACGTGCCACCAGTGCGGCCAGGATCCCTTCCGCCGAAACGAATCCGCCCGCGATGTCCACCATGATCATCAACGTCGGCCGCGGCGGCGCGCCCGCCGGGGCCAGCGCGTCCGCCAGCCCGGAATACGCCTGGACCATGTAGTCCGTCCCCGCGGGCGGGTTCTCCCCCAGCGCGTCGCCCCAGCCGGACGCGGTCGCGTACACGAGCCCGGGGTTCACCGCGTGCATCGTGGCCGCGTCCAGGCCGAGCTCGATGTCCTTGCCCGGCGCCCAGTTGTGCAGGAAGACATCGGCGTCACGGACCAGGTCCAGCACCTCGGCCCGTCCGGACGGCTGTTTGAAGTCGATCTCGGCGATCCGCTTGCCGTCGTTGAGTACACGGAACTTCGCCGAGCAGTCACCCGCCATCGGCGGCATGCCCCGCAGGGGGTCACCGCCTGGCGGCTCGATCCGGGTGACGGTCGCGCCGAGCAGCGACAGTAGCCGCGTGGCCATCGGACCCTGCACCCGCCGGGTCGACTCGACGATGTGGATCCCGGCGAGCGGCGGCCCGGTATCGGCGCCGGATCCGGGCGGCGCCGCCCGGCCGGCACGAAACGACCATGGCGGCGAGCCCGCGTCGGGATCGGCTCGCCGGTCTTCAACTGTCCTAACCGGACAGACGTGCATCCCGGTCGACGCGGCGATCGAGCTGATCTCCTCGTACGAGGAAGCCTCGGCCGCTTCGTGCAGCTCGCGCGGAAGCGACACCGACGCACGTTCGTAGCGGAGGAGGAACGGGCGCCAGCCTTGTCCGACCGCGCGTTCCGGCGCGCCCAGCGAAGCCCAGAACCCTTGCCAGGCATCGCTGCTGAATGCCTCGATCTCGAAGGCGACCCCGTCGGCGGAAACGAACGGCGGCCGCGCCGTGGACGGGATGCCCTCGGGGCCCTCGGGATCTTCGTCCGCGGTGGCGGCGGCGATGTACTGCGCGACCGCCATCATCGCGACGCGGTCCGCGCTCATCTCGATCCGCGACACCGGGTTTCCACGCAGCTGAGCCAAAGTCGCGGCCAGAACCCCCTGGACGGCGGCCATCCCCGTGAGCACCGAGACGTAGTCGACGCCCAGCGGCCGCGGCTGCGCCTCGGACCGGCCGTGCAGTGCCATGATTCCGAAGTCGGCTTGCAGGAGGTTTTCCGGGAACGGCCCGAGCAGGCCAGCCTCGACCGAAGCACCCGGTCCGCTCACGCTCAGCACGCCGGGGCGTGCGGCACCGACGTCGGCGTCGAGCATCCGCAGTCTGTCGAGAGCTGTTTCGACGGCCGGGCCTGATCCGGCGCTCAGGACACGGAAACCGTTCAAGGGAGCGGAAAAGGACACGGCGTACCTCCGGGTACTGCTACGGAAACGGCCTGGCGTCCGCGGGTTGCGGACGCCAGGCCGGAGGGTCCGATGGCGAGGGACTACACCGGGACCGATTCCTCACGCGGTCGCGGCAGGGTGGCCGCCTTGCGGGCGGCGCGTCGCTTGATGACCCGCTCACCCCAGTTCATCAGCGGCCGTTCGATCAGGTAGTACGAGATCGTCGACAGGATGATCGTGCCGACCAGGGCGACCAGTTGCAGCTCCCAGAAACCGGTACCCGCACGGATCATCATCAACGGCATCGGCTCCCCGTTGAAATAGGCGTCCGGCTTCTGCAGGTAGAAATGCATCACCGCGAACTGCCACAGGTAGATCCCGTAGGAGATCTTGCCGATGAACAGGATCACCCGGTTGGTGAACACCGCGCGGATGAAGCGCGACTCGGGTCCGGGCGCGACCATCGACAGCAACAGGGTCGCCGAGAGAATGGCCAGGAGTCCGTAGAAGATCCCGAGCGCGGTGAGACTGTAGTAATCGTCCATGCCGATTTCACTGCCGGGGCGGGCGCAGTTGATGAGCAGGCAGGTCATCGCGATACCCAGGAACAGGACGCGGTGGCGGCCGGCGAAGGTGAGCAGTTTGGGCGCCTCGTTCGGCGACGCCTTCTGCAGCTCCAGCCAGATCGCGATGATCATGCCGATCGCGACCTCCGGCATCAGGCCCATCGGGTACCAGAACAGCGCGCGGGTGCCGAGGCCGTTCATCTGCGAGTACAGCAGCCAGGCGACACCGGCCGCGAACAGGAACGGCACCGGGAGCATCATCCGGTACGCCCGCGCCCGCGCGGTCTTGCCGCGGGAGGCGAACTTGAAGGTGGCCCAGGCCAGCAGCGGCAGCAGGAGGTAGAACTGCGCCATGTCCGGCACCGTCCAGGTGATCTCCATGCCGTTGCTCCAGCCGTCCCAGTCGTAGATGTGCAGCAGCAGCATCGGACGGAGGACGTCCCACAGGTTTTCGACCTGCTGGAGGTTCAGCGCGACCAGCACCACGAGGTACATCACGTAGTACGCGGGGAGCAGGCGCAGCACACGCCGGATCACCGTGCCTTCGCGTTTGCGCGGGGTGCCGTTGATGATCGACTTCGCGAAGCCCTGGTAGACGAACATCCCCGTCAGCACGAAGAAGACGCCCGCGAAGATCTGCAGGCCGCCGGTGAAGAATCCGCCGACCGCGCTGGTCGAAGCGATCGTGCCGCCGAGTTCCTTGGTGCCCAGCACCCCCGCGATCATCGCGACGTGCGTGAAGAGCAGTGCCAGCGCGCAGACTCCGCGCAAGCCGTCGACAGCGAGATAGCGTTGTTTGGCGGGCTTTGCCGCGGCTGCGGGCGGCCCGCCTTTCCGCGTTGTGGTAACGCTCATGTGTGCGTCCTTTCTCCCAAAAGCTATGGGGTGAACCGCGCTCGAGCCTTTCCACGCCACGCGGCGGAACCCAGACCGATATCCGTCTGCCCTGCTAGCTTCGCACCGCCGTATGGCCCCCGTCTTATCCCATTCTGCGACCCTTTTCCGGCTCTGCAGGTACATGAAGGCCCCCTTCACCGCACCTAGCGCCAGGGTCCCGGCAAAGTCGCATCATTGCCGGTCAGGTGACCCGTTCCGGTGCGGCCTTGGCCTGTGCTCATGTCGCGAAAGCCACTTTCAGGACGTCAGACGTCCTGAAAGTGGCTTTCGCGACATGCCCGTCCGCCAGCTCAGCAACTTCGCCGGTGCCCTGGCGCTAGACGCAATGAAGGGGTCCTTCACGTACTTGCCGTGTTGAGGGGCCACACAGTGGCCTGAACCTTCAGCCCCGGCCAGGAACGGCGCCCTCCACGACACCCGCCCCGCAACGGCACGAACACGGCACGTTTGCCCTTCTCCTCCATAACCACCGTGACAGTCGCGCCTCAGGCGGCCTCTTCCTCCAGCCGTCGCGCGATGTCCGCCCGCAGTACCTTTTTGTCGATCTTCCCGATCGGGGTGCGCGGCATCGCGTCGACGATCACCAGCCGCTCCGGCAGTTTGAACCGGGCGACCCCCGCCGTCTCCATGACGTCGATGACGTCCCGCAGCTCGACCGAAGTGCCGGGCGTCGGCACGACGTAGAGACAGCCGCGCTCGCCGAGTACCGGATCCGGCATCGCGACCGAGGCCGCCATCTCCACCGAATCCAGTTGGTAGGCGAAGGATTCGACCTCCTCGGCGGCGATCTTCTCGCCACCGCGGTTGATCACGTCCTTTGTGCGGCCCTCGACGACGACGTAGCCGTCCGGGCGCAGCCGCACGACGTCACCGGTGCGGTACCAGCCGTCCGGGGTGAAGGCGCGCTGGTTGTGCTCGGGCGCGCGGTAGTACCCGCGGATCGTGTACGGGCCGCGCGTGATCAGCTCGCCCTGCTCGTCCGGCGGGACGGGATTCCCGTCGGGGTCGACCACCCGCAGTTCGTCGGCCGGGTTGATCGGGCGGCCCTGGGTGTCGCAGGTGACGTCGAACGGGTCGTCCAGCCGGGTGAGGTTGGTCAGCCCCTCCGCCATCCCGTAGCCCTGCTGCAGGGTGCAGCCGAACACCGAGCTGATCTGGCGCACCAGCTGGTCCTGCAGCCGCGCGGCGCCCAGGGTCAGCACCTCGAACGAGGACAGGTCGTGATGCTGGTCGGCCTCACGGTACTCGAGCCAGCGCACCACGATCGCCGGTACCACCGACGTCACCGTGGCCCGTTCGGCTTCGATCGCACCCAGCGAGTCACGGGCGGACGGCGACGGCGAGACGACCACCCGGCCGCCGGCCCACAGTACGCCGAGGATCGCGCTGAGCGGGTAGTTGTGCCCGAACGGCAGCACCGCGAGATACACCGACGAAGCGTTGAAGCCGAAGGCGTCGGCGGATCCGTCGACGTAGCAGGCGTAGTCGTCGTGGGTGCGCGCGATGAGCTTCGGCAAACCCGTGGTACCACCGGAAAGGATCAGCAGCGCGACCGAGCGCGGGTCGGGTGCCGACGCGTCCAGTTCGGCGCGCGCCGCCTCGGGGTCCGGAGCCGGAGCGCACAGCGCGCGCAGGTCCACGTGGCCGTCACGGACGTCCCCGGCGACGATGACGTGCTCGATCGTTTCGGCCCCGGCGGCGATCCCGGCCGCCAGTTCCTGGTGGTCGAAGTCCTTCACGCGGTCCGGCACGGCGATCGCGCGCGCCTCGGACAGCTCGGCCAGATAGGACAGTTCGTGCCTGCGGTGCTGGATCAGCGCCATCACCGGGATCACGCCGAGCCGGAAGCACGCCAGCGTCAGCACGACGAACTCCCAGCCGTTGGGCAGCTGGAAGAGCAGCCGGTCGTCCGGCCGGAGGCCCAAGGCGCGCAGCCGCTGGGCGGCACCGTCCACACGGGACAGCAGCTCGGCGTAGGTCAGCCGGAAGTCACCGTCGGTCAGGGCCTCGTCGTCCGGGGTCGCATCCGCGGCGTCGACGAATCGCGAGGCGAGCGCCTGGCCCTTCCAGTGGCCTTCGGCGACGTACCGCGCGACGAGGTCGGTGGGCCAGGGGACCGTTCCCGCATGGCTCGGCTGGACAGGTTTCGAGGGCACGACGGCCTCCCTTTCTCGTGTGATCATCCGAAGCGCGCGGGCATGGTCTTGGCGCCGGAGACGAAGTTCGACTCGAGCCGGGTCACCGGTCCGGTCAGGCGCAGCCGGGACAGATGCGGCAGCAGCTCGGTCAGCAGCGTCGACATCTCCAGCCGGGCCAGGTGCGCGCCGAGGCAGAAATGCGGGCCGATGCCGAAGGACAGGTGCGGGTTGGGATCGCGGCCGAGGTCGAGCCGGTCCGGGTCGGTGAAGACGGCGGGGTCGCGGTTGGCGGAGGTGTAGTAGACGACGACCTTGTCGCCCTCGGCGATGGGCTGGCCGGCGATCTCCGTGTCCCGCAGTGCCGTACGGCGGAACTGCATGATCGGGGTGACCCAGCGGATCAGCTCGTCGACCGCGGTGGCCATCGGCACCTCACCGGACACCAGCCGGTCGCGTTCGGCCGGGTTGGCCACCAGCGCCTCCATCGACCCGGAGATCAGGTGACGGGTGGTTTCGTTGCCCGCGACCACCAGCAGCAGCCAGAAGCTGCAGAACTCCCGGTCGGTCAAGTGTTTCCCGTCGACCTCGGCGTTGACCAGCCTGCTGATCAGGTCGTCGGTCGGGTTCTCGCGACGGGACATGCCGAGCTTCATCGCGTAGGCGAACGCTTCGGCGAAGGTCCGCCGGTAGGCGTCGACGTCGCCACCGCCGAACTCCGGGTCGTCGAAGCCGACCAGCGCGTTGCTCCAGCGGTAGAGCAGGTGCCGGTCGTCCGGCGGGAACCCGAGCAGATCGCACAGGACCAGAAGCGGCAGCTCGGCGGCGAAGTCGGCGACGGCGTCGAACTCCCCCGCCGCGGTGACCTTCTCCACCAGCCGCCGGGCGTGTCCGGCGATGCTCTCGCTCAGCCCGCGGACCGACTTGGGCGTGAACACGGTCGCGACCAGGCGGCGGATCCGGACGTGCTCCGGACCGTCCATGCTGACCAGCAGCTGCCGGGTCTGCTTGAGATCGCCCGGCGTCCGCGGGTCGGGCAGGAAGGCGCCCTTGGCCGCCGACGAGAACTCCTCCGGCCGCCGCGACACCGAGTAGACGTCGTCGTAGCGTGTCACCGCCCAGTAGCCGGAGCCGCGCAGGACGGTGCGGCCGGCGCTGGAATGCCGGGTCAGCAACGGTTCCGGGGTCCAGGCGACCGGTTCGGTCTCGCGGCGGCGGGCGAACTCCGCGTGCGGCACCCCGGCGGAGAACGTCACCGGGTGCGCGATGTCGGGCCGTTCGATCCCGATCGCGGAGAAACTCTTGCGCAGCACGTCCTTGCGAAGCTTGCCGGTCGCCTCCCGCGGAAGGCGGGTGATGACGTGGTAGGACCTCGGTGTCTTGAAGCCCGCCAAGGACTTGCGGCAGAACGGGTCCAGCAGCGCGAACAAGTCGGCGGGAGCGTCCTCGGTGACCTCGACGACGGCGGCCACCCGCTCGCCGAACTCGTCGTCGGGGACGCCGATCACCGCGACGTCGCGGACCACCGGATGGTTGAGCAGCACGGCTTCGATCTCGGCCGGGTACACGTTGACCCCGCCGGAGACGATCATGTCCTGCGCGCGCCCCGTCAGATAAAGGAACCCGTCCTCGTCGAGATGGCCGACGTCGCCGAAGGTGAAGGTGCCCGGCTCCAGATGCGCGGACCGCGTCTTCTCGGGGGCGTTGTGATACGAAAAGCTCTGGCCCTTGACCCGCCGGATAAACACGCGCCCGGAATCGCCGACCGGTTGCGGCGTGCCGTCCTCGCCGAGGATCACGATCTCGTTGGGGGGTACGGCCTTGCCGACGCTACCGGGGTGCTCGAGCCAGTCGCGCGAGTCGGTGAGCGTGACCGCGCCGCCCTCGGTGGCACCGTAGTACTCCGTCAGGACGGGGCCCCACCAGTCGATCATCCGGCGCTTGACGTCCGGCGAGCACGGTCCGCCGCCGTGCCACACGCGGCCGAGGCTCGCCCCCGAGAACCGCGCGCGGACCTCCGGGGGAAGCCGCAGCAGGCGGATGAACTGGGTCGGCACGAGATGTGCGGCGGTGATCCGCTCGCGGTCGATTATGTCCAAAGTGGACTCCGGATCGAACGACCGGCGGATCACCAGCGTCGAGCCCAGCAACAGCCCGAGCAGCGAGAAGAACAGCTGCGACGAGTGGTACCAAGGACCGTCGAGCAGGCACCGCTCACGCGATGGGACGTCCAGGACGACATGCGCGTACCTGGTCAGTTTCGACACCCGGGAGAACGGCGCGCCGACGACGAAGAGGCCGTTCACCACGCCCTTGGGCACGCCGGTGGTCCCCGACGTGTACAACATCGTGGCGCCGCAGGTCTGTCCCTCGGGCTCGGCCGCGGACACCTGGGCCAGCAACGGTTCCACCGCTTCGAATCCGTGCTCGTCCGAGGCGCCGGTGACGAACAGCGTCGTGCACCCGCCGGTGGACTGGGCCACCGCGCGACCGGCCGTCTCGGCGTACGAGGGCTCGACGACCAGGGCCTTGCTCCCGGAATCCGAGACGATGTAGGCGATTTCCGGATCGGTGAGGTGCCAGTTGACCGGTACCACGGTGATCCCGGAGTGCAGGCACGCCAGGAGCACCTCGAAGGTCTCCCGGCGGTTGCCGAGCACACAGGCCAGCCGGTCGCCCTCGCCGAGCCCTCGGTCGCGCAGCAGGGTGATCCAGCGGTTCACCCGCTCCCCCAGCAGCCGCCAGCCGACAGCTCCGGCCTCGTCGACGATCGCGATCCCGGCCCCGTCGGCCGCGATGTGGTCGTTCAGCAGTGTCGGCATGACCTTTACCCCTCAGTCCAGCAGATCCGGCTGCACGCGCACGAGATCGGCGTACAGCGGGCGGAAGTTGAGCCGCCCCATCCCCGGTGTGCCGATGGTCGACGCGGTGTGCCGCGCGACCCCGGGCTCGATCGGCACCGGTGTCCCGGCCGCCTCCGCGAGCAGTTGCACGTGACACGAGCTGTCCATGGTGGTGAACCACCAGGCCGCCTCCTGCACGGTGCCGCCGACCGTGAGCAGCCCGTGGTTGCGCAGGATCACCGCCTTGCCCGTGCCGAGGCGGACCGCGATCCGCTTGCCCTCGTCGGGATCCAGCACCACGCCGCCGAACTCGTCGAAGACCTCGTGGTCCTCGTAGAACGCGCAGGCGTCTTGGGTGATCGGGTCGAGTTTGCGGCCCAGCGCCGCCCACGCACGTCCGTAGGTGGAATGCGCGTGGGCGACCGCGACGACGTCGGGCCGCGCCGCGTGGACGTGCGAGTGGATGACGAACCCGGCCGGGTTGATCCTCCCGTCGCCTTCGACGACTTCACCCCGGCTGTCGACCAGCAGGAGATCGCTGACCCGGACGTGGCCGAAGTGGACACCGAACGGGTTGATCCAGAACTTCTCCGGGTCGCCGGGGTCGCGGGCGGTCACGTGCCCGCCCGCGCCCTCGTCGAAACCCCGCACCGCGAACAGCCGCATGGTCGCCGCCAGGCGTTGCTTGCGGTAGAGCCGTTCCTCTTCGACGGTCCTCATCCGCAGCCGCCCGGGCTGTCCCAGTCGTAGACGGCGCCTTCGTCCAGCAGTTCGGCGGGCACGCCGTACCACTCGGACTGGGGCAGCTCGATGACCGTGGCGTCCTGGTCCTCGCTCATGCCGCACGCTCCTCTCGCACCGCGGGCCGCCAGACCTGAAGGAACGCGTCCAGCCGGTCGAATCCCCAGAAACGGTGGCGGCCCCATTTGAAGTAGGGGATGCCGAAGATGTCGTCGAGATATGCCTGGTAGAGACAGTCGACCCCTTCGGCGCGGATCTCCGGGTCGTCGACGGCGCCGACGGCCAGTTCCGGGTCGAAACCGGCCCGCTCGGCCGCGGCGCGGACGACGTCGGGCTCGCAGATGTTGTCGCCGCGACCCCAGCGCGCCTCGTTGAGCGCGTCGTAGAACGGCCACTCGACACCCTCGCGGCGTGCGCGCAGCCAGGCCAGATGCGGCAGTTCCCACCACGGCTCGATGTCGATCGGCCAGGCCATCTTGCGGCCCTGTCCCTCGGCGATCCGTTTGGTGTCCATCAGCATGTACAGATGCTTCGCGCGGCTCATCTGCACGTAGTGGAACTCGCCGCCGCGCTCGTCGAGGCCGGCACCGGTCACCGTGTCCGGATCCCAGTACGGGAGGCACACCAGCTGTTCGAGCGCGCCGGGCACCTCGTCGCGCAGCCGGTTGATCGCGAGCCAGCTGTACGGGCTGCGCAGCGAGAAGTACAGCTTGGCCGGGCGGCTCACGCCCGGTCCCCGAGCAGCGCGTGCACGACACCCTCGTCCAGCTGGGCCATCCCGCCCGCGCCCGGACCGGCCGCGATGGCGTAGCCGTGCAGGATCTGGGCGGTGGCCACCGGGACCAGTTCCGAGCCACGCTGGACGTAGCAGTCCATGCGGCCGTCGAACATGACCCCGCGCAGGATGTCGGTCACGGTGAACACGGTGTGCACCGTCTCCTCCATCCGCGCGTCCTCCAGCAGCCGGACGCGGGCGCGGGAGACGACCGGGATCCACGCGCGTTCGGACAGCATGCGGCCGACGGAGATGCCGCGGTCGGCGAGATAGCGGTCGACGACCTCCTCCAGCGTCCGGACGAAACCGGAGTGCTGGACGCGGTCGGAGTAGTGGCAGTAGAAGTACGGCGCCCGCCAGGACCACAGGAACGCGCCCGGTTCCGCGGTCAGCACCGACTCGGCGGTCTCCCCGGCGGGGATCGCGATCCGTTCCACTGTGGACTTCAGCGCCGGGACTTCCAGGTGCGCCAGCGCCTCGGGGGCGGCCGCCGTGGTGTCCGCCGCCCGCTCGCGGACCAGCGCGACGGTGACCTTGCCGCGCAGCACGGTGACCTTCTCGCCGTCGCGGACCACCGAGAGCTGGACGTTCAGCTTGTCGCCGCGGCCGGGGGTGACCTCGACTTCGACCTCGTCGTCGAGTTCCAGCACCGCGGGCAGCTGCACCGAGCAGTCCACGATCTCCGCGCCGAGGCCGTGCTCGAGGAAGAGGTCGCGCGCACTCGTGCCCTGGTCGCGCAGCCACTGCAGGACACCCTGCTCGACCAGGTACATGAAGTGCTTGAAACCGATCCAGGTGCGGATGTTGGCGCCCTCGAACGCGGGGCGGCCGTGCGTGACGGTCCGGCTTGGCCGCAGGACTGCGGTCATCGGAGTTCACCTACCTTCGGGATGGTCCGGACGTCCTCGACGAGGCCGGTCACCTCGGCCGCGGCGTACCGGGCGTAGCGAACGTGGAAGAAGTGGTCGCCGCGTTCGTGCGTGTGCAGGGTCGCGCCCGGCATACCCGCGGCGAGCGCGACGGCGGACTCGGCGGGCAGCGTCGGGTCTTGGCCGCCGACGAGCACCTTCGTCGGGATCTCGACGTTGCCGAGCTGGAGGTCGGCGCTCGCGGCGTAACGGTCGAACACCGACGCGAAACCGAGCGGCCCGGCGCGGTTCAGCGCGATCTTGACCATGCCGTCGATGACCTCGGGGTCCAAAGTGGCCGCTCGTTTGCCGAGCCGGGCACGGACACCCTCGCCGACGTGCGCGGTGAACGTCTCGCGCGAGCGCTCGAACATCCGCCAGGTCACCTCGTACCGGGGCAGCCGGTAGAACGGGCAGAACAACGCCACCGACGAACCGACACGCGGATCGAGCGCGCACATCAGCTCCAGCGCGGCGTTGGCGCCGAACGAGTGCGCCACGAGGACGTCCGGGGTGGTGCCGAGCAGGTCGAGGCCGTCACCGAGCCAGTGCCCGAAGGAGCGGTTGCGCCAGCGGAAGTCGTTGCCCGCCTTCCACGGCAGCTCCAGCGAGACCACCCGGTACCCCTGGTCGAGATGGGCCGCCAGCGGCGTCCAGCTCTTCCAGTGGCCTTCCATCCCGTGGACGAACAGCACCAGCGGCGCGCCGGGCCTGCCGGGCGAGATCGTGTGCGCCTTCACCGCTGAACCGTTCACCGGGACCCCATCTCATCGCTGTGATCAGTGACGGCGACCGAAACCGCCGGTCCGCCGTCGGGCCGTCGCGGGCCGATGCCCACGCGGCCTTCGCCTTCCGCGACGGCGAGGTGGGCGGCGAGCGCGAGCTCCACGACCCCGTGCGCGCCGTAGAAGTCGCCCCACTGTTCCTTGACGTCGAAACCGCCGGGCCCGACCGTGCGCCGGGGCAGCGGCGCGGCCTCCCATGGCTCGACGTCGACGACGGCGTGCCCGGAGTTCTCGCGCCAGGGTTCGAGGATCACGCACGCGCTCCCCGCGCGCAGTGGTCCGTCGTGCAGGATCGAGGCGATCTCGTCCTCCGGCTCGGCCCCGACGAGCACCACCCGGGTGGCCCGGCCGGAGCGCAGCAGCAGACTCGCCATCCGCAGCCCGGCGAGCCCGGCGGTACTGCCGGAACACAGCATCAGGTTGGGACCGCCGAAACCGAACCACAGCGCGACCGTGCTGGCCACGACGTTCGGCGACACGTTGGGCGCGTCGAGCACGCTCACCGCACGGCCGCCTTCCGCGTCGACCGCACGCGTGACCTTCGCGACCGTCTCGACGTTGCCGAGATTGCTGCACGCGACCACCGCGGTACCGGTTTCGATCGGCCCGGTGGCCCGTTGCCCCGGTTCGAAACCGAGTGCGCGATGCACCGCGCACAACGCGAGACGGGTCGAGGGTTCCTTGTACAGCATCCCTTTCCGCCCCAGGACGGTGGCGGCCTTCTCCGGCGGCGCGCCGTCGAACCCCGCGACCCCTGGCAGGTGCAGGCTCCAGCCGGTGAGCAGCAAGCGGGTCTCCCTCGCCCGTACCCCGGGCTCGCGGGCGGTCATGCCCGCTCCAGCAGGGTGACGGCGTTGACCCCGCCGAAGCCGAACGCGTTGACCTGCACCAGATCCGGCCGCGCGGTGACCGCGTCGCCGATGACGAGCCGTAGTCCGGTGCCCTCGTCGAGGGGGTCGGTCAGGCCGGCGACGGCGGGCACTTCGCCGGAAGCGAAGATCCGCAGCGCGACGTCCACGTTGACCAGTGCGGCGCTGCCGGACGTGTGGCCCGTCGAGCCCTTGACCGCGGTGACGAGCGGGTTCCCGCCGCCACCGAGGACGACCTTGCGCAACGCGTCGCATTCGACCGGATCGTTGAGCGCGGTGCCCGTCGCGTGCGCCACCACGACGTCCACATCGGACGGGACGCGGCCCGCACGCGTGTAGGCGTCGGACATCGCGCGGGCGATGCCCTCGATGTCCGGCGCCGTGGCGTGGTAGGCGTCGCAGGAAAGTCCGGTCGCGGCGACCTTGCCGAGCGCCGGGCCTTCCCAGGTCCCGGGAACGACGACGAGTGCCGCCGCGCCCTCGCCGAGGAGTACGCCGGTGCGCTCGCGGTCGAACGGCCGCACCCGCTCCGTCGGTTCCTCGGCGACACGGCCGATCATGGCGAGCATCGACCGCGTCATCGCGTCGGCGGCGGCGACCACGACGGCGTCGCATTCGCCCAGTTCCAGAAGGTCCTGTGCGAGCGCGAGAACGTGGCCGCCCGCGCTGCACGCGTTGACGACCGTGGTCACGTCGGTGACACCGGGCAGGGTTTCGGCCACGACGTCGGCGAAGTCCAGCCGTCCGGCGGGCACCGTCTCGCCGGTGAGCGCGAGCCGTTCCACCGCGGACAGCTCACGCAGCCCCGTGCCGATCAGCACGGCGACCCGCTTCGTCGCGGTGTCCACTCCGGACTGCGCGACGGCTTCCTTCAGGCATTCGGCCAGGAGCCGTCCCGCGCGGAACAACTCGTCGTCGAGGTCGGCGTGGTAGCCGTAGGCGACGTTCAGCTGCCCGGGTTCGCCGTACCGGAGCGGTGAGACGCCACAAGCGCCGCGGAGCAGGCCATCGAACGTCTCCGCGCCCGAACCGAGGCAGGTGCGCACCGCGCTACCCGCGATCAGGACCGCCATCGGCGTACCTCCTCACGATGGCGGCGCCGACGGCACCGTCCGCGCCCCGCGCGGTGAGCAGGCTCAGCCCGCCGGGCCCGGCATCGCGCTCTTCGGCCAGCAGGACACCCAGCGCCACCGCGCCGGAGGCCGCGTCGCATTCGCCGAACAGCCGCTTGACCATGACCCGTTCCGGACCGTGGCCGAGCGCGCGGACGATCGGGCCGTACTCGCGCCGGTCGTCGTCATCGACCTCACCGGTGTACACAGTGGACACTTCGGACGCGTCAGCGCCCGCCTTCGCCAGCACCCGGCGCACACAGCCGGCGAGCGCGGTTTCGGCCGCGTCACCGCCGCCCGGCCCGTAGGCCGTGGCGACCGCGAGGACACCGGCGCGCCGGCGCGTACCCGCCCACTCCGGCGTGTTCTCCTTGGCCAGCACGAACATCCCGGCCGCTTCGCCGGGGGCGACGACGTCGGTCGCCCCGGTCAGGTGAGTCGCCCACGCGCGGTGCGGGGTGAACTCCTCCACCGCGCCGGCGACCACGACGTCGACGTGACCGCGCTCGATGGCGTTGCCCGCGTACCGCAGCACGTTGAGGAAACCGAGGGTGCCACCCGCGATGGTGGTGTTCGCCCCGCGAAGACCGAACCGGATGGCGACCTGGCCCGCGGCGCAGTTCATCACCGTGTTCGGGAACAGCATCGGGTTGACCAGATAGGGCTTGTCCTGCACCAGGGTTTCACGGGTGTAGTCGCTGGTGGACTTGAAGCTGCCCAGTGAGGTCCCGAGCACCACGCCGATCCGCGGCCGGACCTCGTCGTCGAGGGCCACCCCGGCTTCGCGCAACGCCTCCTGGCAGCACACGACGGCCAGCCCGGTGGCGCGGTCGTAGGTACTGGTCCCCTTGCGTCCCAAGTGTTCCCGGGGACTGAAGCTGTTGAGGAAGTGCCCGCTCGTCCCGGGCAACGGCTCTTCGTAGAGGTCGCCGATCTCGTGGCCCTTCTCGACCTGGCCCGCCTCGGCCAGTGCGACCTTCTTCGCCAGCGCGTCCACGCCGACGCCCGCGGAGGTCAGCGCGCTCCAGCCGGTCACCACCACACCGCTCATTCTGGCGCTCCCAACATCACGATGGCGTTGTTGCCACCGAAGGCGAAACCGTCGTTCTGGACCACCCGGACGTTCGCCGGGCGGGCCGCGTTCGGCACCGGGTCGACACCGCCCAGCTCCGGATCGGCGGTGGTCCAGTTGACCGTGGGCGGCAGGAAACCCCGGTCGATCGCGATGGTCGAGGCGATCGCCCCGAACCCGCAGGCCGCGCCCATGGTGTGGCCGAGCATCGATTTGATCGAGCTGATCGGCGGCGGGCGCTCACCGAAGACCTCGATGACCGCCTTGCTCTCGACCAGGTCGTTCACCTGCGTGCCGGTGCCGTGCGCGGAGATGTAGTCCACATCGGACGGTGAGATCCCGGAGTTGCGATGCGCGATGCGCATGCATTCCGCGACCGTCGGCGCGTCCGGTGTGACCGGGTGGATGGCGTCGCAGTTGACGCCGTACCCGAGCAGTTCCGCGTAGATCGTGGCGCCCCTCTTCCGGGCGTGGTCGAGGGTTTCCAAGGCCAGCACGGCGCCACCCTCGCCGGTGAGGATGCCCGCGCGGCCCTTGTCGAACGGAGTACAGGCGTCCTTCGCCAGCGCGCCGAGCCGGTAGAACCCGGCGTGTGCCCAGCGGCACACCGAATCGGCGCCGCCGGCGAAGACGACGTCGGCCTCGCCGCCCGCGAGCAGGTCGTAGGCGTAGCCGATCGCGTAGTTGCTCGCCGAGCAGGCGGTCGCGATGGTCAGCGACTCGCCGGACAACCCGAGCTCCTCACTGACCGCGTTCGCCAGCCGGTTGGCGGGCAGCTGGGTCAGCAGGGCCGGGTCCTGCGCGGCGAAACCCCCGGCGATGATCTGCGCGGTGAGCGCCTCCGCGACCGCGGACTCACCGCTGGTGGTGCCCATGATCGCGTGCGCACGCCCCGGCTCCACCGAAGTGAGGTCGAGCCGGGCGTCGGCGACCGCCAGCTGCGCGGCGCTGGCCGCGAACTGGCTGGACCGTCCCCACCGCGCCGGGTCCACCCGGCGGAGATGGGCGCCCGGATCGAAGGTCTGGACCTCGCCCGCGTTCCGGTGCGGGAACCCGGCCGGGTCGAAGCTGGTGATGGGCGAGATCCCGGATCGGCCGGTGCGCAGCGCCTCGGCGAACGCGGCTATCCCGATCCCGATGCTCGACACCGGGCCGACCCCGGTCACGACAACGCGGGCCACGGTTCATCCCTTCTTGACGGAGTGCCGGATCAGGGCGTCGTTGACCGCCTTGAGCGTGCGCAGCTCGGGCAGTTCCGCCTGCGGGATCTCGACCTTGTACTGCTTGTCGATACGGGCGAGGATCTCGATGGCACGGAGGGAATCGGCCTCGTAGTCGTCGATGAAGTCCCCGTTGTCCTCCAGCTCCTCGGGCTCGAGTTCGAGCACCTCGGCGACCAACTCGCGAAGTTCCTCGAGCTGGGTGTCGGTCTGCGTCATGACGATCCTCCGATTTCGTTGTCCGGTTCTCACGCCGCGGGCCGCACGGGGCGTCGCGTCGCGGTCAGGGTGGTGACGGTGGCGATCAGGCGATCGCCGACCCAGGTCTGCCCGGTGGCGAAGGCCGTGTCGGCCAACACCGACTCCAGGCGGACCTCGTGGCGCAGCACGTCACCAGGACGGGCGGCGCCCGTGAAGCGGTAGTCACGGGCACCGATGAACATCAACGTCGAGTCGTCGTCCTCGACCGGCTCACGCCCGTCGAGCCAGAGGAGCGCGGCACTCTGCCCGAAAGACTCGATCATCAGCGACTTCGGGTAGTCGTACCGGTCCGCCGGGGCGCCGTCGGGGATCCCCTCGTAGCAGGGTTCCGTACCGGTGACCGCCTTGATCGTGACGATCGACTCGCCCGGGACCAGCTCCAGGACGCGGTCCACCAGCAGCAGCGGGTACCGCTGCGGGAGCTGGGCGCGGATGTCGTGGTGCTCGGTCATTCCGCGACCTCCTCGAAGGAGGCGCGGATCTTGGCCGTCGTCGTCTCGCCGAGGGTGGCCTTGCCGGTCACGTCCCAGCCGTCCGGGGTGCGCTTCGCGGTGGCGGTCAGCACCATCCGGTCGCCGTCGAGCAGCGGCGCGAGGAAACGGACCGACCGGACGGTGCTCAACCGGGCGCCCGCGGCCTCGCGCATCGCCTGTTCCAGCGTCTCGATGACGAAGACGCCGGGGTACACGGCCTGGCCGGGGAAGTGCCCGCGCAGATTGGGTTCCTTGCCGTCCACGGTGAGCTGGGCGACGAGCTCGATGTCGTCCCCCGAGGCACGGACGTCCAGCGTGTCGATCGCCCGCAGCGGCGCGGCGAAGGCGGGAATCGGAGTCACAGCGTGATCCCCCCGTCGATCTGCAGCACCTGTCCGGTGATGTAGGAGGCACGGTCGGAGACCAGGAACGCGACCAGTTCGGCAACGTCCTCGCCGGTGCCGAACCGTTTGGCCGGGATCTGCGTGAGCGCCTTGGCGCGCTGCTTCTCGCCGAGGGAACCGGTCATGTCGGTCTCGATGAACCCGGGCGCGACGACGTTGACCCGGACACCGTGCCCGGCGACCTCCTTGGCCAGCGACTTGCTGAAGCCGATGATGCCCGCTTTGCTGGCGGAATAGGCGGTCTGGCCCGCGTGGCCGTAGACGCCGGCGACCGAGGACATGTTGACCACGACGCCGCCGCGGTTCTTCATGAACCGGAAGGCCATGGTGCGGCAGAAGTTCCAGGTGCCGGTGAGGTTCGTGGCCAGCACCGCGTGCCAGTCCTCGGCGCTGGCGAGTACCAGCGGGCTGTCCTTGGTTATCCCCGCGTTGTTGATCAGCAGGTCGATCGGGCCGAGCTTCTCCTCGGCGTCCTTGACGAATTGCTCGACGGCCTCGGAATCGGCGACGTCGCATTCCGCGAAATAGCCGGGTACGCCGATCGCCGCGATGTCCTCTTCGATTTCCGCCGACGCCGCGCTCGGTTTCGAGAAACAACCCGCGACGGCGTAGCCCTCCTGGGCCAGCCGCAGCGCGACGGCCCGGCCGATCCCTCGTGAAGCCCCGGTGACCAGGGCCCGGTGGTGCTCTGCCACGCCGCCTCCTCGGTTTCCCGCACAATTTGATTCCATTTTATGAAGCGCGGCGCAAACTATTCTTCTCATCGTTTGCCGCGAGTTCCGCGAACACTTCGGCGGTGTCCGCGCCCGGCCGGGGAGCACCGTGACGAACCTTCGTCGGAGTACGGGAGAACTTCACCGCCGGCCCGACGATCGGCGCCGTGGATCCGTTGCTCAGTACCGTTTCCTGCAGCATCGCCCGGGCCTGGACGTGCTCGTCGGCGACGGCTTCGGTGAGCGTGCGCACCGGCGCGGCGACGAGCCCGTTGCCGTTCAGTTCCTCGAGAGCGTCGGCGAGCGGACGTCCCGCGCACCAGCCCGAGATCATCGCGTTGATCGGTTCTCGATTGGCCAGTCTTTCGACGTTCGTGCGGAATCCCTCCGCCCGGCCGAGTTCCGGTCTGCCGATGATTTCGGTGAGCACGCGCCAGTGTCGGTTGATCGCGACCGCGAGATACAAATGGCCGTCCGCGCATTCGTAGACGTTCGCCGGAACGACGAAATCGGTCTCGTTGCCCAGCCTCGGCGGCGGGGCGCCGGTCGCGGCGAGGGTCGGCAGGCCGCTGCTGCTGGCGAGCAGGCAGTCCACCATGGCCACGTCGACGTGCTGCCCTTCGCCGGTCCGGTTCCGGTGCGCCAGCGCGGCGAGCGCGCCGATCGCCGCGTGCAGGCCCGCCAGCTCGTCGGCGAGGAACGTCGGAGCGCGCACAGGCGGCCCCTCCGGGAGGCCGTTGAGCGACATCCAGCCCGCCGCGGCCTGGATCGCGGGATCGTAGGCGGGCAGATGTGATTTCGGTCCGTACTGCCCGAAACCGGACACCGAAACGAAAACGATGTCCTCGCGCGCCGCCCGGCAGGCCTCGTACCCGGCGCCCCAGCCGTCCAGGGTGCCGGGTTTGTAGTTCTCGACCACGATGTCCGCGTGAGCCACCAGTTCGAGGAACCGCGCGCGATCGAGGTCGGAGCGCAGGTCCAGCCCGGCACTGCGCTTGTTGCGGTGCACGGTTTCCCGGAACCACGACAGCCCGGTGCCGGGGATGTTCGGCGGCACCTCGCCGTCGTGGCCGTCGGCGAGCTCGATCCGGACCACGTCGGCCCCCAGGTCCGCCATGACGCAGGTGGCGAGCGGACCGGACCAGACCTTGGTCACGTCCAGGACGCGCACACCCTCCAGGGGACCGTCCGAGCCGGTCCGCGCACGGCGGAAGAACTCCTCTTCGCGCATGGTCAAAGCCTTTCCAGCAGGGAAGCGGTGCCGAGCGAACCGCCGCAGCACATGGTGATCAGCGCCGTCGAGGTGTCAGTGCGCTCGAGTTCGTGCAGCGCCGTCACCAGCAGCCTGGTCCCGGTCGCGCCCAGCGGGTGACCGAGCGCGATGGCGCCGCCGTTGACGTTGACGCGGTCGATGTCCGCTCCGTGCGCCTTGGCCCAGTTGAGCACCACTCCGGCGAAGGCCTCGTTCACCTCGCAGATGTCCACATCGGACAGTCGGCGGCCGGTCCGGCGCAGCACCCGCTCGGTGGCGACCACGGGCCCGTCGAGCAGGTAGTACGGATCGGCGCCGGTGACGACCTGGCCGACCAGCCGCGCCCGCGGCGTCAGGCCCAGCGCGCGTGCCTTGCCGTAGGACATCCAGAGGATGGCGGCGGCGCCGTCGGAGATCTGCGACGTCGACCCCGCGGTGTGCACCGCGCCTTCGATGTTGGGCCGCAGCGCGGCAAGGCCTTCCAGGGTGGTGTCACGGATGCCTTCGTCGCGAGTGACCGCGCCGACCGGGGAGACTTCACGGTCGAACCGGCCCTCGTCCCACGCCCGGGCCGCGCGCTGCTGGGAGAGCAGGCCGTAGTCGTCGGCGTCCGCGCGCCCGATGCCTTCGCGCTCGGCGATCCTCTCCGCGCCGCCGAACTGTGCCTTGGGCGGGTCGTCCCACGGGTAGTCCCGCGTCTTGTAGTGCCCGGGTCCCTGGTAGAGGTTCGTCCCGATCGGCACCCTGCTCATCGACTCGACGCCGCAGGCGATCCCGGTGTCGATGGCGTCCGCGGCGATCAGCGCGGAGATCAGGTGGTTCGCCTGCTGCGCCGAGCCACAGGAAACGTCCACTGTGGAGCAACCGACGCCGGGGTCGTGACCGGAGTTGAGCCAGGCGTTGCGGGTGACGTTGAGGCTCTGCTCACCGGACTGGGTCACGCAGCCGCCGATGATCTGGTCGACGTCGCCGGGTTCGATGCCGGCGCGCGCGATGACCTCCAGCTGGACGTGCCGCATCAGTTCGACGGCCTTCAGTTCGGCGAGCACCCCGCCGCGCTTGCCGAGCGGGGTGCGGACGGCGGAGACGATGACCGGGGTGCGGTCGTTCAGCGCGGCCACGGGCGGGTACCTGCCTCTCCACCGGACGCGGTGCCCGGCTCCCCCATCGTGGTGCGGCCCCGGCGGGGGAACGTCTCTCGGATTGCGGACCAAGCTGGGGTTTCTCCGTAGTTGCGGGAATGGTTCGCGCACCCCCTCACGATCACCGAGGCTGGTTATGGTGCCTCTATGCGGCTGGACGACAGCGAAGATCAAGCGGCATTCCGGGCGGGCCTCAAGGCCTGGCTCGCCGAGCAGTTACCCGAAACCACGCCGAGCGCGCCTCGTGCGTGGTCCGCCGACGAGTTGCGCGCCTGGAGCAAGGCGCTGCACGCGGCCGGATACGCCGGCCTGACCTGGCCCGCCGACCACGGTGGCCGGGGGCTTTCCCCCGCGTACCAAGCGATCTACGCCGAAGAGAGCGCGCTGGCCGAGGCACCGGACCACGCCGGGGTGATCGGGCTGGGCATGGTCGGCCCCGCGATCGTCCACTATGGAACGGACGGGCAGAAGGCCACCCATCTCCCCAGGATCCTTTCCGGGGAAACGATCTTCTGCCAGGGCTTCTCCGAGCCGGACGCCGGATCGGACCTCGCCTCGGTGCGCACCCGGGCCCGCCGCACAGACGGCGGCTACGTCATCGACGGCGAAAAGGTCTGGTCCTCCTACGCCCATTTGGCCGACCACTGCCTGCTGCTCGCCCGCACCGACCCGGACGCGGCCAAACACCGCGGACTGACCTGTTTCCTGCTCGACATGCGCGCACCCGGTGTCGAGGTGCGGCCGCTGCGGCAGCTGTCCGGCGACACCGACTTCAACCAGATCCTGCTGACCGGCGTCGAGATCCCCGACGACTGCGTGCTCGGCGAACCGGGACAGGGCTGGCGGGTCGCGCTGACCACCCTCGCGCACGAGCGCGGCACCTTCGGCATCACGCTCACCGCACGGCTGGCCGTCCAGCTCGACAGGCTGGTCAAGACCGCCAAGGCGTGCGGAGGCGACACCGACCCGCGGGTCCGGGCCGAGATCGCCGAGCTGTACGTCGACCTGCAGGGCCTGCGCTTCACCGGATACCGCGCGCTGGCCGCGATGGAACGGACCGGTGAGCCGGGACCGGAGAGTTCGATCCTGAAACTGCGCTGGTCGCAGGCGAACCAGCGGGTGAGCGCGCTCGCGCTCCGGCTGCTCGGCGCGGGCGCGGCGGCCGACGGGACCGACGCCTTCTGGGACGGCTACTGGCAACACCAGCGGTTGCGCAGCCGGGCCAACAGCATCGAGGGCGGGACGTCGGAGATCCTGCGCGGCATCGTCGCGGAGCGGGTCCTCGGCCTGCCGAAATCACGTTAGAAGGGGGATTGATGGACTTCGCGCTGACCGAGGACCAGGCCGGGCTCAAGGCCGCTGCCCGCACCTACCTCGAGGACACGTACGACCTCGAGCGGATAGCGGCGCTGGCCGACGAAGGCGGGCAGGACCTCGCCGCCTGGCCCGAGCTGGTCCGGCAGGGCTGGCTCGACCCGGACCTCGGCCTGGCGAAGTTCGTCCTGCTGGCCGAGGAGGGCGGACGCGCGCTGCACCCGGTGCCGTGGTTCGCCACCGCGGGAGCGGCGCTGCCGGTGTACCTGGCCGCGGGTGTCGACCTGCCCGGACCGGCGACGCTGGCCGACGGCTCCACCACCTGCCGCGCGGCACGTCGTGACGGTGTTTGGCGGCTGGACGGCGCAGTGCAAGCGGTCCTGCACGCCGAGGTCGCCACGGAGATCGTGGTCGCGGCCCGCACCCCGGCCGGGGTGGCGCTGTTCGGCGTCGACCCGGATACCGTTTCCGTGTCCGCACGGATCGGCGTCGACCCGCTTCGGGCGACGTCGGACCTCGCGCTGGCCGGGGCCGAAGGCCGGCTACTGGCCGGGCCGCCGTCCGCCGCGCCACTGCTCGCCGCGATCCGCGGCCGGGCCACGACCTTGCTCGCGGGCGAGGCCATCGGCGTCGCGGAGCGGGCGCTGGAGATCGCCGTCGAGCACGCGAAGACGCGGACCCAGTTCGACCGTCCCATCGGTTCGTTCCAGGCGGTGAGCCAGCAGCTCGCCGACGGTTACGCCGAGGTCGAGCTCGCGCGTTCACTGGCCTACCGCGCCGCGGTCGTGCCGCAGGACGGCGGCCCGGCCGCCGTGGAAGCGATCTCGTGCGCCGCGCACGCCGCGAGCCGCGCGGCGATCTCCGTCTGCGAGACGGCGATCCAGGTCTGCGGAGGTATGGGCGTCACCTGGGAATTCCCGCTGCACCGCTGGTTCCGGCGCGCTTTGTGGCTGGAGGCGGAACTCGCCCCGGGACCGTTGGAAGCGATCGCGCACTCACTGTTCGGAGAGCACTCATGAGCCTGCAACTGCACTGGTTCCTGCCGTCGCACGGCGACGGGCGGGAGATCGCCAAGACCGCCGACGGTGTCTCGGCGCCCGGCGCCCGGCGCGAGCCGGACCTCGAGTACCTGACCCAGGTCGCGCTCGCCGCGGACCGCTTCGGGTTCACCGGGATGCTCACGCCGTTCGGGTTGTTCTGTGAAGACCCGTGGGTCGTGGCTTCGGCACTGGTGGGCGCGACGCGGTCGGTCAAGTTCATGATCGCGATGCGGCCGGGATTCGTCTCGCCGCTGCTGGCCGCGCAGACCGCGGCGACGTTCCAGCGCGTCTCCGATTCGAGGCTGCTGCTGAACATCGTGACCGGCGGAGACCCCGACGAGCAGCGCCGCTACGGCGACTGGCTCGACCACGACCAGCGGTACGCGCGCACCGGCGAGTTCATGGACGTCTTCCGCCAGGCTTGGCCGGGTTCGCGGTTCGACTTCACCGGCACGCACTACACGTTGAAGGCCGGGCTGATCGCCCGGCCGCATCAGGTGCGCCCGACCCTGTTCCTCGGCGGCTCTTCGTCGGCGGCGCTGGAAGTCGCGGCCGCGCAGGCGGATGTGCTGCTGATGTGGGGTGAAACGCCCGCCGCGATGGCCTCGCATCTCGAACGGTCGCAGGCGCGCGCGGAGTCACTGGGCCGTTCGCTGCGCTTCGGCACCCGATTCCACGTGATCAGCCGCGACACCTCGGCCGAGGCGTGGAAGGTGGCCGATCAGCTGCTCGCCGGAATGGACCCGGCCCGGATCCGGCAGGCACAGGAACGGTTCGCCGCCACCGAATCCGAGGGCCAGCGGCGGATGGCGGCGTTGCACTCCGGCAGCACCGACTCCCTGGAGATCCACCCGAACGTCTGGGCGGGCTATGGCCTGGTCCGTCCCGGTGTCGGCACGGCGCTGGTGGGCAGTCACGAAGAAGTGGCCGAGCGGATCGAAGAATACCATGCCCTCGGTCTCGATCATCTGATCCTTTCCGCTCAGCCGCATCTCGAAGAGGCCTATACCTTCGGTGAAGGCGTAATGCCACTGCTGCGCAAACGCGGGCTGCTCGCGGAAACGTTCTGAATTTAGCTTGGCCGGGTTGGTCGTGGGGGGGGGGGGGGGGGGGGAAAAAAAAAAAACACCACGAAACAAAAGGGGTTGGGGAGCTTCAACCCCCCTCCCTCCCTCCCACATGGGGGAGGAGGGAAAAGAGAGGTGTCCAACCCCCCC